>DALTWK010000016.1 GCA_029987115.1 Methanocorpusculum sp.
CTCAGATACGCGAGTTCTCGGGAAATAGTCAACGCTGCACCCCCCTTACTTTTCTGATTAATTACAAACTAAAGCGAAAGCTATCGTGAAAATTTTCTTTTGTCCCTTTTTCTTTTGTCCCTGAATCTATGTTTTGTTCTAATATTCTTAATATGATTATTTCCAGGTATCAATCATTACTACACGTTCTATGACAAGATCTTCGATTCTTGCATTTCCAACAATATTAATCTCTTCTGTGGAGATATTGTACTGCTTCATCAGTTTAGTGATATCCGCTTTCGGTTCTTCAGTTTCTTCAATATATTTTTTGATTTCAAATTCTGCTTTCTCTTCGTTTTTTCCATCTATGATTACGTAGATGATATTTTCTCCATCATGTAAGCCGAGTTTTGAAGCAAGTGAACATTGTCTTTGTCCGGAGATATAGACAAGAATTTCCATCGCAAGTGTTCGTGCGATTGCCTTATTTTCGTTAAATGAGCGTTTGGCATGCTTTATCGCTTCTTCGATATGTTTTCTACCCGCGATTTTTGTTGCATCGGCAAGGACTATGGTTGAATTCGTTCTTTCTGCAATCTCATTCATTGTATTTAGCGTTGCTTTTACGTTATTTACTGTTAATTTTCCGGTTAATATTCTCATAGTATTTCTCTCAAAATTCGAAGAGTGTTCGTTGTTCTTTTTTCTCCTCTTTAATTATTTCAGGAATCTCTTGAATGATATCTTCATTCCAATTTGGATTAAGCTTTGGTCTTTTCTGTTTTGCCTCTTTTAAAATATTCTCGGTTGTTGCATTTCCGAGAATACTTACAAGGGTTGCTTTGTCTGCTGTAAGCACATCATCTGGTGTTTTAATGCCATGGGAAAAGAGTCTTCTCGCACGTACGCGTCCAATACCTTTCACCATGATAAGCGGAATCAATTCCTCTCTTACGCCGTTTGCTACGCGAATTTCCAGTTTCTTTAAATCATTTTCGAATGTTGGGATGAATTCATGAGATATTCGTTTTGCGGCGTGCAGAAGCCATTTGAGATTCTCAATGGTATTATGAATATCTCCACTTCCAATGCCGTATCGTTCTGATATTGTTTCTTCTGTTCTTTCATCCATCCACTCTTCAACGATAAGGGCTGTTTTTACTGCACCGAAGAATTCTTCTGTACAGTCTTCGCACCAAATCTCCTCATTTCGTTCTGTGAGGATTTTATCGACCATTTTTTCATCTGAGGTTTTTAAGTAGAATCGTTTCATGTCTTCTGTCATGCAAAGCATATGAAGAATGCCGAATGGAGAGAATACATCTTTCTGGTGGTTGGTAAGTGTTTCTCGGATAGTAAGGGCCGATTCAGGACACAGGTATAGACGTGATGCAAGCAACCCAAATTTGGTGTGAGTGATTGCATCTCCAATCCAGTCAATCATCCCGGCATCCCTCAAGAATTGCAGGGCGTAGTCTATATTCCTCGTGAGTCTCCCATGAATGACTCTTTGGCTTGAATAGAATGAACGTTCCATGAACTTGGTAACGTCTTGGTGGGAGTTGGCGAATTCCGATGTAATAAGTGCAAGTAGATGACTTCTGAGTTCAGATTCACGCTGGCACTGTGATTTAATGTCTTCTGCAGGAGCATCGATGAATTCTTCAAAGAGTTCATCAATTTTATCTTCTGTTTTAGCAATCAGTACAGCTTCCCCATATGGGTCGAGTCGCGGGCGTCCAGCACGTCCAGCCATTTGCCGATATTCCATCACCGGTATATTAGTCATCCCTATTTTCGAATCATATCTGAGGTAGTCTCTAATGATGACTCTTCGAGCTGGGAGGTTCAGACCTGCTGCGAGTGTTGGCGTCGAGGAGATGACGGTGATGTCTCCTTTTCTAAACCCCTCCTCAACAACGGCGCGTGCCCCTCTTGGAAGTCCCGCATGGTGAAAAGCAGCACCTTTTCGCACTGTCTCAGCCAATGTTTTTCCAGAGGAAGTGGAATCGGCACGTTCAATTTGTTTTGCATATTCTTCAAGTGCCGGTGAGGATTTCTTGAGGACGTTTGCTGCCCGTTTTGCATATGATTCGGCAGATCTCCTAGATGAGAGAAATACGAGACATTGCCCTCCTTCATCTGCAGTATCTAGGAGTAGGTTCAGGTCATCGTCTTTTCTCGGTGTTAAAACATTCCTAATACTCTCGTGGAACCTAATTTTACCTTGATAGTAAACTCCTTCTCGTAGGTCGACTGGTCTCCATTCGGATGTAATTAGAGCTGCATCAAGCCATTTGGCAAGCTCTTCTGGATTTCCCATGGTAGCTGAGAGCCCAATTATCTGAATGTTTGGATTCAGAAACCGAAACTCTGCTATTACCATCTCGAGTGTAGCCCCACGTGTTTCATCACCGATTAGATGAATCTCATCCACAACTAAGAGGGTTACGTGTTTAATCCATTCTGCACGATTTCTAAGGAGGGAGTCTGTTTTTTCTGAGGTTGCGACGACAATGTCGTATTGTCCGAGATATTCATCTTGTTGGTCGGGATCTCCAGTTGCAATGCCAACTGTTGCGCCTTTTCCAGAAAATTCATCATATTTCTCTGAGGCAAGGGCTTTGAGGGGTACAATGTAGAGGCATTTTCCCCCAGTTTCAATCTCTTTCTGCATAGCCATTTCTGCAATAAGCGTTTTACCAGAAGCTGTTGGAATCGCGGCAAGAATATTCTTCTTTTCGAATAACCCAGCTTTTATGCACTCCTCTTGTGGTGGGTAAAGTTCTTGAATTCCAAGTCTCAGATACGCGTCGCGCAAGCCTTTCGGGATTGGTAATGAGTCTATTTTCATGAAATACGCCTAATCTACATTGACCCCTTTGTTTCTAGTGGAACTGTGGAGATTTTAAATGATATATAATGGTTATGATGTGATGTTTTTCAGTAGTAGTAAGTCATCATATCCATCTTTGCTTCTTTACGCTTACGATCGAGGAAGTTGAATACAGTATTGTGTTCGGAACCATTGATAAGCATGGAAATTGCTGTGTGGGCATCAGCCATTTGATCTGGCATGCCGATAATAGCAACAGTCTTTCCATATACCGAAATGAGGGTTCCAGTCATATTCTCTATTTGTTCTCGAGCTTTCCCTTCGCGCCCGATGATTCTTCCGCGGATGCGTGCGAGTTTTTCAGGGGTGTCGGCGATGTCACCTACATCTATGATGTCAAGAATCATTTCGTCGTCATCGAGGAGTTTGAGGGCACGTTCCGGTGAGAATCCTCTCCCGATTGCCTTGATTACCTCCATCGAACGAATCTCGTGGATTACATCTTCGTTGTTTGTCATTTCAACAAGTCCACTTTGGCTGTCAACATCAAGTGTTACTTGGAGTTGCTTTTCAAGGGATCTTCTGGTTGATCCTCCTTTACCGATAATCGCTCCAATTCTATCATTTGGTATTTTTACTTCTTGTGTCATGATTATATCTCGAAAAATTCTTTTCCAACAATGTTGTGGAATATTTCATTGGGATCGTATACGTTGCATTTCCGTCCAAAGAATCTGTTCATGTTCTGAATGTCGCGGAATAGGAAATTGTAGGCTTTTGGATGTTCTGGAGTAACTGATTGGGCCATGTCGATAAGAATCAGACCGTCTGGTCCTGTCAGGATATTGTATTCAGAAAGATCTCCATGAACAAGTTTAGCCTTCCTGTACAAATCTTTGATTAGGCCGAGTGCTTCTTCATAGGTTTCCTCTGGTGTTCCTGGGAGAATCTGTCTCATCTGGGGGTATGGGATTCCATTTTCTCCGAGAAATTCCATAATGAGAATATTTCTGTCGAAGGCATAGGGTTTAGGTGATGGTATTCCTGCTTCCTGCGCCCTTGAGAGATTGCTATATTCTTTTTTTGTCCAAGCAAAAATCAAATCTTTGTGGGTTCTTCGAATGCTCGAAAACCGCGGGTCACCGATAATGTAGTCACTCATCGTGGTGAAGTTCCCTGTTCGAATCCGGTAGATTTTGACTGCAGCCATTCCGTTTTCGCGATTGGCGATGAATACATTTGCCTCTTTACCCGTGGAGATTGATCCCCCGAGTGACAAGATAGTTTTTTTGTTGACTAATTTGTAGAGGGAAAGAAGCGTTACCTCGTCGAATACCTCTCCTGTGACTTTCTTGTTATCCTCATCTTTTATTCGAATGCCAAGTTCAGCGAGTTTGCGGTCAAGGACTTCAATACGGTCAGTATGCTCGCTGAAATGAGAAGAAGACGAACTGTATTTTTTGAATTTTGGGGGTGACATGGTGGTGATAAATTGAATTTCAGTTGCTTTCTGAAATCTTATATCTATATTGATGTGTGTGATAATAAATATTCATTCAAAGGGAGAGTTCCATGATGTAGTCATCCATCACAAAGTTGTATCCTATATTGGTAACGACAGCATCGATTACCTTGAATCCCCAGTGCTGATAGATAGCAATTGAGGTAGTGTTATTTTTGTTGACTGTAAGACGGATACTTTTATTATTGGTACGGGTTTTTATGAATGCAAGTGCTTGAGATGCAAGTTTTCGTTTCCTGAATTCCTGCAAGATGTAGAATTTGCTGAGGAATAGGTAGGTTTCCTCTTCTTTGATGCTGAAGTAGCCAATCGATTCACCATCTAACTCGATGAGGTAGTATTGATATCCTTCTTTGGTTATCTGTTGCATAATTGCCTTTTTCGACTGGAACGTTTTGAGCATGTAGTTAACCTGATTTATCCCAATTATAGGGGTATAGTGTTTCGTCCAGGTTTTCTGTGCCAGTGTTTCCGTTTTCTGGATTTCTTCGTTCGTTTCAACGAATTTGAATACGATGACCATTTTTAGTTTAGAACGGTACAGTCGCCGGCTATGATGCGCTCCACATCTCCATCGTTACGATGGACCAGTAGTGCTCCTTTTTCATCGATATCCAGAGCTTCTCCGTCGAATCCTTCGTGAACAGTTCTGATTCTAACTCTTCGATGTAACGTGTTAGAAAGGCTTCTCCATTCTCGGAGGATAGCCTCTGTTTCGTCTTTTAAGATCATTTGGTACCTGCGTTCAAATTCTTTAAGAAAACGTGCGAAAAATATTTCGCGTTCGATATCATGACCCAATTCATCGGAGAGCGATGTGACTTCGACCCTCATAGATGGAAATACTTTTGCCACATCAAGGTTTGCATCGACACCGATTCCAAGTAGACAGTAGCGAATAATTCCCTTATCTGCGGAGAGTTCAAGCGTAGTACCCGCAACCTTCTTGTCACCAATAAAGACGTCGTTCGGCCAACCGATTAAAGCTGAAAGAGCATATTCATGTTTGATAGTTTTTGCGAGAGCAATTGATGCGGCTGCCATTAGAACGAAAGTATTTTCTACATCCATCTTTGGTTTCAGAACAATTGTTGCCCAGACCCCACCTTCCGGGCTCATCCAGACGCGGTTTAGTCTTCCAGCTCCACCACTTTGCTTCTCTGCAACGAGGACAGTCCCAGGTTGGACTTCACAGCCGACTTCGGCCATCATTTGACGGGCGAGAGCGTTCGTGGACTGTACTTCATCAAAGTGGTGCATTTCCTGCCCGATAATTTTTGTTGTAAGGTGGCGCTTTACTTCGTAGGGGAGAAGAAGCCAAGTTCGTTTCTTCAGGGCATATCCCCTTGTGCGCGATGCTTCAATTACATATCCAGAGTCACGCAGGATATTCACATATTTCCAGACGGTGGTTCGGGTAATACCGAGTTTTTCGCTGATGGTTTCTCCTGAAACGAAGTTGTTCATACCTGCTTCGTCGAGAAGCCTTAGCAAATCGAAGATGGTTTGTGTCATACTAATTGCGCTCTCTTATTGTTAGGAATGAATTTGTTGATAGGATGGTATGAATATTGTGATAGTGTTTCATTTTTGTACACTCGTATGCATTGAATTGAAATACTTTTGCTCTTTTGGAATAATATCCCCAATAGTCTGCCAAATTAGTTCTCTAAGGAATATTTATCTTCAACCACGCCCTACATATAGGATGTCAAAGTGTGACATGGTACCTCGTGTCATACTGTTACCAACCAATAGGACCAAGTAATATGTTCTGGAATGAAAAAATGGAAACTCTGAAGGGCAAGGATCTGAAGGAGCTTCAACTTAAACGGCTTCGCTGGACTGTAAAACAGACGCAGAATATCCCATTTTATAAAAAGATGTTCCGTGATGCCGGCATCACCGTTGATGATATCAAAACTTTGGATGACATAAGAAAAATTCCGTTTACCAACAAATCTGATCTTCGTGATGGATACCCGTTTGGATTTCTTGCAGTCCCGATGAATCAGGTCAACCGTATCCACACCACGTCAGGAACCACAGGTAAACCGACTGTTGTCGCTTATACTAAAAATGATTTAGAAGCTTGGTCAGAACTTCTTGCAAGAAATTTCACAATGGCTGGGTTGAAGGCGGGTGATATATTTCAGAATGCTGCAAACTATGCCCTGTTCACTGGGGGTCTTGGGATTCACATGGGTGCGGAAAAAATTGGTGCGGCAGTTATTCCATCTGGAACTGGAAACACTAAACGTCAGATTGAGATGATTCAGGATTTCGGTGTTACTGCCCTACACTGTACACCGAGCTATGCAATGCATCTTACCGAAGTTGCCGAAGAGATGAACGCAGACTTAAGCTCTTTAAAAGTTGGTCTTTTCGGTGCGGAAGCTTGGTCGGAAAACACTCGTCGGGATCTCGAGTCCAGACTTGGAATCAAGACATATGACAGTTATGGAATGAGCGAACTCTTTGGTCCGGGGGTTGCGTTCGAATGCGAGGAACAGAATGGTCTCCATATCTGGCACGACTCATATTTGGTTGAAATTATCGATCCAGAAACCGGGGAATCTCTTGAACCTGGAAACAAGGGCGAACTGGTAGTAACGCCACTGGTGAAAGAAGCAATGCCACTTCTCCGTTATAGAACCCGTGACATAACCATGCTGATGGAAGATGATTGTCCATGTGGTCGAGGTCAGAAACTTGCCCGCTTCTTTGGAAGAAGCGATGATATGCTTACCATCCGAGGCATCAACGTGTTTCCGAGTCAGATAGAGCATGTATTAAAGAGTATTCCAGAAGTTGGGGATCAATTCATGGTCTACATCGATCGTGGGACTAGCCATCTTGATGAAATAATGATTGATGTTGAGATGAACAAATCCTCATTCTCCGGAGAACTTGCAGACTTTTCCCGTCTGCAGACAAAAATAATGAAGGCTCTTCAAGACACCATCACGGTCCGTGCCAAAATCAATCTCGTCGAACCTGGGTCCCTTCCACGATTCGAAGGCAAGGCAAAACGGGTGATTGATCGCAGATCCATATGAGGAAATAATGACATTTTTCAATGAAAAGCTAGAAACTCTTGGAAAAGAGGAGACAGAAAAGCTCCAGTATCGGGAATTGAAGACGCTTATTGCCCGTTTGTTCCGAGATTCTCCGTTTTATAATGGAAGAATGAAAGAAGCAGGTGTTTCACCTGACGACATTAAATCTATTTCAGACATTACGAAACTTCCGTTCATGAAAAAGAGTGATCTCCGCGAAAACTATCCGAACAAGCTGGTATGTGTTCCTGAAGATGATGTTGTCCGGTATCATGTCTCTTCTGGTACCACCGGTAAACCGACTGTTGTTGCCTATACAAAAAACGATATCGATATGTGGGCAAAGACAATTGCCCGTTCGCTTGTGGCATGCGGTCTCACATCCAAAGATGTGTTACAGGTCGGATACGGTTATGGTCTGTTCAGTGGTGGTCTTGGTCTTCACTACGGCGGAGAGGCTCTTGGTGCGACCGTGATTCCGGCATCCACTGGCAATACTGAACGTCAGATTGAACTGATTCAGGATTTGAAGACAACCGCATTTGCCTGCACCCCATCCTACTTTATCCATATTATAGGTGTTGCAAAGAAGATGGGTGTTGACATAAGAAAGGACACGAATCTTCGGACCGCTATCCTAGGAGCAGAGCCATGGACGAATGAAATGCGTCAGTATATTTACGACAATTCTGGTGTAGTTGCCCATAATATCTTCGGTACATCTGAGTTGTCTGGTCCGATGTTTACTGATTGTGAAGCATTGAATGGAATTCACATACCTGCTGACATCGCTTACACGGAAATTATCAATCCGGATACTGGTGAACAACTTGAGCCAGGGGAGAAGGGGGAATTGACAGTCACAATGCTGACAAAGGAGGCAATTCCGATGGTCCGCTACCGTATTGGTGACATTACCTCTATCCTTAGGGGAGATTGCCCTTGTGGAAGAACCGCACCGAGAATTGATCGTCTTACGGGAAGAGTTGATGATATGCTGATTATCCGTGGCATCAATGTCTTCCCGTCAGCAGTTGAGCATGCTCTTCTGAAAAATCCGTTCCTAACGAGTCACTTTATGATAGAGGTTTCTCGAAAGGGTCCGCTTGATGAGATGCTCATTAAGGTTGAACTAAAACCGGAGGCGATGGCTGATAGCATCAACAGTCTTATGCAGATGCAGACCATTGCCGAACGTACAGTTCGTGATGCCTTGAATGTCTCTGCAAAAATCGAATTATGTCCGCCGAATACCCTTCCGCGTTTTGAGGGGAAAGCAAAACGTGTACATGACATGAGAGTATTATAACATGAATGAAGAATACATCATCAAACAACTATCAATCTTCTCGGAGAATAAGGCAGGAAAACTTGCTGCTATCGCCAAGGTCTTCCAGGACTCCGGTGTCTCTATTCAGGCATTCAGCATCGCCGAAGCAAACAACTTTGGAGTTGTCCGCGCCATTGTAGATAAACCAGATGTTGCCTTCAATGCATTTGCAACGGAAAACTACGCATTAAAATACACTGATGTTATAGCCATCAAGATGCGTGATGTAGCAGGGGGTCTTTATGAAGTTGTTCATCCGCTTGGGGAACTCGGTGTCAACATCGAGTATGCTTACGCATTCCGTTCTGGCGAATACGGTGCCCTTATCGTCAAAGTCGCCGACATCGATTCGGCAATTGAAAAGATCAAAAAATCTTCGCTGGAACTGCTCCCAGCAAAAGACTACCACTTCTAATTTCTCTCTATTTGACGGAAACAGTTAATATCTCTGAAAATTCATGAATATATAGAGACTTTAACGCTGTAGCCCCCCGAATCCCCTTCGGAGGTCAGCCTCCTGCTCGGATGCCTGCCGCAGCCGAACAGGTGGTCTCCGTTTTTGAGAATCTTTATTTAGTGGTTATATCCCTTCATCGTTCACCTTTCAAATTATTATTCAGATTATTTTTCATACTTTGTAGCAACTATAATATAGTTTCTCGGCGAATAATTCCTCATGGTTGGAGACTCTGAGTTATCTCGAATCGGCATCTCACTTCCAGAATCCCTGTTAGTTAAATTTGATTCTATCATCGATAAACGCGGTTATTCATCTCGTTCGGAAGGTATTCGCGATGCTATTCGATCGTACATTACGTATTACGAATGGATGAATGATGTTGAAGGAGATCGACAGGGAGTAATAACTCTGGTGTATGACCATGATCACCACGGTCTCATGGAAGCAGTCACGGAAATTCAACATGAAAACCGTGAAATCATTCAGTCATCTATTCATTCACATCTAACTGATGAACGTTGTATGGAAGTCATTCTCGTCCGCGGCGATGGTCAGCATCTTCGCACACTCGCCGAGCGTCTCATGTCTCTAAAAGGTGTTGAGTCGGTAAAACTCACAACTATCAAAATAAAATAATCCATATTTCAGATAATAATCATCTATTTTTCCTAAATCTAGTTTCTTTATCTGATTAATTTCTATCTCAAACCCAATATTAATTGTTCTGATTTTTGAAGAAATCACTCCTTTCTTTTCCAAAAGTCGATTAAGACATTCTGGATATTTTCCATGAAGTTCAAGGCACCTTCAATTCCAGTTATGGGTCGTGAGGCAATGGTGACGCGGCTTCTATCTGGATGGGTAATGCCATAGAAAGCAACGTCAAATTGGGACGCTTCAAAAGAGGACGCAAGAAGCAGGTCTGGTTCCGAGTCTCTGATGATTTCATTGATTTTTGTGCTGTCACAATCATTTTCTCGTGGGATGACTGCTGCGATATCTGCACCGAAGTAGCGAGTGAGCATCCAGGAGGCAAAGTTGCAATAACTTTTTTGAGAAATGATTACGGTTGTCGGTGGCTGATACTTGCGGAGAAACTTGTCGGCATAGTAGAAGAGTTGGCTATCAACAGTATCGATTTCTTCAAATATTGTATCGAAGTTGTTTTTTGCGAATTTCGATTCAAGTTTACTGATAGTGTCTTTTAAATCGGAGAATAGGAAGGATCCTAGGTTTTCTCCGATGCCTGAGCTCCATGATGGGTTGGCGGTAACTGTTACCCGTGCAGCCCCTCTCTGAAGGTTTTCGTAAGTATCTGAAGCGAGTGATAGTGCAATCGGTATATTTGCCTCTTGTAAGATGCGTTTTGTCTCCAGCAGATTTCCGCGAGCGAAGAGGTCAAGTCCACAGATTCCATCGATGTTAACTCCTTCACGCTCGGTTGTTTTGATGTTAAGCGCTTGGTATGCAGCTTCCACTCCTTTCTCTGCATTACCGATGAATCCCGGTGCATCGACAAAGATTGCGTTAGTGTCGTTGAATGCTTTGGAAAGGTCTTCACCAGTAATAGCGGGGATACAGGTGTTAATGACAGCAACGGGTTTTCCCCCTCTTTCAAGTTCAATGATTGTGTCATGAAGACGGTTTACTGTGCCAAATATGACTTCAGATTCCAGAAGAAGTGTAGAAAACATAGGTTTCTTCAAAATGGATCTTGGATAATAGTAACAACCGGATGATCCGTGGATGATGATGGAAAGTCCGCTAAATCCGGAAAGTATTGCACATGCACCCGCCATAGCACAAGGCATTACAGGGTTCTCAAGGCAGTTGCTCATGTATTCTCCTCATGGTATTTCATCGGTATTTTCAGGAATGCATCACGCCTTGATGCTCCATTATTTCGTTTTTCTCGACGCCAGAGATAGAGCATCTTTCTGATACCCGCGATACCCACCGGGAGATAAAATGGGAGTTTGACTTCGCGACCACCAATCTCCTCTCTGATGTTTAAACGTTCCATCACTTCTTTTGCAACCGCGTAGGTTCCTTCGAATGGTTCGTCGGAGATGTGGATGGCAAGTCCTCTTAGTTCTTTGAATTCATTGAGCATCTCGTTTTGTAGGTTCAGTTCTGTTTCAACTGCTATTCTAATTGATTCTGTTGAAAGATTACATGCTCTTCCGCAATCTTTCAGAAATTGAATTTCGCTGGAGAGGCCGGATGGGTATCCCTGGACCAACGGTCGTCCAAACTGTTTGGCGATTTCTGTTCCTGCTCGTTCAACTCGTTCATCACGAGATATGAAAAATGCTGCTTCACCTAGAGCCCGCATCTCGTCTTTAGTGATGGCATGGCAGTAGCGGATGATGATGGTGATACCGAGGAGTTTTAATAACCGAGAGATTTCTTTGAAGTTCTCTTCAATTTCACTTTCTAGATTTTTTTCTCCAATGATTGCAACAGTCATCGGTTTTATGTTCTGTTTTTTGATTGATTTTGCAATGCTGATGAGGGCGGTGTTTTCGCCATCCTCTGCTTTCCCTCCGAGGAAACCGGAGGTCGGAATGTAGATGATTTTGTCCGCATTTTTGTGGGAGTTGCAGACTGCGAAGCAGTCGTCTCCGATGGTTTCGGGAATGCATGAGGAGATGACAAGAATCAGTTCTGGATTCTTTTCCGTTGCTTTGTCAAGTGCATCACTCAGTGCTGTTTCTCCGCCAAATATGACTTCGCGGTCGGTCAGGTTAGATGTTACAAACGTTGGAATTGAAGGAATGCTTTCATTTGCAAGCATTGCATGGTACATGGAAAACGTTTGGTGGACACATCCTTTCGGAGCATGAACTACTGTTATCGCATTTTTTATGTATGCGGTGACTGCAATTGCTCCACCAAGTGTACAGCCACCGAGCCGTGATTCAGAGATATTTTCGTGCAAGGTCTTCGAGTTCTTCGGGGGTTAGTGGGGTTGGAATTATCATATCGGTATTTTCAAGTATGGTCTTTGCGCATATGCGATAGATGTCTGCTTGTTCTGAAGCAGGTGCATGTTCGATGACCGTCATTCGGTTGACTTCCGCTGCCTGCACATCTTTACTCCGCGGTATGTAGCAAATCATCTTCGATCCGATTCTTTCAGAGAACTCTTTCACGAGTTCCGCTTCATTATCCATATTCTTCGCATTGCAGATGACTCCACCCAGTCTGCACTTGGCTGTTGTCCGTTCTGATATGCGAGCGATTGCTTTTGCAATATTATTTGCGGCGTAGAGACTCATCAGTTCTCCACTGGTCACAAGGTAAATTTCTTGTGCATATCCATCTCGCATTGGCATGGCAAATCCACCACAGACAACGTCGCCTAAAACATCATAGACTATGATATCCCCAGTCATTGCCTCGAGTTTTTCCAGTTGTTGGAAGGTTGCGATGATTCCGCGTCCAGCACATCCGATACCTGGTTCTGGCCCTCCAGCCTCGACGCACTGTATACCCTTGAATCCTTCAAAGACAATTTCTTCTTTCGTGATGTTTTTTCGATTATACATCTGTTCTAATACAGTTGGAATCCATTTGCCGTGCATCAGCATCCTTGTACTGTCATGCTTGGGGTCGCAACCTATCTGCATGATGTTGAAACCGGACTCCGCGAATGCCGCTGAAAGGTTTGCCGAGGTGGTGGATTTTCCGATACCTCCTTTTCCATAGAGAGCAATCTGACGCATAGTTTAAAAGTACTTACCTATTGGGCATAAAATATAATAAATTTTGAGTTAACTCAGTGAAACTTGCCCAATAATATATCTCACGAGGCGTACTATTATTTAGTATCTATGTCGGAATTACCTATTCTTTCGTTTCTGATTGACCATGCGGATAAGAAAACGGTTTCCTTTCATATGCCGGGGCACAAAGGTTCAGAAATATACCGGAAATATGGATACACCGAGTTCTTAGAGAAAATAATGGACTGCGACATCACTGAAATTATTGGTGCAGACAATCTTTTTCAGACGGAAGGTATTCTCCTCCGCGCTCAACAGGAGTATGCGAAACTCTATGGCGTCAAGCGGGCGTATCTGCTGATTAACGGTACGTCTGGTGGATTGATTGCGGCAATCCTTGCATCGGTTCCGAAAGGCGGAAAGATTATTATGGCAAGAAACTGTCACAAGGCAATCTACAATGCTCTTGTGCTTGCGGGTATTACGCCGATATATGCCTATCCGGAAATGATAGATGAGTATGGGATTTCTGGAGAAATATCTGTTACAGAGATTCAACGCTGTTTAGATGAGAATCCAGATGCTTCCGCCGTGATATTACCATCTCCAAACTACTACGGTATATGTTCCGATATTAAAGCGATTGCTGGAATTGTGCATGCGAAAGGTAAAATCCTGATTGTGGACCAAGCTCACGGAGCTCATCTCAAATTTTTCAATTCTGCAGGTTACCCCTCTATGCCTCAATCTGCAGAAGAGCAGGGTGCTGACATAGTTGTTAACTCTATTCACAAGACGCTTGCCTCGTTTACACAAAGTGCACTCCTGACGTACAATACGGAACGCGTTGATCATTACGTGCTGGAAGACAAGTTACAGATGGTTATGTCAACGTCGCCATCATATCTTCTGATGGCTTCATTGGATATCAATGCGGATATTCTGAAGAATCATTTGTCCGAGGCAATGGGAGAATGGTATGATGCTTTGGAATACTTCTATAATGAAGCTGCAAAGATTGATGGATTGTCTGTTATCCGACCGAAAAACCTTGACTTTACGAAAATAAATCTTGATATGAGTTCACGCGGTCTTACCGGGGCAGAGCTGGAACAGTTGCTTTTAGAGAAAGGAATCTATGCAGAATTAACAACTGGAAACATTCTAATGTGCATGACAGGAATAGGAAACACTAAATTGGATATGGATCGCACCCTTTCTGCCCTTCGCGAAATTGCTGCAACCCATCCCCGAGCATCCGTGGTGAAGAAGGCTCCCGCCGTCCTTGACGCCCGTCTTGAACTATGTGGAATTCCTATTGAGAAAGAACGAATTCCACTTTTGGAAGGTGCTGGACGCGTGTGCGCATCATCGATTATTCCGTATCCTCCAGGGATTCCATTTGTATGTCCGGGGGAACGCCTCACAGAAGAAGTCATCGAATATGTGAATAATCTCAGAGTTGCAGGTGAAAAAGTCATCGGAGTAAATGCTGAAGGAGAAATTATCGTTGGCAAATTGTGAGTTATTATTGTTTGCTTTTGCGCGGTAAAGTGGGATTTGTATTGAGTCTTTGGTTTCATCAACCCCCATTTGTGACATAGATGAGGAATTCAACACTCCTCGTGCTTTTTTGAACTCTCAAAATATCAATCAGATTCCTATTATTCTGGCTAGATTTTGTTTTTTCAAAAGGACATATTTAAGTTGTGGGGGGTCAACTATGATATGATATCTCAATTTCCGTTTCGAAACGGGTGAAGTAGATTTCCTATACATTCATACTATCCGACAAAAAGGGGTGTGGTTTATGGGTACTGAGAAAAACATAAATAAGGTTGAAACAAGTATCTTCGAGAAATACGAGAGCAACGTACGGTCCTATTGCAGAAAATACCCTGTCATTTTTACGAGAGCGAATGGTTCACTGCTCTACGATCAGGACAATAGGGAATACATTGATTTCCTTTGCGGGGCAGGTGCACTGAACTTTGGACATAACAACGAGGAAGTGAAAAAAGAAGTCATCCGCTACATTGAAGAAGATGGTATGATTCATGGTTTGGATCTTTATTCAAGGGCCAAGGCGGAGTTCATTCAGACACTCGAGGAAAAGATTCTCCAACCGAGAGGGCTGAACTACAAGGTCATGTTCCCAGGACCAGCAGGAACTCTGGCAGTAGAAGCAGGTTTGAAAGTTGCTCGTAAGGCAACTGGACGATCCAATGTTTTCGCTTTGATGGGTGGTTTTCATGGAATGTCTATCGGTGCACTTGAAGCAACATCCGAAGAACTCGCTCGCAAGGCATCTGGGGTTGTTCTTGGAAATGTCACTCGTATTCCACACCCGTTAGACAATCCAAACTTCGACACTATTGGCTACATGGAGATGCTTCTCTCAAATGATCATAGTGGTGTAGAAAAGCCAGCTGCTTTGCTTGTTGAGACTGTTCAAGGAGAAGGAGGAATTAATATTCTCCCGGCTGAATGGCTAAGACAGGCACGTGCTCTCTGCAATAAGTATGGAGTTCTACTCATTTGCGACGAAATCCAGGCAGGGTGTGGAAGAACTGGGCCGTTCTTCTCATTTGAACGTGCAGGAATAGTCCCAGATATCGTTCTGATGGCAAAGTCTATCGGTGGAATTGGTATGCCGCTTGCAATCACTCTGTTGAAACCAGAGTATGATGTTCTATCTCCTGGGGAACACAATGGAACATTCCGCGGATTTAACCTTGCCTTTGTTGCGGGAAAAGCAGCACTCGATATATATGTCCGCGACAACCTCGAAAAGGTGGCAAAGCACAAGGAAGATATCATTCGCTCATTCTTTGACGAGAACTTGCCAAAGCTTGCTGATAACATCTCGGCTCGCGGTGCTGGTGTGATGTGGGGTGTTGACTTCGGTGCATACTCTCCAAAACTTGCTTTCAACATCCGAAAAATTTGTTTCGATCATGGTGTCATCCTCGAGCTCTGCGGTAGAGAAGACACTGTTGTAAAGATTATGGCTGCAATAACAATCCCTGATGACATTCTGCTAAAAGGTCTGCAGGTGGTCTTTGAAGCTATCAAAGAGGCAATGTCTTCTCCTCTGGAATAATAAATCCAGAGTTTGTTTTTTTTTCTTTTTGTATTACACTGATTCTTTGAGAGCCTACCTTGGGAACAAATTATACGCCTTATCTCAACGGATTCATTCTTTTTCACTCAGTATCAAAAATAATGAACGTTCCGATTATCATTAGAAACCCTTAAAGGGCTTTACACCCATATTTAAATATCTATGCTTGATAAGTATCAGGGCTGTCTGGTTGGTGCTGTGCTTGGTTCTGCTCTAGGAATGTCTAGCGATCAGATGCCGGTCCGCCCGCGAACAGCTCTTTCATTCGGACGTGCTTATCCCAGTCATCCGAATCACAATCTGCTTCCTGGACAGTACTCGGGAGACGGTGTTATCATACTTATCGCTTCACGGAACCTTTCTGAGGGAAGATTTGATGCAGAAGCCTATGCTAGAGAATTGCACCGAGCATATCGTTTGAATAAATTGCGCAGTCCAGATGGGGCGGTTTTTTCGGTTTGTCGAAAGATAGATTCAAGCAAAAATTATCTTGGATCTGCAGTGTACTCTGAGACTGCAGGTTGTCTTGCTCTTTCAATTCCATTTGCTTTGCGATATACTAATCGGAAGGCTATGGCTACAGAACTTGTATCAGCTGTATCGGTGACGCATACTCATCCAGCGTCACTCGCGGCGTCTATCGGTTTCTCACTTTTATTAAATACACTAGTGCAGACTGGTGAGGTTGATGAAGCATTTGCCGCTCTTGACTCCGCTGCACAGAATATGGACACTTCTCTTTTGTGCCGTCTATTGGATGCCTACCGTTTTGCGCAATCTCGGATGAGTGTTGTTGAAGCAGCAAACATTATCGGTACGACGTCTCTTGTGTATCATACGCTTCCAATGGCGATGTTTCTCTGTCGGCGGTTTACAACGCCGGAAGAGATATTAGAAGCTGCGGTTTCAATTGGTGGAAATGCCGGCACTATTTCCATGCTTTGCGGCGCATTTGTCGGTGCAAAGTATGGTTTATCGAATCTTCCGTCGGGATTGCTTACGAAACTGGAACGTGCGGGCATCTTTGCTGAACTCGCTACGACATTTTATACAATGGAACATTCCCCAAAGAATGAGGAACCAAAAGAGAAATCTTCCAACGAATATGAATAAGATTATGTGCGTCTGTCCAGAAACGACATAATCCCTCTTCTACATAAAAAAACTAATTTGAATCATAAACCTCATCTATTATAGGTGATTATATCCACATTTTCTATTCATTCAAAGGTGTATGTTTTTCATATTAAATGGATAATGAATGATAGTTTTACGTTTTCATCTTAATGTTGTTAAAAAGTTTTCACCTCTCAACATTTGATTTATTGAATTGTTTTCCCTCGTTGACAGCGTAGGTATATCTCCCAATAACTGCAAATAATAACACATGGATATCGCGATAGTAGGCGCATCCGGTTACGCCGGGGGTGAACTCATCAGACTGCTCCTTGGACACAAAGAAGCAAACATAGTCTGTGCCACCTCACGGAAACTTGTCGGAACGCCGGTTTCCAAAGATCATCTTCAGTTGAAGAATCTGATTGACCTTGATTACACTAATCCAGCTGTCGAAGACATCGATGCGGATTTCGTTTTCCTTGCTGTTCCACACACTGCTGCTATGCAGTATGCTGGAACTCTGAAGGAAAAGGGTATAAAAACCGTTGATTTTTCAGCAGATTATCGCCTCCCACAGGATATCTATGAGAAAACCTATGGTGTGAATCACTCTGCCTACTTCAAAGCTCCGTATGGTCTACCGGAGCTTCACCGTGCCGAAATTAAGGGGGCGTCATTTGTTGCTAACCCAGGATGTTTCCCCACTGGAGCAACACTTGCAGCTGCACCGATTGCGCGGTTTGCCAAGACAATTATCTATGACTCCAAGAGCGGTGTATCTGGTGCTGGCGACTCGGTATCTGAAACGACCCACTATCCGAACGTTGATGAAAATATATCCCCCTATAAAATAACAGTACATCGTCATGTTCCAGAGATGCGCCAGCAGATGGCGTTTTTGGGATCTTCTGCGAAGGTATATTTCACCCCACATTTACTGCCCGCCATTCGTGGTATAATAACGACTGCTCACATTCTTTTATCTGATCCGCTCTCCCGTGAGGAAATTGCCGAGATGTATGAGAAGTTCTATCGCGATGAATACTTCGTGCGTCTGCAGACTCCTAAACTTGGCGCAGTTCGCGGTTCAAATTTCTGTGATGTGAGTTGGGAACTTGAAGATGATGGTAGACGTCTGGTTGCTGTGTCCGCTATAGATAACTTGGTAAAGGGAGCCGCAGGTCAGGCTGTGCAAAACATGAACATAATGTGTGGATTTGATGAAGTAGAAGGTCTCCGCTTCCCAGGAATGTTCCCATGACTGACGATTTCAAAAGTATTTGTGCTGTAGATGGAGTAACCGCTGGCGGCGTGAAGGAGGGTAAATTCGGACTTGCTTTGATTCAGGCATCTGGAACTGGAGCGGCGGTTTTTACAAAGAACCGCGTCCGGGCTCCTGTTGTAAACCTGATGGCGGAACGTACAATCCGTGGAAAACTAGACGGTATAATTGTCAACAGCGGATGCGCCAACGCTTACACCGGAAAACGTGGGTTTGAAGATGCGAAGAAAATGGCCTCAATTGGAGCCGAAGTGCTCGGTATTGATGAGTTATCTTGTGGTGTTGCAAGTACGGGTGTTATAGGCAGATATCTGGATTTGGATTTAATTAAACGTCAGGCATTATCGGTAACTATGGCACATTCCGCTGAAGCAGAGATTGCTGCTGCTAAAGCTATTATGACGACCGATACTGTTCAAAAACATGCTCTTGTTCAGGCAGATGGTTTTACCGTTGCCGGAATCTGCAAAGGTTCCGGAATGATAGCACCGAACATGGGAACCATGCTATCCTTTGTTTATACGGATGCGGAAGTTTCTGCAGACACCCTCCGTGATTGTCTCCGCTTAGCAGTGAAGCGTTCGCTGAACCGTGTTGTAGTCGATGGCGACGAAAGTACGAACGACTCACTTTTTTGTACGGCAACTGGTGAAGCAGGTCATGTTTCAAAGGAGAAGTTCTCTGTTGCACTAGAGGAAGCATGTGTACAGCTTGCTAAGCAGATTGCTGCAGATGGCGAGGGAGCTTCGAAGATGCTTGAGGTTCGGGTGACTGGTTGTCGTCGTGAAGATGATGCAGAAACGATAGCAAAGGCAGTTGTCCGTTCTCCGTTGGTAAAAGCAGCGGTGTATGGCGAAGATCCGAACTGGGGTCGTGTGGTTTGTGCTGCGGGTTACTCGGGTGTGGAGTTCGATGTTGACGAACTCTCGCTATCGATAGGTGATGGTGCAGATGAAATAGAACTTGTTCACAATGGGGAGATTACTGCTGACTTAGTAAAGGCGAAGGAAGCTATGAAAGGAAAGCACGTCGTCTTTACGTTGACACTTGAATCTGGATCTGCCTCGGCTACTGCATGGGGTTGTGATTTGACGGAAGGCTACGTAGAAATCAACGGGAAGTATACAACATGATGGAATCAACTAGACAAAGTCTTTTAATGGAAGCGCTTCCGTACATTCGGAAGTTTCACAAGAAAACGATTGTAATCAAACTAGGTGGACACGCCATGGTCGATCAAGAAATCTTGAATTCGATTGTTGAGGATGCGGTTCTTCTGCACTATGTTGGCATGCGTGTAGTTTTAGTCCATGGAGGAGGGCCGGAGATTACGCAGAAGATGAAGGACATGGGGAAAGATCCGCAATTTGTTGGCGGTCTCCGTGTTACGGACAAAGATACACTGGAAGTTGCCCAAATGGTGCTTGCTGGAAAGATTAACGGTGAGATTGTATCGATGGTTGCGCGTAATGGGGCAAAAGCAGTCGGTATTTCTGGGTGTGATGGTAGCATGGTTATTGCGCAGAAAACAGCACCGCGAAAAGTTGCAGTTGATGGAAAAGAGATTGAAGTAGATCTCGGTTTTGTAGGAGATATTCGTGAAGTCAATCCAGATCTTATAGAGAGATTGTTAGATGCTGGTTATATCCCGGTGGTTTCACCTTTGGCAATCGATCGTAAAGGAAACAATCTAAATATAAACGCGGATACGATGGCTGGAGAATTAGCCATATCGATGAAAGCGTTCAAGCTGATTTCTCTAACCGATGTGGACGGTGTTATGAATACGGATCGGACGAAAGTCTATCATCGCTTGACATTGAAGGATGTCGATAACCTGATGGAAGATGGTACAATTTCCGGTGGCATGATTCCAAAACTCGAAGCGAGTGTAAATGCAGTAAGACACGGAGTTGATGGAGCGCATGTGGTCAATGGAAATGCTGAACACAATTTGCTTCTTGAGCTATTCACAGATGATGGTGTCGGTACGATGATAACTTCATCGATGCTCCCACTCTAACATCTTCTTTTTTAATAATTGTTC
>DALTWK010000017.1 GCA_029987115.1 Methanocorpusculum sp.
GATGATAACTTCATCGATGCTCCCACTCTAACATCTTCTTTTTTAATAATTGTTCCTTCTTCCATTCGCGAACTAAAATAAGTGCGTTTTTCGGGGCAAGAACCGAATCAGATTGAAAAGAATAATTGTTATTTCACGAACTAATAAAATGTCAAAATTTGACTAGAAAAATTCATTGTAACATACTAATTATTCCTATTCACGAACTAAAAAAGCAAAAATTAGACATCTCAGATATGAACCAGATAAATCAAACATATTTAGACCCCGATTCCCCCCCAAGCTTATATTTGGAAGAATATGGAAAAGCTAGAACTAGGATGAGCCTTGGTGTTGCCCTCCGAGGATATCTTAAAATATTTCTCGGAAAAAGAATACAGGATGTTGATGAAGGGATGGATGAGTATCTCAGCACACATGACACCCGTCAGGTTACTGCTGATTTAATTTCTTTCTATCGTCAACCAGGAGTAATTAAACTTGCCCCAAAGACTCGAGTACTCTATCTCGGCACGATGGAAACGTACCTGCGGGACACATGCGGGTTTGAACTGAACAGCACGCAAAAACGCAGACGTGCAAAAGGAGTAACGGAAAAGACAAAGGCGATAACACACGAACGGGAACTCACACGTGAACTCATTCGTGAAATTTTGAATTCCGCAGAACCCAGATTGCGGGCTGAGATACTTATTGCCGAGTCCGGAGGACTTCGATTTAATGAAGTGCTCACCTTGAAGATGAGCGATGTTTATCTCGATGAGTTTCCGGCACGGGTTGAAATCCGCCCCGAGAACAGCAAAAACGGTGAAGGGAGACATACGTTCATCACTACCGAAGCGGTTGAAGCAATCAAAATTTACCTTGCTCATCGTGATGATCTTCTTTCAAGGCTGGAGATAAATCGGAAACGTAGTGGGACCGTTAAAAAAGAACTAGACAGAACACTCCTCTTCCCTAATGGTTACATGACAGAACACGCCCAGTTCACAAAGATTTTGAAAACACTTGGATATGACAAATCGGATGAACGTTCCAAGAGGAGAGACATCAGATTCCATTCGTTCCGGAAGTTTTTCTTAACCCAGGCAAAACGTCATGCGAACCCGTCGTGGGTTGAAAACTGGGCGGGTCACAAGGGCTATCTCGACGATGCGTACCACCGCCCGTCGCTCGATGAAGAGCGTGAAGAGTACTTGAAAGCTGAACCGTATTTGTTGGTGAACATCCCGGAAGATTATATCCAGAACAAGATTGAAACGGCAGATAAACTGAGGCAGACCCAGGTAACTGTTTTGACCATGCAGAACACGATGACCGAACTTTCAAAGCAGATTGAATACCTGAAAAAGGAGAATGAAGAACTGAAGATGAAATCGATTGTTTCTTCATACGGAGAAAAAGCAGCAGTTGAATCCGACAATGTAACGAAATTGTTACACAATGCAGGTTCTCTGGACGAATAACCTGCATCCCTTTTTTTAGAATCTTTCCAAGATCCTGATTATTATTCTAACTTATTCATCACAGCACGGATTTTCTTTTGAATTTCGGGCTTATCCAGCAATCTCAGAAGTGTTTCTTCGGGGTAACGAGTTCCCTGCTCATAATTAGTAACATGAACCGAGATTGCTTCAACGCCGAAGTCATTGACTGAGCGGTAGCGGTCTGAGTATTTTTCCTTCAGATAGAGCATACGCTTGTATAAATCCATAGGCATCGTAAGGGTCAGACGCTTTCTAGGCTCTTCTGAAATCATCTGAATAAATATCAGTTTTGATGGTAGATATAACCTTGACATTGGTCTGAGCTGTTCTGCGCGATTGAAAAATTCCCTGATGAACAAGAGTTTTTGAGAATATTGCCGCCCACAGCGGACCCGGTGGAAATCAGTTGGCTTACGTGTCAAAAGCCGATGCGCATTAAAAAATGAGGGTTATTTCTTCCCACTCAATGGGCATAGTCACTCAGTGGGGGTACTTTCGGGGCGCGGTCACGCTTTTATTAGTTCTTAGAACTAATAGTATAGGTAAGGAGGGATACACGTTTGAAGTCAAAAGCCTTGAAACGTGTCGAAGCCGTTGCGGATCTCAACCAAATCATTCGAAACAGAAAAGTAGATTTAGCAAGAAAGGATGGCAGAAATTCAACTTATTATAACCTTCTTGCACGTGAGCGCTCGGCCCGTTACAATCCTACGGAAGAGGATCTTATCGGATCTCTCTTCACTAATGAACAGATTTTGAACAAGATAAAGGAGATTGTAAACTCCAAATCCGATGAAGAAACAAAATAAACACAATCCCCTTTATTGAAAGAGAGTTTTAAAAAAAGTTATTTGGCAAGGTCGCGAAGTTTTTTGCGGACATTCGGATTGTCAAGCAACTTCAGCATATACTGCTCATAGAATGCCATATTATTTTCCCTTCGTTCGATGGCAAGATCGATAAGGACATTCAGGTACGTCGGCAACGCGTCTTTATCACCGTCGACAATTTCAAGTAGTTTCTCATAGGTTTGTTTATCGACCTTGCAGCCGATTTCTACCATCCCGTTCTTTTCCTCCATAGAGTGTGTCCTGTTTATTGCTATAACGTCGTTTCTACTATTACATAAATGTATCCGTATCATCAAAAATTTTCATAAAAAATACAGAATATTCTGATTAATATTACGTATTAAAAACAGTCTTTTTCTTCAAATACATCAAAAACATCAGAAATATTTTGCCTTTTTTGTTGCTGATTTGAAATTATCAAAATGATGATTGAAAACGGCTCATGTCCTTATACCGTCTATATCTAATCACACCACGAATGCCGGAAACGGTGTCCGGAGTGAGGATGTTTATTATGCATTCAAAAAATGATGCCCGCCTGAGTTACACCTTCAACAACGTAAAACCGGCGAGCAATTACAAATTGGGGGCGTCACCTGATATAATTGACGCGGACGGAGATGCAATCTTTGTCGAGGAGGCCCTCGGGAGGGTACAGAAATGAAAGATATGGCCGTCGATATTGACGCTGTTCTTGAAGGAATGCGGTATGCTCTGCACAATCTCGAAATGGCGACGGATGCGGAGGAAGCTGTTCTTCAGGCAAGGACGGTGTATCAGCAGTCATCAGTAGCACCGAATACATTCAAGTTTGCCGATGTTATGGATGCAATTTCTGCCCGTATGCCGAAACCGACTCCGGCGCAGATGAAATTCCTGGCATGCAACGAAGGCGACGACACCGTGTATGTCTCGGCTGCTCTTGGAGCTTACGGCAGAGACGTTGTCTTTGTCACCAAAATTCTGAAAAAAACAAGCATCGGCAATATTGATAAAGTGGAATTTTCAGTCTGTGAATGCGGTCCCAATCATATTTTCAAACTTCCGGCGTGGGATATAACACGACCGGAACATCGCCCGAAACAGGTGATTAACACATGACGCAGACAAGCACCAAAATTTCACTCAACCTGGATGAAGATCTTCTGTGGAGAGTCGGGAAATATGCTGAGGAACATGGTTCGACCCGGACCAGCGTCATCAGCACTGCCCTCATAGATTTTTTCGGGTTGTACTGTCCGAACTGCGGAAAACCGCTGGTCAGAACCAGGTACTGCGGTCACTGCGGCACGCTTATCAACCCCGATCTGGAGGTTGAGTAACATGGCCCGGATCAGAAAGTCGGTTTTTGCAACCCGCATTATTGCAGCAACGAAAGTAGTGGAATGCCATCACTGCAGCATCAGCTGTGTTCACCGCAACGAGAACTACCTTGAAGAAGGCGAGCCTGAATCGATGCGAAGACTGCACTGCGCCAAAGGACACTCTACCTACGATATGCAGCGGCTGCATGAGTGCCCGGATTGGGAAGAGGCGGAGTTCAGCATCCTCTGGCTGTATGAAAAATTCTACACTCTTTACCCGGAGGAGATGCCGGAATGAACAGCATCGCTGAATATCTGGCGGCAAAAGAGGCTGTTGATCCCGCTGTCCAAGCGGTTCTTGAACAGCAGAATCTCATCGAGAGTCTGGAAGAAGATCTCCGTGTCCTGAAAATCCGTCTTGAAGAAGAACAGAGGAAACTTTCCGGGTATCTTGGAAATCTCGGAGACGGGTACGACCATGACGCGTTCGAAGTCGTGAATCTGACAGAAAAACTGGTCCCCGACAAGGAACTGGTAAAACGCGACTATCCGGAGTTCTACCGGAAATACTGTGTTCCGTCTTCAGCCAATTTGATGAAACTGCTCAAGAGTGAGATGGGACTTGACCCGATGGTCAGGTACCTGCAGGAACAGTGTCCTGAAAAATATGACGAGCTGTGCGAAGTTCGCTTAAGCGACATCTACCGTGAGTTCAGCGATTCCCGGCAGAAGAAAAAGATGCTCGGGAAACTGTATCATCTCGAATACGTTCCAGCGGCAGAGACGCGTCTTGTTCGAAAGCAGAAACCGCTGATGTTCTCCGCTCCGAAAAGGTGCCTTTACCCATGCCACGATGAGGAGGATGACTGATGCTTCCGTGCATCTCCTGCGGATACCGCGACCGGGAGCACCGTCATCCGTCCGGGTACGTCCGCTGCAAAGCGATGTTCAATCCGGATGAACCTGTCAATCCGCAAAACGACCTGCACTGCCCGCTCGGAAAAGGTATTGCAGATCAGAAACTGCAGCGGAGGAAAAGATGACAAGACGCATTACCCCGTCATGCTGTATCCCGACCAAGTACGGCGATAAGGTCACTTTGTTGAAACAGCTCATTCGGGAACTCATCTGCTCTGACTGTTACCGGTCAGAAAAACCGTTCTCGCACCGTGAATGCGGGACGTGTCCGTTCTGCAAAGGGTATGAACGTCTCGGGGGGTATGACCAGTGATTAAACGGTTTATCTCGGGACCGTTTCCCACGTATGATGCTGCGTACCGGGAAAAGCGGAAGCTCAGTGAAGCCGGGATGTTTGACATCTGTCACTGTCAGAAACCGGGGCACGGATGGTACGTTCAGTACTCTGACGAGGTGGACGATGAAGCGGGATAATGCGGTCACGTGCCGGAACTGCATCTGGATTGACTGCGACCCGATCTTTCCTGCCGTCGGCGGGATGTGCACGTGTCCGGAACGGGGCGGAGATCCGTTCGTGAATGTCAGGTCAAAACGGGTCTGCAGATATCATAGAATACAAGGAGCATAATCATGGAAACTACTGATACAATAATCTACAGCGAGAATGAGATGAAACTCATCCGCGAAAATATCTTTGCCGACTGCAGCGACTTTGAGTACCTGCAGGGCATGCGTGTCATTGAAAAATACGGAATTGATGTGCTGCAGCCGGGACAGTTTTCGGTCCAGCGGCGCTTTGACAAAAAGACCGGGGCAAAGAAGGCGACATTTACCGTCGGGCACTCTGTCTACATCAGCCTCGCTCACCGGATGGGGATGAAGAAGATGTGGCATGAGATGCAGTTTGAGGAATCTGATACCTTGAAGCAGCACCCGATCTGCGACATCTGCCACATCGAGCGGTTTGACGGCGGTGAATTTTCCAAACCGACCTACTTCAAGGATTACTATCAGGCAGGATTCGGTCTCTGGGATTCCAAGCCGCATGTCATGCTGGAAAAATGTGCGGAAGGAGCAACCATCAGGATAGCCTTTGACATCTCCGGTCTGTACTCGCGGGAGGAGATTGCTGTAGAGCGTGAGGAAGACAAGGCGCTTGCCGACCATCTCACCGAAGAAGGAGAGAATCTGACGCCTGCTCTGACGGTTCCGCGAAAAGAACGTGCCGCGGCGAATCCCAAACCGGCTGCCGGAGAAAAATCGAAGGCTGACTTTGCGGCAATCATCGGTGCGACTCCGGAAAAGAAACCATCTTCAAAAACCTGCTCGATTGTCGAGGCGCAGAGTCTCCTGAATCAGATGGCAAAGTCGGCGGTGAATCCGAGGGGGTACAGCGATGAGGAACTGACGCAGATTTTCCAGGATGCAAAGCTTCCCGGCGGTCTCTTCAACTACGACTTCCTGAAAGGGAAACTGCTTGAGGTGAGCTGATGGAATTCAGCGATGCCGATATAATCGCCGCCGCACGCCGGGTACAGAAAGTACGCGGGTGGTTTTCCGTACGTGACATCTATTATGAGTTTGATGTCGGCAGACGGTCTGTTGTCCGCACGCGGAATACCAGTGCACGGTTCTCCCAGGTGGTCAAGAAAGCAGGGGCTGTTTCCTGTCCTGGAGGAACCACCGGAGGCGATAAAAGATATGCGTTCCCCGACTGACGCAAAACCGGTACAGAGTTTCTATCAGCTCATTCCGGTCCCGGAACAGCTCAGAGGAGAACTCTTTGTAAAAGTGTTCTCGGAACCGTCGATGCTGCAGCCGACCGAAGAAGATGTGGACCGATGGAATCTCGCCCATTCGTGGTGTGCAGAAGAAACGCTGGAAACCTATCATGCAAAACTGAAGCAGGTGAGCGGGAAGTACGGCGATCCCTCGTACCGGTTTTCTGCCGGGGCGATTGATGCATACCGTTCCGACACGCGGCATCTCGGGAACTACGGAGTAACGCCGGTGACGCTTACCATTATTGATGCCGACAATATCGATGAACTGGAGTCGCGGTACCGGCTGCTTTCCCGGCTTCCCGAAACGTTCTTGGTAAAAAGCGGACGGGAAAACGGGAAAGGCCGCCACATCTATCTGAAGGTGACGGATATCCCTGACGACAACCCCTACCGGAAAGACAAGATTGTGTTTGCCGGTGATTTAGGGGATGTCCGGTTCCCGGGTCATGTATCCTATGTCATCGGTCCCTATTCCCTGCATCCCGACGGAGCACGGTATCTTCCGGAAAACAATCTTCCTGCCGCAGAGATCAGCTATTCCGACTTCATCGACATTATCAAAGATATTCCGGTACAGAAAAAAGACCGGACGGTCAGTACGGAAATGGCTGATCTGCGGAAACGTGCCGAGCGGAAAGCGGCGTATTCCGGCGGCAGTGTCTGGTTCGATATGATTGCAGAGTACAACAACGGAAACGCGGTAGAAGCGTATCTCCCGCCGGGATATGTGCAGTCAGGTTCCCGCTGGAAATCGCCTGATGCCAAGAAATCAAGCGGGGCAGGGATTCTGCTCAAAGCCGACCGCGACGGCGTGCTCAAGCTGAAATGCTTCCACACCGATGACCGGCTCTTAAACACCGATACGCTGACCGGGACCTATGACCTTCTGGTGAAATCGGAAGGAGAGAAAGAGGCGCAGAAGACGGTAATCGAGTATGTGAAACAGCATCATCCTGATCTGTATCAGAAGTTTATAAACGAGCGGAGAGTTTACCGGACCGGACAGTACTGTGAAGAGCACCGGAGAAAACGTGCCGCAATCCCGGGAAATCCCCTGGAGGGACGCCGTGAATAACGAAGAACTGCCGCCGGTTCCGGACGCAATTGCCTACCCGGAACAGGAACTGTCCGATGAAGACTTCTCATCCGTGTTCGAAGAGGCGAAGGTGAGCGGACTTCTGGTGAAACGGCCGTCTCCTCTGCTGCTGGCGGACCAAATCTGTTCCCGGTTCTTCCCGGTAACCTTCAAAGGCCAGCTGTATCTGTTCAACCCGAATACCCATCTGTACTATGAGGATACCGGAACGGTCAAGCAGTGGGTACGCACGATTCTCACAAAAGCCGAGAACCGCGACGAGTTTACGCTTCCTCCGGCACAGAAATGGGATTCAACCGTGCGGGATGTGCATGCTCTTGTGTCGTACTCCCGTGTCCTGGAAGGCAAAGTTTACCCGTTCAACTGCTACAGCGGATACCCTGCGGAAAACTGCGTGATTTCCTTTGCTGATGACGGGACTGTCTCTGCCGAACCCTATACCCATCTGATGAAATTCACCCGGAAAACACCGGTTGTCTACAACCCGTCTGCAGATACCAGACCGGTTGTTTCCGTTCTTCAGTCATGGATGCCGGGACATGACGATTCCGGAAATCCTCTCTATGAATGGCTGCTGCAGATTCCTGCTCAGGCGATAATCCAGTCGTTTCCCGGGATTACCCCGTTCAAAAAGGCGTATCTGATGCTGGGAAAACCGAATGCCGGAAAGTCTTCCTACTACAATCTGCTGCAGCTGTTCTTCGGAGAGAAGAACTGCGGGACATTCATGCTGCACGAGTTCAGCGATAATTTCATTGTAGCAGAACTGCCGGGTAAGTTCCTGAACAACGGAGACGACCTGCCGTTCATCAGGATAGAAGCAAGCAACAAGTTCAAGGCATTGACGGGAAAGCGGTACATGACAGTGAATCCGAAGTTCGGGAAACCATACGAAGCGCAGATTACTGCCGTACAGACATTCTCGGCAAACTATCCGCCGGAACTCGCATCCACCCTGATAACCGACGACGGATGGTGGGACCGGTGGGTGGTTCTGGTGTTTGCCGGGGTGTTCGAGAAAGATCCGACCTGGGAGAAACGGACGTTTACCCGGGTGTTTCTGGAAGGGTTTTTTCTGCTTGTTATTCGGGAAGTGCAGAAGATCATCCGGAACAGCTGCCGCCTCTGTATGGTGCAGGATAAAGAACAGGTGCGTGATACCTGGGTGTGCAACCTGAAACTCCTCCATGAATTCATCGACCGGTATGTCGAAAAGACCGACGACAACGAGCATTACATCGCAAAAGAGGATTTCCTGGCAACTCTTCAGGAATGGGGACAGGACTACATGGAAGTCCCGGTCGGTATGCAGCGGTCTGAAATGATGAAACAGCTGCCTCTGTCTCCCCGGTCGCTTACCAGTGCCTTAAGCCTCGAAGGGATTTACCCGAAACAGATAGCCGACAAAACCCGTCCGTACTTCAATATTACCTGGAAAAAATCCATCATAAACTTCCTGTGGGTTCATAAGAGCCGTTCCAAGTGCGGCCCTGTGAAAAAATGAATTCCCATCTTCCCATTATTTTTTCGAAATACGCACGCGTGAGAATATCATTCCCATCTTCCCATTATTTTTTCGAAATACGCACACACGCGAGAATATCATTCCCATTATCCCACGAAATTATCTATTAACCGCAGAAAGAGTAGTTTTGTCTCGCGTGTGTGCGTATTTCGAAAAAATAATGGGAAGACGGGAAAGCCGACATACAATCTAATCATAACCCCCGTCGCAGACTAGAGCATAGTATTGTGCTCATGAATCCTGATTACCCCAGGGGTATCTGATACGTTCATCAGAACAAGATCCATGCGGGTCGTGCCCGCCGTACCCCGTCTCCGAAAGGAGAAGGAATTATCAAATGTTATCGTACATGAGAAATTCCGGCATAATCGCCTGGGAGGTGGCCTAACCCTCCTATGGGATACTACACACCAAAGTTAAACCTCTAATTTAGAGTTGTTGCCGGTAGCTCAGATGGTAGAGCGTAATGTCGCAGGTTCGAGTCCTGCCCGGTAATATGGTGGCCTGCATCGGCACGAAGAAAATAGAACATGCGGGATTTTGCTATGACGCTCTCTCAGGCGGCATCAGAAGTTTTGCCTGCATTCCTGACACGTATTCATATCAGCTGTACATTGTGCCTGTTTCATGTGACATACCTCTCCATATCTGAACCCATACAAGCCTGAGCATACAATAGCACTCTCAATTAAGCTGAACACCGGGGTGCAAGTCCCCGAAGTGCATTCAATTGCATAAAACCACATAAAAATGAAATCTAAAGCTGAAGTAAATAAACGGAAACAGAAAGCATACGAACTGCGGCTGCTTGGTCACTCGCAGGAAGAGATTGCACAGATTCTGAAGGTTGATCAGACCACTGTATCACGCTATTTTGATGTCGAGCCGACTGATCACATGACCAAGGAAAAGCACAGCGAGTATGTGGATCTGATGGTCCAGCGTCTCGACAAGCTGCTCTCGGTTGCCATGAAGCAGGCAATCGATGACGGAAGTTTACCGGCTGTCGACCGCGTTATCCGCCTGGAAGAACGCAGAGCCAAACTCCTCGGTCTTGATGCGCCGGTCAGACAGGATATCGGTGTTGCCGGACCGAAGGTGATTACTATTATCGACGATATCGGGAGGGAGGAATGACGCAGGAACAGCGGCTTTCCGCACTCATCCAGCCGGCGTTCCATGAAACGTTTCGAAACATCATCGACGGCAGCTATACCACGATTGTTGAAGAAGGGGGACGTAACTCCGGCAAGTCCACGATTATTTCACTTGCGCTGATTTACCGGCTCTCCAGTCCGCTGTACCCGCCGGTGAACGCTCTCGTTCTGCGAAAAGTTGGAGAAACGCTGCGGGAATCCGTGTTTGAGCAGCTGAAGGAAGCTGTCGGCATGCTGGGCATGGATGATGTCTGGGAGTTCCGCGAGGCGCCGCTTTCGATGCACAACATACAGACCGGGGCACGCATCATCTTCCGCGGGGCAGACAAACCGGAGAAGATCAAGTCCATCAAGACCTCGAAGATTCCGCTCGGCATTCTCTGGATTGAAGAGCTTGCCGAGTTCCGCACCGAAGAGGAGCTGGACACGATTGTGCAGTCGGTCATCCGTGCTGAGCTTCCTTGCGGCATGCAGTACCGCCTCATCTACTCGTTCAACCCGCCGAAGAGAAAGCAGCACTGGACCAACCGGAAGTTCAAGACGCAGTTTCTTCCGCCGTCGACGGTTGTTCATCACAGCACCTACCGCGACAATCCGTATCTTTCGAAAGAAGCGCTGGAAGAGATTGCTTTTGCGAAAGTGCACAACCCGGTCAAATACCGCTGGGTGTTTGAAGGCGAGACTGTTGACGGCGGCGTGGTGCCGTTCGGCAATCTGGAGTTCCGTGCTGTTTCGGACGAAGAAATCGGAAGGTTCGACAACATCCGGCAGGGACTGGACTGGGGGTATGCGGCAGACCCGCTTGCCATTGTTATCTGCCAGTATGACCGGACGCGGAAGCGGCTCTACGTGTTTGACGAGCTCTACGGCGTGAAAATCTCGAATGAATCTGCAGCAGCGTGGCTTCGGGACCGCGGGTATCACCGGACGCTGACCACCGCCGACTCCGCCGAGCCGAAGTCGATTGATGAACTCCGGCTGCACGGCGTCCGGATTACCGGGGCTGTCAAAGGCAAGGGGTCGGTTGAATCCGGCGAGAAGTGGCTTGACGAACTGGACGCGATTGTAATTGATCCGGTTCGCTGTCCGAACACGGCACGCGAGTTCGAGAACGCATCGTACGCGGTGGATAGAGACGGAAAAACGCTGGACCGGATTGAAGACAAAGACAACCACACAATTGACGCCGTTCGCTACGCCGTTGAATCCGAGATCGGCAGACGGCGGATGGCGCAACCGGCATTTATTATGGGAGGAAGATTATGAAGACACAACGGGCAGACGGCATAACCTGCGTTGCGGCACGCTGGGGGGAAGCCCCCGACAAAGTTACGGCGGAGAACATTCCGCGGTTCCAGACGAACATCCACTACTGTGAAGCAGTCAACAATCTGTCAGCGCAGGTGTTTTCCTCCTATCCGGAAATCTGGGTGACGGATGCGTCAGGGGAAGAGGATGCATCTCTCACAGAACTGGTGCGAAAGCAGTTCGCATCTCTGGACTGCTTTGAGAAGATGCAGTTTGTTTTAGCTGATGTGTACGGCTACGGGGCGTCGCTTTTTTCCGTCGGCATCGGCCGCATCGACGGTCAGTACGCAATCACGGAAATCCGTCATCTGCCGTGCATGTCGTTTGCGTTTCTGCCGAGGGGGGCATCTTTCAATGCGAATATTGTCAATCCTCTGCTGCCGGGAATTATTGTAACGGAGAGCGGGGAAGTTGAGGTGTGGCAGACCAATCTGCAGACGTTTTCCCAGGAGCGTTTGTCTAATGTGACGATAGTCCGCTTTCCGGGATCTCCGGCGCCGTCGGGTTCTGCGTACATGTACCCGGTGTATCATATCATCTCACTTTTGGAGTATGCAAACAAAGCCAAGATGCAGCAGCTGAACCGTGTCGGCGTTCCGGTGCTGCTGCCGAAGGTTTCCGACTCGGTTGACGGTTCTGATTTAGCGTATCTGGACCGGTGGGCACGGCAGTTCGTTCGCGGATGGGGCAAGGATTCGGTCGGTCTGGTTCCGCCGGGAATTGAGTTTCCTGCGCTGAACTTCAGAGAGAACACGCTGGCACGCGACGCAGAAGAACAGTGGGTTTCGTGGATTCACTCGTACATGAACCCGATGCGGCAGATGCAGTCGACCGGCGGTCTCGGCACATCGGATGCCGGCCGCATGGAGATGTTTGCCGGTTTTATTACGTCGCGGCAGATTCTCTGCGAGTCGTGGCTGGAAAAAGAGTTCGGGAAGGTTCTGGCGTACAACGGCTACGAGGGGTATTCCGTGCACATTCAGCTTCGCCGTCCTTCGGTGGACAAGTCGGCGGTCCGGTTATCCTATCTGCAGGAGATGCATGATGTGATGACAGCTGAAGAGCGCCGGAACAATGCGACTGACATTCTGGAACTGAAAGAGAACACGCCGTCGCTGCTGGCGGAACTTCGCAGCGGGTTATCTTTGGAGGACAAATCATGACACGGGAACGGGCAACACCATTGACAGATGAACAGATTTCGATTATTCGCGGGAATCAGGAGACCATGCTTCCGGCCGACATCAGTCATCTCCCCGGAATGGAAGGAACGACCGTGCGGCAGATACGCGAATGTCAGCGGAGAAAACCTGATCTTGACGCCCAGTTTGTCGCCGACACGTTTGAGGCATGGATTGCCCGCGACGGACTTCCGGGAAAATTCGCGATTCTGATGCATTATATTCAGTATCTGCGGAGAAAAACGGAAGGGAAGTGATTCTGGGCAGGGCCATAACACATTCTCCTCAGCGGGAACGTTTTTTCGGCCTGGTTTTCTTCGGGAACTCCCTGACGTTCCAGGTGAGCTCTGTCCCCTTCAGGTTCATCCGTGTTCTGAGATATTTCATGAGTTTTCTGGCAACGGCACCTGACTCCACCGACTTTCTGACATTTGCCCCGGTAATGCCTGCCTGCTGCGCCGTATAATATTGTGCGGCGATTGATCTCGGCAGGAAGTTCCGGAAGGACCAGAAGTTTTTGTCTGATTTTTGGGGCGGTTCTTCAGTTACGGGAATGACGAGCGGGGGGTAATTCGCTCCGTCTCTCACGGCAAGATACGGAACTCTGCAGTGAATCTCCGGAATGTTCCATACTTTAAGATGGATGAACCGCGGCGGTTCTTCTTCGGTTTCTTTGAACGAAGTAAAGGAAGACTGCACTGCTTCAGCAGACATCGTGCATCACCGCCGGTACGTAACCCGGTATGATATTCCATGCCGGAAGAGCATTTTTGAATTTCAGTCTGGTTTCGATTGCCGCCCGCAGGTTTCTGATTACCTGGCCGGACTCAATGGCGGGGACTGAATCGCATCCTTCGAGGTGAATCATCTCTGCAACATAGTACTGGAACCCGATGTATTCCGGCAGGTATCTTCGGAACCACCGCATCTTCATATCTTTCCTGAATTTCCAGTCGAGCGGAACGTTGAAGAGGTGTTCCGGGATGTCCAGCGGCATGTCTCCTTTCTTCGTGCGGTAGGCAAGGTACGGAACCGTAAGGTTCAGTTCTTTTATGAAGACATGCCGGATGACAATCGGTTTTGTTTCATCTTCTGCAGCTTCGAAGAAGGTGACCGGCAGCTGCATGGTTTCCTGGTCGCACTGCAGCTGCGCCCGCCGCTGATAGAATTTAATAGATCGGGTCATCTTCGCTCCAGAATCCGCTGTATGCACCGATTCTGATGCACCGCAGATCGTTAATCAGACACTGAAACCGATGACGCAGAGATTCATTTTCCCGCTGGAATTCGATGACGATTGTCATGAGGGATTTTCCGGGGAACATTCTGTTCAGATGAACCAGCCAGTTATCCCGGCCCAGCTCGGTTTCAAGAGCCAGGTCGAAGGCGCTCCGGACCAGCTTCAGGACCTGAATGCGTTCTTCGAGCAGTCTTACTCTTCCTTCGTGCTCTGCATCGTACCAGAGTTCGGTATCGGTTTTCTTCCGGTCTCCCCCGAGGTAGTTGCATGCCGCAACGATGCGGCGGTCGACTTTTACGCCCCCCAGATACATCAGAATGTGTTCGGTAAACGAGAGCGAGAGTTCCCGGAACTCGCCGACGAGTTCCTTTTCATCTTCTTCGACGGCGATACTCAATGCCAGTTCCGACGGGGCTAATACTTCCGTTGTCATACACAGGATGGTTGCTTCTGATTTGCTATGAAGACGGAGAAATCTGTGTTGTCTGCAGGATGTGCAGCGAATTTGCTGTAATCCTTATCTCTCATCGGCATAACCTTCTAACCCCTAGTTTTCCCTCTCCGCAACCCCCAAAACTCTTATCGTGTTTCATTTTCCAATGAAATTTCCATGTCAGATTTTTTACGATGTTTTTTTCCGCTGGCACAACCGGAAAAATCGCTTGCGGATCTCACCGCAAAAATGTTTGACGGCTACATGCAGGAGGAGGCGGACCTCTTTGCCGTCAGACTGAAACTCATGTACGGACCAAAAGCCGCATACCGCAACGGATACCGGACACGGACACTTACGACAGAATTCGGGAAAATTCAGGTGCATAAACCGCAGTTCCGGTACCACAGCTTCGAAACATCACTCTTCGACCGGTATCAGCGGGTCAGCAGATCACTTTCTACAGCAGTCGCCAATGCATATATCCATGGCGTTTCCACACGCAGCATAAAGGATCTCTTCCCGGGAGATAATGTCAACATCTCCCCGTCGGCAGTCTCAAGAATCACTACCCGCTTCACCAGAGACATCGATGCTTTCCTCACACGGCCGATCCTCGATGAAACTCCCTATGTCTTCTGCGACGCAACCTACGTCAAAGTCAGAAACGGCGGGCGGTACGTCTCAAAGGCACTCTTTACCGCATACGGAATCAACTCGGAAGGCGAACGCACCATCCTCGGCGTCAAACTGTGCAGCAGGGAATCGGAAGAGTTCTGGCTCACGTTCTTCGATGAACTCATCGCCCGCGGCCTCCGCGGGGTCCAGCTCGTCATCACCGATGAACGAAGCGGCGTGGCAGACGCAGTACAAAAGAAATTCCTCGGTGCATCCTGGCAAATCTGCATGGTCCATCTCAAACGAAAAGTCACCGGCCTCATCCCGAAACAGATGAAACCCGAACTCAAAAAAGAACTGAACCTCTTCCTCCCTGCCGGTTCAGACGGCTACGATATGCTTACCGAGAAACTGAAAGCACTGAACTGCACCGAAGCAGCAGCATGCCTCGAAACCTGCCGCGATGACGCACTGACCTATCACGCTTTCCCAAGAGACCACTGGAAGAAAATCTACTCCACCAACTGCGTCGAAAGCATCAACGCCAGATTCAAACGGAGAATGCGGAAAATCGGCGCATTCCCGAATGACAGAGCCGTCCTGAAACTCGCAGGAGCACTGCTTCTGGATACCGGGAAAAGATGGCAGGGAAAACCCTGTCTCAACATGACAGAACTCAAAGAAACCGAAGACGAATTCATCGTCACCACCTTTGACAGTCCGGTATTTGCATAACAACGGCTTTACAGCAAATTCGGGACAGAGTCAGAGTGAAGGGCGGGGTTGAATCCTATAGTTATAGGGTAAGTAACGGCGAATGGGAGATGGAAAAGAGGGTTATGAGGACGGTGAGATAACATTTCAATAAAAATACATGATACCTATGAAAATAGTATTGATTTATTGGAAAGTACTCTGGGTATTATACGATACCTTTATAGTTAAAAAAAGAGAAATAAATTATTTATCCATCTAGTGTAAGAGAACATTGATTCTATAACTATAGGATTCATGTTTGAAACAGATGGACAACCATGTTTACCGCAGGAAAGAACCGTTAGAATAATACGGAGGATCTTTTTTGTTGTAATAGCTGATGTTGACGGTTCCGGTGAGATTTGCAAGGTTTAACCGGGACTGGATATCAGTGATGACGGAATGAAGTATCGAGAGTCCGTATGTATAACCGCATGCGGACCGGTACCGGTCAGATGCCGAGAAATTCGGGTCTGATGGAACTTATTGCAAGTAAGAAAAAATTATCGCATGGATGTGTTCGTGAACGTTTTGTCTTGACGAAGATGATTACGGCATTTGCGGATGGATTCGGCGGTTGGTTAAAAGTAAAAAGAAAAAATTCTTGATTCGGGTGTACATCCGGGTTGAGAGGAGTAAAAGAAAACATGAAAACTAAGAAAATCTTAGGCGTTATTGCAGTGCTCATGCTGGTTGCTGTTGCTATTGTCGGATCAGGTGCAGCTGCAGATGAAGATATATACGTAACATCTGCAGTGAAGAGTGCAGAAGATCTCGTTGTTGTGTTGAATGAAATTGGGGATGAAGGGGCAGCTGGTATTGTTGATGGAATTGTAAAATTGAACAGGGACATCACAATATCTAAAGATGGAGGTAAAAAGGTTATATTGATTAACCAGGACAATTATGATGAAACAAATAAGATAGTTCTTAATCTGAATAATCATTCAATAGCGGCGGATGGATATGGCACTGTGTTTAATGTACAAAAGGGAATTCTGGAAATTACCGGGACTGGTACATTGTCATGTAATAAAGGTGGGAAAACTACTGGAATAGTAAGAATATTTGGGTCAAAAGAAAATGTGGAAAATTATACAAAGGTATTGATTGATAATGGGGTAAAACTCAAGAGTGATGTGGATTATTATGGTGTTACGGTTGTGAGTAATAATACACTTGGAAATAGTGCTTTTGGTGTAAAAGTAATTGTGAAAGGTGATATTGATTGTCTTGCTGGAATATGTATTCTTGGAACAATTAAAGATATGAACGGATCTGTTCCGTCGATAGTATTAGATGGTGCAAATATTGTTGCTAGCTTGGATCTTATTGCAATATATTGTGCGGGATATGGAAATTGGACGATTAAGGATTCTATGATAGAAGGTGGTACTGGAATATATATAAAGGCAGGAACATTATATATCAAGAATTCTGAAGTTAAAGGTATTGGAAAGTATGAGAAACCGGTAGCAAATAGTAATGGTGCTAACTCAACTGGTGACGCAATTATAATTGATGCAAAAAGTGGCTATGCAGGGAATGTTTCGGTCACTATAGAAGATGATGTTGGTAAAAAATCGGTAATTGAAAGTGTCAATGGATATGCGGTTCAGGATTGTTATACAGATTATGTGGGTGAGACTGTCGTGATTGGATTAACTCTTGGTGGTATATTAAAAGGTGGAAAAGATGGAATAAAGACGACGGAGGCCTTTAGAACGAAAGCAAATGATGGGGTAAGTCCTGTTGTAACAGCTAATTTCAATGGTGCTACGATATATCAGTATGATAACAGTCAAATTCCGGTATTGAGTGATGATAAAAAGCCGGTTATTGAACCTTATGTACCTGGAAATAAGGAAGGCGATGTTAAAGTTACCTCGACTGCGGGAATAGATTACGACCTGTATATTCCCCCGACGGTAGATTTAGTTTATGGAATAACAAAACCCACATCTGTGAGTGTGGATGTAATAACTGCAGGCACTACAGCGGGTTATGTAGAAGTCACAATGTCAACAGAAAATTTTGATGATGAAAAAAAATTCGTGTTAGTGAGTGAATCTGATTCTGAAAAGAAGGCAAAATTCAAGATATTTGCGGAGATAGGGGGTGCTCAGAAGGCTGAAATTGATGTTAATGATACGGTAGTGGTGTCTGCGTCGACACAGAATAAGGGTACTACAACAACTCCGATGGAATTTGCTCTGGATGAAAGACTCCCGACTGCGGGTACCTACTCTAATACTCTGACGTTCACAGCATCTGTTGTTTAATGGGTAAGATGTGTTAGTAAAGCCTCGTAAAAAAGGAGTATAGGCAAAGAAGAAAAAAAGAACAAGTATCTCAGATGGAATGAGATACGTGCTCTTTTTTCTGAAATGCGTGCAGGGAGAATTACCTGCACACTGCAGGCGGAAACGGAAGACTCTGGCCTGATCAGACCTTCCGCCGAACTGCATATCCGGATACTAGGAAAAACGGAAGAATATACGGAAAGTAAATCATGGTAAAGAAAGCACTTCTCATCATAATTATCGTTCTGGCTGTTGTCGTCTGTGCAGCAGGTGTCTTCATTGCATTAAACAATTTGGACAATGGAGACACGCTTGCCGGCGGCGGTCAGCAGACAAAAAAGCCGACGTTCGATGAAAATGCCGGAGCATTCCAGCAGCAGGTTGTGGAAGCGGAACGCGGTATTGCAATTCCCGGGTGGGAAAGCATATCCATTCCTGCAAACCAGACGGAAGTCATCGTCGATTTCAGAAATCCCGAAGCAAATGAAGGATACTACTACATGACATTCGAGCTGCGGCTCGCAGACGGTGAGTCGCTGTATCAGTCGGGTCTTGTACGGGCAGGAGATCATATTCAGAGAATCACGTTATCACGCGGACTTCCTGCAGGAACCTATGATGCGGTTATACATGTTCAGCCGTACTCTGCAGATGACAATCTGGTGCCGAAGAACAATGCTGACATGAAGATTAAACTCATTGTAACCTGAGGAATGAACAGAACAGAAGACGTGAAAACGGCAGCAGAGAAACGGGAACAGAAAGGTATGTACAATAAAACGGCACTGCGGACTGCGGAAATCCTTCTCATCGCCGTGCTTGCTGCAGTATTCCTTATTCTTCCCGCGGCGGCGGCTTCCAGGGAGGTGACGGTAACGAGCACTGCATACAGCGTTTCCGTAACTTCTGATCAGATAATCGGTACCGGGTACACCATCGACGGACAAAGCGGTGTATCTGAAGCTGTTGTCGGAAAAGACGGTACCGCAGTGATTGCCGTTACAGCACCCGTCCCTCTTGGGTATCTACTGGAGGTTACTCATACCGGAACGGCGGTGTTCACCCGGAACGGGAGCACTGTTACCGTATCCGAGATCGAAAGTGACGTTACCGTATCCGTAAAGTATGTCAGGAAATCGACTCCTTCCGGCGGCGGAGGCGGGTATGTTGCTCCTCCGGTACAGCCGAAGGGACCGGTTGTTTCTGATGTCACGAAGCAGTACAGCGGAATGGAGTTTGCTGCTGTTTCCCTTGCAGATATCGCTTCGGTACGGACCGTTGATGCCGAAACAGCCGCAGAACTCGAAAAGAAACTTGTAGCGGCAGAAAAAGCAGGCATCCGGCTTGTCAACAGCAGGGGAGCTCCGGCGGTTGTGCAGACGGACAGCGTTCTTTCTGAACTTGACACGGTTGCCTTCTCTCTGGTCTATGATATCAAACCTGCAAATCCGAAAGAGAAGCTCACCGAAGTAACGGTCACGGTTCCGAAAGCCTATGTAACCGCATCCGGTCTTACGACAGATGATGTCACCATTTATCACTATCTTGCCGGGTATGGTCTCTGGATTCCGCTTGACACGTTGAAGATTATGCAGGATGCTCTGAATTACTATTATACTGCTGAGACCGACGGAGCATCGCCGTTCGGGGTGCTGATCAAGCAGTTTGCAGCGGAACAGACGCTCTCAGATATTCCGGTTGAACCGGTGACGACACCGGGGTTCGGTGTTCTTGCAGTGATGGCGGGATTGGGTGCAGTGGGTGTTTTCTTCAGAGCGAGAAGAAAGTAAATCAAAATTCTTTTTTTTTCTTTTTTTCGTGATTAGTTTCGTGATGTGAATCTTCTTCATGACAGCGCTAATTTTGCATGTGCAGTCGTGCCGCATCACCCCCTATACGTACATTTCGGAAAATGCACGTAGATTTCATTATCCTATCTATTAGGCATGGGAGCATCCTACAAACACCATG
>DALTWK010000007.1 GCA_029987115.1 Methanocorpusculum sp.
TGTCTGCTGAAGCAGTGCAGTCTTCCTTTACTTCGTTCAAAGAAACCGAAGAAGAGCCGCCGCGGTTTATCCATCTTAAAGTATGGAACATCCCGGAGATTCACTGCAGAGTTCCGTATCTTGCCGTGAGAGACGGAGTGAATTACCTCCCGCTCGTCATTCCCGGAACAGAAGAACCGCCCCAAAAATCAGACAAAAACTTCTGGTCCTTCCGTAATTTTCTGCCGAGATCAATCGCCGCACAATATTATATGGCGCAGCAGGCAGGCATTCCCGGAGCGGATGTCAGAAAGTCGGTGGAGTCGGGTGCTGTCAGCAGAAAACTCATGAAATATCTCAGGTCACGGATGAACCTCAAGGGAACCGAACTCACCTGGAATGCCAGAGAGTTCCCGAAAAAAACCAGGCCGAAAAACCGTCGCCGATGAATGAGAATGTATCGTGACAATATCAGAATATGAATATAAATGCAGGTATACAGCCTGCATCGAATTTTCCCAGCAATCCCTCCACCCTATAAACAAATCTCCATTTGTACATCTTCTTTTCCGCCAAACCTTACCTAAGCAATGTCTTCTCTTCTCTATATCGACGCAAATACTATCCCGCACATAATCCCGAACGTGAAACTCGGTTCCCTGACCGGTTTCGAAGGAAGTACCGGAACCATAGAAACCATCAGCAATGCAGACTACACCGCAGTCCTCAAAACACGAATCAGCAGAAAAGAACGCATCATCTCGCTTACCATCCCGGTGAGGGGAACATCAGCTGACGATCTCGAAAGAAAAGAAAACACCATCCTTTCCATGTTTGCGCAGACTGACCGTCCCGGCATCCTCCGCTATACCAGAAACGACGGAACATCGCGGGAAACCGCAGTCTACATCGCCGACGGATATCCGGTGCGAACCGCTGACATTGAAGCAGAAAGATATCATTCTGGATAACCGCGAAAAGTTTGCTTCAGCGATTGCCGTACTCCCTGGAATGGAAGGATGCACTCCGCGTCAAATCAACATGTTTCAGAAACGGATTGATGGAAACAAAGAACTCGTTCTCGCCGATATGCTGGAAGCGTATGTTGCAGAAAACGGTGATCCTAAAGAGTTTGGAACGGTTGTTCGATACATCAGGTACCTGCGGGAAACCGCATAAAAAAGATGTTAATCTGAAGAATTGGAACTTCCGCCAATTCCCGGATACACCGCCAGATTTGTCTCAAACGACGTTGAGAACCGGGCATTGAACTCTTCAAGAACACTCTCTGCAGTAATTCCCGGTAACGCACCAGGGTATTGCATCTGCAGAATAGCAACCGCTCCGGCACAAGCACGCGGTCCGTAGGTCAAATCGTTTCTAATCAGCCAGACCTTGTGATTCTGCACTGCAGGCGTTGTGGAAAATCCGGTTCTTGATTGTATTTCCTTCAGCACGTCTTCTCTTGCATCCATCGAGTTTACCACTTTAATGATAATCTCGGGCTTCTCGGAAACAACCCACTCATCGGAAATCTTGCGGGCACCGTCAACGGATGCCATAATGTTGCATCCTGCAGTCAGGTCTATCATCTCGCCGATGCCGGTACCTTTGCCTTGTCCGTAAAATGCAGTGTAACTTTCTGCATAGATACGATACTGCACATCATACGGCATTCCTGCCGCTGAAACCTTATCCATAACCGAGGTATAGAATTCAGCAATTTCTTTGGCAAGCGACGTCTTTCCAACCAGTTTTCCCACTTCCATAATATCTGATGCCATTGTCGACGGCTTCGTACAGTCAATGTAGACAATCGGGATGCCGGAAGCACCAAGAACTACCTCATTCTTCGGCTTTGAAGTGGCATATCCGAGAACCAGATCGACATCAAGGGCAATAAGACGCTCAACATCCGGTTCATTCCAGGTTCCGACAACTTCGGCAGACGGATACATCATCCGCTGCTCTGCATTATTCTGTATCGACTGGGAAATACCGACAACACGGTCTGCCTCTCCTAACAGGTAGAGAATTTCTCCGGCATTCGAATTCAGAAGAACAATGCGTTCTGCCGGTCCCGAAAGATGAACAGGAGTTCCGTCGGAGTTGGTAATCGTGAGTCCGTCGGCAGACGGTGCGGTGGTACAGCCGGCAGCGGCAATCAAAAGAATGACAAGAATACCGGCGATGATTTTGAGAAGGTTAGTGTGATGGTTCATAGGACAGGATGAAGGTTCCTTTTTCATTTTCAACAAGAGATGACTCGACGCCGTAGACATCACGCACGGCATCCGGCGTTAATACTTCAGACGGGTGACCGTCGGCGTAGATTTTTCCATCTTTTAAGAGAAGAACGCGGTCGGCATAGCGGAGTGCAAGGTTCAAATCATGCAGTGCGACAATCATGCCTGAGTTGTTTCTGCGGACAATCGACTGCATCGCTGCAAGCGTTTCCAGCTGGTGACGCAAATCAAGCGAACTGGTCGGTTCATCAAAAAGATAGAACGCCGGATTCTGTGCCAGAGCACGGGCAATAAACACCCGCTGACGCTGACCTCCGGAAAGCTCGTTGACATACCGTTCTGAGAGATCGGCAATGTTCATCGCATTCAGCGCAGCGTCAACTTCGGCCAGGTCTTCATCAGAAACCGACCAGCTCATATACGGTCTCCTTCCTACGAGAACCGTATCCAGAACCGTGGTAAACGAAGTGTAATGGAAATACTGCGGAACATAGCCGAGCATCTTCGCTCGTTCTATTTTATCGGATTCGGTGATGTCTTTTCCGTCGACAAAGATGGTGCCTTTCTTCAGTGGAAGAATATCTGCAATCGTTTTTATTAGCGTGGATTTTCCGGAACCGTTCGGTCCAAGCAAAGCAGTAATTTCACCGGAAGATGCAGTGAAACTGATATCATCCAGAACAACATGCGTTCCGTAGTTTTGCGTCAGGTGTTCTGCCCTGATGTTCATGAGAGATACCTCCCCCGTCCTTTGATAATCAGAAGCAGGAAGAAGATTCCTCCGAGAATATACATAATGATACCAACCGGTATTTCAATCGGTGCAAGAATAACCCGCCCGACGGTATCGGAAATCAGCAGTATCAGTGCACCCATCAGCGCTGATGCCGGAAGCAGATACCGGTAGTCATTTCCAATGAGCATGCGGCAGATATGCGGAGCCATCAGTCCGACAAAGCCGATGATTCCGGTAAATGCAAGACACGCGGATGCAGCAAAACTCACAATCATCAGACCGCTGATTCTGAATCTGCCGACATTGATGCCGAGATTCCGGGCGACGTCATCTCCGGAAGAAAGGGTATTCAAATCCCACGCCCGGCGGAAAATCAGGAAGAAACAGACAAAGACAACCGGAACCAGAATGACAATCGCAGGCCAGGTTGCACCCCACATACCGCCCATCAGCCAGGTAACAATCTCCCGCAGCGCATCATCGTCAGAGACATACTTGAGTGCAAGAAGACCTGCCTGGAAAAGATAACCGATAACAACACCGGCCAGAATCATAACCGCCTGCGACGTCTGTTTTGACCTTGAGATGAAAAACACCAGCAGAACGGAAAGCCAGCCGAAGACGAATGCTGAAAGAATAATCAGCAGCGACTTCATGGTAAATTCCAGTCCGAGCAGCACCACAGAACCGGTGAATGCCGCTCCGAGAACAACAGGACCGAGCACGACCATGAGCGCCGCACCGAACGAGGCCGCAGACGATAAACCCAGCGTGAATGGGCTGACGAGAGGATTGCGCAGTAGCCCCTGCATCACAGCTCCTGCAACAGCAAGTGCAATACCGCAGAGAACAGCAAGAATGATTCTCGGCAGACGGAAATTCAGAATAATCAGCCCGGCACCGCCCGACGGCTCATCAACAGCACCGGGGAACAATGCATTGCCGATTGCCTGTAAAACCTCTAACGGAGAAAGATAGACCGAACCGACACCCAGCGCAATTACCGCTGACACTACCAGAACCGCGGCAAGGATCAGGATTACGAGTAATTTCTTTCCGCGGATTGCGTGATACTTTAAAGCCGTAGTATTCGCACCGAGTAATGATTTTTTCATTATTTGTAATACTAGATGTGTTTTTAATCTATATGAACTACGCGGAATAATGAAACGATCTTTCCTGAAAGGAGACGGCGTTTTTGCTTAGCTCAAATCCGAGAAACGTGCGAAAAGGGGTTAGTTTATCAAAAACTTACAAAAATTTAGAAAACAAGAAAACGTCCTAAAGAGACTATCTGAATTTAATCTCAAAGCTGACCTGGGTTTATAATCTGGAAGACATTAAGGATAGAGACTATATCAAAAAGTCAGATAAAGATGCTGTCTATGAAGTCTGTGCTTTCCTTCGTGATGAACTGATTGAGAGTAAAGATACGTTCAACGGATATAGTAATTCACAGTACCGAAAGATTGTTGCTGAAAGATATAAGCCGAACCGCGGTAAGCACTCCAAACAGAAAACAAGGGAACTTATCAACTTCCCGGAAATCATTATTCAGACAATGGATTTATTACCGGCGGATATACAGGTGTTCTTTATCATAACTGCCGTATGCGGTGCAAGAACAACTCAGTTATTCCGGGTATTTGAAAACCCATTGAAGATTCTGAAACATGATAGATTCTTTAGAATTGTTGCTGAAGATGCAGGTCAGGGGTCTAAGTTAGCTACTGAATATTTCTTACCTATGGAATATCTGCCTATGGTAGAGAATTTCAAAATCTATGATACGAAGACCAGAGAAGACCCTTCTTCGTTCTATAATGATGAGGTCAATAAAGTCAGCAGAATCATCAATCCGGCAATCCCATGTAATCTGTCTTCTCTTCGTAAGTTCTGCAAGGCGGTCTTTAGTAAATCGAAAATTCCAAAGGCATCTGCTGAATATACGCAAGGAAGAAAACCACAGGATGTTGGTGACAAAGACTATGATAATCTTGCTATTGCTGCCGTTGACGATTATCCGGGTGTATTGCCGTTCTGGGAAAAGTATGTACATCTTCCGGAATGGATGAAAGACGGTAATGAAGTTAAAGCACGGGTAGATGAAGCAATCAAAGCACGGTATCCATATGACCCCAATAAGAAGAAATGGAACGATGCTGCCATTATTAAACGTCTGAAAAACGGTGCGACCAATGCCGAGTTAAAGAAAGAGTATGGAGTCGGCACGCAGAAGATTACCAATTTAGTCAAGAGGAAAGGTATCATTCGTACGAGAGGCAGGAAGGCAAGTAAAATAGGGGAAACATAACCTTACCTTTTTATGTGGTTCTTTTAACCGGGATTATGCCCGGCGGATGAACCTGAATTAACGTAACTGCTTCTTCTCCCTGCGGTGTCAGAAGATTGTAATCCAAAGTTCGCCTTGGAAAATGTACAGAATGACAGTGAAATATCAAGGGGAGAGGCTATGTATTTCATCCTCAAGTTCTTTCAGTCTGTCAATGATTTCATCAAACGAATAATTCTCTTCAAAAATCATCTGCTGCATCTTTGCATAGTCATCTTTTAACTCTTTCATATGGCTATCGGACGGAAGCAGCCGGATATTTCCTGAAAGAACATCATCATACTTTGCACGGTTTAGCGGGTAGAATTTTTTCTTAAACTCCGTCACCTTTCTGAGCAATTCTTTATCTGCAAACGCTGTATTTTTGACGGGTGAATTAGTCATCATTACCACATCATAATAGTGACGTGAATACCTTGGAGGCATCGGAGATGTCATTGGGCGATGTGCTTCGCTGTGGAGGATGAGAATTTTTTCCCAGAATGTCCGTTCCGGAAGAACTGTTATGACTTCTGTTGACGGCTGATGAAATACATGCGGATAGGTTTCTGCGGCATAAGGAGTTATTGTCTGGTTTGCTGCCGGGGTTGCTGCCGCTAACGGACCGATTTCAAGTCTGATTTCCTGTACTGTTCCATTTTTGGAATAAAGATGAGGATAGCCGAATATGATGGTAAGTTCATCATCTGATGCAATATGAATATCAGCACTAACCCCCAGGAGTCCTGTAAAATCTTCCTGCAGGGTGGGAACAATTTCATCTCTGAGATACGCGGCTGATCGTTCGTTTGCCTGACGATTAAATTCCTGTTGTTTTTTATTAGACCGCTGTTCCCATGGTTCTTCAGCACTATACCCGAGTTCTCTCCAGTCCAGAATGAGATCTATATCTTCTGAAAACCGCTGTATTAGGTTGTATGCTTTCGATAAACTTGTTCCTCCTTTGAATATCAGGCTGTTTTTCCATTTTGACTGCTGAAACAAATAGTCCAGTGTCCAGCACACCCAGAAGTCTTTTTCGATAATGGCAGGGGTGAGTGACCGGCGTGCTGCGGTGTTTTTGAAGAGGAAATCTCTGTCTTTTTCCGGGAGAAGAGCTGTTTCTTTCATACGTATCCTCGTTTTATGGCATCTCAGGCGCAGATTTTCCGGATTGTGTCAGATACCCAGGCGGTTGCCCCCTGTGTTTCCTTCAGAATGGTTTGTTTTTCTTTCCGGGTCAGAGCAGATGACAACTGACTGATTGTACATTCATCCATGTTGTTCTTTCCCAGGGATTTTAATGCCTGAATGAGAAGAGCTGACTTGAATGAGAGACCGGTAATATCTTTATTTGCAACGTGTTTGAAACTGATAGTTGTATTCCCGCACCGATATTCTTTGTACGGTCCGTCCGATGCGAATATCCATCTTGCAGGAACCTGTGGAGTTAGCCCGAGCAGATTTGCTGCTGCATCTCCATAGGGTGTTATTGTCCACCCGTTATTTTTTCCGATGGCTTCTGCAACTTTATCAATTTGCGGTGCGGCATATTCTTTCAGAAATTCACTGTACTCCGGTTTGTCATAGACACCGCGCATTATCCGCCGTATTTTCTTTTCCTGCGCGAGCCGTGAGAGAGCCATTTTGATTACACTGTTGGGGGCAAGGTCAGTAAATTTCAATGCCGTAAAGACAGTTCCCTCCGGTATTTTTCCAATTCGTTTCTGAATTGAGCTGAAATATTGTTCCCGTGTCATTGATTTATCTTACCTATTTGGTTACTAATTAGATATAGTTTTTGAAACGAATTATACTGTTCTTTTTCCATGTCAGGTATTATTTGTTTTCCGGTTCATTACGCTTCTGCTCTCATTACGAAAATACCAGTGAGGTATCAATAGAAATGCCGGAAGACCTACAAAGTTAAGCTTCCAGTTGCGTTTGTCCGGGTTTTCTGCCGCGGTTGCCTCCGAGCCGTATGCGTCTTCTGCAAAGAGGTCGGTGTTGATGGTTTCCATCAGGTTCAGGTACCCGTCTTCGTCTTTGGTGTCGATTCTGATGGTTGCCTTAACTTCACCGTCTTTGGAGATGGTAACAACGCCGGTGTAGGATTCGGACTTCTTGTCTGTAAGACGAAAGATAATGTGAAAGCAGAGTATGCTTTAGAGGCAAGCAGTCAGCCCCTTGGTGTGTCTGCGTATGAGTTGTCGAATCTGATTCCGGAGGAGTATAAGTGTTCGATTCCAACTGTAGAAGAGATTGAACGGGAACTTGAACACAGCTCTTCTGTGCAGCGCGAGCCGTGAGCCGCGCTGTGTCTGCAGAACACACGGAGAAACAAACCCCGCAAAAGAAAAAAAAGTTAGTTTTATTCCCTTATCTCTTACGAGAACGGAAGCTTTACTTCTACTTCGTAGGCAATCTTTCCTTCAACGATTGTGGCAATAGTGCCGAGGAATGCCGAACCTGCAACCGCACCAAGGCTGTCGTTTAAGAAGTCAGCGGCATAGACGGTCATGTTGGCAAGCTTTCCGGGCTCAAGGGTTCCCATACGGTCTTCCTCATGCCACATGTAGGCGACATTCTTTGGAACCATCATCTCATGCTTGGACACGAAATAATCGATGATTTTTTCAGTCATCAGTGAGATGAAATAGGGACATGCACGATATTCTGAAGCGCTGCAAAGAAGGAGACATCTCCTTCCTTTCCGAAACCGCGGCGGCAGAACAGACAACTCCGGAACGCCTTTCTCGTTCGGTTATCTCCGGAAGAACTGTCATTCTGAAAAATGAAAAACGATATAGTAAAGCACTTGCCGTTGGAGAAAACACATTCATCAAAGTAAACGTCAATGTAGGCACCTCAGGCATTAACTGCAGTCCGGAACTGGAACTGAAAAAAGCCGAGGCAGCCATTCAAAACGGTGCGGATACGGTAATGGATTTATCTACCGGAGGAGATCTGAAAAAAATCAGACGGGAAATAATGAAGTTTCCGCTGCCCCTTGGAACAGTTCCCATCTATGAAGCGGTTCGCCGTGCTGGAAATGTTCTGGATTTAACGCCTGATATTCTCTTCAATACGATTCGAGATCAGGCGCGTGAAGGAGTTGACTTTATGACGCTTCACTGCGGAGTAAACCTCGATGCCTTAGATGCACTGAAAAAAGATCCGAGAGTGATGGGTGTTGTCTCCCGCGGCGGTTCATTTCATACCGCGATGATGATAGCCTCCGGCGAAGAAAACCCGCTCTATAGTGAATTTGATTATCTTTTAGAGATTCTTGATGAATACAACATAACACTCTCATTAGGGGATGGCATGCGCCCCGGAGCATACGTGGATTCAGTAAAGCTTGCCAAGACGCAGGAGTATCTGACGCTTGGAAAACTCGCACGAAGAGCTTACGATAGAGGAATTCAGCGCATGATTGAAGGTCCCGGACATATGGACTATCAGGAAATTCCCTACAACATAAAAATGATAAAAGAGATAACAAATCATGCACCGCTCTATCTATTAGGACCTCTGGTTACAGATACCGCACCCGGATATGACCATATAACAGGTGCTGTCGGAGGTGCTGCCGCAGCTGCAGCGGGTGCTGATTTTTTGTGTATGGTATCTCCTTCAGAGCATCTTGCACTCCCTGATGTGAATGACATAATTGAAGGAACACGCACTGCAAAGATTGCAGCCCGTGTTGGAGATCTTTCAAGAAGACGTGAGGTCTGCGTCGCAAAAGAACAGGCGATGGCAGAGGCGCGTAAATCGCTTGACTGGGAAAAGCAGTATTCTTTTGCCTTGTTCGGCGACCACGCACGAAAAGTTCATGACCGTGACGGCGTATGTGAGACATGCTCGATGTGCGGGGATTTGTGCGCATTAAAAATTGTAGATGAGGCATTGAGCCGCAGAATATAGAATGGTAACCGAACGTTCAACAACAGAATCTGGTAAATTGAGTGCAGAACAAATTTTCGACACAAGAGATTTTGCTTCTTCCAGAAACAGATTCGTATCTACCATGCAACATTATTATTCACAGTTTCTTTATTTCCTTTTTGGAACATTCAAAAAAATGGAGAGCAAGTATTTATCAATGATTCAACGAGGGGATAGTACTCATCATTGGAAAAAATATGAATTGACAGATTTTTTAATACTGCTTTCCATGCAATTACTTGCCTTCTAACATCCGATGAGGTTAACAACGTCTACCTTCGTCCGCCATTGAAGAACACTGGAACACCCGACCGGTGACCGCGTGAATATGGAATATGCGGTGATGATGCAAGGACCGGCGTATCCATAATCAGCCCGCTGCTCTGTTTTCTGAACTTCTGGAGATAGGTTGCCGCCCACACCAGGGCATCCAGCCGATCCGGTGATTTTGAGTCACCGGGAACCCACTCTGTCATCTGCTCTTCGAGTTCAGGAAAGAAACCGACGTGATGCACAAGACCTTGTTCATACAACGCCGCAACCGGTTCTGCTCGAATTGCTTTTCCGTGTGTTGTCCGTACCGGAAAACAGGGCAGCGATGGATTTACTGAATGAATCGTATGGGCAATCATCTCACCTCCCTGATTGGTTTCATAGACAGCACCATCGGCAAACGGCAGCGAGGAATATGCTGCAGGAGAATCTCAGACGGCTGCCGAATTATTATCTTCTAGCGAATCATTATCCGGAAACCTGGCATGCTGAAGTACATATCGAAACCTCAATGGTAGAAGACATTGCATCAAACAGGGAAAAAGCAAAGATGATTTTCGAAACAAAATGCGGAACAGTGAACGAAGTCAGAGAACTGCTCGGATTAGAGGGAGTGTCAAAGGAAGAGATGAAAGAAATGATGGAGGAATGGAAGCTGGGAGATACTAATTAGAGCAGGGAAACAGAGAGAGGACGCCATAATATTCGATGTTAATGACAACAGCGGTAATGAACATGACTGCAGTTCTCCGTATTTCAGAAGTGAAAGCAGTGGGACACCGAATCCTATGAGAATATCATCGATGTCAGGAAATTGGATTATGTTCTCTTCCTCGCGCCGGCACTGCAAAAAGTTTCCCTTTTCCAAATTTGGGAAGTGGAACTGGGTCCAAAAAAACCCGAGAGTACTTCTTTACAATAATTTTCGGCATCTCAAACATCTGAAATTCCACACATTTTTATTCAGAGAAGTTAACCTCAAATCGCTTTTAAAATCTGAAATTAACGATGATTATGACTTAGATTACTATCAAAGACAAAATCTGCTAAACCACCCAAATATCAAAAACTTCAAATTAACGACTAAATTCAAAAATATCAAATAATTATTATTTAATTTTAAAAATAGACCTTGCGCGACCGAATCGAAATACGCCAGAATTGAGCGATTTAGCGTGCGCGGTCATCATAAATGTGTTATGAAATCCGTAAAAATTCACACAATGAACAGGACCGGTTACTGCAAAATCCTTGTCTCTAGCGTCTTCATGTGATTTCCAAATCGCTCAAATTGGAATGCGCAAGCCAAAATAAGCCAATATTTAGAAGTATACGAATTACCGTGTTTTGAAAGTAAAGTAAAAAGTGAAAAGACTTCAAAATAAGCTTAAAACGTCCTGACGGGGTATGCACCCTTCAATCATGGGTATGATACATATTTTCCACACCCCCTCACATTTATAAAGAAATGTTTTTATAGTTGATTCCATTATTTCTCAGCCGATGAGAAACCAAAGATTTCACAGAACTGAGGCGGCAATCTTAAAAGAGGTGAAAGGCTATTATAAAAAAGCCCTTGACGCTGGAAAGATAACGCAACAAGATGCAGAATTGATTCAGGAATTTACTAATGAACTCTCCGGAAGCGTAGGTGCTCTGCGTGAACTCAAACTGGTAGGATCACTGATTCTCAACCGCCAGCATTTTCCGGAATACAGCACCATCACCACACTTGAAGTTCAAGCAGGTATCAAAGACATTATGACTGCTGTCAAAGAAGACGGCATAACACCGAGATACAAAAACAACACCATTCACGACCGCATTAAAACTGCCAAACGCTTCTTCCTCTGGATGTGCGAAAATGGTTATGGCAAAGATCTGAACGAAAAGAAACTGAACAAAATCCGCTCACCGTCGCCGGACAGAATGACAAAAACTGCGGCCGATATTCTCTCTGAAGATGAGGTTAAATCGATGCTGCTTGCCGCCCGCAATGATCGGGATCGGGCCCTTATCTCTGTTATTTATGAAGCAGGTCTCCGCAGCCGTGAGATTGCCGATCTCACCTGGGGGGATTTGAAGTTTACCGAATGGAGTGTGGTTTTGAACACGGCGGGAAAAACGGGCATCCCGCGATATGTGCCGCTCGTTATCTCTCGACCTTACCTCGCAATCTGGAGGAACCGGTTTCCGGAGGACAATTCCAACCCGGATAAGTTTGTATTTGTCGGCTACACTGCATCTCCGAAGTACAACTATGAGCACCTTCCGTTAACCTACACAACTATTGCAAAAATTGTCAAGGAAACGGCATTGCGTGCCGGTATTGAAAAGCACATCACACCGCATATTTTCCGCCACTCCCGGATTACCCACCTGATTCAGCAGGGTGTTCCGGAGACCTACATCAAGAAGATGATGTGGGGAACGACTACAACAAATATGTTCCAGACCTACGCACATATCGTCAATACCAACCTCGACGACTGTATGGCGGAACTTCATGGTATCGAACGCCCGAAGACGGACATATGCCGCAAATACGAACGCACGCTGGAACCGCGTCAGTGCCACCGGTGCGGAACCATCAACACGCCGACAGCAATCTATTGTGAAGTTTGCGGAATGCCGCTGACAAAAGACGGCATTGAATCGATCGAGATGCGCAAAGCTGAACTGATGGAGATGATTGACGATGACGATATGCTGAATGACATCGTCAGCGCAGCACGTCTCCTCCATGCCCGCAAAGCAGCCGCAGAACCGGCATCTGAGAAATCGGCCGCCGAACCGTCATCCCTGATGGGAGACCCGCAGATCTACCGGCAAACGAAGCCCGACTACCTGATTCATACGGAAGATATTCGGAATCAGTATCAGCAGCTCCCGGTCTTCGATAATCTCTCGACCCCGAGTGACACCCCTCTCCCGGCCTACTGCGGGAAGATAATGCCAAGCACGCAGCCCCGCACCCCAGTCTACCCGAACCACGACAGCAAGAAGGTAAAACCGAAGTACCTCCAGGGAATCTGATTCCTTGGAAAAACCCCTTCCGGCGACCGATATCTCCCGGGTGCTTTCGGGCCTTATATACAAGTTTATGGTAATGATAGAGTAGTAAGTTCTCAATCTTACTACGAGTTGAATCATGAACACAGAAACAGTATCGATTAAAATTTCCCCGGAAGAGAAAGACCGACTCATTCAAGTGTGGAAATCGGAACCGGGAGTTACCTCCTGCAGCCAGTACATCCGTCAGGCTATAGAAGAAAAAAGCGGCGGATCAGTCTTCGTCAAAGGAGGAATCCGGGAATGAATCAGGATAAAAACAGCGCGCCGGAGGGAATCAAAGATTTCACAGTTGTATTGAGTTCCTCCGGCCGTTATAATTATCTCAAAAGTAGTATTAAAAATTTATCTGATGTTCCTGTTGTTTCCCGGAAAGAACTGCAGGCGATAACAGAAGGAGATATCTTTCTTCAAGCCGCGGCATATGTCGCATTCCAGCGCGGTATCTGGCGGCATCCGGACGGTGAGGATGATGTATGTTCCCTTCTCTGACGAGGAGATTCTGGAGGCGGCGGCGGCTGTCTCCATTGACGACAGCGGAAAACCCTGCTGCTTCAAATCGAACGATGTTAGGCTGAAACTGCTTGACCCGTACTTTAATTATCTGGGGCGCGACGGAAAAGGCGACCAGCGGGTTTCGTCGATAACCAGTCAGCGGGTCTCGCGAGTTCTCCGAAGAAATCCGAAACTGTTTTCGGTTGCCTATTATTCCAGCGGAAGAGTGCGACGATTCTGCCGCTCTGCTTCTTTTTTAGGAATGCATTTTGCTTCCGAGAGCGTATCTTGATATGGTGCGGTGCCGTTCCTTAATTGGTAGTTGACAGATATCGGAGAATTGTTTCCATTACTGCGTTTCAGAGACACAGCAAATTCTCCGCACGGCACCGTACTGGTTTTTGCAAAATCCGCTCTTCTATTTGCGGGTTGTCTCTATGCAGTTCCGCTGAGGAAAACCGCCGACGGTTTCAAACATGGTTTCCACTGCTTCTATTCCGCCGTCGAGATAGACTGCGCCTGCCAGAGCTTCAAAGCACTCGGCTGAGACGCGGCCGCTTTCCCAGATGCGCATCTCCTTTTCGCCTTTGCCCCAGGAGACATAGGATGCGAGATCGATGGATTCGGCAAGACGCCGGAACACCGTCATGTTGACGAGATTGGTTTTCTGCCGGGTGATTTCTCCTTTGTCTGCAACACCGGCATCGATGATGTCTTTGATGACGACGGTATCAAGAACGGAATCGCCGAGGACAGCGAGATAATCCATGGCTTTGGCTATCGGCAAACCGTGTTCACGGGCATAGGCGGTCCGTGTCAGCGCGTGCTGAAGGTACGAAGTATTCGTGAAAACATATCCGATTTTCTGATAGAGGGAACTGATGGTAACAGGGAGCATAGAAAGTGCGGTAACCGGGGATCGAACCCGGATTGTGAGCTTGGGAAGCTCAAGTCATGCCATTAGACCATTACCGCCTTACACTGAATGGTTGTTGTTCTGCGGGGAAAAGGCTTCTTGCTTTCCGTCCTGTTTTGCCCGGATAAGAAACCGTTTATTATTGCAGATTCTATAGATACAGGTAAGCGGGACATTCCTAACCATGTTACTCACCGTTTCATAGGACGTCATACGAGGGAAACAGCTGTCAAGTACCCTCCCCACCAATGAGATACTGTCCCGCTCGCTTTTATGCCGGAATTGTTTTGTCAAAAGATTACTATCCAAGAAACTTCAATGATAGTAGAGACTTATGAAGAAAACCACGTATCTTATTCTCAGAGCATCGGTTGCTCTCGCTCTTGTTGTGCTCTTCTTCATTTTTATTAAACTGCATCAGCCGCTCTTTATTCTTCTTCCGCTGGCTGCGGTTCTTGTTCTTTATCTCATATTCCGGAAACGTCTTATCAGCGGATATCAGGATGAGCGTGAAGCGATGATCAATGCCAAATGCGCTTCTGCAACCTTCCGTGTCGGTGCGGTTGTTTTCACGCTGGCAAATCTTGCGCTTGCCGTTTATGCGTTCGGCGTTCCGCACATGCTTATGCCGCACGGTCCGTTCCCGCAGCCGCCGGTAATGCAGCCGGATCTCGTCGGGCTGATTGCATTCGGCGAAATCATTCTTCTCCTGTGCATGTGCTTTGTCCATTTCGGATTCCGTGTCTACTACGAACACAAGTACGGCGAATATGTGCAGTAAGGAAAAGAGTTATCTTCAAAGAAGTCGACCTTACAGATAAGAATGCTAACGTGACGACACGCAGACATTCCCACAATTGACAGAATCTCTTTAGATTCCCGTATTATATCCAATAAAAAACGGCGGAGATCTTGGTAAATCACCTCCCTCGTTTTTGAAGGACTGTTTTCGTAATTATGTGAAAAGGAGAACTGTTCCCTCTCTGATATCTTCAGAGAAGGAAATGCATTACCAGATTATTCCTTGGGGTGTGTATGAGTTTCGTTACTGTGCAAGCTTGACGTCGTCTGCTTTAAGGGTGACGCGGCCTGCGTTCTTTGCGATTGCTGCTGCCTTAACTGCAAGTTTTGCTGCGTATTCTTCAACTGCTGCGACGAGTGCTTCTGCTGCGTCTTCGCCGATGCGTTCTGCGCCTGCATTCTTTGCAATGCGGACAACTGCTGCTTTTGGTAAATCAGTCATGATTATCAGGTTATACATGGATTTGGCGGAAATAAAAGGTTTTTGCACAGTTGACGGATTTTGACGCTGATTTACCGGTTTATCCGACCGGTTTCAGTCGTAAAGATATGCTTCCCGGAGCCAGTTGGCGTCCAGGAACCGCCGGAACTTCCGTCGTCTGATACCTTCAGCTCTGATGCCCCGCATTGCCCGGTACCGCGGAATTCTCCGTTTCGGGGGGAGCATCCGTTCAATTTCTTTTCTGAGTTCTTCCTGCTCCGCCATAATTGCTGCGGCACTTCTGAATCGTATCATAGAGGATAATGGAACATTCAGTAATAAACACTTTCTGACAGCGGGAACCCGGCTAATGCTATCCAGTGATAATATGTTGTGAGAAAAAACGATGGAGCCGGGGAAATGTCTTGGTCCTCCGTCACAGCTGAAAACCGGAGGACAAAGCTATAGCAAACTCTACCAGACTATATTTGATTCTTCCGCCCCGACTCACGTATACCTGTTTGCTCTCGGCAAATAATCATCTATCGGGTGTGTGATTTCAGAAACAGTGATCGTTCAGCCGGGGAAAAGCAGTCGGAAAACCGAGAATCGTAAACTCTCTTCACGTGATTTAGGAACGATGAATTTCAGCGGGTGAAGAAAGAAGCTATTGCAATCTTGTGCGCTTGTGGTCAGGGTATTCCCGGTTTGCCGGAATACTATTTGCTGTTCGTGAATAATCATTTGCTGGTGGCGGTTGGTTTAAAATGGACGGGGGGCACTTTCGCGGTGCACGGTCATGGGTATATATACCACCACATCGTATCTTATTATCGGCCTTAGAGGCCATGGCTTTACTGATTATTCAATATCGGAGTACAGGCTTTTGTACGAGCCTGAATATCCTGAATCTATTTTTTTTGCTGATTTATCTTAGCAGATTTAATGAGGATTATGAATCCCGTTTTCATCCAGGAATCCCCGGAACTTCCGCCTGCGGAGACATTCTGCTCCGATGCCGTGCATGGCTGCATACGGCAGATGGATTCTGGTTTTCGGTTCAGGGTCGGCATTTATTCTCATGAATCGCCCGAGACTTTCGTTCGATGTCGGCCTGATATTTTCCTTCATGGTATCATTGGAATTTAGAATACTTCGAAATCGAAAGCTGCTCCATGCCGTCTCGGCTTCGGCGGAGGAACATACTCAGGGAATTTTGAGTGGCCCGGATAATCTTCAATCTGTAAATCGAAGTTCTCTTCATCTATGTTATTCTGGATTAACGTAACATAGAAGCAGACTTGACTGCCGGTACTGGTTACGACATGCTGTATGAATTCAGGCATGCCGTTGTACCAGTCGTTCATCTTTTTGGAAAACTCGTCTTTCTGAGTTCCGGACTCGACGATAGATGATGGTTTGTAGGGATTTCCCTCGATGACAATCTGATAGATGACTTCGCCTGTTTTCTTCTCAACAACTTTGGCTCTCATAGCTTCTTGTAATAGTCGCGGATGAAGGATGCCGTCAGGTTTCTTCTCCGTCGTCAAATTCATCTGCATCGTCTATTTTTTCATTCAAATAGAGATTGATAACTGGTTGCAGTGCAGCTTCAAATTTCGGGAATTTCTCAAGCATGAAAGTAGATGCCGCATCCCAGGATGATTCATCGGTGATGCTGTAACTCTGGACAGAGCTGATGAAACAGGAACGTTTCTGCTCATTCCTCTCCCAGACAAGTTTCTCACCGAATGCTGCTTCAATCTCATCTTTGTGGGACGCTATCAAATCAAAGTATTCCTCATTCAGTTCTTTGTCATTAGTATAGAATTCAAATCCAACCAGACAGAATGTCTTGTTGAAAAGCAGGCGATACCGCATGCGTACAAAGAAAGTTCCGTTGCTGACAAACCAGGGATATATCGGTTGCGGTCTTCCATCGAAAACATGGGTGACTTCAGTAATCTTTGGCACAAGTCCCTCCCAGTACTTCGTAGCAAGTTCATTGATATCGACATGAACCTCATCTACTTTTCTGATATGAATCTCAACCGCGGAATGTGGGATGTTGTAAAGATCCAGCAGACCCTTGATTAATTTCAGTTTATCCCAGGTTGAACTGTTGATATACACATAGATGCCGTCTTTTATCTCTGCTGTTCTTCCCGAATCGTAATCATGCTCGCTTGCTGTAATGAAATTGGCAGGGCCATATGAGGCTGTTGTCCGTGATAAGTTTTGCATGATTGATGGGTCTTTCTCATAGAGCAGGTTCACCATCATAATCAGGAAATCTTTCCAGGACGTTGCCGGATACACCGTCTTTTCAAAAGTGAATCCTTTCATCTGCTTATTCGTGAAATTGTAATTTTCTGCAAGATTGACAAATCCGCCGTCTTCAACGACATCCTCAATAAATTCGGTTGTCGGCTCCGGCCAGATCTGTTCAATTTTTTCCATCAGCAGAGCTGTTCTTCCGATGATTTCCTCTTCCGTCCATTTCGTGCACTTGGCGATATATTTGTTTAATGCAAAGGTACTGTCGCGGAATCCATGCTCCATAGTAAGTTTAGACTGGAATGACTGATTGCTGTACCGTGAGTTGTACCCGGTAAATGTCAGATTTCCAATCTTATGCAGCCATTTTCCATGTACACGCTTGGCATTCTCTTCTCCGCCGAGATCAGCAATCCAGTCGTCGTTTAATGTCTGCGGCATAACATGTTCGATGGAACAGGAACCTGCTGCAACAAGCTCCGGAATATTATGAGATTCCTTGTTGTCAAAGTTTTCAAGACGTTCCAGCAGGTAGAGTTTACTCTTTTCCGACAAATCTGTATAGATATCGCGTGATTTAAACGCTTCAAGAAATTCATCATTTCGCGGGAACCGGCCGGACGTATCTTTCCGCATCAATATAAATTTGACACGTTCGCTGTAGTCATCGGTGTTCCCCTTCAGTTTCAGAGCATCAGTGTGCAGCGTATGGAAAATTTTGTTTAATGCATTTGTCGGAACAGAACAGATTTTTCTTCTAAACAGGTAGTCTTCGATAACTTCCAGTGTCTCATTGACTTCATTTTCCGGAATGGTCCCCGTCTCATATCCTTCGAGAAGCCGCATCAGGTACGGGTCGGCAACACCCATGTCGAGCTTTCGAAATCCTGTAAATGCTTTCTTGAATACAGCGGGTGCATTTTCCGGATGATAGATTGTTACGTAATATTTGGAGAATTTGAGAATCGATTTGATAATCTGCTCATTATTCCTATCACGTGCATAAGCTTTGAAGGCATCATAGACATGATCGACCTTTGTAACTTCGTGCATCTGAATGCCGAGGTAATCACGGAGGAAGATATCGGTACGCTCACCGGTATTTGCTTCAATTTTCTTCCAGTATTCGTTGTAGTAGCGTTCCTGCTCTTTAATGTCCAAAGACATCATGAGATAGTTGCGGACTTTATCACTTTCGGAGAGTGCCACCCCGGTGGAGTTGATGGATTCGAAAATTAACTGCGCATCATCTTCTGCTTCAAGATAGATGTCAATAATCGTGAGATTGTCGATTGCATTCCAGATTTCATCCGCGGTGAAGTCGTCTTTGTTTTCTTCCAGACGGTGCAGGAAATAGAGATAATTGAGTGTGATATCGGAGTCCTTAACGAAATCATCTTCATCATCGGAGAAAAGAGCAAGGTATGCTTCCTTGGAGGTCGGTGCCGGCGTGAGCTTGATGTCGTCGTCATCATTGTAGAGATTCCTGTCGATTTTCTTCAGGAGCTTTTCCTTGCTGTTGTCAACAAACTTGAAGAGGTCACGCTGAATCGTTCTTCGGAAAGCCAGGATAAGGAGCGACATGGTGGTGATACGCTGCTGGCCGTCGATGATGATATATTCGTGTTTTCTTCCCGCAGGATTTTCCGCATCGACGATGCTGCCGAAAAAGTGATTCGGGCGGTGATTGATGATGGTTGAAATCAGATCATCGTAGAGCTGGCGGCACTGCTCTTTTTTCCAGCTGTAATCACGCTGGTAAACCGGGATGCTGAAGGCATCTTCTTTCCTGAGCATCTCGGTTAAGGTAACTTTCTCTCCTTTCATAGACTATCTCACTAAGTATAGTGATACATTAGTCTGAAGATGGATTAATGTTTTTAAAAGTGGTACAACCTGCCCTCATTAATTACGCCGTTTCCGCGTTCCTGTTAATGCTTGCAATTGCAATCAGAATATTGTTCCAGACATCGAGACTCTGCCCGAAGATATCGGCGACCGTTCCTCTATCGGTAAACGGAGCGTTCATCATAACTGCGTTTTCCGTCAGCATGCCGTTTTTCACAATGTACTCGATGACTTTGTTAACGAAGTAGCTTTGGTTCTGATTGAGGTTGGCAAAATCGATGTACTTGGCGAAAGCATCCTTTGCCGCCTGCATGTCAAGACCGATGATTTCTCTGACGAAAACACCGAGCTGTTTGCTGCCGATCTCCTTTGAGTAGTCCTGCCGGGTGCCGACATCTTTCCAGAGAATCGTTTCCAGTTCTTTGATGTCGTCAGCAGAGAGCGGCAGATTCGTTTTCAGTTTCTGGATGACCGGAGTATCTTCATGTGCTTTCAGATAATGTTCCGCCTTTTCCCGGTAGGTTGTCAGATACTCGTCGCCGCTATCTGAATGGTGCCATTCCGTGTCACCTGATTCATCAGCGAAGTCGGTGAAGACCGGCATGCGGCGGTCGAGCGGGATGTACTTCATCAGGTCACGCAGTTCGGTTCTGATGTGTTCGTAGGTTTCAAGATCTGCTCTGCGCAGGTAATCGGGGTCGGCGGCACGCTGCAGCAGCGGGAGCTTCGCCCGCACTTCCGGAATCGTGCTTACCCTGCTGACATCAGAAGCTCTTCTTACGACTTCACGGATGAGTCTTTGCGGGTTCTGTCCGGCAAGCTGCGTGTATTCAAGGCCGTGGAGCAGGTAATCGAAGTAGACAGCATCTGCATCATCTGTTTCCGGAAGCAGAAGCGGTGAGACATGAGTTGCAAGATCCTGTGTGATTTCGAACGTGATTGCAGTGAACGCCTCTTTATTGCTGTAGCTGTCAACCCATTTCAGATGCTGCCGGACAGCGAAGTTCTCCCGGTTCAGTTCCTTGACTTTCTTTGTTACATCATCAATCAGCTGATTTCTGAACTCAATCTGTTCTTCGTCCTGGAAGAGTGCACCCTGCATCTTGTAGATTAACAGATTCTTGAGATTGAAGATTCTTGCCTGCAGGGTTTCTGCCGGCGATGCATCACGTCCGTTATGATTGTGGCGGAAGAACTCGAAGTTGCCGCAGAAGTCAAAGATATAGAAGTGTTCCTTGTCCTTGCCGTCGATTAATCCCGGACAGAGCCGGGTTCCGCGGCCGATCATCTGCCAGAACTTTGCTTTGGAATAGACTTTCTTGAAGAAGACCAGATTGGTTACTTCCGGTACGTCGATACCGGTATCAAGCATATCGACGGAAACAGCAATCTGCGGCAGTTTCCGGTTATCAGAGAAGTCATCGATAAGCGACTGAGCATAGTTCGTGTAGTTGTCGATGACACGGCAGAAGTCAGCCGGATAGTTCGGATACTGCTGGCCGAAGATCTCGTAGATTTTTTCCGCGTGCTGATGGTTTGCCGCAAAGATGATGGTCTTGCCGATTTTGCTACCGTAGTCGACATGGATGGCATTTGTCATCACGATGTCGAGAACTTTCTTGATGGTGTCGGTATTGAAGAGCCAGCGGTTGATTGCCGCCGCATTGATGCTTGGCGGAATATTTCCGTCTTCATCGACAAACAGCCGTTCGTACTCTTCCTTCTCTTCCGGTGTGAGTTCGTCATAGATGACACCTTTGTCGATGAACTTCAGGTTCGTTTCGATTGAGAGATAATCGACAAGGTAGCCGTCTTTGACTGCCTGAGAGAGATCATATCCATACGTTGGAACCTTGTCTTCCAGCTCGAAGACGCCGTAGGTGTTGCGGTCAATTTCTTCCTTCGGGGTTGCCGTAAGACCCACCAGGAAGGCATCGAAATACGTGAAGATATTCTGGTATTTCCGGTAGATACTCCGGTGTGCTTCATCGACAATGATTAAGTCAAAATGGCCGCAGGAGAAGAGGCGGTTCCCTGTTTCGTCTTTTACGTCGTCAATGGCATTTTCCATTGACTGATACGTTGAAAATACGACTCGGGCGGTTGGATCAAAGCCGGATTCGCATAGGTTGGTAAGCGGCAGGTCAGGCAGCAGGCTGGTGAACGCCCGTTTTGCCTGGGTGACGAGTGCCGTTCTGTCGGCGAGGAAGAGGATGTTTTTCACCCACTTGTGTTTCAGCAGGATGTCGACGAGAGAGATGATGGTTCTGGTTTTCCCGGAACCGGTTGCCATCACGAGCAGTGCTTTTCGTCTGTTGTCGCCGAGAGCATCGCAGACGGCTCTGACAGCATCTTTCTGATAATATCTGCCGCTGATGCTGTCGTTAATTTTGAGTGAGGTCAGCGGCATTCTGCCGATTTTGAGATTGAATAGTTTCTGCAGGTCGCGTTTGGCGTAGAAACCGGAGACTTTCCGTTCGGGATAGGTTCCGTCGATGATTCTGGTGTCGAATCCGTTTGCAAGGAAGATGACCGGACGTCTGCCGAACTTCTTTTCCAGCAGATCTGCATAGAGTTTTGCCTGCTGTCTGCCGACGGAGACATCCTTGCAGGTTTTCTTTGCTTCGATAAGAGCAAGCGGCACCCCGTCGTCATCGAAGAGAACATAATCGGCATAGCCGACGCCCGAAGCGTTCGGCATTCCAGCGAGTTCGTACTCATCAAGCCAGTCTTTGTTCTTTGTCCAGCCGAGCAGAGACAAATCGGTGTCGATGTAGATTTTTCGCGTCTGATATTCAGATATTTCAAGCGGCTTTGGGGTGTAGGTGACTTTGCGTTCGGCTCTGCGCCGAGAGAACTCTGCAGTTACGGATTCCGGTTCCTTCTTCAGATCCGAGAGTTGTTCGTCGTTTTGAATTGCTTCGGTTGTCTGCTGCGGTTCTGCTTTCAGAAGTTCCGGGTTGAACGTGCGTTCCCGGTATTCCGGAGCGTAGCAGTAGGCAATGAAATCAAGGAAGATGAAGAGGTTCTGTAGCGAGAGTTCTGCCTGATCCGGCGTGATTTTCTTTCCGCTGTGTGCCGCACTGTTTCCGAGTTTTCGGATGTATTCGATTCTCTGATAGTTGTCGATTCCGACCAGTTTTCTGAACTCGATGGTGCTTACCAGCGTTCCAAGCTGGTTCTGCCAGGGTGTCGGAAGTGACTTGTCGACGGTGTAGAGCCAGCGGACGGCAAATTCCAGGGCACGGCGTGCGTTGACAGCAGAGGTTGCCGGATTTATCGCAAACGTGCGTTCGGCTGCTATCGCTGTATCGGCAAACGATTGGAAGGCGGGGATTTCAGCGAGGTAGTCGAAGTTTGTCATACAATAATAACAGAATGTTATACGTGAGAGGACTTATAGGTTTATCCGAAATCGAATGCGCAGTATCTGGTATCTGTGAGGACATTCCGTTTAATTGCCGGCTAACGAATCCAGGTAATCGTATATCCGCGACCGGTTTTCGGTCTCCTGTTGATTCTTACAGTATGCTTCGAGCAGGACTACAGTATTTTCCTGAAGATTTCGATAGTATATCAGCCGCATTTTTGCGCATTTATGAACTCTGAGTTTATAGACAGGATATTGAGCATATTTTTCCCCCAGTCCACTGATTCTGTCGGCACGGACGATATCGGGAACTTTGTCGAGCTTGGATAAGGCAATTTTTACAATTCTGGAATAATGGTCGGAAAATTCGGGATGTTTTTTGACGATGCTTTTGAGATCTTTTAAAAATTTCTCGGTCTCTTTAACTGTCGTCATCGGAGCACTCCGTCACCGCCATACCTTTGGAACGATAAAACACAAATTCGTAATCAAGTTTCTGGGATTCTTCGGCTGCAATCCAGGGCATATCCTGGTGGGAGATAGCCTCGATTTGAGATCCGGTCATCGTGCCGTATCTGCGGAGTGTATCTTCGAGGTTTTCCATTTCCCGCTGCGGCAGATCAACCTCCATATTTTTCAGTGCTCTGTATCGGTATTGTGGTTTTCCCTTGTAGTTGACCGTATCGCAGATTATCACTCCCTCTCGTATCATTTCCTCGGTTAACGGTTCAAAATGCGTCGAAAACGGACCATGAGTCTGTTTGATGAAGGTTTCGTCAGTTAACGGCGTTTCATACCGTTCGTAATAATCAAACTCATTGAAGTAGAGGAGTTTGTGCAGAACAGTTCGCCCGACATTGCTGAACTTTACTCCGCTCGTTTCCCGAATAAAATAATAGAGAATCTGTTTATATTTATCTCGGTTAAAGGTCATTCTAATAGTTTCATTTGTTACTAAAATACAAAAACATTAGCATACAGCTAGACTGAGTAATCCATAGAGGTGATTGACGCGGGAAATTTGGGTTCTAACGGTACCAGTGAGGAGCATTCTGCCGTTTGATGCTTTCATTTTCAACTGGCTACAATTTGTAGCCGTTTGATTACTCTCTGAATTCAACCTTGATTTAAGAACACTCTAGTATTTATCCGAAGTACTGTTGCATCAATGCGTTATAAGATTCAATCATGCGTGAAATAGCACTTTCTAATGTTACTCTTTGACACTGGATTTTGGAAATTTTATCCTCATATTCATCCTGCAATGACTTGGGTGGTAGATGAATTTTGATTTTAGAAAGTTTTGTAACATTAATTCCCTTCATAATAGCCCCATTGCTAATTACATCAACCTGACCTTTAACATATTGACTATTATGTAATTGATGGGTGATAAAGACGGAATTTGCTATATTGGTATCTGGTCTGATCCTTAAAACATCAGAGTGGATGACACCAGATGGATAAGATTTCGGATATAAGGCACATTTACCAATAGTCCCTTTTCTTGACATCAGAATATCTCCGGGTATTGCAGAATATTGACTCAATTCCTCAGCTTTCTCTACAGATATATATGCATATGGAGGCAACGCAAAATGTGATGATATCTGTGGTATTGCCCATATTGGGATGCCATTATCAATATACTCAGATTTGGTTAATTGCGTTCCAAAGGGGCCACATTTTATTGATTCAGCATCCTGACCAACAGCGGACAATTCAATAGCTTCCCATCCCTTCGGATTTTCCACAGGGTCGCCAAACATCTCAACAAACAGGCTTTTCTCCACTTCATCAAGCATCGTAATCTGTTGTTTGCGTTTAGCGATGATGCTGCTGATGGTGTCGAGGATTTTAACTATGTGGTTTTGTTCGGTAAGCGAAAACAGAGGGATTTCTATCTCACTAATGTTTTTGGAAGAGAGATGTTTTACTGTGGAAAATGATGTTTTATTTCCAATCTCTTTCAATACTCTTGGTAAATAGTACAACAGATATTTTTCAACGACTTTGTGGGAGGTGATTGATATTTTGCATACACGTTGGTTTAAGAGAGCAGTTCCCCCCCTCCATACACCTAAATTAAAATCACCATCCATTCCTATGAGATAGTCACCATTCTGAATCAGATATCTATCAGCATACCCTTCTGTAGTATATGTTTTCGAGAATCCACGAACTACATCGCGAACACGGATAAGAGGTAACCCTTTTTTGGATTCTGTAAATCTTTCAGAGTCAAAAGCATACCCATTAGTTACGTTACACACATCACCAAGTTTTACCATCTCGGACATGTCGCTTATTTCACCCAGTCCCCATCTTCCTGTTCATCATCTTCCTGATGCTGCAGATAGAAAATCTCCTTCTGTCGTTCAATCTCCTGCTTCAGCTGTTCTTTCGTCGGCAGATAGGTCAGATATTTGGACATGAACAGGCGGTTGTTGTCATGCAGAACAGAAAATCTAGCAATGTCTTCGCTGGTCTCGGAACAAAGAAGAATGCCGATGGTCGGATTATCTCCTTCATGACGTTTCAGTTCATCATACATGCGGACATACATGTCAATCTGTCCGACATCCTGATGCGTGATTTTTCCCATCTTCAAATCTATCAGAACATAGCATTTCAGTTCAATATTGTAAAACACCAGGTCAATATAGTAGTCTTCGGTATCAGTTATGATATGCTGCTGCCGTGAAACAAATGCGAATCCGCGTCCCATCTCCAGAATAAACTCACCCAGATGCGTGAGGATTGCATTTTCAAGATCCGATTCAAGATAGGAATCCTGACGTTTGAAACCAAGGAATTCGGCAACAACCGGACTCTTGATGTAGGTGGATGCACTTTCCTGCAGTTGTGCCGTCTTTCCGTGCATTTCTGCAATCACCTCCTCTTTTTCCGGAGCCTTCAGCAGACGGTAATAATACTGTGTTGCGATATTCCGGTCAAGCGTCCGTGAACTCCAGTTCTCGCGGTTTGCTTCCTGCAGATACCAAAGACGTGCAGTTTCGTCTTCAACACGCAGAAGAGAACGGATATGCGTCCATGTTAAATTTGGCACGCACGCGTGCCAAATCTCTGAGTCAGGGAAGAAAAGATAGAATTGCCGGAAATTGCGGAGATTTCTTGCAGTATATCCGGAGCCAAACTCAGCCGTAAGCCTCTCTGAAAGCGTGGAAAGAAGCCGTTTCCCATACTCGGCACGGTGCTTGCCGTCCTGCTCCTGCTCAATGATACGTTTTCCAACAGACCAGTAGGTCATCAGAATAGCAGCATGCGCTGAACGGTAGGCTGTTTCTCTGCCGTGAGTAATAATGCCTCGAATATCATTTACTACCGATTCATACTCGTCTGTGATATCTGCAGCCATCGTTTACAGCATTCCTTTCAGTTCTTCAATGCCTTTCTGAATCTCGTCTTCAAGTCTGCTGATGTCGTCCAGAATCTCTTTTACCGGACGGTACTCGACCTTCTCGTAGACAATTTCCTTGTATTTGTTGATTGACAAATCATAGTTATTCCCAACAATCTCTTCTTTGGGCACCAGGAATGATTTGTCCGTCCGCTTCCGTTCCACTTCGCCTGCAAGATTGCCGAACCGGGCAATAATATCCGGAATATCGTTTTCTTTCACCGCTGTCCGCTTGTCATCAAGACTGAATCCGTCAGCTTCCATATCATAGAACCAGACCTTGTCGGTTCCACCGTGGTCCGTCTTCGTGAAAATCAGAATCGCCGTCGAAACTCCGGCATACGGCTTGAACACACCTGACGGCATCGAGATAACCGCTTCCAGACGCTGATTCTCAATCAGTTCCTTTCTGATTGCCTGATGTGCTTTCGAGGAACCGAAGAGAACCCCTTCCGGAACGACGGAGGCGCAGCGGCCGCCGATGCGAAGCATCCGCAGGAACAATGCAAGGAAGAGCAGTTCCGTCTTCTTCGTCTTTGCAACCTTCAGCAGATCCGGAGATCAATAACGGCTGTTCTCCGGACGCAGCAGAGATTATCGGTTCTTTAAACTGCCGTTGCGTTCTCGACGGCGTAAACGTGTATGAGCCGGTCCGCACGTTGCCTAATTTGTCCGTAAACGTCAGCGTGCATGTCTTGGAACTGTAGTCGTTTTTGGGATAGACGATATACCAGCCGGTCGTCCGCACCAGAGACGCGGAGTCGTTCGTGTAGTGCTGCTGCGGCGAAGTAAGCGTCTGATCGCCCCAGTCCCAGTCCATCGTCGCCTGCGGAACACAGTACGGATGCGTGTCGATGGTAATGTCTCTCCAGTGCACGCGGTACGGAGCTTTGCCGTTGTACGGTGCGGCATCCGGCGACCATTCTGACGACTCCGGATTATACGGATGCGTAAACACCTCATTCAGCTCGACAACCGGATTCACGACCTCATAGACGGTGACGGTGTTCGTGTATGTGTACAGTTTCTGCGTGTAGTTTTTGTCGTATGTCGATGGTCTGGTTCCGTTGAAATAATACAGCTGAGCAGTCACCTGGTATTTCCCCGCCTCGGCAAAATCAACCCAGAACTCGCCGGTGTCGCGGTCAACCGAGTACTGGTAAATCCAGGACGGTTTGGTTCCGATGTCGGGATGAAAATTCGTGTACCAGGTGGCGCCGTCAGTTGATGCTCCGCTGCTGTCTCTAAGCCGCGTAATCTCGAGACAGTACAGCTGATTGCTGACGTATTTGGTGCCTGCTGTTCGTGCGTAGAGTTTGCCGCTGCAGTTGTGCGTATCGCCGGACTCGGTTTTGACAAGCGGATAGGTGTCTTCGGTGCTCCACGACTTGCTGGTTAGAAGATTGCCGACATGTCCCTGCATCGTATAGTAACCGGCATCCGGGGCATACTTGTTGTAGATTTTGAAAACACCGAGTTTTGTCCCGCCGCGTTCGGTGAGGAACGACACTTCGAATGCATAGGCAACCTGCGTGTGGACGGTCTGTGTCGGAGAAGGAACAATGATTTCTTTGTGTCCGCTTAACGGGAACGATTCGCCGTACCAGTAGGCGTCGGTGCCGTTGGTGTATTCTTTCCCGGTTTTGTCGGCGACACGAATCTGGAACCATGCGGCATTGACAAACCAGCTCTGGTCGGTAATGTCGAGAACGAAAAACCAGTAGTCATCAACCGGCGGCGAGCAGTAGGTTCCATCGGGCTGGTTGTAGTACCAGTCGTCCAATTGCTTACAGTAGGCGGAAGATACCGTACACGCCATTATGCATGCCCCCAGCGTTTCTTGAACGTGCCTTTGCAGCCGTAGAAAGTGTGTTCGCCGATCGGAATTAACGGGAACTGCGAGCCCAGCGTGAACTTGTAGAGGATGTTATTTCCGCTTGTGTCCGTCGCCGTTATCGAGCTGTCGGTAATCGTGACGTAGTTGGTTAGCATGTAGGCGCCATCACGGAACGCCATGATCTGCACGCCGTCGAGAGCTACATATCTCACCGTAACGCTCAAAATCAGCTTGCATTCAGCCGGATAATCGCCGTCGTTGACAAAAGCGGTGTTATGCTTGAATGCAGTTTCTTCGGTGTCGGTCCAGTACGGCGAGCATGCGGTAAACCGGACTTCTATCCAGCAGAACGTATTGGATTCGTAGGTACGGACTGGATACCCCTGCTGCACGTAGACTTCGACTTCGCGGCAGGTTCCGTCATCGCGTTCGTACTGCAGAGTCGCCGGTGCATCAGACTGCCTAAACCACGAAAGATACGTTCCTGCCGCCGTTTCGAGTGCTGCCGCCGACTCCGCCTGCACCGGAATGGTCAGAGCGATGGTGCGTTCGGTTTTCGAGATTCTCGTCTTAATCACTGCCGAATAATCGGCATTGCTGATGGTCTGTACGGTTCCGGTATTGCCGTCCGTGCCGGAGAGAGATCCGAACCGGACTGCCGGAAGGGAGTGTGCTGCTCCGTCTGAATCGATGTAGGTGAATGTGCCCATGTTTCTTTGGGTAATGGTTTGCTGTACGGCAGAATGTACAAATGGAGGTTTGTTTATATGGGGTTGTCTGCAGGGGTTTTACGGGGTTGTCATTGAGCGAGAAGCTTTACAGCAAATTCGGGGCGGTGTCAGAATAGGGGGTTTTGGGTGTGGAGGAAAATGTCTGTTCCGGATCTGTTTCATGATTGAGGATGCTGGCGGTGATTGTATTGGATGGTATGAATATAGAATAGGTAGCGATGACGCTGAAATTCGCGCGATTTGGTTGTTGTTACATAAAGCAAACGTTTTGGGACAGGATTTTGCGGATGATGAAATGCGGACAGGGATGGAAGGAAAAAAGGTCGGAATTTGGTTGAATTACAGATTGTAGCGGATTACGGGGAGTTAAGCATGATGCTGGTGCTTCGCCTCGGTATTGTGCCGGAATGTTGAAAAAGTTCTGGTTAATGTTTTTGAATGACAATCCTGCGAAATTTCAAGAAAAATAGCGAATATGTTGGAGAAAAACGTTTTTTTTTTTTCGTGAAATTTTAAGAAATATATGGCAAATGTCATTTAACAATGGTTTATTTTATAATATTCTCGGGCTAAAATTATAAACATCAACAAGAGCTGTATGAGGTAACGGATGATGTTACTTTACGTTTACTTTATGGATATGATGAGAAAATGAAACTTGAAATGAAGAAAGGAATTGCTGTAATTGCGGTAGCGGCGCTGGTACTGATGTGCTTTGTCGGTGCCGGGGCAGCCAGTGGAAATGTGATTACGAAAGATACGGTGGTGACTGACGTTTATAATAGTTCTGGCTACACCTATTCTGTTTACACGATTAGTACTCCCGAAGGTCTGGAGAGATTCCGTGATTTAGTGAACAAAGATTCCCTTAATTTTGAAGGCCACGGAGTAAAGTTAAAGGCCGATATTATTGATCTTAGTGAATGTGATGAGTGGGATTATTCAATTGGTTATGATAGCGATCATGCATTCAAAGGAGCGTTCTTGGGTGAAGACTGCACGATAACAGGTTTGAGGGGTTCGGGGGAATATATGCGCGGTCTGTTCGGGTATGTTTATGGGGATAATGTTAACACGGCTGCAACTTATTATAAAGGTTATATCGAAAAAGTTACGCTTGCCAATTCAACAATTTCATCAAAAAGTAAAAACTACATTGGGGGTTTAGTTGGGTACACTAAATATGCGGTAATTGAGAATTGCAGTGCAGTAAATTGTTCTATTGGGGGGACAGGGGGGTCTATAGGCGGTTTGGTCGGTGGGACATCTATGAGTTGTCGTGTAACTAACTGTAGTGCTATAAATTGCACTGTAACTTCAGAAGGATATAATGTGGGCGGTTTGGTCGGCAACGGTAATTGTGTGGAGTTAAGGAGCTGTTATGCAAAAGATTGTGTAGTTTTGTCGATTGGTGATAACTCGAACTGCGCGGGCGGCTTGGTCGGATATACAATAACCTCGAAGCTGTATGGGTGCGTTGCAAGCGGGTGCTATGTTAGTTCAACGCTTGTTGGTGTGGGCGGATTAATTGGCTATGCATCCACTTATTCAGTAATAAGCGGGTGTTTGGCTGAGTATTGTATTATGGTGACGAGCGACGATAAAGTGGGGGGGTTGATTGGTTGGGCAAGCAACATGAAATTTGGTAAATATGCATGTGACTGGAACGGGGAAGGGTTTGGTACTGGAAGTAGTAGTGTGCCCTGTTGTGTGAAGTATTGCCTGGTTGTTGGAAACTCGGAAAGTAATATCGGGCCGGTGATTGGTTACATATATGAGAGAAGTGATGGTAAGGATTCAGTAATCTATAATAATGACGCTGAATGTACTGGAACTGCTATTATATCTGGAAGTGATGCAGCGAAAGAATATGGGTTTACTGAAGGTAATTGTCCAGGGATTAATGTGTGTTCTAATAGTACATCGGATGTGACGTATACTAAAGTTGGTACGGTTGGTTATACAATTTCAGGGTTGATTCCGAAAGACTCATCAAACAGCAAATGGTGCGGTTCATCTGAAATTGGATATAAGGGTACGGAGGTCGAATCTGTGAGCCATGGATCGTTCCCGGTTGCATTTGCTGTTGTTGACGGTGTGCAAGGAAAGGGAGTTGTGAAAGGTGCCGAAGAAGAGGATGAGGATTATAGGTATTATTTGACATGTATGGTGCCGTATGGTGGAAGTGTGATAATTACCGTGGATCCGGCTGAAAATTATACACCTGTGGCTAAAAATGATGTTGTTGGTGTTAGTTTGTCTGGTAATTCACTTACCTTATCCGATGTGAAATCGATGCATAATGTTGAGGTTGATTTCGTAACGTATAATAAAACGGTTGAGGAAGATGGTACCATAGTTCTGGGCCTGATTGCGGATATAACAGGGCCTCTTGAGATTCCGGATAACTGGGAAAAAGTAAGAGTTGAACTTAATGGACATAAGATTACTGGGGCAGATGGCACGGTTGGTGCTGTGAATGGTCAACCGGGAATTCTGATTACTGACGGGGATGTTGATAAATCCGGAACTCTTAACTTGACGATAAAAGGTACCGGAAAAGTTATCGGCGGTAACGGTGCTGATGCAACTGCAACATCTGCAGCCGGTGCCGGCGGAAATGGTATTTCAGTTGATGCCAATGCTTCTGTGGTATCGGTGACGATGACGGGCGGTGTTGCAGTTACTGCCGGTAATGGTGGGAAAGGATGTGCTGAATCGAGTACTGTGGAAGATAAGAACGGTGCTAACGGCGGTGCGGGCATAGCAGGCACTATTGAAACTTTGAGTGTTGAGAATGGATCGGTGAATGGAGGAGCTGGCGGAGCTGGTGCTGATGCGACAGAAAATTCCGTGTCTGGTGCTGGCGGTAACGGAGGAGATGGTGTTGATACAATTGGTTCTGTTGGGGTTGGCACAAGCGGATCTGTGACCGGCGGTAAGGGTGGAGACGGTGGTGACGGATACAGCGGTGATGCTGTAGTTTCTGATGATGATGTGCTGAAAGGGGCGAACGGCGGTAACGGGGGATATGGTATTGATACGACCGGAACAGTGGAGGCAGCAGGTACGGTGGCAGCGGGTGACGGCGGTGATGGAGGGGATTCGGGTAATGGTAATGCTGGTAACGGAGGTACTGGCGGAAACGGTATTGATACTGCTGATGCTTCAAGTATAGTTGGGAATGTAAGTACGTCGGGAACGGTAACTGCCGGAAAAGGCGGTGACGGCGGAGATGCGATCGGTTCCGGTAACGGCGGTAAAGGAGGGGACGGCGGTACCGGGTCGAAGGTCGTTGGGTCGGCAACTACAACAATTACATCGGGAACGCTGAAAGGCGGTAAAGGCGGTGATGGCGGAAATTCGTACAGCGGAACGGTTGGAAGCGGAGGAAAAGGCGGAGGTGCAGCTGTGCCGGAGGCATCAGGTTCAGGTGCTGAGAATGGTGCTGCTGGTAATTCAGGAGTCTCTACTGCTGTTCTGGAGCCGGCAGATAAGTTCAAGGTTATTCTGAATGAAAGCGGGTATTCAATTGAACTGAAAGAAGATCTTGTTTATAATGAGGGAGACCTTACAGGTGACTCTCTGATAATTCCTGACAATCTGGGTAATGTTACTCTGGATCTGAAAGGACACAAGATTGTCGGAGCGAATGGAACGAATGGAGGTTCTGATGAGGATAAAGCCGGTAAACCTGCGATTGTCTTCAAGCACGAAACTGATGGAACCGGAACTGTTCTGACGATTACGACTTCTGTTGCTAACGAGGACTGCAAGATACAGGGTGGAAACGGTTTGGAAAATTCGGGTGCTGATGGCGGTGAAGGTATATCGGTTCCTGATGTTGCTGTTGGTGTGAAGATTACTGTAGGCAATGTTCCAGTGTACGGCGGAAGCGGTGCGGCGGGATCTGACAGTTGCGGCGGTAACGGCGGTGTTGGTATTGCGGGTAATGCTGCGGTAACGGTACAAAACGGTCAGGTTACGGGTGGTAACGGCGGCGACGGTTCTGCTGGAGATGTCGGAGGCTGCGGCGGAGACAGTGTTAACGTGAAAGGAAATGTAACTGTTGATGCTGACGGTGATGTGATCGGCGGTAACGGCGGTGCAGGCGGAGATTCTACGGAAGGTTCTGCCGGAGCTGGTGGTGACGGCGGTGCAGGTGTCTCTACCAAAGGCACAGTTATCTCGAGCGGTGATATCGCCGGAGGCAATGGCGGAAAAGGCGGTAATGCAACCGGTACCGGCAGCAGTGATAACGGCGGTGCTGGAGGAGCAGGCGGAGTCGGTGTTGATGCGGATGACGCTGTTACAATAACTGACGGAACGGTTACGGGCGGTAACGGAAATGACGGCGGAACTTCGGCTGCCGGAAGCGCCGGTGACGGCGGTAAAGGAGGAAACGGTTCTGAATCTGAAGTTTCTACAACGGTAAACGGCGGAACGCTGAAAGGCGGAAACGGCGGAAATACGTCCGGAACGACAGCAGGTAAAGGTGGCAAGTCTGCAGTTCCTGCTGTGCAGCCTGATTATACTGGAACTGTGACTGATGGTAAAGATGGTTTTATTGTTAAAGGAGATGGGGATGGCGGAATTATTATGACGCTTACTGGTAATATTGCCGGTCCGTTGGAGATTCCTGACAACAAGGGTACGATTACTCTGGATTTGAATGGATTCACGATTACCGGTGCGAATGGTGATGATGATAATAATGATGGTCAACCGGGAATTCTGATTACTGACGGGGTTGATGGTACAGCCGGAACTCTTGTGTTAACGATTAAAGGACCTGGATCTGTTCTCGGCGGCAACGGTGCTGATGCAACTGCTACATCTGCAGCCGGTGCCGGCGGAAATGGTATTTCAGTTGATGCCAATGCTTCTGTGGTATCGGTGACGATGACGGGCGGTGTTACGGTCGCTGCAGGAAAGGGCGGGAAAGGATTGAGCGGACAAAATCCGAACGGTGCTGCAGGCGGTGCAGGTATTTCCGGAGCTGTTTCTGAAGTGACTGTTAAGGACGGAACTGTTACCGGCGGTAACGGCGGTAACGGTGCTGATGCAACAGGAACCGCTACATCCGGAATCGGTGGTGCCGGCGGAAACGGTATTGGTATTTCCGGTTCTAGTACCAGTGTGACGATTACTGCCGGTTGTGTGTCCGGCGGAAACGGTGGAAACGGCGGTGCTTATGAGACCGGCGGAGAAGGGGGTGCTGGCGGTGCTGGTGGCGCTGGTGGAAACGGTTCTTCCTGCACATCGACTACGGTAAACGGCGGAACGCTGAAAGGCGGAAACGGCGGAAATACGTACGGTAGTAGTGTTGGTAACGCAGGATTATCTGCAGATCCTGCTGTGCAGTCTGGTTATACTGGAACTGTGACTGATGGTAAAGATGGTGTCAAGCTTCCGAATCCGCAACCGGCAGGAAAGTTTACCGTTGAAGAAGATGGAAATGACGGATTTATTCTGAAACTTACTGATAATATTGCCGGTCCGTTAGAGATTCCTGACAATTGGGGTACGATTACTCTGGATCTGAATGGATACACGATTACCGGAGCGAATGGTGAAGGTGATAATAAGGATGGTCTGCCGGGAATTCTGATTACTGACGGGGTTGAAGGTACAGCCGGAACTCTTGCGTTAACGATTAAAGGACCTGGACACGTTTTCGGCGGTGACGGTGCTGATGCAACTGCTACATCTGCAGCTGGTGCCGGCGGAAACGGTATTTCTGTTGAAGACGGTGCTTCTGCGGTATCGGTGACGCTTGACAGCGGTGTTACGGTTAAAGCAGGAAAGGGCGGTAACGGATATGCCGGGTCGACTGCCGAGAATGGGGAGAACGGTGCTGCAGGCGGTGCAGGTATTTCCGGAGCTGTTTCTGAAGTGACTGTTAAGGACGGAACTGTTACCGGCGGTAACGGCGGTAACGGTGCTGATGCAACAGGAACCGCTACATCCGGAATCGGTGGTGCCGGCGGAAACGGTATTGGTATTTCCGGTTCTAGTACCAGTGTGACGATTACTGCCGGTTGTGTGTCCGGCGGAAACGGTGGAAACGGCGGTGCTTATGAGACCGGCGGAGAAGGGGGTGCTGGCGGTGCTGGTGGCGCTGGTGGAAACGGTTCTTCCTGCACATCGACTACGGTAAACGGCGGAACGCTGAAAGGCGGAAACGGCGGAAATACGTACGGTAGTAGTGTTGGTAACGCAGGATTATCTGCAGATCCTGCTGTGCAGTCTGGTTATACTGGAACTGTGACTGATGGTAAAGATGGTGTCAAGCTTCCGAATCCGCAGCCGGCAGGAAAGTTTACCGTTGAAGAAGATGGGAATGACGGATTTATTCTGAAACTTACTGATAATGTTACCGGTCCGTTAGATATTCCTGATGATTGGGGCACGATTACTCTGGATTTGAATGGATACACGATTACCGGTGCTGACGGTACGGATACAACATCAGAAAACGGTGCAGGCAGTCCGGGAATTGTTGTAACGAGTGGTGACGGATCTGAAAGTCTGAAACTGACGGTTACTGACAATTCGACGGGAACGAAAGGTTCTGTCATCGGAGGAATTGCATTTGCCGGGTCCGGATGTGACGGCGGTGCTGGTATTTCGGTTGCAGACGGTGCGAATGTTACGTCGATTGCGGTTTCTGGCGGTGTTACGGTGAAAGGCGGTAACGGTGCTGATGTTTCCGGTTCTGCTGCAAAAGCTGGTAACGGAGGGGAAGGAATTGATGCCGGAGATGAAGGCAGCAAAGTTGTTGTTACAGTGAAAGAGGAAGCCAAAGTGATTGGAGGAGACGGCGGGGCAGGAAGTAAGAATACCGATGATGAAGAATCTGAAGGTAACGGCGGCGCCGGAATTTCCGGAAATGCCGATGTTGCGGTTGATGGCGGAACGGTAAAAGGCGGCAACGGCGGCAGCGGTGCTGCAGCATCGGGTAACGGCGATGGAGGTAACGGCGGTAACGGAGGAGCGGGTGCTGACGTGAGCGGTGACGTTACGGTTGAACAGAACGGTAAAGTTGAAGGAGGTAAAGGCGGAAACGGCGGATTATCTGAGAACGGTTCTGCCGGAGACGGAGGTAACGGAGGAGCTGGTGCCAAAGCTGAAGGAGATGTTACCGTGGAAGGTACTAAAACCGGCGATAACAAAGGAGGGTCGGTAACCGGCGGAGCAGGCGGAAAAGGCGGTAATGCGGCTGGTTCCGGTGATGCAGGTGACGGTGGAAACGGAGGTAACGGTGCTGAAACCGGCAACAATTCTAACATTGATGTCAAGGATGACGGTAAGGTGACCGGAGGTAACGGTGGAGCAGGCGGAGATGCAACAGGCTCGACTGATTCCGGCATAGCTGGTGATGGTGGAGCAGGCGGAAACGGTACTGAGACTGGCTCTGGTTCGAAAGTTACTGTTGAAGATAATGGTGAGGTAACCGGCGGAGCAGGCGGAAAAGGCGGTAATGCAGCTGGTTCTGGTGATGCAGGTGACGGTGGAAACGGTGGAAATGGTGCGGGCGGAAGTGGTACGCTTGTGGTAAAAGGCGGTAACGTTTCCGGCGGTAACGGCGGGGATGGAGGAACTGCGTCTGCGGGTAACGGTGGAGACGGTGGAGACGGCGGAAACGATGCCGGGTCCGATATCAGCGGTAACGTTTCCGGCGGAAAGCTGAACGGCGGAAAAGGCGGAGCAGGCGGAACGTCGACGAGCGGTGAGCAGGGCAAGTCCGGTTCCGACGGCAAGGTGATGAACACTGGTTCTGGATCGTCATCCGGTTCATCGACAAGTTCGTTTACCGGAACTGCCTCTGCATCCGCTGACGGAACTGTTACGTTCAGCCGTTCCACTGTTGTCGATGCGGTGAAAGCCGAAGGCGCGACGGGTGCAAAACTTACTGCAAGTTCCGACAAGACGGAGAACGGCTGGTACGGATTCACATTATCCGTAAGCGGTTCTTCAAACGGCGGGGAAATCTCCTACCAGGTTCCGCTGGATGTCATCGCACTGAAAGGCTACACGGAAAACGATGTCTCTCTGTATCACAAAGAAAGCGGCGAGTGGGTTGCTGTTCCGACAACGCTGGTTACAACGGATGCAAAGTATGCATATTATGTATCCGATACGGATGAATTTGGTGCATTCTCCATCGGATTTGAAGAAGGTGCAGCAGAGCAGAAGACGTCGGAACCAACCGGAACTTATCAAGAGACGGATGCCGGTTTGGTGGAAGGCGTCGGATTTAGTGCTGACGGAATGAATGATGTTACGGTTACGACGGAAGGACTTGATGCATACGAAGGAACTGTCTTCAAACTGGATTTAGGCGAGACCATGGGTATTCAGAACCTGAATGTGCTTGAAGCAGGCAGTACCGACGGCGTCGAGTTCTATGATGTGTTTGCGGTAACGCCGAAAACCGAATCAAATAAGGTCACTGAGATTTACTTCAAGGTCCCGCTTGATGATCTGAAGAATGCTGGATACGGACTGTATGATGTTGCACTCTATCACGGGATTTCCGATACCAAGTGGATTCCGCTGGACACGTATCTGGTTGAAACGGATTCCGCGTATGCTCACTACAAGGCTGTGACGGACGGTGCATCTCCGTTCGGCGTCCTGTTCGTGGAAAACGGAACCGTGAACGAAGTAACGCCGGTAACTCAGGAACCGGTAAAGACACCGGCTCCGATACTTGGTGTTCTCGCCGGACTTGGCGCAATTTGTGTTCTTCTGAAGAGAAGACACTAAAAACACTCATCTTTTTTCACGCTGTTTCTCTCAAGTATCTGATGTACCTGACCACTGCAGCATACTCTTTCGGCACACCGTTTTTCTTCCAGGACATCAGCAAATCCGGTCATGAAGCCGAGTCTGACGTTCGGGATTTCGTGGGTGATGGTTTGCTGCAGGAGAGGATGTACCAATGGAGGTTTGTTTATATGGGGTTGTCAGTGGGTGGTTTTTTGGGGTTGTCAATGAGTGGGAAGCTTTACAGCAAATTCGGGACGGTGTCAGAATAGGGGGTTTGGAGGTGGTATGGAAGATGGCGGTTGATGTGATTCGGGGGTGATGAAAAATCTTGGCGGGTTATTGATGAGTATGAGAGATGGAGAGAAGGGAGATGTGATACTATAGTGAGTGTATGTGACGTAACGTAGACTTTATGTCACAACAAAACAAAATAGAAAATATACCTGCAGGGACGAGATTCGGTCGAGTGATACCTTGTTACAAAAGGTCTGATTTTTGCGACTGATTGGGGTGTGCCAGATATCGACAGTCGGGAGAATTGCGGTTCCCCGGCCGGTAATTGACAATCGATTGTCTCCGGAGCTGCTGAATCGGTGATGATGACAGCGGCTGAAAATAAAAAAAGGGAAACATGTTGTTACTGAAGGATTGAATCTGTCTGAAGATGATTCGCTGTGTGAGTATGATAGGACGGGATGGAATTCTTACGCAGTTTATTGCAGGATATGATTTGGATGATGTTCCCGGACGCGGGAAGGATATCTGAAGAAGAGTGTTCTGCAGAGGAAGAATGAAAAGACGAACATGAGAAGCTGACTGAATGCGCGAAGCTGTTGAAGAAAAATTTGGAAAAGAATCCTGATCTGCCCGTGAGGCGGGTCAAGAGGAGAACTATGAAAAAGATAAACATGAACACGAAGAAGATTCTGGGCGTTATTGCTGTACTTATGGTTCTGACGGTTGTGTGTGTCGGTGCGGCAGGAGCGGCGAAAGTAACGGAAATAAGCATCGATAAAGATTATACGTTGTATACTGGGGCTAATTATGTTGATAGCGAAGTGCTTAGTATTCATGTAATGACTGATACAGCGCCAGAAGCTACGAATTCATTTAAAGTTTCGTTGATGTATTTGGGTCATACATTTATGGCAAAAGATACTAGTCAGGGAAAAGCTGAGGTGGAGGTTGAATCAACGGATGGTACGAACTATGTTTTAAAAGTTGCCTATAGTGCTTTATGTAATTATGGTACAGCGAATGCATCTGAAGTGATAGTTAGGGTTGATAATATGGTTACGTATCAGGTTGAGGTAAGATCAACAAATAAAGTAACTATAGCAGAAGGTGAACCACCGGTGGGGGGTGTCGCTCGGATTGGCAACCAGGGATATGATACGCTGCAGGGTGCTATTAATGCTGTTGCTGACGGCGAGACGATTATACTACAGGAGGATGTTGAGCTTACCTCCTATATTCATCTGGACAAGGCTGGAACCTATGTGATTGACGGTGGAAATCATAAGGTTGTGCAGTCGGCGAAATATGCTGACGCGAACCCATGTGATGTGTTTAAGTTTGGTGATAGTGGTAATAGTATTACTACGGAAAATTGTAACATTACCCTGAAGGATATTACTATCAAAGGTTTCGGTCAGTATGTTGGCAGTGGACAAACTGAAATCGGTGGAGAAGGTGTTAAGTCATGGGGTAATGGTATTGTACAGTGCCTGAACTGCACGATGACACTCCAGAATGTGACCTTTGAGAATAACAAGAACTATTATTCTGGTGGTTCTCCGGGATCTGTTATTAAGAGTGCAGGGTGTCTGCTGACCGTTGACGGCTGTACCTTTAAATCGAACAGTACGGATCAGGATTTCCTTCAGCTTGACTGCGAATCATCCGGCAATACTGCGCACAGTGTGATTAAGAACACGGTGTTTGATGGTAACAACTTCACTGGTGCATGCCTGCTTAATATTTGCGGCACTGAAGGTAATACTCAGACTGTTGGGTCTGCTGTCACCGTGCAGAATTGTAAGTTCAAAGGAAACAATGGTGGTTCCAATTCATCATGTCAGGCAATCATCTATGAAAACAAGGCAGCGGCTACGATTAAAGACTGTACTTTTGATGGTAACACTCTGACAAGTACGGGGTCAAAGCTGACACTGATTCGTGCGAAAGGAACGGTTACAATTACCGACAACCTCTTTACCGGAAATACGCTGACCTTTAATCCGAGTTCCACATATCCGGCATCGTCTGCGATGATTCTTGACAAGGAAAACATTGCTGTAACGAATGATGTTGTTACCGGAAATGTGTTCATGGATAATAATCATGTGAGCGGGGATGATGCAAGCAAGTTGAAGGGCGGAGATGTCAGTATCTATGTTAAAGGTGTTACTGCAGATTTAAGCGGAAATTACTGGGGAACCGGTTCGGATAATGGTAGAACATTATGGATTAAAAAAGGGTTCGATGTCTATAATGATGGTGGTGCGGTAACAGCTTCTACATACTGTGGTTCATGGTCACAGAAGACGGCGGAAGATGAGAAGTATGGTGTTACGGTAACCGACGAGGTATCTGATGCAAAGATTGGTGATACACCATATGCAAATCTGGCGGATGCGATTGATGCGGTTCCTGCAGACAACACTGTGGCTACACCGTACGAAATTGATATTCTCAGGGATATCACATTAAACGATAGCAGTGAGAGATTTACGGTTAACGCGGGCGGTGTCACGATAGATGGTAATGGTCATACTATCGGGGTTACCAAGAATTATCAAATGTATTCTCAAAATTTAGGTGACGGTCTTGTAACGTTGTATGGTGATGATGATGTTTTAAAGAATGTTGTTCTTAGTGACGGGGGTTATGGCAGAACATATGTTTTGAGTAATTCAAGCTGTAAGAGAGTAGTATACGATAACGTTGAATTTAATGCCATGTGGTTTGGGTATAGGTATGGATATTTGAGTGAGAGTGCTACTTTTAATAACTGCAGGATTAATGTAGGTGGGAATTCAATCCATTTTGATGGGGCCAATACGGTTCATGATGTCCTGACTGTAAGTAATTGTTCAATTAAAGGAATTGTAGCATTACCAGGCACTCTCGAAAGCACAATTATAACAAATTGTGATTTTAGTGCACTTGGAAATGAAAGTTATTGGCACATGGCTGGTATAGCTTCGTATGGGGCGAATATGGTGATTACCAACTGCAATTTTGATTCAGTTTGCTATTGCGGTTCGGGTAATTCTGGTGTTCTTTTTTCGGGTTACCCTGGTATAATAGAATTTGATAACTGTGCTGTTGTCGAAAGTTTTGATCCGTTAATTGTAGATAATTCGTATACGATTACTGATATTGTGTCTGGTAATGGTACTGATTGTGTTTATATGTTTGATGTTGAAACTGTGGATGTTGACAGTCAAAAGAAATGTATTGGTGGCGTGTTGCTTGGTGGTACAAAAGACGTTTTGAAAAATCATGTAGCTCCTGGATATATGTTGAAAGAAATCAGGACGGGAGTTGAAGGAAGACCAAATCAGTATGAGGTTGTTTCCGGATACAAAGCGATTGCGGCTGAATATTCGTACGACGGAACTGTGAGCACGCCGGCATTAAGTACTGAGGGTGGTTGTGTTGCTGGCGGAAGTACGTCGAATCCGACGTATTTCTACAGTACGTCTGCAAACGGTAAAGGTAGTCCGTGGAACGATCTTGCCGGAAAAACTCTTAATGCAGGATCCTACTATGTTTATGCAACTTATGATATTGGTGGAAAGGCGGGTGTAGAAAGCCAGCGTTCGACGTTTTCGGTAGCGAAGGCAGATCAGAATGAACCGGGTATCACGGTGGATGCATATGACGGTTACATTTCTGTAACTGTCGGAGACAGCTCTACAGTCAAAAACTATGAATATGCGTATAACGTAGGAAGTTCTCTTGCGTCGTCACCTACATGGATACCAGTTAACGGAAATACATTTGAGATTACCGGACTGAAGGCATCGACTACGTATACCGTTGGTGTCAAAGCAAAAGAGAGTGTCAATTATAACGCATCTTCTGCGAGCACGACTACTGTTACAACTAAATCTGTGTTTTCTGTAACGTACAATGCAAACGGCGGTATCGGCGGAACTACGCAGAACTCGGTGAATGGAAAGGTAAATCTGAAGTCGACCAGTATTGTTTCACGTGAAGGATACACGGTTTCAGAGAAATGGTACACTGCTGCAGAAGGAGGAACTGAAGTTTCAAGCCCTGTAGAAGAGGGTATGACTGTATATGCTCACTGGACCGGAAACGAGTACACGATTACATTCAACAATGACGGTACAGTCACCACACAGAAACTCAATTATGGTAGTGAAGCAACGGCACTTACTGCAGTAACTCAGAAGGATAATTACTCGTTTGCCGGATGGGCCACCACGCAGAACGGAACTGTAGTTTATGCGGATAAGCAGGAAGTTCAGGATCTCGGAGATATTACGCTCTATGCGGTATGGGTTGAAAGTGAAAAGACGTATGCGATTAAAGCGAACGTTGCTAACTCTTCTGGAACCGTGAAGATTAAGCTGATGAAAGGTTCTGCGACGATTATGGATTATGTGGACTATACCGATGCAGAAACGAATCTTTTCAGTGGTATCACGAGTGGATTATACAACCTGGTTGCAGTTGATAATGGTGGAAACGGCAAGACTGTTACGGTATCATTTGAGCTTACCGAAGCCAAGACAGTTGACGTAACATTCCCGGCCTCCGCTGTAAACTCCAAGGTCGAAGTTAAGACTGCTAACAACACACCGGCAGTTGTCGTCGGTGAACTTGACAAGGAAGCTGAAGCAAAAGCTGAGACTGGAAGTACGGTTACCATTACGCTAACCGTTGAAGCAAAGGTTGAAGCTGAAGTCGCTGAGTCTGCCAAAAGCGAGGAGAAGAATGTTCAGGTTGCAATCGAAGCAATTAAGGTTGAGGATGCGGTGACGCAACAGTCCGATGTAATTGAGTATCTCGAAGTCACTGTTACGAAGAAAGTTAACGAAACTAACCCAGTGACACTTGCAGAGACAAGCAATGTCATTGAACTGGTTATTCCGTTCGACATGACCAACAAGACAAATATTGTTGTTTACCGCAACCACGATGGAAAAGTGGAACAACTTGAAGAGTTGAAGACGAAACCAACTGGTGCTTATGACGACGGAAAATACTTCGTTGGCGAAGGTTTGATTTACGTTTACGCCCAGAAGTTCTCGACCTATGCAGTTGGATACAAGGATTCTACAAAACCAGTTGCATCTTCTTCCGGTTCCACCGTCACATCCTTCATCGGTGACTACTCCGGAAACAACACATTCGACTTCTCCAGAGCGACAGTTGTCACTGCAATCCAGCTCGTTGAAGGATCTGACATCACCAAATCCGTCAGATACACACCAACCTCTGCAAAATCAGGTGCATGGTATGCCTTCACTGTTGATGCAGCAGGATATGCGGCAAACTCCAATGGTCTTGGACATATCTGGTTCCAGATTCCGTTAGATGTCCTCGAAACCAAGAATGTCACCGAGATGCAGGCAGTTCTCGACCAGGCAAACGTAACCTACTTCCTGAACAAGGACAACAGATATGCCTACTATGAAGCTGACATCACGTCTGTCGACGGAACATTCACCATCAGCTTCGATGGAACTGCACAGGTGAAGAAGACAGAAGAGAGTCCTGTAGTTTCTGAAGAACCTGTTGTTACTCCGGTTGAACCGGTAACACCGGTAACACCTGTTGCACAGGCAGCGACACCGATGCCGATTTTCGGTATTCTGGCTGGTCTTGGCGCGGTTTGTGTTCTTCTGAAAACAAGAAGAGACTAACCCCTTCTTTTTTACGGTGATTAAGGATGACTGAAAGAAAGGATACAGGAAGGCCGGGCAAGAAACGGATTACCTTCTATGTTGATGCGCATACGGACGCTGTTCTGCAGAAGCATATGGAGGAAACGGGTGAGACGAATGTTACCGCGATGATTTGCCGGATGATTCGTGCGTATGGTGGAGAGAGTTCTGCTGGTGCCGTGAAGAAAAGAGACGATCTCGAAGAACGGGTAAAGTTTGTTGAAGCTGTTTGCCGGAAACTGCTGATGGAGAAGGATTAAATTTTCTGTTTTTCACGCTGTTTCTCTCAGATACCGAATATACCTGACCACTGCAGCATACTCTTTCGGCACACCGTTTTCTGAAAGATACTCTTCTAAGACATCAGCCACGAACAGTTCTTTGCTGCCGGCAATCCGTTTCTGGAACATGTTGATCTGGCGGGGAGTGCATCCTTCCATGCCGGGGAGAAGAGCAATCGCTGAAGAAAACTTTTCTTTGTTTTGCAGAATGATTTCCTTCTGTTTCAGTGTCAGCGGTGCAGCTCCCCGTGTCATGTTATCTCACCGCCGGATTGTTTGCCGAGTTGACGGAGTTCTTCCGGGATTCGACTGAAGCAGAGATGCCGTCCTTTGTCTCATCTTTCAAAACAATAGTCGTCTCCTGCTGTGATGGTGACCAGAGTGAATCCCACCAGTCGCCGATAGAGTTGGAGATGTCAATCAACCAGTTGTTGAATCCTCCAATCGCAGTGGTATCATTGTACTCTTTCCGGATTTCATCCATCTCATCACTCATCACAATCTGCGTAATCTCGTCATGGTTGTCGGCGATTTCGAGAAGCGTGTTTGCGGCAATACCGGGTGCCTGTGATGCCGCGTCAAGAGCTGATGCACCCAGATTGACGGTCTCGCCGAGTTTCTGTGTCTGATTCCCTGCCGAGAGTTCGATTTTGAGTTGATGCTGCTCCCAGGTTTCGTATTCTTTGTTCAGCTCAGTGAGAGTCTTGCGTTGGTCATCCAGAGCGGCAGTCTGCGTCTGTGTTTTTCCGGTGTTGGAGGTAATATATCCTGCCAACCGTGAAGCAGTCTTGCCGTTAATCTCCAGCTCGGTGTTGAGCATGTGAACGATTCCCTGTTCATCGCCGATTGCTTTTGATTCCTTGACTAACCGCTGCATGTACGTGCTTGCCAGAGCTTCTGAACCGAGTTCCTCCGCTTTTGCTGCCGCAAGTGATTCGACTGAACTGATAAGGTCCTGAATATCGTCGAGTTCGCCGGCTTTGTAGGCATTGCCGATAAGATTGCTTGCATCTTCTGCAGACATCCCAAGCAGCTGGAATGCCCTGTCTCCCTGGTCCAGCAGAGATATCAGCGTCGACATCGGCACCGCGGTCTGTCTGCTGATATCATACCATAAGCCGAGATAGTCGAGATTCTCATCAAGCGAAATACTCCACTTTTTCACGACGGTGTTGATTGCATCAAAATCTGAGAAACTGTCTCCCGCTTTGCTTAACTGGTCAAAGAAGGACAGATACTCTTTCGTGAATTCTTCCAGCTGAGAATCATCGACATCGTAGAGAATGTGAATTTTTCCAACAAGGGACCCGACCGTAGCGTAGTCGTCGCCGAGTTCTGCAGCAATCCGTGTTGCCATGTCTGAATACTGTTCCAAGACTTCTCCGGTAGCTCCTGTTGCCGCGTTCAATGAACTGCTCATGTCATCTATCTTTTTCTTTGCCTCTGCCGCCTGTGTTGCGATTTCTTTGAATTTGCTGATAACCTGCGTTATACCGACCGTAACACCGATTGCACCGAGTCCGGTCTTGACTTTGTCCAGGAGACCGGCAGTTGTATTGGACTGGTCACCCATCTCCTTCACATCGTTTTTCGCATTGCCGGCGGCGTCTCCTTCTTTCTCGATGTCTTTGGCCGCTTCTTGCACAGCTTCGGCAAGGTTTTCTTGTGCTGCTTCATTTGCCTGCACTTCTCGTGTCAGGTCATTGGTAGAGCGGGATGCCTGCTCAGTAGCGGTTGTCAGATTGCTTGAGACGGTTGTACCGAGGTTTCTCGTCTGCTGCTGTGCCTGCCTGATACTTGTGGTGAATGACTTTGTATCGAGCTTCAAAGTGGCGATAAGTTCGCCTACGTCGAGTCCCATTACAAGCCTCCGTTCGTTGAGTTCATGTGATTTTGTATCATTATTCTCTGGTTTTTCTGTGGTTGTGCCGGTTCATCGGGAAAGTATTTTTCTTAGAACGGCGACATTATTATTCATGCAAACAATCGAAGTTTCAGATGTTGTATATCAGCGCATTCTTTCTCAGCGCGAAGGAAGTGAATCCATTTCCTCTGTTCTTCTCCGCATATTACCGGAAGAAAACTGGGATGTGGAGAAGATTTCCGCAGACATGGATGAAGCTTTACAATCCACCACGAAACTCCATACACTTGACGAGGTTTTTGGTGACCTATAATATCCGTTTTACCGACAAGGCATGTGATTTTCTGAGGGCCATTCCGGAGAAACATAAACCGGCGGTTCTGCGGAAAATCCGGCAATGCCTTGGTGAATACCTGAAAATCAATACTCATCAGTGTAACAAAAAACTGCTCAAGGGTTCCAGCCCGGAAAGATACCGGCTGCATATCGGAATGACATACACTCTTTTCTATCTTATCGACGAAGACAGTCAGATGGTCATCGTAACGAATGCAATGGGAATTAATCAGGCCCATAACCGGTACAACAGATTCTAACTGAGTCATTTACACGCCTCCGAACATCAGATGCAGCTTGTGTGCAATTTCTTCAGATGTCATTTCCTTTGTCTCCTGTTTTGAGGTATCGCGGTAGAAGTCGGTCCACTTGTACACTTTTCTGGATCTGCGGGGTGTCGTATTGGCAATCATGGCAAGCAGATTTCCTTCGTAGATGTTCTGCTGCAGCGTTTCGTTCTGCCGGTGTTTCGTTCTCCCGCGGATAAGCAGGATAAGATCATACAGAGAAGTGCGCCAGAACGATTCAGCGTTGTCAAAAATGCCGGAAGATAACCACTCGTCTGCTGTTTCACGCAGCGTCATAGTCTCCTCCGGCGAAGTGCGTTTTTTACAGCGTGGCTTTCAGCTGGCGGTAGGGTGTACATCTCCTGGTAGCATTCCAAGAAAATTCGCTGACACTCCTCGATGCTGCCTGAATATAATTCATCGAGTTTTTCAGATGAGAGATGATGACCGTCTTCATCTTCGATGATGTTCTCGATGACAGCCCGGGCAAAACGGAGGTTAACCTGTTTCGGGTTGATACCCAATAACAGGTTAGAATTCGTCTGCTCCTCCAGGTTGCACATGTTTTCGAGAGACGGCACAATCCGGTACCGCTGCCCGAGGATTCTGATGGGTTTATACCGCATAATTCACCTCAGAATGCCGATACCGTCCACCCGCTTGGAATTGCAGATACGCCGGTTGTTCTGTCTGTACCGTTGTAATAGAACGTTCCAGAGGCAGCAACACCGTTCACCCAGTCGGTGATTTTAGCGCCTGCTGCTGACATGGTGCCCGTGTAGCTGATTTTGATGCTTTTCAGACTGCCGCAGCCGTAGAACATCCGCTGCAGAGACTTGGATCCCAGAGTAGTCGCCTTAATCCAGGGACCTGCCACCAGCGAGGAACAGCCTTCGAACATCCCATAGCAGCCCTGGGTTCCGGTAGATGCTGACGGGAGAACACTCGGTCCGGTAACCAGGCTGCTGCAGTTGTAGAATGTCTGATAGAATGCTTGTTGCCCCGTTGCGCTGACAACATTACTCCAGTTGGACGGGATTGACGTCAGATTCGTGCACCCGGAGAACATCTCACGGAACTCTATGCCGGACGAGAAAGAGGTGTTAGCGGCAATCGGCAGGTCAGGAGCAGTAACCAGATTCACGCAGTTCTTGTACATCGCACGGCATATGTTGCTGGTTGTCCCTGAAACTGCCGGCAGCCCGTTCACGAACGTCGGACCGCGTGTCAGGCTGCTGCACCCGGAAAACATGTTGTAAAATGCGCTCCCGGATATTGTTGTACAGTACAGATCCGGAGGAGTGGTCAGCGAGATACATCCGGAAAACATCGCATTGAATGCAGAAGAAGTGGACCCTGATGTCGAAATCAGGAGCTTCGACGGCGGGTTGATAAGACTCGCGCAGTTGAAGAACATATTGGAAAAGATAGCGTTGAAATCGGTGGACTGAATCATCGTATCAACAGCAATCTCCGGGGCAAGAGTCAGACTAGCGCACCCGTAAAACATACTTGCGTAGCAGCTCTGCGTGACACGTCTCAATGGAAGCACAGTCGGCCCGCGAATCATCGACGCACACCCGTAGAACATGGAGTTGTACCAGTTGCCCTTGAGTATGGTCTCGTCGGTGGTTGTTGTCGGCAGCTGCGGTCCGTACACTAGGTTGGTGCAGTCCCTGAACAGATATGCGAGATCATTGCCGTTCGTACCTCCGAGACATTTCACCTCAACATCCAGATTCTCAGCCGTGACGATTGCAGTGTTGCTGCGGAACAGACCAAGGAATCCGTACTCGGTAACCGTTTCGGAAGCCCCATACCCTTCCTGCATTGAAAGGAAGCTGCCGTACAATTCGAGCTGTCCTGTGCCTCCAATGCTGGTATAAGCAGAAGTTGACTTGGCGGTAGCTACATTGTCAGTGCCCCGGACGCAGATCCATTCGCCTTTATCGAGCGGAATGGAAGTACCGACAGTCCAGGTTGTCCATGTGCTACCGTCATCCGTGCTGTACTGAATCGTTGGATGGGTTTTGGTTCCCCACGATCCGATTTCTGTCAGAGAAACAGTGGATTCATCCTGCAGAGAGATGATTGAAAGACCATAGTAGGTCGGTCTCGGCTCTTCTGTCTTGTAAATCCAGTGTGTGTTCAGAATCATTTAGTACACCATCACGATGTTAAAGGTCACAGAAGTGCTTGGCACGGAAGAACAGCTGAACGTCAGTGTGCCGGAACCCTGCGACATCGCATATACTTCACATTCCTGACAGACTGCAATCGATGAATAATCCGGCGTAACAATCGCTGCACAGGATGAAGTCATGCCTGACACAGAAACTGTCTGTGTACTGCTGCTCCATCCGCTTGCAGATAACGTAACAGTAGCCTTCGCAGGTAAATCATCCCGCGTAGAAAGGTAGGTTTTGGTCATATGACCGCCTCCTTACTGTTCGAGATAATAGCCGTTGGAATCGTATCCGATGGAGAACGTACCTGCAGAGCGGGTGAGTTTTGCCTCTATTGCTGTGTAGATACCGGAAGACTTGACCGGGTTGCTGCTGCCGGATGTCGGAGTGTTGTCGAATGTCAGAGCATCCTGTTTGCCGGAGAAAGTGGCATGGTCTGCTGCGGTGAGTAAACCGGTCTTGGAGTTGGTTGCTGCCTGCAGTGGAGTCTCGTTGATGGTGATGCCGGCTGCAGTCTGGTCGATATCGAGGGTGAAGTCAGTGGTTCCGAAACGTTCCCAAGTCCACACATCGTTAACGAGAGCACATCCAAATTCGTCATAGACGTTCTGTCCTGCACCCTGATTAGCGATAAGTGCGATAGTTTGCTTATATGCTACACCTGCAGTTGGAAGTGTCTCGAACACCTCGAATCTGAACTGAGTGTCTGCGGATAATACGCCGCCGGAGACAGTAAGACCAGTACCGATGGTGTTGAACGGCTTGTTGAGGATTAGTGCGTCGCCGGTGGTGGCAGTCCAGTCGGCGTTGACGTTAACCTCTGCACCGTCTGCAATGGATGCGAGTTTGGTGCCTTCTGCAGCGGTCATCAGGCGGTCAGTACCGTTCTTGTCAACTTTGTTGGAGAGGTCAACATTGACAGTCTTATCGGTGACGGTGAGAGGATTGCCATCTACTTTGACAGTCTCGATAACGTTAACCTCTGCAGCGGTTTCGATGCCGTCGAGTTTGGTCTTTTCAGCGGTGGTGTAATCGTTGGTACTCAGACCTTTTCCGGTCTCTTTGTCGACCTTGGCGTTTAATGCGGTTGCGAGGTTGGTGTTGTCCGACGGGCTGCCGGTGATGTCAGAGAATGCGACGCCGGTGATTGCTGCTCCAGGAGTGACCTTACCGTCAGTCCCGATCATAAGGAACTTGCCGGACTGTTCAGCTCCCTGGTCGACAGCAACCTTGCCGTCGAGAGCGGTCTTGAGTACGCCGGACTGAACCGGAAGAGTTGAGCTTGCGTCGATGCTGGAGAGAACTTCGCCTCTCAGTAAAATGTACTTCTTTTCTGTCATGGTGATTTCACCTACTGTGTATAGTAGAACCCATCGGTATCCTTCCCAATGGTGAAGTATTCGGAATTCTCATCATAGGTTATCTTCTCATCGAGTTCCTCTGCAGAAGCAATGCCGATATCTGATAGACTCAGGTTGCCGACAAGCTCGACGCCGTTAATCTTCGGCTTGTTCTGCAGTTTTTCGTAATTGCCGATGTCTGCCGAAACCGAAATCACGCCGTTATCGACTGAGATGCCGTCGCCGATTTTGACCACACCGTAATTCTCCTTGGAAGAATATCCGGTGGCGTCAATCAGCTTGACAACATTGTCGATAATCGAATCAAGCAGCACTCTGGTCAGCGACCAGTAGACTTTCGAGCCGGCCGGATACAATGCGGATAAACCGAGATCCGTATCAGCTTCAACAACGGATACGCCGGTCAGCGTGCTGGCGGTCTTGCCGGTGTACAGTACCGTCACGAGGCAGGATTTGTTCGGCATCCTGACTGAAGCGTAGTTGGGTGCTGGAGGAAACACCGATGTATCGACAACACTGATGTACGTGTCCATGCCGGCGATGTAGGGCGACAATAATTTGGTATTGCGGTCCCCGACAATGCCTTTGAACATCTCTCTGTATGCTGTCATTTCGTGCCTCTTGATGAGAATTTATTCAGTATCCGGTTCTTCGGGGGTATTCGTGCCCTCGGTGTTCAGGTTCATGCCGTCGGTTATCGCCGGTGCAGTTACCCACGTCGGTACCGTGCGGCCGTCGAGCGTCAGCGTTACCGTCTGCTGCATCGCATCTTCCTTCGCGTGAGTCTGCGAAAGACCGGTTATCAGAGCTGAGAACGTCAGCTGTTCCGGCGTTACCGTCGGGATGCTGATGACGACATTGTAACTGACATCAGAGACAAAGGCCGTGTACAGAGCGGAAGCCATCGTATGGTCTTCATACTCGATGGTCACCGGCAATGTCCCTAAATCAATCAACCCCTTGATTTTCTTTCGGACGTTGTTTGGTCCGTGGCAGGTCACGTCGATGGTATCAGCCGACATATCCAGATCGCCGATGCTGTTGATGCAGGCACCGTCAATCAGTCCCACAGGTGTGGAATCGGTCGTCTGAATTTTGATCATGACCTTTTTTCCAGAAATTGCCATTTCTTAAAGCCTCTTTACTGTTGAGTTCAAATTCAGCACGAACTCGTATGCTTTTCCTGCGGTGGTCACCTGGTCGCATCCGATATACGACGGCGGAGAAACGCTGTTGATCCGAAGATAGAACCGATCATTGATGATTTCCTGGTAGACCTCATCCATGAGTTCGTGAATCCGGTCTGCCGTCATTTCAGCCACCCGAAGTGATGCATGGCGGATTCGCACCTGTGCTGTCGGATTATCAAACGGTTTTTCCGCTCCGTGAAACCGTAGAGGCGAATACCCTCCTGTCTCATAAACACAAATACAATTTATAGTATCATTTGGGACCTGATTCAGGTACAGTGATTCGCCAGTATCAGGACAGGATGCGGAAAGACCGCTCGTATTCAGATGAAATCCATCTGTTACCACCGTATCATCCCAGTGAGAGTGATACAGGCGAAGGTACGTACAGACATCATAGCCGAACATCATCTTACCGTTCCAGCAGCCTTTCCGAGGTCGCGGAGGTACTGCGGTTCATACTGTTTTACCGCATCTTCGAGGAACTTGGCCTGTCCGGTGGCATGTTTCAGTTCCTTTCGTTCGTGAACCGGTGCGGCATACGATACAGTGTAACCGACCACAGCCCGTATCTCATCCCCGGAACGTTCGAACGCAGTCAGAGCAGAATCGCGGAGTACACCAGTAGCTACCGGACACAAATCCTGCGACGACTTTCTGACGGTTTCTGCAGAGGTCAAAACAGCCGTATCCATTGCAGACGACAGATGCGACACATAGCGGGAAAGTTTCCGCTCGAAATCGCGGGAATCGAAGTTCATACCTTCACCACCGAATGCGAAAACTGTCCGTCGCCGTCAACTGCTTTCTCGACGCTCAGTACAAACCGCCGCGTACCGTCGGGAAGGGCAATCTCATCTCCGGCAGACACTTCTGCGGTCGTATAGATAGTGGCATACGACGAGAGCATTTCTCCGTTTTTCCCGTATGCTACTCCGTGCGAAATCTCGACACGTGCAGGATAGGTATGAAACGCCGTGTACTGCTTTTCATGATAGGGAGACTCCTCTGCTGAAAAAACAAACCGCCTAAGAGCGATATGCTGATTCATCAGATTCCGTACCGTAAGCGGCGGCATCAGAACATCCTCCCGATAAAAAGAACTGCAAGCGACCCGATGAATGCGCCGATAACGCCCCAGAGAGCAGAAAGCAGTCCAAGCCGTCCGCGGCGTTCACCCGCTGCATCCTCAAGCTGTTTGACACGGACTTCCAGCGCCTGGATGTCACCGATTTCTTTTCTGATGTACTGCTGTTCGGTTTCAATCCGTGCCAGTCGGTCAATCACATCTTTTTCAAAATCTGCGGTCATGTCCGTATCTCCGGTTCAGGCGGATGAGATCCGTATCCTTCCGTACAACGACGCCGTCACCGCTATTTACCTGAGATAAACTGCTGATGAGTTCATGATAGATATCCAGCCAGTGCGACGATGAATCAGAACTCTTCCGCGTATATGAGTAGCCGCCGAGGGATTCCGACTGCAGACCATACCTGCTGTCCTTAATGGCGATTTTAGCGGCAATCAGGTAGCAGAGCGCTTCAGTCTGCATCTCTCCTGCAAGCAGATTTCCTCCGTCTGCTGCAAATTCGGGAGCGACTGCTGCGGTGTATCTGGCAGCATCCTCTTCCGGTACGTCAAGAGCACACCAGAATTTCAGATCGGAAGATGTTACCATGAGTGACGCACCTCAGGCAGTAAGTCCCGTAATCTTTGCAACCGCGTCAGTGGTGCCGTTCGCATTCTCGCGGAGATAGTGCGGGCAGAATAACTCGTAGGAGATACCAGTTACCGGCGATAATCCCTCGAACTCCGGGGCTTTGAAGATGATGCGGTAGTCGACCGGATTCAGATATTCGAAATACTGACGGGACGAATCGACCGGGGTGACAAGAGCGGTTCCTGCCGGCAGATACGGGGTCGTGTAAATCTGACCGCTGCCGAGAATCTCTTTGATTGCCTGGTATTCACGGTCGCCGTTGTCGTATCTCTTGCCGAGAATGGCGGACTTGATTTCATGCGTCACGGCAAGATTGTAGGAACCTGCGTCGCCGAAGACAGTCGATGCTTCAAGCGCCGAGATGGCATCTACGACATACTGGTACATCGTGCCCGCAGTGGCGATGGAACCGCCGTGAATGACATTTCCTGCAGCCTGCGAGAAGCCTTTGACAACATAGGTGGAACCGTCGGGCGCCCAGCCGTTGAAAATCATCTGCTCCTCCTGTTCAGCCACTTTGCGTGATGCGGTGACAGCTGCAATGCTGTTTAAGGAATACTCAGGCGAATCGGCACGGTTCTCCCATGCGAGGAGATCTTCCATCCGCACTTCGAATTTCTTGTAGAGAATCGGCACATTCACAACGTGAAGTTCCGATCTGATGGAATCAGAGAACTCGTTGCCGGACGGCAGGTTCCACTGTACAAATCCGTCGGATAAATCAGAGACGGAGGTAATCTCAAAAGAGGTCTTCCCGTCTCCTTTCATGAACGGATTGATGGCGGCGAAGCGGCGGCCGATGAGCGTGTTTCGTAAAATCGGTACAATTTCCCGTGATGCTATGGTTGCTGCACGGGAGAGCGGGGTATCAGGGTTTGGCATTCTTCTAACCTCCTCAGATAAGTGACTTGACTGCGATTCTCACGGCAGGGGAACCTGCAGCAATAGTCATGGATTCAAGCGCAATCGCAACCGGCGGCAGCGGATTCTTTGCAGTTCCGGATTCGACCGTTCCGTTCGGATTGTAAATCGTGAGCGTTCCGTCGCCGTTGTCGGTGAGAAGCGTTCCGATGCTGACGGTGACTGCTTCATCAGCCGAACCGGAGATAAAGGCATAGACCTCGAAATCTCCTCCGGCAACAACAGCAACCGTATCGCCTGCGACAAATGATGAGTCAAGCGAGGTCGGGCGGAACTTGTAATCGGTATGTTCAAAGGAAAGCCAGCCTGCAGGCATCCGTGACCCGTCTGACTTTTTCGTCTTGTAGTCGTTTCCGTCGGCAATCATCAGAGAACCTGCAACAGCCGCTGCAGTCAGAACCTTATCAGTAACGATAAGCGGCTCACCGCGGTTGATGACTTTGCCTTCCGGCCTTCTCACATACGTTTCACCGGTCATACAGACCTCCGTGAGAGATCGCCGACCGTGGTATACGGGTCGTCAATCGAAATCGAATGGGCAAACGGAACGCCTTCCGGTTCGGTGGTCTTTTCCGTATTCTTCATCTCAAGTGCATGCATGAGAAGCGTGACCGGATCGGTCTCAAACGAGGTCTTCAGCTGGGCAATCTGCTCCTCGGTCTCTTTCATGCCGATTGGAAGCGACTGCAGAAGGCGTTCGAACTTCGCCTGCTGTTCACGTGCTTTGAACTGTGCAACTTCCGCTTTCAGAGCGGCAATCTCTTCTTCAGCAGAATGTTTCAGGTTTTCAGCCTCGGCGGCAAGCGTCTCCTTTTCCGATAAGGCATGCCTGAGACCGGCAATTTCTTCCTGCAGAGCAGCTGCTTCTGCTGCGGCAGGGTTTTCCTGCGGTACGTCTTCCGTACCGTCGTGTATTTCTTCTGGCATAGGTAGAACCTCCGGCAGAACTGAATTGACATAGGCTCCGGGATCTCCCGGTAGCACTCGGTCCACTACATACGGGAATATCAGCACATGATTCGGCACCGGTGCGGAGGTGATGCGGTCGCCGTCGGAAGTGACAGTAAATGCTGTAGACGGCACCAGTTTTCCGGAAGACCAGAGTGCGGATATCTCGGATTCGTCGGACTCGATGACAAGCGACGCCATCAGACGGGCACCGCCTTCCAGCACAATGCGGGGGCGGGCGACGTGACCAACGAACTTTCCGCCGATATCAGCTGCAGCCTTTCCCGGGTTTTGGCAAACTCCGGCAAAGTCCGAAGGATGAACACCGGACGGATGGTAGATGACCGGGATTCCTTCCCAGGAGGCAAGGGATTCCTGGAACAGTTCCCGGTCGAAAAACAGTTTTGCCTGGCCGACACGACGGTCAAGGCTCTGGAGCTTGGTATCGTTGAAGACCAGGCTGTTTACCGCAGTCTCGCCGATTTCAGTTCCGAAGATTTTCAGTTCTTGAGTAGTGTCTGGCACGCTTACTTATGTCTCGTTTCTGAGATAAGCCCAATCGTCCCCTGTATCTCAGACTGACACCTGTATCAGAACATCACTTTAATATGGGTGCGGTGCGGGGCTGAAAAACCCCTATCTCATACAGCATATACTTCTCTATCTATGCCCCCGAATACCACCGACCGCACCGGGTATGCTTTCGTATCCAATGTGATGCAGCCATACTCAGTACAGCAGGTCAATGCACGCAAAATCTACGAACTCTCAGAAAACCTCTACATAACAGGAATTGTCCGTCAGATGATGAATCTGATTCTCCCGGGCACTGTCACCATCTCAGTTTATGACGACAAAGATGACGTCGTTGAAGATGTCTCACGCAAACTCAACCGCATGTTCTCTTCTCCTGAGTGCAGCATCAAGTCCGCAGCCCGCACCGGACTCTATGATTTGATAACTTGGGGAATCTCGCTTTTCAACTGGGTGTGGAAAAAGGAGGGGGCAGAAATTGTCTGCACGGAACTGAACCACCTGCACCCCTACACGTTCCGTGATGCCCCGCTGTCTCTGAATTTTGATGATATTGTCTACGGCCGCCTGCTCCACGGCATCTATTATTCTCTGAAAGACCGTTCCATGCACTACTGTCAGTCGCAGCAGTTTTCGGTTGTGGAATTATCTGCAGACAATCTCTTTGTGATGAAGGATGCTGCAGCAAACTATCCTGACGGCGAATCGCTGATTCTTCCGATTGCGGTTCTGACCGACTTTCTGGAATACACCTGGAACGCACTCGGTCAGCAGATGTACCGGACCGGAGCCCCCATCATGTTCATCACGGTTAAAGATCCAAAGCCGGAGCGGATGATGTACGGCGAGAAGATTAAAGGAGATATTGACTACGCGAAAGAAATTCTTGCCAGCTGGGGAAAAGATACGCCGTTTACCTTACGCGAGAACATGACGGTATCGACTGTTGATGTCAAAGAAGGAAGTCTTGCGATTGAAACCATCAACACAGCAGGAGAAACGATTCGCGACTACATCTCGCCGGTTGGAATGCTCGGGCGTGACGGGTCGCTGATTGGCGGAAATACTGACGCCTCACTCAAACTCGTCAACAACAACATCCGCGGATGGGTGTCGTTGCTGCAGGAAAATCTCAGACGGCTGCCGAACTACTATCTCCAGGCAAATCATTATCCAGCAACGTGGCATGCAGAAGTGAACATAGACACGATGACGGTGGAAGATACTGCAGCAAACAGGGAAAAGGCGAAGATGATTTTTGAGACGAAATGCGGGACGCTGAATGAAGTTAGAGAACTGCTCGGGATGGAGGGTGTGTCAAAAGAAGAGATGATAGAGATGATAGAGGAATGGGGATAAAATAACCGGGTGAATACGCATAAGAGATTACATCTCAGACCCGACTCTACGAACTCCAAATAATGGTTGGGAATTCCAATCTTATTTTTTATGCGGGGGTGAATCGGACTCGTTCAAGTGTCTTCGACAGATTCATTTCACACAGAAAATTCAATCGGGAAACTTTGTATAGAAGAGGTATAAATATACAGTAATGAATAGTGGCAATACTGAACAAAAGGATGACTATGCCCAGTTTATGGAACAATTTATGAAACCATATTCCAAGGCAAACAATCTCAGGAGGGAATATAAAGACGAGGAAGCGTTATCAATTTATCAGAATCTGCTGCCGTTGACTGAAAATCTCTTGAATAAATATAACGGCATCCGGGAACGCGAAATCCACACCGATATATTAGATAAAATAGGAATGTGCTTATCAGGATTGTGCCGGGATGAGGAAGCACTCACAATTTTCTTGAAATCCTATGATATAAAGAAAGATCTTATGACTGAAGACCCGTCCCCAGAGAAGAAATGTTATTTTGCATTTACTGCATACTGTATTGGAGATTCTCTTTATCTTCTCGAGCGATACAACGAAGCGCTCGAATATTACCGAACTGGTATGCGGACGCTTAACCCGATTCTTAAGAATTGTGACGTTGCTAACGCGTATGATCTATTCGAACAAATCAAGAAAGCATATGAAAGAACTCTTGTCGATGCAGATGAAAATCAATCAAAGTTGGATGAGTTCAGCGACGCTTAATCCAAGCATATATTACACCAATTACAACCAAACCACCCGCTCCAAGCCAGATATAGGATACAGGGCCTTCACGGGCAATCCAGGTTGTCAACTCAGGAATAATAATCTTTGTTATTAACAATATTACTAGAATGATAGCAACTATAATAGCTCCGACAATAACACAAATTTTAACCGTCTTGGGATTAGCTGTATGATTTGATTTTTGTGTGGTATTATTATCCCGAACTTTTTCTTTTTTCGGGCGCTTTTTCGAGAGAGCTAAACATCTTTTGCCTAATTTTTCGGAATCACGGTATCCGGAGATATGTTTAAACATAACAGCCGCATCGTAATAATGCTCGTTATCCATCAGCATTATCGCTGTTTCATAATCTTCTTTAAGTTTTAACGAGAGCTGGTTATCTTTGCACTGCTCCAAGAGAGACTTGGAATCCTTATAGTCCGTAATCTCCTCAAAAGAATGGATTGCATTGTTGTAACTGTTAATTGTGTTAAGCTTCATCTCAGCACAAGCGTACACATATTTCTCCTCACACTTGGAAAGGCGTGCACGTTCTTCCCTATCATCCTGAATCTGCTTTAATTTCTTTTGGCAGAATGTGATAAGTTCCTCGGCATTTTTATAAACTGGGATTTGAAGCAATAGTGAAAGACCCTGTGCATACCCATCCTCAGTTTTAAGTTTCATCTGTGCAACAGAGTTTTGGTAAATATTCTCTTTCTCTTGGAGAATCTCATATTGACGATTGAATAAGTTGTAACTCTCATTAACCCTCTTAAAATAAGCCAGGTATGATGCACAATTTGATGAAATAACATTGGTATGATAGTCAACCCCGCCATCAAGGATTCTAAACTTTGAATTGAGAAGGGATTGATATTTATCTTCAGATTTCGCAATTGTGATTTCTTTGAAGCTCGATCCTTGAAATGCAACCATGTTATATTTTCAGTTTTGCTGTTTAAGACAATATAATTTATTGATTCGTGAATAAAACACAACAGACGAGATTTTTTCAAAAAAGCTGTGATTACTTATTAACAGGATTCGCGCTAATTCGGTATACCCGGATATAGCATCAACTACGTTAAATTCAATAACTGCATTGCTTTTCGGAACCGGGGAGGAAGAAGTGCTTATCAAACCATCCTATGGGAGACCATCGGAAATTGAAGTGGAAACCCCCTAAGTTTAAGTCATCTCCATAAATGAATGGAGTGAGATAAGGGGGATTGTTTTAAATTCATTCCGGAATGAATCAATCTCCACAGGCAACCCATAAGTCCATTCAACTCTTAAAATAATTTACAACTATTGCACCAACGACTAAAATTGCGATACCAATACATCCATAGAGAATTATGGTTGGTAATATCGGGAGAATTACCTTTACAAATAACAATATTACTAGAATGATAGCAACTATAATAGCTCCGACAATAACACAAATTTTAACCGTCTTGGGATTAGCTGTATGATTTGATTTTTGTGTGGTATTATTATCCCGAACTTTTTCTTTTTTCGGGCGCTTTTTCGAGAGAGCTAAACATCTTTTGCCTAATTTTTCGGAATCACGGTATCCGGAGATATGTTTAAACATAACAGCCGCATCGTAATAATGCTCGTTATCCATCAGCATTATCGCTGTTTCATAATCTTCTTTAAGTTTTAACGAGAGCTGGTTATCTTTGCACTGCTCCAAGAGAGACTTGGAATCCTTATAGTCCGTAATCTCCTCAAAAGAATGGATTGCATTGTTGTAACTGTTAATTGTGTTAAGCTTCATCTCAGCACAAGCGTACACATATTTCTCCTCACACTTGGAAAGGCGTGCACGTTCTTCCCTATCATCCTGAATCTGCTTTAATTTCTTTTGGCAGAATGTGATAAGTTCCTCGGCATTTTTATAAACTGGGATTTGAAGCAATAGTGAAAGACCCTGTGCATACCCATCCTCAGTTTTAAGTTTCATCTGTGCAACAGAGTTTTGGTAAATATTCTCTTTCTCTTGGAGAATCTCATATTGACGATTGAATAAGTTGTAACTCTCATTAACCCTCTTAAAATAAGCCAGGTATGATGCACAATTTGATGAAATAACATTGGTATGATAGTCAACCCCGCCATCAAGGATTCTAAACTTTGAATTGAGAAGGGATTGATATTTATCTTCAGATTTCGCAATTGTGATTTCTTTGAAGCTCGATCCTTGAAATGCAACCATGTTATATTTTCCCTCCATTTAAGATGTTTAAATCCAGATAGTCAATTGAACTCATTCTAAGTCCCCCCACATTAACTCGTCCAACTCGGTTTGTGCTTCTGTATGTCCTTGATTAATTGCTTTTGTTAACCAATATATGGCTTGTTTAATATCTTTGGGAAGACCAGGGAGGTCCATACTGTACATCTTTCCAAGAAGACGTTGTGATCCAGAATCTCCCTGTTCTGCTGCTTTGGTTAACCACATAGCTGCAGTTTTATAATTAACATCAACCCCGTTACCTACTGTATACATCGTTGCCAATGTATTTTGAGCAAGGATATTTCCTTGTTCTGCAGATAAAATATAGTAGGAATGAGCTTTTTTAGGATCGGGAGAGACGCCTATCCCATTAAGATAACAGTCACCAAGGGAACATTGGGATTTTGCATTCCCCCTATCAGCGGCCTTGGTATACCAATAGATTGCTTTACTTATATCAGTCTCAACACCTTCGCCATTTTCATAACAGAACCCAAGATAGTATTGTGCACAATCATCCCCATGTTCAGCAGCCCTGGTGTACCAATAGATTGCTTTCTCCATATCGTTATCCTCATCCTCATAGTAGTTAGCAAGCAGAAATTCCCCATCTCTAGAACCCAACTCCACAGATTTTTTAGCCCAGGATAATGCTTCGGCTTTATTTACAGCAACACCCTCTCCATCGTAATATGCTGACCCAACTCTAGCCATAGCATCTGCATCTCCCAAATCAGCTGCTGATTTGTAGAAAGAGAATGAACGAGAGTAATCAACATCAAAATATATTCCCTCACAATAACAATCGCCGAGTCGAATTAACGCATCACTTTGATTAGCATTTGCTGCTTTCGTCAACAATGTTATCCCCGATTCTGTTTTGTCCGTCTCCATTTCAAGATACATGTCACCTAAGATATATTGAGCATGGATATTTCCAGATTCAGCTAAGGGGGACAGATATTTCTCGGCCTCAATGTAATTTACTGATGCCCCTATTCCTTTGCGAAGACAAAAACCAACCCAAAACATACCCCACTCATCACCATGATTTGCGACTTTGAAAAACCAGTAATAAGCAAGTTTCTCATTATTACCAATTAATAGATAATATAAACCCAGGTTTATTTCAGCACCATTATAGCCGGATTCTACTTGTCTCTTCAACAAATCGTAATTTTCAAATTCCGAGCGATGTTCTAACAATAAATCCCTAATACAAGGCACAATTATTACCCCCTACAACTGAGAATAAAGCTCCATTTTTGACAACCGTTCTTCGATTGCCCTCGAGTTTTGTTCTGTAAATGAATCAATAAGCTTCTGGTAGTGATATACACTTTCCATGAATGCCTGTAAATCCGATCTGAGCTCGATATCTACACCTGATAGTGCTGAATTGCATGATGAAATGCAATTCTCAGTAATTGAGCGTGTTGATTCTCTTAATCCATCAAGTATAGTCAATGCTGATTTCAATCCATTATCGTTAACAGAGATTACATCCATGATTTTTCTCCTTACATCTTACGGTTTTCTTCTGCCATGGGCGAGGGATGCACCATATTTTGGGTTTTGTTCTGATGCTTTTCTTGATCAATAATTTTTACTTTCATATAATACTGTTCACGACCATGCTGATCTACAGACAAAATATTGAAACGAGTTCCCTTTTGCAGTAATACCTCATATTCATTATTATCTGAAGCGTTATGGCCCCATGCACTAATTTCCCCAAGATGAAGAGCTTGGGTTCCTTTATCTGCAACAATCTCTATTATTGTCCCATTTCTCTTATTCGCGAATTTTTCGGCAACGCTTTTCTGCACGGATGTAGAGATGAATCCAGCGTCTACGAAAGATTGATTAGTTATACGGTTTCTGAGTTCATCTATTGGTAAATCCAAAGCATCAGGACAACCAAGAGCAGCCAGTATATCTGACATACTTCTTCCAGAGTACAATATCGTCCCTTTTTCAAGTTTCGTGCCGGAAATTAACGAAGAAATTTCATCAGCCCTTCTTAACGCTTCTTCCCTATGGCGCTTATCTAACCACGAAAGTTCTTTATCATCAACGCGCTTTAATTCCCGATTAATATCCGCATATGAGAATGGTTTTATACCGTCCTGTGTATAACCAACAAGAGCAGGGTTGAGTCCTACTTTTTCCAAATCACTTTTAGAATGTTGATTGAATTCTTCAATAGATTCATCATTTGCATCCATACCACCACCCAGATTGTTAATCAAAACACCATCTGTGCAATGGGGAGGGGCACCTGATTGCGATGAGGATGGACCTGGATTCATTCCCCCCGAACCACCAGAACCCTCGCTCAATGGACTGCCATTAATTCGAGGTTCCGAAATAGGATTAGATGGTACGCCACCGCCAGATCCCCCAGAAAACCTAAATGTTCCATTTGGAGGAGTGAAAGGAGAACTCGAAATGTACTGATTCAAGACGTTAACAACATTTGATAATAACTTTTGATTCTGATAGGACGTATTACGTACTTCTTCAGCTGTTGCTTGATACCTATCCCTCAACGTTGATATTTGTGATAGGCACGTTTGGAGTACATTTAATACCTTCGAGAGATATGCGAGAACATTCCCTATTTTTGTCATTAATGCCCGAGCTTGTTCAGCCTTCTCCGCATATATTTGGGCGTTGCGTTGTGCATTATCATAAGCAACAGTATCGTATTCATACGTTCTACCAATAACCCGCCCATCATCGTCCCTATGCTCCACCCAATATCCTGCATCATAAATCCGTTTGGCTTCTTCGAGGTACATCGCAGCCTTTTTTGAAAATTCTCTCTCTTTTGAGGCGGCCAACTCATAAAGATTTTGTAATGCATTTATTTTAGAACGGACTTCGGATATACGTGCCGTTATTTCCCGAATCCATTTTTGAAAATCTTCAAAAAGTGAATTTGCAAGATTCTGAATATGACCATATATCACAGAGATATCAGATTGGTATTTTCCAATTGAAATCCGATTGGCCCTAATATCCATAGTTTACACCTTACCCCAAACTTGCTATACGTAAACTAATATCATTAATGAATGCATCCGTTTTATCAGCAAGATCGCGTGTATATGCACCCTCTGCTTCATGTGCTACTTTCAAAGCATCATTATGGAGCTGCTCTAATTTTTCAACCCCGCTAATGACAGGGACATTCATATTCCTATGTTTCTTGGAAACTGAATCAGTCCAAGAACTAAAAACACCTTCCTCCGCAGATTCAATTCCCGAAATAAAGGCACCAAAGAACCCGCTCATTAGAGAACACCCGCACCACCGAGTTTCTTATTCTCAGCAATTGCATCAGCAAGTTTTTCTAAATATTGTGGAAAGTCCGCAGTATCGTCGATTAAAGTACGAAGCTTAATATATTGTAGACGGACAGCCTCAAAGAGGGCATTGTATGCTGAATCATCCCAGCTCGAACGAACCTGAGTTATGTTTTGAAGATAGCCTTCTATAAGGGCCAATTGTTCTTTATGATTCTTACGAATTGCCATTGCGATTTGTCGAAGTGCCATCTCATTTGTATTAATTTCCATTATATCACCTGTTATATGTTAGAGTATCGCTGAATCCATTGAATTTCTTTGTCACAATATCCACTAATCGTGTTCAGATTTTTCAAGAGTTCAGCAACACATTTTGTAATTTCCTGTGACACCTGGAGATAGCGGATAACATGATCATCTTTCCAGTCAGCTAGCATTGGATCAATTGTGCGAATCATTAGCATTTGATTGTTACGCAAATACTCGGCAGTTGCATTTGTTTTATTTTTAGCATCTATTACCGCCCGTAAATCTGTTGAAACGTCCATTTTACCACACCTTAAATGATTTATTTTTATTAACCATGGTTGTTTTTTCATCTATTCTTTTAGCGAGTGTATCTGCTTCATTTTGCAAATCACTAACTGTAACATACAACTGTTTAACAGATGCAGTAAAATGAGAAAAATCCTCATCATTCCACTGACTTATGGATGAAGCGCTTGTTTCACAATTTGCAATTGCATCAGCCATCTCGCGGCCATAATTTTTCAACGCTTCACGTGCAGCAATTAACGCGGATACATTTACACGAATTTCAGTCATCTTTTTTCTCCTATAAAATGATCTAAATCATCTTTAATTTTAAGTAACCAAACCTCATCATCTGCTGAATCATATCTGTATGGTTTGAATTTCGATAAATCACCATCATTGTAATAGAAGGCGATTCCTGGTTTGTTTATACTGCCTATTCCTTTATTTGTGTCAAGTATGTTGTAAAGGGTGGATGATGAAACACCTTTCAAAACAATCTTTTTACCACAATCTCTAAATTCCCCCATTAATTCCTTGACACTCTGTGGTGAATCCATTGAAAGAATGAAATGAATGCCTGTATCCGCACCTAAGGTAAATAATTCCTTGAATATTTCAGTGACCCCGATACGTTGGGTAGAAGAACCATATTGGGATGGTGAACTATTATAATTCAAGAGTTCAGCCGGGATTTCAGAATTTAATGAAAATGCCGTATCGAATAACCCGGATTCAGTTTCATTCTTATTTGCTTTATATGGTTCATTGACATTAACTATCTCATTAATTCTAAATAATTCAGCATAAGCCTGCAATTTATGAATGAATACAAATATTGGGGAGTATTCTTTCTGAATATTGGATGCACGCTCTCTACGTATAAGATAAAGACTGCGTAACATTTCAATCATTTCCTCATTTGTAGTCAATTCCCGGATATGATTCGGGAAGAATTCAGGAAGAACATAATATAAATCACGTGGATCTTCCGGACTTTTGTACTCCCCATTGATATAATATATATTCGAATCAGTTGTCAAACCAAGATTCGTATTATCGATGATAGATGACAACAAAGCGTATCCCATAATATCACGGATTTCTCCAATGTCACTACCGGCAATCCATAGATTGTCATGCGATTTCCGCAAATCAAGTGGTACATAATACGGATCGCCGGTTATATAATCCTGTCCAAGATTTAATGAATATGCAGCTGCAGTCTTTGCAGATTGCTTGTTCCAGGTCATATACTTGGTATCGATATTTGTTGAAGATGGAATATCGTCATTCCCGACAATAAACAGAGGTTTTCTTGATTTCCATGCATCCACAACAGATTTCCATTTGTTATTTATTGCATATGTTGAGTTATATCTCTCTTCAGAACTGTATGCATATGCAACTCTGAATTCAACATTTTCTGTCAAAGTTCGAATGTCCGATATGATACCAAGACCTTTTTCGGGGCGATTGAGAGTTTTAACTTTCGCCGGATCAATACCGATATCCATAGCCTCATCTGGATTGTTTAAACGCAGAGATATTCTATTTCCAATCTGGCTGAGAACTTTATCTTTTAATCCAGCTACTTTCGGAACATTCTGGGATGCCCACAGAATACTTATGCCAAATGCACGCCCTTTCTTGAACAGTTCACTTAAAATTTCAATTGCCTCGTTTCCGAGACGGTCATCGCGTTCAAACAACTCCTGAACTTCGTCAATAATCACTAAAAGACGAGGTATTTTCTCCAGGGGGTATTTTCTACAGAATTGAATAATATCTTCAACACTGTAATTGCGGAATAAATCTTCACGTCTATGAAGTTCTTTTCTGATGTTGGACAAAATTGCAACACCATCTTCCGGTTCACGGGTAAGACCTGTTAAAACAATATGTGGCAACTGACGCTGAATATCCTGATTTGCTTCATAGAATTTAAACTCAACACCGCCCTTGAAATCCACTAAATATATCTTCAAGTCATCCGGGCTGTATTTGTAACAGGAACTCATGATAATGGTGTGGAGGAGGTTTGATTTTCCAGAACCTGTTCCTCCTATTACTACAGCATGAGCTGAACCCTCACCTGTCGCATCAAGCAGGATGTTTTGTATCTCCCCTCCTCTTTTGCCGATTGGGATGTCGATAACCTCAGCTGCGGACGGAGAAGAACTATCCGCCAACTTCTTATCAGATTCCGCAAACATGTCAGTAAGCGGGATAAAAACATGACGCCCCTCTTTTGCTTTTTCACTAAGAATCTTGATTATCTCTGTAATTTTATCAAATCCGATTTCTGAAATCGGCAAATATCTGGATTTGACATCAGTTTCTGTTGTAAATACACCACCCATTTTATTGAGAACAAATGCTGATGATTTTAATTTCTCGACGAATTTCAGATAATCTTCACGATTCATGCCCATTGGGAGCTCAGAACTTGAATTATTGATTACAAATGTGAATATTCCTGCACGATTTCCATTCTCCATAAGTTTCATAAGGCGATTATTTTCTTCTTCTTTCATTCCCTTAGGATAATTCAAAAGAACGATTAGTGTCGCACTTTGCGGATTGGAGGGGGAGATTTTGTTGTACTCGTAAAAATCATCACAATCGTTAAAACTTAATTTATTGTCAATCGTATCGTGCATTACCTTTTCCATATTCATCAATACATCATCCAGAGACCGAACTTCGCGAGTGATTCCATCACACAAAAGACGATTATTGATAGCAGTTAATTTAGAGTATTTTGAAAATTCCCCTTTGTCATCCACATCAATAAGACATAAATTGAGTCTACCCGCTGGGAATGCAAGTAAATATTGGAGAATTATTTGATGAATAAAATTGAAAGTTCCATCTTCCAATTTTGGCTCATCAATATCTAACCACACATTACCATTTTCTTTTAAATTTAGAATTAACGGAAGTTTCAATTCCCCATTTTTCACATAAGTATTTAATAATGGACTTTCTTTAATTAACAAAAGGAATTCAGGATTATCTGTGACCTTAATCGCAAGATTCCCTATCGTAATCCCTGTGGAGAACTCATCGGACCCAGATTGTAAGTCTGATGCAAATTTCTTTCCACTTAATTCTATGTTCTGAAAGGTCTTTTCATTCAGAATTTCAGTTTCACGAATTAAATTTTCAAATTTAACATCTGAATTTTTCCGATCAGTTTCTGCTTTTGCATCATCAATCCATCGCTCCTTTGATTTGTCTACATAGCTAGAATAAGAACTACTATCCATCAATCTTCGAAATGTCTTTTTAATATCTGAAATAATCTGCCGTGCTTTGTATACATCTGAAAATAGAAGAGACAATAATTCGTTCGCTGGCCCGTTATCCAAATCACTCATCGTTAACGGCTTGGATTCCGCAAAAAAATGAGTCTGTATCTCATTTTTTGTTACAACAATTCTGTCGGACATAGCCTCAATTGTTGCCGGGGGATTCAACGTGTCGTATGGCAAGTTATCTATTTGATCCAGATATTGATTTATGCGTCCAATAGTTTGAGCCAACTCCTTTTTCTCAAAGGAGAGTAAATCTTCAAACTTATTCGTCCTTTGGTGGGCATTTATATACTCCGTAGACATCGAAACACGCATTTCATTTCTTGCAAGTTTAGATGCCTCGCCAATACCCATTTGAATAACAATCTTATCTAATTCTTTTTCAAGTGGAACTAGTTCTGTTTCAATCCTTTCTTCAACTTTGCGTTCAAAATCCGATTTCATGGAAGAAGAGGCACGTTCCACACCACTCATTTCTTCCGTCAATGATGCGTTATTGGTATCGAGAGTTTCAACAACAACACCTAAACGTCGGTTAATTTCAGCACACAAATCAAATACATCTTGAGATATCATAGTTATTTTTCACATCCTATTACAAGAGAAATATTTGCAGAGTTTTTCACTAGAATCAATTAATTATAATTTGACTTTGCCTTGATTTATAGTAATTGACAAATTAACACAGTAGATAATTTAGACACAATAAGAAATCCAATTGAAACCTCTGTGTAATCCAAAAAAAAACCGAAATTTCCAACGAAAAAATCTGATGTTGGAATCCCCAAATATGATTTCACATGTGTTGGATGCCTATCACCAGTCGCTCTTACAAAAAGGGGAGGAATAACCTACTAATTTTATTCTTGACGCTCTCCGCATTCAGAACAGAATACTGCTTTTCTCGAGATTCGAGCCCCGCAATAAATACAGTATTTGAAATTCTGAACTTTGGGACTGCTCAATTCTGTTGTCTTTTCAGGCATGGAGATACGCTCGTCACTATTATGAGACTCAGATACGGACACATTATTCTCTTGGATTACTGTAGAATCCGTATCCATGATTTCCTCGAAAACATCATTATCATCATTTTGACTGACGGTGGTTTGTGAAGAACTATCATTATGAGAAATCCCCGATGCTGTAACAGACTCCTCTGAAGTCGGGACCGGCGGGAGGTTTGGCATTATCTCTTTCAGTAACTCTATTTCCTCAATTGCTGCATTATTCCCATGATTTAATGATTTCCAGAACCACTCCCATGCTTTTTCTAAACTGATTGAAACACCGATCCCTTTTTTAAAACATCTCCCCACCGCAAATTCGCCATCGGGATTCCCATTTTTAGCAGATTTGAGATACCAGATAAAAGCCTCACTCAAATCAACATCCTTCCAAATACCATTTTCATAAAATGTACCTACTTTATACTGCCCTTTGGAATTCCCGTATTTGGCAGATTTCTCATAGTGTTCAAACGCATATCGGATTCCTAAATATGGATTTCCTTCTGAAAATTCTCCCGATTCATATTCCAAATTTGACGCAGTAATCAGGCATTCTTCAGAGTATGAAAGATCAACAGGAACACCAATTCCTTTTTTATAACACTCACTCAATTCATACCAAGCGTCCGAATACTTATCTTTAGCCAAGTTTTGAAAGATCTCGATGGCTTTTTCTAAATTAATATCACATCCCTTGCCTTCCAAATAGCATTTTCCAACTTTAAATGTTGCTGTATTATTCCCTAAATCTGAAGATTTGGAATAATGTTTGAAAGCTTCCTCTAAATTTTTACGACTCCCATCTTTACCACCTGTCTCATATAATTCACCAATTGCATATTCGACACGGTCTGAGTCATAAGATCTGTTTTTTGCATATTCAGTATACCAGTAAAGTGCTTTATCAAAGTCGGCATGAGTTTCTGATTTCGAATAAAGAGAAGCAAGATAGAAAGGTATAGAACTATCACAATTCCCATTCTTAATTGATTCTTCGTACCAGTATATCGCTTCCCCATCGTTCTTTTTTGTTCCTTTGCCTTCCCGGTAATAATAAGCCACTTCACTCTGTCCAGAAGAAGAACCATTCTCTGCAGATTTTAAAAACCAATAAAATGCTGCTTCATCATTCGTCTCGGTCAGTTCACCTTCTTTGTATATTTCTCCGAGTCGGTATTGACTCCATGCATCCCCATATTCCCCCGAACGTTTAAAGCACTCTATTGCTTCTGTTGGGGCGTAAGCACCCCCCTCCTTGTCTGCATATATTTCCCCCAATGCCTTGAAAGCAGCCGGAGTATCATTAGATTCAGCTATAATAACCTCTTTAAACCAATATATTGCATTATCTATATTTTTTGGAAGATCACCATCACGATACCCATATGCTACAGTAATAAATGCTTCGACATACCCCATTTTAGCTGCTTTAAGAAGTAATTCAAAACCTCTCTGTTTTGATTCTTCTGATGCAGAATCACGAAATGCCAGATGGCACCCGCGTTCAAAACATTCTTCCGGAGTTCGCGGGATTAGTAAACCCATGTAGTCACCTCATTTTTATTCGTACAATCAACGATTATTCTAAATTCAAGTTGTTTTTTATTGATTACTACCACAGATATCATTTCCAATAGATTATTCTTCTTTTATATCTACAATGATATAATTTCTTCTAACATAACGTAACTCAAGTAAATTCCTATAGATTGGAAACATTCATACATTATATTCTGATAATATACCAATTATATACCAATTCGTGTATTAGAGGGGACAAGAGTGATTAGAAAGAATCAATAACAATCTACCGAAAATAAGGAAAAATGTTATTTTCGTCAACTACTGATTTTGGATACAAAGCAGAACTCGAAAAATTTCTGGCAACATAACACCAGATATTGAATACAGAGGAATTGAAACCTGGATTGTGAAAAAGAAACTTCTTGGATAAATCAATAACATCGCATTCTCCTATCACGGCATAACCAACGGATTCAGACACACGATTGACTTGATCCAGGAACTATGGTCATATCCACCAGAACTACTCGAAAACACATTGCAGGCATAGTCGGTATGCAGTACGCAACAGAGAAGTCCCTGCCTGTAATCATCATGGAACCGCTCCGAGAATGTAATCTTACAGATTGGAAATGCACGATGAGGAACAGAAAACATCTTCATTAACCGAAAAAATCGTGTTGTTTGTTAGAATAAAACTTAATCAACTGATCAAACTCGTAGCCTGAATCATACAACATAATCATATTCTTATCCCGACAAATTTGGACAGACAGATTTTGGATCAATTCCATCTGAAACTAATTTTATCCCATAGTTACGGAATGTATGACCCTGTTTTCTGATACCATTTGATATAATTTTCTCCAATTCAACAAATCCCCCAAACTCAAACTCTTTCGGGAGAAGTTGACATGTTTTTAATTTTCCCTCTGCTGTAATGCAATAATCAATCCCCCCGCACCACAAAATGGCAAATCTACATTTAACAAATCATATATGTTACTCGTATTCGGACATTCAGAATCGTCCCAAACAATTACGTTTATCTTATCAAGATATTTATTGTGAAGCATCGACAATTCTTTTTTCACAATCAATTGTTTATCTTCATTAATCACCCATGACATATCTTTTGATTTTAGAACTCTCCCCATTGGGGATGGTATTGAAAATTTAATTTCCTTTGCGGAATATGATATAGCATATAATATATAATCTTCTAAGTGTTCTACCACAAATGAGTTTAAAACAATAGTTACCCGGCTTTCCCGAATAGTTCTCACTCTTCTGATTGACTGCCCAACATCGTTGAATAGCCTACCTGATGTATCAGTAATCTTAGCAAATATCTCTTCGCTATATCCATAGATTGAAATTTGAACAGCCCTTAATAATTGTAATGTCTCATCTGAAACTCGCGACAACACAGTCCCATTTGTTAACAACGAAACTCTGAAGTGTTGTGCTAATTTTATAATAATTTCCTCTATATTCGGATGGAGTGTTGGTTCTCCTCCAGTTAGTTGTATTTCATACAATCCCCCGGATAAATTATTGCAAATATCTTCGATAACTGACATCTCAAGAAAATGAGTGTTTTTACAATTAGCTTCTTTAAAGCAATGGGTACATCTAAGGTTACAACAGTCCGTTAATTCTAGTGTTAATTTTCTAGGATAAAATTTCCCTTTAATACCAGTAATTGTATATGTTATACCTTGTTTTTCTGAGGATAATACTAATAATGATTTGTTTGTAAAATCTTCGATAAAATCAATAATTTTTTTATGAATTATTTCTTTCTCTGAAGAATTTGGGGGGCGGTTGGAATATTCCTTGATTATTTTATTACAAATTGACTTGATTGTATCTTGACCAGTACAAGTTGTTAAAATATCAGTTAATACTGAATTCAATGATATTCTTCGATGTCCTACTTGTAAAATAGAACCGTCGCCGAAATAATGCAAATTTGCCCCAGGTGGTAACGAAACATATAATGTTTCAAGCAACATAATGAAAAAAGTTAAAGTTTTACCTTTAATCGCAACCGGTATTTGCGGTATGTGTTTTCTTAGTACCACACCCATTATATTTTTTAGTCAGAATGTGTGATTTTGCAACATCGAGATTTATTAAGTCATCAATTTTCTTTACCATGATTCATTATTGGATATTCCGACATAAATACATTTTCTGACAGAACCAGTTCGAAAAACATCGGAAGAGAGCCGGGGTGTTCGCGGTTTTGAGCCGCTTGGGGACTCCATGTCAAGAGTAAGTAGCTCTCTTCCAGTATTGATATTAGTTCTCCGAAATATTAAGCGATAAGCCCGCTGATTCAGTTTTCCGGCGGATACTTTCCGGAGAGAAACAGTGCGTCAATTCCTGCATCTTCGATGGTATACATCATCTGCCTCCCCTTCTTTTTCTTACTGACATAGTTCTTCTCTTCCATATGTTTCATCATATTGGTTATGCCCATGAGAATTTTACTTTGTTTTTTCCGCTGCTCCTCGTACAGACGGTCATCATTTGCATAGTCTTCCCGATTCACAACGGATCCGCTGAACTCGAGACTGATTTCAGTGGTGGAAAGTTCCCGATTTTCCTGATAGAGATACGTGAGTGCATGAATCTCATTGTAGCTAGGTAGAGCGATAGTAACTTTCGGAAGAAGAATCAACTCGGGAGATGTACAGACCGAAATCCCGTGTTCCTTGCGTTCTTCTTCCGAGGAATACCTGTCAGCCGGAACGTAATAGACCGAGGCACCGTGCGCCATGCCGGCCATAGTTGCTGCTGCAGCCCCGAGTTTCCCGGATGCCGACATATTCACCCAGACAGAGTTTTTCATCTTGACTTCTTTTAGGGTAAGGAAGGAGAGAACTCTCAGCAGTTCCCGCAGATTAAAGGTATTTGCGGTAACAACCTCAACATCTATTCCTTTACTTCTGAGTGCATCCGCAACTTTTGTCACGTAATAGTCATCCGCTGCATATCCATCGGCTCCTTTCTCGGTAATCAGATAAACACGCTCTGCAGGATTGTCATCGAATGGGCGTACAGCCCGGTCGAATTCGTATCCCAGCGGAATAATGTGCACCCGTTCATTGGTTATTCTGCTCATTGACAATATTAAATTGAGGTCTGTGTATTAATAAATTGCTAAAATTGCTAAAAAGCTAAATAGTTATTTATTACAATAAAAGCAATGATGTAATGTGATAGCAGAGAAGGGCCTTTCAGACGCTAGATCATTGAAGAGGTTTCTTAAATGACGAAAAAATCACTTGATACTGAGGAAAATTGTAAGGAGCTTGTCTCCAAACTTAAGAGCTTTGCAGAAGAAAAAGGATTCGCGTACATTGGATATGGAGGATCCAAAGTGGACCGGCGTGCTGAAGGAAAGGAATTCCCTTTCGCCGAACACCTGAAGTGGTTGATTTATTCCCTGTTTTCAAACATGCGTGAATGGGCAGGTATTGAAAATCATGCCGCTGAGATTGATGAAATTTTCTTCCACTATGATGTTTCCAGAATCAAGGAAGAGACGCCGGAATATTTCTCGGAGAAAATCTTCGCTATCCACTGCGGGAATATGAAGACCAGAGACCAAATGAATACACTTCATCATAACATCGGTGTTATGGAGCGTCTGGAGAAGGAATACGGTAGTCTTGATGCATTTGTCACTTCCGACAAGCTGTCGGTCATTATTGACAAACTTTCCAATTGCCGGTCCGAATACAAACTCAAGATGATGGGGGAAGCACTGGTATGCGAATATCTCCGTAATGTCGGTATTGACACGGCAAAGCCGGATGTGCATATGAGACGGATGTTAGGCTCAGAACGCCTGGGAATTTCAAAGAAGAAGAAGGCAACTAAGGGAGAAGTCATTGACACCTTCCAGAAACTTTCAGAAGCAACCGGATTTTCAGCATCGGACCTCGACTACCTTTTCTGGAGTTACTGTGCTGACAAGAAGGGAGAAATATGCACTGCAACCCCGGCATGTGAGAAATGCGTCGTCCGTGAATTCTGCAACAAAGGAGGTAACTGAAAAAGAGATACAGAACATTCTCCTGTTATCTATGGTCCATTGTTATACTTTCTTTAACAAATCTATTTTTTCAAGACTGTGTTGTCCTGAATAAATTCGAACGACATTTAAGAGTAAGAAAGACGAAAAATA
>DALTWK010000008.1 GCA_029987115.1 Methanocorpusculum sp.
ACATTGTGCTCATTGCCATAATTATTTCCTCTCTCCTTAGTGGCCCTCTTCAGCAATCTTTGCTGCAGGAGCCTGCGATGCAACTAATTTGATAACGCTGTACGGGCATGCTTCAACGCAAACACCACAACCTGCACAAAGTTCCTTGTTAACGTCAAGGGAAATTGCCTTGCCGTTCTGAACCTGGTAGATCTTGTCAGTAGTGGCAGGATCTACAGTGCAGAGCTCGAGTGCGTTGACTGGACATGCTACGACACAGTTGTTACAACCTGTGCATCTTTCCATGTTGATATGCATTGCAAATGCCATTGCTTATATGCACCAGCCTTCGATAACTTAGATCGACTATTAATATTCGTTGACAAGTCTATAAATACGTTGTTGGATTGTTTTGAACAATATTGGTGGGTAAGAGTGAATATCAAAGAATAAATAAATTCTCTAAGAGGGAAGAATAACTCAATACATATCCACGAATTTTTGATTTGAGGGGGGCAATACCCATTATCTCATATTTCCTCTAAATAGGAATCACATTTTCCTGATTCCACCGTTGTTATAGCAGGGTGTTTTTTTTCCGCGAAATAACTCCTTGTTTTTCCCTATTTTCAAGATATTATTCGATACGTTTTTGATACATAACGGTGGGTAATTCATTGCCAAATTGATAGTAAAAAATCGATGAACTAATATAATAGTAACCGAAATAATTGTTAACGAAAATTTCGGTAATAATTATGACCATTACATTAACACCAGATAAAGTAAAGGAAAAATTCGGACCCATGTTCTGTCATCAACTTCTGGTGATGACTGATGAAAAAAATGGTATTGCAGAAATCCACGAAGAGTGTCATTCCCGCGGCCCTATTGAATGGGATCATATGAACAGGCGTCGGGCAGGAGGAGCACTTCTAAATGCCACAACCGTAGGGACACATATGACGATGACAGCAAAACTCGGAACCCATCCAATAAAATTTGGACCATCGGATACTGAATTAGGTGGCCAAGCATTGGAAGCAGTAGTTGTCAAGAAGAATGAGGTACATACATCTTGGGCCGGAGCTGCGGGAGCTGGTGTGGGGGTTGCTGCATGTCTTGCCCAAGCACCAGGTGTTATCAGAACGGAGTATTCATCCGAAAACGATCTTAACGTTGGCGGTGCAAATATCTGCAGAAGTACCATTATTCTCCCGAAATATGAGAAAATTACCTTTGGGATAGATGATACTGATACTAAAGAGGGGGGAGCAACATGGGTATTAGCTATGAAATGCGGAGAGGATTGTAAAATAGATGGCGCAATTTTCCTATCAATGCGCATTATTCAGCTAAATCCAAAAGCACCAAACAAGACCACAAACTGTACTGGATCAGTTATCACCTTCGCAGTACTCCCAGAGAAAAAAGAGGAACTCATATCTTTTGTGAAAGAATATGTCGAATCCAGGACACGTAGCCCGGATACAGGAATCTGCTATTATGAGGGATTAATCCTACCACAGTCACCATTCCGGGATAAAATAAAAACAGAACTTCTAACCACCGAATATGCAAACGAAGAAGCAAAGAGAATCAACGTTACATTTATTGACTCTGCAAACAGTAAAGGACGTATCGGATCGCTCGGAGCATTACTTTGGGCTAACGATGGTGTGGAAGCAGCCGGTCTTTACGGCGAAAAACCATAATCTTTTTTTTTCAATCAATCGGCAAAACTATAGTTCTTAGCCACTAATAGTTACTATATGTGGGACTCACTAAAAGAGCAAATTGCTGAGGTGGGATCAGCTAAAATCACCGGTGCTGACTCATCCTCCTTCATTAAAGATGGAGAAACAATCTTCGTGTATGAAGGCCATAAACTCCTGATTCCAATTTCGGAAAACTCAGCCGTAAATATTCACCATATAGGCGGAGGAACTGTTAAACTGACTTTTAAATTCATAGAAGCACTCGGTAAAATCGAAAAACCGGAGTGAAATATGGTAAAACTTGGATTTCATGTGTCCATTGCAGGTTCTTTATCTCTGGCCTTTGCGCGAGCAAAAGACCTAAATTGTGATACATTTCAGATTTTCACAAGAAGTCCACGTATTTGGGCAACAAAACCAATATCGAGTAATGAAGCAGAATCTTTCAAAGAAAGATTAACAGTCACAGGTATTGAACCTGTAATTGATCACATGCCATATCTACCAAATCTTGCTGCAGAAAAACCGGACATCTATAACAAATCAATAGATACTCTTGCAGAAGAATTGTCTCGCTGTAACCAACTTGGAATTCCCTATCTAGTAACCCATTTGGGACATCACGGAAAAGAGGATGGTCATAAAAAAGGACAAGAAAAAGTAATAGAAGCTATTGGAAAAGCTCTGGACGATAGTATCGGAAGCACTATGTTATTGTTGGAAAATACAGCAAACGAAAAAAACACAGTAGGTGGGACATTCACCGATGTCGGGATAATTGCTGATGGAATCGGAGATAAAACTAGAATTGGATTCTGTTTTGACACTTGTCATGCCGGAGCTGCGGGATATGACATTCCTGGTTTCGGAGCGGAAACTGTATTTGGATGGTTTTCTGATGAAGCAGGTGGTCTCGACAGATTGAAAGTTATCCACCTAAATGACATGAAAGGTGGTATCGGTTCCCACCTAGACCGCCATGAACACATAGGTCTTGGGACGCTGGGGGAAGCATGTATAAAAGACATTTTATCGTATGAAAAAATCTCTCATTGTTCCTTTATTATGGAGACCCCAACAAACGAAATCCGCGGGGATAAAGAAAATATGGAGATAGCTCGTCTCCTCTCCACGTAATTTTACAGAAAGTGCGAAGGAAGGGATTCGAACCCCAGAACTCCTACGAGATTAGCCCCTGAAGCTAACGCCGTTGACCTGGCTTGGCTACCTTCGCTTAAAAGTGCTTTAAAAAATAGGTGTTACTAGCAAATAAAGCTAGTGTTTTTTCGATGATTAATATGTTGCGAGATAGCGTTTTATTTCCCAATCTGTAATAGATTTTGAGAAATCAGACCATTCAAGTTCTGCAATGCGTTTAATCTGACCCACAACATGTTCACCAAGGACCTTGCAGATTAATTTATCCTTCAATAATGCATAATTGGATTCCTGCAGACTCCAAGGTAGGCATCTTATCCCCTTTTCTTCCCTCTCTTCTTGGGTCATCCTGAAGATATTTTCTTCTATTCCCTCCGGAGGTTCAATCTTTTTCATAATCCCCTCCATACCTGCAGCGAGCATGACTGCAAATGTGAGATATGGATTGCAGGTTGGATCGGGACTTCGTAGTTCCGCACGTGTGCTTTTTCCCCGTGCAGATGGAACACGAATCAATGCGGAGCGATTCATGGCAGACCAACCGACATACACCGGAGCCTCATATCCTGGAATTAAACGTTTATAGGAGTTGATTGTCGGATTAGCAATACGCGTTATGCCATCAATATGGTTTAATAGTCCCCCTATGAAATATCGTGCGTCATCAGATAGTTGATTTTCTCCATTGGGATCAAAAAATGCATTTTGTCCATCTTTCATCAACGAACAGTTCACGTGCATACCAGAACCATTAATCCCATAGATTGGCTTGGGCATGAATGTGGCATGAAGTCCGTGTTTTAATGCAAGAGTTTTGGCAGCAAACTTAAAAGTTACTACTTTATCTGCCATGGATAGTGCATCCCCATACGTAAAATCAATCTCATGTTGAGACGGGGCAACCTCATGATGTGATGCCTCGATGTTGAAACCCATTTCTGAAAGTTGAGTTACCAAATCACGCCTGACAGCCTCACCGGGATCAGTTGGTGTTTGATCAAAATAACTTGCATGATCCTGATGATTTACAGTAGCATGCCCTCTTTCATCGAGACGAAATAGGAAAAACTCCATTTCCGGACCAACATTAAACAGATAACCAAGTTCTGCCGCTTTTTTCATTTCTTCCCGTAAAATATAACGAGGATCTCCGGTAAATGGTTCCCCATGCGTGGTATAAACATCACAAATGAAACGAGCAACACGATATTCTGAATCTGACCACGGAATTATCTGATATGTTGTTGATTCCGGTTTCAAAAGCATATCGGACTCTTCCAGACGAGCGAATCCCTGAATTGAAGAACCATCAAAACTAATTCCGTCAGTGAGAGCCTTTTCCATCCGTTTGGTTGGAATTGCCACGTTCTTCGGTTTTCCTTCTAAATCAGAGAACTGTAAAAGAACCGACTTTACCTTATCTTCCTCAAGTCGTTCGAGGATATTGCCGATAGTATCGGAAACCATGATACTATATATCTCTGTGCTGAAGTATAAATCAGAAGGTAGCAACACATACCGCTGTCTTTAAATGGCACGACACCACATCTAAAATGAGAAACAATGGCCGCAAAAAAAACAAAAAAAGAAACTCCTGTTGAAGATGCTCCGAAACTCTTCTATATTTTCTACAATCAGGAACGCTGGGATAACTGGCTTCGATCCTTAAAGGATGCAAATTGGGATGATGATGAAAATAGTGATGAAATGCCAGAAGGGTTCAGACTCCTAGATGGGTTATCAGATGATATCACACTTGCAATAATAAAAATCATCCGCCTATATCAGAATAAACGTTTCACGCTTGCAGAATCTCAGAATAAGATTCGCGATGTTGAAACTATTATAATGAATCAGGTTGACGATGAGATACTTGCAGAAATAATTGGATCGATGCAGATATCAATGATGGTCCTATTCTCAGCAGCCCAGAAATATCTGGAAGAGAGTTTCCCTGCGGCGGAAACTATTAAAGACCTGGTAAAAGAAGGAAGAAAAATAGCAGACAAAGATCCAGAAAAAGCCCTTGATATCGCTTCATCTATAGGATCTGCAGTAATAAACGGGGCAACATGCTGCGGGAAATATGTTAAAGACACAGATGAACCGACATTGTTCGATGAGTGGCTTGTAGAAGTGGAACGCATTTCGGATGCGTGCAAATCTCTAAAAGACTTTGATGAAGTTGCCGGTGAGGTATGATTGCTTCCCGAGCGAGATTTCGCTACATAAAAAAACTACAGCGCGTTGCTGGATTTCGTCTCCCGGATAATGCTTTCCATCCAGCAAATTTGGAAGCAATATCCGGATCTATGAATATAGATAGTCTTGATCCGGGTACTCGTGATCAGATTCTTCGTTTTTTCAAAGATTTTCTCGAATGTAATTGTAAAGATTCACCACTCTGTGGATGCCCAGAACGTAAATTTGTCATATGTATCTTGGAACTCAGAGAAATGGGATTGAATCATAAAGAAATATCCCGTCATCTCCTCGACGAATATGGAATCGAACTCTTCCCCGCAGATATCTTAAGTTTTCTTGAAGATTCAGTACACCTTTTAGAAGCAATTCGTTCTGTTGCCGAACTAGCAGATGAGCGGGAATTAGTTGATAAAACCAGTCAACATATCAAAGATATAGCCAGATAAAAGATACCTTTTTTGATATTATCAAATATTTCTTATGAAAAAAGAAGGGATTATGCCCATCCACGGGCCTTCATTCCCTCAACTACACGAGCAACAGAAACAACATATGCTGCCTGTCTCATATTAATCTTGTATTTCAGAGAGGCATCATAAACACTGTTATATGCTTTAGTCATTGCTTCATCGAGTTTGGCATAGACATCATCGAGACTCCAATAATGCATGTACATGTTCTGTACCATCTCGTAATATGACACAGTTACTCCTCCTGCATTACAGAGGAAATCTGGAATGACATGAACACCTTTTTCGTAAAGAATTGCATCAGCACCAGGTGTTGTTGGGCCATTGGCAAGTTCCATGAGAATTTTTGCCTGAACATTCTTCACGACATTTTCATTGATTGCTCCCTCATCAGGTGCTGCTGCAACAATAACATCCACAGGAAGACCAAGAATATCTTCGTTAGTTAATTTAGCAAGTCCATTATATCCAACAACGGATTTGGTAGCTTTTTTGTGTTCGTTTACTGCCTTGATATCAAGACCTGCTGGATCATAACATCCACCTTTGGAATCAGTAACTGCTACAATTTTTCCACCAAACATTTCCTGCGCAAGAGATGCTGCAAAGTTTCCTGCGTTTCCAAATCCAATAATCGCAAAGGATGCTCCCTTCAAATTGAAGTTCAGTTTCTTTGCTGCTTCACGCAGAGTGTACATTCCACCTTTTGCCGTTGCATCTCCGCGTCCAAGCGATCCACCGATACCGACAGGTTTTCCGGTTACAACACCGAACTGATTCTTGCCACGAATAATTGAATACTCATCCATCATCCATGCCATAATCTGGCCGTTCGTATATACATCTGGAGCAGGGACATCCATATCCGGACCAATATTCTGCCAAAGTGCACGAACATATCCACGGGATAATCTTTCAAGTTCACCCTGGGACATCTCCTTCGGATTGCAAATGATACCTCCTTTTCCTCCACCGAGCGGAAGTCCGATTACTGCTGCTTTCCATGTCATCCACATGGATAAGGCCCTTACAGTATCAATTGTCTCATTGGGGTGATAACGGATACCTCCTTTGTATGGACCAAGAGCGTTATTATGCTGAACACGGAATCCTTGGAAAACCTTGATACTTCCATCATCCATCTTCACCGGAATAGAAACCTGAATCTGACGCTGAGGCTGCATAAGGATATCAACGACACCCTGTTCGAGATTGAGAATCTTTGCACAGTCTAAAAGTTGTTGCTGTGCCATTTCAAACGGATTTACCGTAGACATTAGTTGTTTCCTGCCATTTTTGCTCAGGGGTCTTACAAATGCCCTCTCGCTTTGTGACATGTAATGTTTGTATCAGAAAATAATAAAACATGTCATGGCCCAATATAGAAATTTCAAAATGAATCCCCCACAATATTACAACGAACGGACAATCCAAGACTGGAAAAGGCAGATTCAATCTCTTTGAATGGTTCGTTTTCTCGATAGAAGAGATGACTTTTGCAATCGCAATCTGAACACCCAAATCCAAAAACTGATTTTCCCCCAATAGCATGAGCAAGTGCGCACTCAAGACGTTTGTCTGTTTCCGCACAGAAAGTGGCAACAATCGGGGCGATACTGTCCAAATAATCTATATGCCACTTTGGTTTCATGTATTTTTCTTGGGAGAAACGCAAGTGACGTTTTACACGCGACAATCCTCCAGATCCAAGAGCGGAACCAACATAAAGATAATAACCCGGCTCAAAATCAAGTTCACCAAGGGCTCCTATACGAATTTTATTCAATGTTGTAAGACGGAGAACCAGGCAGTATATCCCTTTAGACATTCTTTAAAGACTGTTGAAGATGTTTTTGAGCTCCACTTACGAGTGGCTCACCATGACCACACCAAAGTGATTCCACAGTCAATTCATTCAAACGTTGAAGCGACAAACGCATTTCTTCATCATTTCCAGTTGGGAGATCGGTTCTCCCGTACGAACCGAATGGGAACACAGTATCTCCAGAAATCAGGATGTTTTCACGATAAAGACAAATACTCCCGCGGGTATGACCTGGGGTGTGATAAACAGTAAAACCCTCTATTACATCACCGTTGTGAAGAACCGAAGCTTTCACTTTTGGTTGTGCGGAACCGAAATGTCCACATAAGGACAGAGATGGATTGGTCAGAAATTCATTATCTTCTGCACCAATAAATATTTCAGCGTCGCAGAGATCAGCAATTTCCTGAGCATGAACAATGTGATCATAATGACCGTGAGTCAAAATTATTTTTGTAATCTGATTTTTATAGGGTATAATACGGTCGGTATTTACCCCTGCATCAATCAACAGATTATCAAAAATATAGGAATTAGCCTGCCACACACGCCCGGGCAAATAAATTGGAGTTGTCATTTATTTGCAGTCAATTGTTCCGATTTGGTCTCGGAATCAGATGTTGATGCGACAACCGGAACTTTTGTTGTTCGTTTAAAAGCTAAAACCGTATACCCTTCGTTATCTGAAATGGGGTAATTTTGAAGATTAAAACCAAGGGATGATGCATTCCTGATTAGTGTCTTGTCCATTGAGGAATCTTGAATATTAAGAATGATAGTCTCAACTGATTCGGCCAACCGGGTTTCTTTATTGAAAAGAGATGCTGCTACATCATCATCATCTATCAATAGTGAGATGTTTTTGCTTTCATTTAGAAAATCATAATTTTCGATTAATTCTGAAATGGTATATACTTCTAGAGCCACATGGGTATTCTCTTTGGGAGTTGACACGCCAGTTGCTTCAATCGTTTGTTTTGATAGATTATAATAAACAACATTATCAGGTAACGAATAAGAAACGACAGCATTGAGAATTTGTGTGCCCATATTATTCATCATCTTGGTTTTGGACAGGAGATTTACTAAATTGGTATCTTTTTCAACAGCAAGGTGATGAGGAATTACTTTTATTTTATCATTGACATATGCTGTTACAGGTCCAAATCCTGCACCAATCTCTAATACAGGATTGGTAAAAGGAAGGTAGTTATCTATTGCTTCGAAGTAAGAGCTCTTGTAATTATTTGGTGAAAACAGAAGCCCAGTGATTATATTACCATCAACATATCGTGAATCAACAGATATCACATTTTTATGAACCATGACCTCGTCAGGATATGCAGTAAATGACCCAATACAACCCGCGGTGGTAATGGTTAGAACAATAGTTCCAATTATGACGAGCATGACGAATAATCGTCTTTTTGACAGATGCATATAGTGTATTTTATTTATGACGATATGGTCTTTTTCCTAAGACTACTTATTAAAGAGGAAAACCCAAATAACATAGGTTATATTGATGACAAAAACCGTTGAGATTCTATTTTCAGGTAGAGTTCAGAAAATTGGCTTCCGTTCATGTCTCAGGAACATAGGAATAAACCTAGGACTAACTGGAGAAGTGGAGAACCTCAACGATGGACGAGTTCGAGCACTAGTTACCGGAGAAGAGGCGCTCATAGACAAATTTATTTCATTGACGTATAGTTGTCCTAATGCCATCATCAAAAATATAGAAACCATCGACTATGTCAAGACTGAATTCCCACATTTTACTGTGAAACGAGAGTAACGGACTATGAAAAATGAAAAAGAGATAATCTATTTCTCCACACCAGGTAAGGAAAATACCAATGATTGTGTGGAAATAGCAATCAAAAGAGCAAAAGAACTCGACATCAAGGATATTGTAGTTGCGAGTTGCTCCGGCTACACGGCAAAACTATTTGCAGAAGCCTGTCAGAAAGAGGGGATGCATCTAATCGTTGTCACCCATGCAGTAGGCTTCGAGAATCCTGGCGAATGGGAATTTGATGAAAAACTAGCGGAAAAACTCAAAAGTGAGGGACATTCGATAATAACAGGAACACATTCATTATCTGGTATGGAACGTGCAATTTCTCGTCATCTTGGTGGAGGAAGTCGTACAGAGGCAATAGCCGAGGCATTCAGAAAGATAATTTCCGTCGGTATGAAAGTTGCAGTAGAATGTGTATTAATTGCAGCGGACCAGGGAGCTGTTCCAGTTAATCGTGAAGTGATTGCTGTCGGTGGGACCAGTGAGGGGGCGGATACCGTGTTAGTAGTAAAGCCATCTCACACTGCAACATTCTTTAATCTTCATGTATGTGAATTCGTTGCAATGCCAAGAGGGAATTAACCATGGCAATTGAATCCTTAATTCAAACGTTTCGTTCACTATTTGCGTTTCCCGCAATCTGGTTGTCCGGGATAATTGCCGCACTTGGTATTTTGGGGACATACATTACATATACAATATTCGGTTTGTGGCTAGCTGTTATGGTTGCTCTCCTCACTGTCCTCATTGTGCCATTTTTCTTTGCTGGGACTTATGGCATACTCCTTGATAATAACAAGAAAAAAGGGGCGTTTATTATATACGGTGCATATGGTTACTTCAAAACTCTTCTCCCGTGGCTATTTCTTTTGTTAATAACCATTGTTGGCACCTTAGCACTCAACTACTTCCTTATCATAATTGGGATATCAGATTCATTTAGAATGATAATATCATGTCTGATTATTTTCCCAATAATATTCTACTGTTATTTTGCTGATATTTCCGCAATTCGACATAATTTGAGGACGTGGCAAGCAATCAAAGATAGCGCTCATAAAGTATCAACGGCATCCTTTTCTGTAATTGCATTCTACCTCTTCAACATCTTAATAATAATATTCATCCTCCCGCTCTTATTCGATTTACTCTTCGGTCTTTTCGGAGGAACGGAAATATTAACTGCCGGTCTTACCGATATTCTCAGCCAATTCGGTATAACTGATTTAGAATCATCAACCGCTCTTTCCTATCAGTCTATACTCGAAAACATCTCAACAATGACCGAAGATGATTATCTGATAATTATAAATGAAAAAATAATTCCACTCTTCACAAATGAAGTTGTCCTCAGAGCATTCTTCTTAAGTGCGGCATTGATTTCTCTCGTATCCCTGCCATTCTTAGCCTCCTTCAAGACATATTATTATCAAAAGATGTTATTGATTCAACAGAAAATTCAGCAACAGAAAATAAGTACCCAGCCTGGCCCTGATGCTGACGGGGAATTTGACGAAAAAGGACGTTGGTTCAAATACAAATAATCCAGTATATTGAAACAGTAATTGAAAAAGTGATGTGTTTCAATTAATACACACTTTTTTTCTATTTGAAGAATTAGATAAGACGGTATGTTTCCAAGTTCTGTGGAGATACCGTCTGTATGTGATATTTTTTGTAGATTGAACTCGCGAGATCAATAGTCTTAGATTCTTCACCATGAATGGTGAATACTCTTTCCGGTTTTGGTTGAACATACTGAACATAATTCATCAACTGTTTTCTATCAGCATGTCCAGAGAAACCTTCTACTGTTTGAACTTCCATGTTGATGATAATGCTTCCTTTCTTCCCAGTTGGAACCTCGCGCCATCCTTTCTGGATACGGCGACCGTAAGTACCTTCCGCCTGATATCCAACAAAAATGAGCGTGTTCTTTTCAGATTCAGCTAAATTTGTTAAGTACTCAATTACCGGGCCGCCATTAAGCATTCCAGATGTGGAGATGATAACACATGGATTTTCAGAAAAGATGACCCCCTGACGTTTCTCTTGAGAATCAACCTGCTCAAAACATTCAGCTAAGAAGGGGTTATAATTATCGCGGAAAATCTGATTTCGCAAATCATTATTGAGGTATTCCGGATATGCAGTGTGCATGGCCGTTGCTTCCTTAATCATGCCATCTAAGTATATCTTACAGGCAGGAATCTTCTTCGTACGGATTCCCTCCTCTAATGCAAGCATCAATTCTTGTGATCTACCAACAGCAAAAGCAGGAATTAAGACTTTTCCGCCACGCGATAGAGTATTGTTAATTACTTCGTAGAGACGTTCTTCAGCCTCCTGACGAGAGGGGGAGAAGTCTTCAGAACCTCCATAGGTTGACTCCATAACCAACGCTTCGAGACGAGGGAATTGAGATACAGCTGGATTAAAAAGACGACTTTTTGAATAGTATAAATCTCCCGTAAATGCTATGTTATAGAGACCATTGCCGACATTGAAATGAGCAATCGAAGATCCGAGAATATGCCCAGCATTATGGAGAGTGAGTTTTAAATCAGGGGCAATATCGGTGACATCGCCGTACCCAAGGGCTATGGTATGTTTAACAAACTCACGTACTTCGTTAGATGAATATGGCGGAGCACGATCCTCTTTATTATTAACATCAAGATAGTCAAGTTGCAACATAGCCGCGAGATCACGCGTTGCAGGAGTGGTGTATACAGGGCCATCGTAACCATATCGGTACAGAACGGGCACATATGCGCAATGGTCCAGGTGAGCGTGAGTTAAGACTACCGCATCCAGTGTATCAAACGGAAATATTTCAGGTACGTTGAGATAGGGAGAAGATGCCGGACCAGTTGCACCAGGCGATTCACCACAATCAATCAGAACCTTGCTTTGAGGAGTGGTAAGAAGAAAAGCGGCTCGGCCAACCTGGCGACAACAACCAAGAGTGGTTACCCGTAACCATTGATCACGATCGCGGGGAGAGAAACGAGATTCACGATGAATTTTTCTTCCACATCTTCGGAGGAAATCTTTTCTCTCATCACGTGCTTCTCGAAGATACTGACGAACCTGCTTGATAGTCATTGATGGGATTGGAGGTGTACGGACAACTTTGGGGGTCCAACCTGTTTTCATCGTAATATCCCGGAGTGTTGAACCATTTTTCCCGATAACAACACCAGGTTTTTCAGCTTCAATCAGCATTTCTCCGGTATCTGTATCAAAGAAAATATCAGATATGCCGGCACCCTCGGGGACAACCTTTTTGACCATATCATAGGCTATTTCCGTGTCACCGAGAATATTCGGACGAACGACGATACGCTTCCTTAAATCGCGGGCTAATGTTTTGATTAAATCCTGTTCAGCGGCAAACTTCTCCGGATTATCGGTATAGATAACCATTTCCGGCCCTTCATATTCTACATCAGTTACTTCAACGCCGCGGGGGACTTTTTTATTGATTGTTTCTTTAAGATCTTTGAGTCTTTCTTCAACCTGCATGAAAATCGTTCCAAAAAAGAGATGTTAGAGGGTGACAAGCTTGGTTATTGTGTCATCTGGTATTTGTTCAAATTTATCTTTCGTGATAACCACCACATTATATCCCTCTCCCGATGCGGAATCACGACGCATGGCGGCACGCAGAGCACGGGCTGCAAGAGCAACTGCCTCATTTTCATTCATACCATCCTTATATCGGTCCTCCAGCACACCATAAGCTATTACCGATCCAGACCCAGTTGAGACAAAGTTTTCTTCAAGTGTAGCCCCACCTGCGGCATCCACAGAATAAACAGATGGTCCATTTGCATCAAAACCACCAACTAATAGTTGGACATAATATGGCGTGAATCTATTCTGATTCAGATAATTTGAAAGTACCGTCGCTGCAGCACCAACACTTATTGGCTGACCGCGGCGAATTTGGTATAAACTACATTCTACTGAGATGACACGTATGAGTTGCTGTGCATCGCCAACACCACCTGCAATTGTCATACCGATATGATTTGCAATAGCATGGACCTTCTTTGCTTTTTTACTTGCAATAAGATTTCCCATAGTTGCACGGCGTTCTGTCGCAAGTACAACTCCTTTGTCAAAGACGATACCAACAGTAGTTGTTCCTGTCTTTACATCATGATTTTCTTCGGACATAGAATCTCTCTATATTGATAAATAGATAGTGGCAAAACAGTTCAAATGAACTGATAAAAGTGCTAATTAAATATTGTGCGTTTCCAGAAATAAATATGTTGGTTATTTCACTTAAAGAGATACGGGAGCAATATAGAGAAGAGAATGAGCATTACAAGGACATAGGAAACAGTTGAACAAACACGATAGGCACTTTCTTCACTTTTTCCCCGTTTTTTGTAAAAAGCCCCCAAAATTTCTCTTAGAATCTGCCCTCCATCAAATGCCCGAATAGGTAGTGCATTGAATACACCAAGGAGAATATTTATCCAGGCTGACCAGAAAAGGAGATGTACTATTCCCCAGAATCCCAAAAATGGTTCTTTTATTACCGCGGGGTCAGGAATGTCTGCTACGAGGAAACTAAATGTTGAAGTCCCAGATAATGTGGCAAATGGCATTGAAACAAAACTGAGGGCGGATGATACAAATCCAGAAAGACTCGTGGGATGTGTCAACCCTTCAAGTGATAATAAGATATTCTGAGGATCTATGAATGATATCCCAACATAACCGCGACCATCAGAAATCGCACTTTCCCCGGGGAGGGCTGAAAGCAGAATATCATATTGACAGGATTCCCCCCTGTACTCCCCACTAAAGGATACTAAATCTCCCACATTTGTTTCAGATAGAAGATATACAACTTCCTCTTGTGTTGAGACAGGGATACCATTGATATCGTAAATAACGAATCCCTCCGGAAGGTTACCATCTGCAGCAGGGGAACCCGGGTTAACACCCACCACACAAACATGTTCACCAGGAACGACCATCCCTAACAAACAGGAAAGAATCAGGAGACATATTATGCCAAATACAATATTATTTGTGATTCCCGCTGCAAACATTCGCAATTTAGCCCCAATCTTCGCAGCTTTTACATCCTCTTCCTTGGGTTCTACAAATGCACCAATTGGGATGACTAATGCGAGAATTCCAGTTGATTTTACCTTTATCCCCTCAACACGGGCAAGAATTCCATGACCAAACTCATGAATAACCATCGCTAAGATGAGAGATAACCAAACTGCAATCGTAGACGGAACGTAGTCATTTATCCCAGGAATCAGCAGAAGGTTCTGAACTGCAGTTGGTTCTGGTTTAAGTTGAACAGTCAGTAATGCTGTTATGACGAACAAGATGGTAATGACCACACCCGACAATATGGTAAGAATAATGCCTGTTGTTGCATAGGCTTTGAGAAAACGTTTCGGACGAGAAAGAGCGTCAAATATTCCGACATGCTCCGTCTTTATCATAATACAGGGACCTGCAAAATCAAAAAGATGCGGGAGAATTTTCTTCGACTTTAACCAATAATACAAAGAAGCATAGAGCATCACTGCAATGATTACTGGTATCAGCCAGTCGAAGTCCATATAGAATTATTTGTTACTGAAAGAATAAGAGTTTGTTTAAAAGAGCAGAGATTTTTTGAAAATGAAAATTGGGAAAATCCCAATTTACATAATCTTACCGAGTAAGCGGATGGAGTTGGTCATGTCCGGTCCAAGTGGGGAACCGAAGATAATCTGAGTAACTCCTGCTTTGGTAAGGTCTTCACACTTCTGTCTGATGGTGTCCGGGGTACCGCAGATGGTGAATGCGTTCAGTTCTGCGTCACCAACAAGTTCGTTAACGGACTTGAAATCAAAGCGTGCAAGTGCGTCTTTAATCTTTGCAACGTTTCCAAGGTCGAGACCGTGGCGCTGTAAAAGTGCTTCCGGAGATCCTGCTGCAATGAATGCAGATACAATCTTTGCTGCCTTCTTTGCTTTCTTCTCATCTTTGTCGATGGAAAGTGCAGTGTATGCTCCAACATCGAAGCCCTTCTTGCCAACTTTCTCACATGCTGCCTTGATGATTGGGATTGCAACTTCGAAGTCCTTCGGGTTGGATGCGTTGATTAATGCTCCATCGCCTTTGAGACCTGCGAGCTCGAGTACTTTCGGACCCTGTGCACCAACATAGATTGGGATGTTCTTCTTTCCCGGGAGGGTGACACCAGTAAGTTTTGCACCATCGTAGTCGAAGTAGGTCTTTCCACACTTCTTCATTTCTGCACCGGTGCACATCTCACGGATAGTGTCGATTGCTTCTCCGAGTCTTGCAACTGGCTTTTCTGGGGTGATGCAGAGCTTCGGGAGAGTGGACAGGTCACCTGGGCCAATACCGAGGGTTGCACGACCGTCGGAGATTTCATTGAGGGTGCATGCGAAGGATGCCATTGCTGCCGGGGTGTCGGTGAAGGAGTTCATGATACCCGGACCCATCTTCATGGTGGTGGTTGCCTGTGCGACTGCAGTTAAGACTGCGTAGCAGTGTCTGTTGTTATAGTGGTTGGTGATCCATGCGTAGTCAATGTCTTTGGACTCTGCGAGTTTACAGAAGTTCACGACCTGCTTGACGTTAATGTTTCCTGGAACGAATTCAATTCCGTAAGACATAGTTCATTACACCTCATTCTAAAAGTTTCACTGCTCAACATAAATATATTATCATTTTGAGAAGGGGTTTTAAGCCAAGAAAACCGTTTGTTTTCACTCTGCACGAAAATAAGGCAGGAGTGAACGTAAAAATCCGCGCTCTGAATATTGAACGGACCTGCCGGGGATCGAACCCGGTTCATTGGGTTCGAAGCCCAATAGGATATCCACTACCCCACAAGTCCAGTATATTATTATTAGACGTTCTCCCTTTTACCCTTGTTGATAAATATCATATTGACATAAAGATATGTATGGTCCTATCATCTTCAGTTATACGGAAAAGACTTTCAGAGGGAAAACTTGGAATTGAACCATTTGCGGAAGAATCACTCCAACCATCATCATATGATTTACGAAGTGCAGAAGATACTATTCTGAAAAAAGGAGAGATGACACTCGTTCCCACCATGGAATTTGTATCTCTACCTGAAGACCTTTGTGCAACACTTTGGGGGCGCTCTTCTTTCGGAAGAAAAGGAGTTACTCTCGGCGCTGGTTACATAGACCCGGGATTTCGCGGAAATCTGACACTTTGTATGGTAAATAACGGTCAAGAAGACATTAAAATTGTCAAAGGAATGCGGATTGTGCAGATGCTAATTCATCCAATTGAGGGAAGTGTAGAGTCAGCTTATAATGGTCATTATCAAGACAGTCACGGGAAGGTCAACTCAATACTATAACCTCTTTTTCCGATGGATATTTACTCATAAGAATCAATATACAAAATATGTTAATTGCCATTACCAAACATGCCGGAACTGTGGATGATGCAGCAATATGTGAAAGATATAACCATAAAGTAAAAACAATTGAAACAGTAATTCCGATAAAAAACAAAAAGAACATAGAAGACTTCATCAGATCAGCAAATAATTGTGAATTTGATGCCATATTTTTCCCAAGTGCTTTTTCTGCAGAGAAGATTGCCCCCGATATTAATCCCCGCCTTGCAACAAAAGTACGAATGATTGCAAATGGTCCTCAAACTGCAAAAACTTTACATAACATAGGACTCGCAGCTGAGATGCTACCATTTTTTTATTCCCGTGATTTAATTCCCTATCTCGGGAAATGGATTCGCGGAAAACGAATTGGAATCCCGCGTGCAGATGTCACCTATTTGAAACTCGCAGAGGAGATAAAAAACGCAGGTGGCATCCCCTGTGAATACAAATGTTATGAAATTATCCCAACTAACGAAGAAGTTGATCTTACTGATTGTGGAGCCATCATTTTCACGAGTCCTGCTGCCTACAAGCTTGCAAAACTCCCTGCCATTTCAGACAATGTCATTCTTGCTGCAATTGGGGAAGTAACTGCAGATGTTATGATGTATGGAGGACACAAACCATCGGTTGTTGGAGATGGTTCTATTGAAGGAACCATCAAGGTTCTGAACGCCTGCCTTTGGCAGGAGAGTTTCTAAATGGGACAGACAGGAATCCTCCTTGTCGACAAACCGCGCGGACCATCGAGCCACCAAGTTGCCGCGTGGGTCGGAGACTTGCTGAAAACAGATGTCGGACATTCCGGAACACTTGATCCGATGGTTTCGGGAGTTCTCGTTGTAATGTTAGGGAAAGCAGTGCGTTTGGCACCATTGCTTCTCCAGCACGAAAAAGAATACATTGCATGTATGCGGTTGCATGCCGATGTTCCTCGGGAAAAAATTGAAGAAGTAATAAAGGAATTTACTGGACGTGTCTATCAGCGCCCACCTCGAAGATCAGCTGTCAAACGATCTCTTCGTATCAGGGTTATCCATCGGATTGAGATACTCGACGTTCAAGATCGTCTTGTTCTTATTCGAATACAGTGTGAAGCAGGAACATATATCCGGTCTGTATGTACCCATATTGGCAACATTCTTGGATGTGGTGCACAAATGATTGAACTGCGTCGCACGATGTCGGGCGGGTTTACTGTTGATCAGTCATATACCTTGCATGAAATCCGCGATGCGGTTGAAGAAGGAAGGATTTCCGAGATGATTCTCCCTCCGGAAAAAGCAATAGCTGGCATCCCGAGAATAACTATTCGTAAAACAGCGGAAGATGCAATTTTGCATGGTGCTAAACTCGCAATTCCTGGTATTATTTCGGCAGATTCATTCAAAAAAGGAGACAGTGTTGTTTTGCTGAATCAGGATGGGAAACTCATTGCACTTGCGAAAACACTTTTTGATAAGGACAAAATGCCGGAGAACAACGGAATAATAGCAGAATCTCTCCGAGTCTTCTCTCCAGAAACAAATCATTAGAACCCGCCAGATTAATAAGGAAGAGAAACCTACATTATTTGCTATTTCTAGTGCTGAGGTAGTCTAGTGGTAGGGCGCGGGCCTGGAAAGCCCGTGAGGCGAAAGTCTCTCGTGAGTTCAAGTCTCACCCTCAGCGTTTTTCAAATAATTTACCCTTACCCTTATAATTTTTCGCACCCAACAATCATAAGATATGGCAGAGATCGTCATCAAAAAACGCCACGCAATAAAAAAAGGACAACTTTCCACACTGATGAAGAAACTATCAGATAATATTGGAGAGGGGGCAAAACTCTACACAGCGCCAATGATTGAAATTGCTGAAACAACGTCCAAATTTAATATCTATCTTATAGATAAGAAGCCGTTGTTAATGGAGATGGATGATTGGGCATTTCCAACACTGCGCGGTGCTGTATTACGCCCGTTCAACGGTAGGAGAATAGTAGTTGACATGGGAGCAGTTCCTTACCTTATTAACGGAGCCGATATCATGCGACCAGGAATCGTATCTGTCACTGATGATGTTAAAGCAGGACTTCCTGCACTTGTTGTTGATGAAAGTCATGACAAACCACTTTCTGTTGTTATCCCAACCTACGACGCTGAAGAAATACGTGCGCTGGAGAAAGGAAAAGCTGCAAAGAATATTCACTATATCGGTGATGAGCTTTGGAACATGGAACTCTAAAGAAGAATCAATAAGAAGACTTATCTACTTTCTCACGAAATAAACATTTATATGGGATTCCTTGAATTCGGCAAAAAGGACAAAAAACAGTCCGATGAAGACACATACATGAAACTCGACCTTCAGTCTTATGAAGGCGTAGCTGGAGAGGGCGAGCCGGCAACGATGTACGTCAAAGTTGCCTCAATTACAGATATAAAAGAGTGCCCAAAAATTAAAGACGAAATTTATAATGGAAATATCGTCATTGTTGACATAACGAAATTAAAAGTTGACAAAATAATGTTTGATCGCGTCATGGGTGACCTCAGAGCAGTTGCGCGTGATGTGAATGGAGATATCATAGGCCTCGGAGACCAACGCTACGTTATTGTTGTTCCAACCGGAGTTCGTATCTCCCGAGAAAAGATTTGCGGATACTAAATGCGCCAAATTGTAACTGCTCCGTGTCCAGACTGTGGAAAAAATATGACATTCGTCTATGACACGGAGAATATACCCTATTTTTCAGATATTCTTCTCATAAGTGGTGTCTGCGATTGTGGTTTCCGGATTGTCGACACCATGGTTCTTAATGAACGTGAACCATGCATGTGGGAATTAGAAGTGTCAACACAGGAAGAATTAAACGCACGTGTAGTGAGGAGTTCTTCCGCTTCCTTTGAAATACCCGAATTAGGTATTGATGTAAAACCTGGACCTGCATGTAGTGGATTCGTTTCAAATGTGGAAGGCGTCTTGGCACGAGCGGAAGATGCAGTACAATGTGCCCTTGGTTCTGCTGATGGAGACGAACTGCACCAAGCAATAGAGATTCTTGAAAAAATCTCCGATGCCAGAAATGGCAAATATACCTTTACATTGAGGGTTACCGACCCTTCAGGAAACTCTGGAATTGTTTCTCCGAAAGCCAAAAAAACAAAGCTCGACATCAAACAAGAAGATGGACTTTCCTTCAAACCATATGTCTGAAAATCCACGATATGTCCCAAACGACGAGGAAATTGAGAACTATAAATCACTCCTCGCCAACCGAACTTTTCCCCTGCTTGAAAAAATAACAATCAATTATATTGAAAAAATAACTGGAAAAAAATGGGATGACGAAGCAGTACTCGAAAAAATCAGAACTGCAGTACTATCTCAGAAAGAATCATATTGGAAAGGAGGAGATAAACGCACTATTACCTACAAGGGAGCATACAGTGTCCTTTCCTATATGGCATACCAGATGCCGAGTTATGTCCACGAAGTAACTGAACTCTTCGGGGATTTGATTGTCGCAGGACTTGTTCGAAAAAAGATTCGTGTTCTCGATGTAGGTTCGGGACCGGGAACCGCAACCATAGGAATTATCCGTGCACTATCCTGTTTCCCTGACATGCAGGCCGAAATAACTGCAGTTGAACAATCGGATACACAGCGGGAAGCATATTCCTATGTGATACCGGAAATCGTGACTAAACTTAAATCCAATGTCACGATTGAAAAACAACAAGGATTGGATGTTACCAGAAAACTTCCGGACGGAAACTATGACATCATCATTTGCGCGAATATGATTAACGAACTATCCGGTTTGGACATTTCTGGAAAAACTGATCTCGTACTATCCCTCTCTGAACACTTAACATCAGATGGCAGTCTCATTGTGCTGGAACCAGCGGATTTGGACAATGCTACACAATTGCGCAAAATTGCATGCAACGCAAAAGAGAGAGGACTTACAATATACTCTCCCTGTAATGATATACGAGGAGTGCACTGTAAAGTATCTCCATGCTGGACATTCCGTTCCTTCGCTGACATCAAACCAACGAAGCTCATGTATACTCTCGGCGGTGAAAAAGAAAAATACCGCTTTGTCAATACGGATGTAAAATTCTCATATTCTATCTTCCGTACCGATGGACATCGAAAATGTGGCTACCGCATTCCGCCTGATGCAAAACGAGCACGCCTTTCACAGATTAAACGTCACGTAGGAAAACGTATTCATGTAACGGTATCTGTGATGTCAAATGATATCGGCGATATGAAGAATTATCTATACCTGGTATGCGATGGAACCGGTACTGTACCATGTTACCTTGCCCTCCCTGCGTTCCATCGAACACCTGAGCATGAGGCGCTCCTCACTGCATCATATGGTTCTGTTGTAGCAGTTGATTCCGTCCTTGTCCGCTACAACGAGAAACAAAACGCATACAATCTCCTTCTTGGAAAAGAGAGTTACTGTCGGTTGATTGCCGGAACACCAATAGGAACACCCTGCCCCGATAAAGTCAAAGCCCTGAAAAAACGGTTTGGAAGTTCAAGCGTTCATTTCCCAGGGGAGCAGAAAAAGAAAACAAAACGACCACCACAAAAATAGAATATACGTTGTGGCAAATAAAATGGGATACTAGTCATGGATGAGAAGGGATTAACAAAAGAAGAAGTAATAGCACACCTTTCCGGGTTTAGATTAAAGGACACACCATCAGATCATATTTTAAGCACTATGTGTGCATACCCAAATGAAATTGTCAAAGATATCCACACAATGTTTGCACCAACCAACCTTGGTGATCCAGGACTCTACCCGGGAACTGCTGAAATCGAAGAGCGCTTCATTCAAGAATTAGGAGAGCTTCTCCATTCCAAAACCGCAGGCGGATATGCAACTTCGGGAGGGACAGAATCCAACTTACAGGCAATTCGAATTGCAAAGAAATGTAAGAAAGTGGAAAAACCTAACATTGTAGTACCAGCATCTGCACATTTTTCTTTTGAAAAAACATGCGATGTTCTTGGAATCGAAATGCGGATTGCACCTTATGCCAAAGGGAAGTATACGGTGGATACAAACGAAATGGCCGAACTTGTTGACAAAAACACTATTGCCGTTTGTGCAGTAGCCGGTACCACAGAATATGGTGTTGTTGATGATGTGCCATCTGTCGCAAAGATAGCAGTGGAGAATAATACGTTTTGTCACGTTGATGCGGCTTTCGGAGGATTTGTAATTCCCTTCCTAGAACAAACGATTCCCTTTGACTTTGCTATTGATGGTGTTTCCTCGATATCTTTGGATCCTCATAAGATGGGAGGAAGTTCTATCCCATGCGGCTGTCTTCTTTTAAAAGACGCTGAAGAATTAAATGTATTGAGTGTAGATACCCCGTACCTTACCGTTAAATCAGAATTTACGCTCTCCGGAACCAGACCTGGTGCGGATGTTGCTGGAGCTTATGCCATACTAAAATACTTAGGAAAAGACGGTTTTCGTGATATTGTTGCGGGGTGCATGGAAAATACGAGACGGCTTGTTGAAGGTATGGAGGCATTCGGTTACCATCGAGTAATAGATCCCGTTCTGAATCTTGCAACTTTTGAAAATGGAGAAATTCCAAAAGGATGGAAAGTATCACATACAAGAAACAATCATCTTCGATTCGTGCTGATGCCGCATGTTACACATGACGTAATTGAAGATTTTCTGATAGCTGTATCCAACCTTCAGAGAAGCTGATACATAATCTTTTTTTCTTCCTTTCCATCCAATTTTAGAAGTACTGTTAACGAATCCCATGATCGAGATAGTGTAAGACTGATCTCTTTTGCATCGTATTCCTCCAATTCATCCACTATTTTATGAATCTGATTTTTATCCAATGTCCATGCTTTTCCCGCATCCTCCATATAGTCAGATAGAGATTTTTGCGACAGATCACCATATCTATGCCGTGAAATACCCAACTTGAATACAAGACCCAGGAAAACGGCAAAAAATGATCCTGATGTCAGAGCGGAGGAAAACAGTATTTCCACCCATGAAGGAAGATCCATGTAGAGATAGGAACATACAGCAGAAGATACACCCACCAAAATTGGAAGAGTAACCACAAATGTGCGACGCGAATCAAGATACCGCGAAGAAATGCTTTGAATACCACTTATCATTACAAATGCTACCGCATAGAGAAGAATAGCTCCCAATATCGGGTGAGGAATAATCGAAAAAATCCACCCAAATATGGGGAAAAAACCGCAAATAATTAAAAGGATTCCCAAACCTATTCCAACTTTCTTTGATGCTATTCCTGTTGAAACTACCATTCCGGCAGCAGACGATGATGTACCGACACCGATACCGCCAAGTGCTCCCGTAATTCCAAGACCAAGTCCTTCCGCAAAGAGACCTCGGGATATCGTTTTTCTATCCCCTTTTTTCGTATAGTTTTTAATCATAGTGAAATTGCCCGTCGACTTCATAACTATACAAATAACTCCAATTATAAAAGGTGCAAGAAGCGAAGGATCAAAAGCATACCCTTGGAAAAAGGCAAAATTCGGGACAGAAAATACCGATAAATTTGCTATTTCTCCAAATCTCTCAAGAGAGAAAACACCAAGCAGAACAGAAGATACGCCTCCTATTACTATACCAATCAATATGGAATAAAATTTGAAAATACGTTTTGGAATCAAACTTAGAATAATCATAGTAGATAACGTAATGATTCCCACAGCAGTTGCCGCAGGATTAAGCGCCCCGTTATCCACACTTCCGAAAAAAAGCGGAAAAGCAAAAGGAACAATTGCAATACCCAGAAGAAGCAGAACAACACCGACAATTTCTTCCGGAAAAATGAATCGGAAAAATTTCGACAACCGCGATAGAACTATCTCAAAAAGACCGGCAAAAATATACATTCCATAGAGCATTGGCAACCCCCCTCCTGTTGCTGCTAAGAGTGAAGCGGGGAGATAGGATGAATTTGGAATTATTGGAAGTAAATATCCGCTCCCAATTCGCGACAAAGCCTGGAGAATCGTTGCTATACCGCAACCAATGACAGTGACCGATATGAGCATGGTCGTCATTTCTACCCCGCCCCCAATTGACGTAGTAATAATTACAGGATACGTCATGTATACCGCAAGCGCAAAAAAGTGCTGAAGAATTGTTAGAATAAGTGTTCCGATAGGTATCTTATCATCAATATTATAGATTGGGGCATTCTCCAACATGCTAATTCATATTTCCTCCAGATTAGTATAAAGTAAACGAACAAAGCCTATTAAGAGGAACGTAAAAAAAGATTATGTATGATTCAGCCAATCCGCCAATACGGAGACCCGGTACTCCGTACCAAATGTGAAGATGTAGTAAAAATAGGGGTTGATGAAGGGAAGATATTAGATGATATGTGGGATACAATGCTGGCAAACAAATGTGTTGGATTCTCGGCCCCGCAGATTGGAATATCCAAACGTCTTTTTATTGTCCACGTTGGAGGGATCAATATCCGTGGTGCAAATCCGGAGATATTATCCGAAGGAATGTATGCTGAAGACATTGAGGGGAGCCCATGCATCCCAGGGATTCAAAAACCCATCCGTCGTCCAAAGAAAATTATCTGCAGATATCTCGATGAAAAGAATGATACTGTAGAGGTTGAACTAAAAGGTGTTGCTGCACGCGCATTTTGTCATGAAAAAGATCATCATGACGGAATTCTTTTCATTGATCACCTAAAACCAATTGTCTCTAAATTAATTCAGAAAGATTTGGATCGTATCGCATTACAAACGTTGAATATGAGCAACAATCAATAAAAAAATATGAACCCGAACCGCGAAGAAATACAAACAATTGCTCAAAAAATACGACCAGCTATAGAACGGGTGGCAGAAGTGAAAGGCTGGACGATAAATGAAAATAGGGATATAGCTGATTCAATTATTGAAGGATTGGCTCGAAACCAAATACTCTATGGAAAGCGTTACTGTCCATGCCGAATACCTACTGGAAACGAAGATGAAGATAGAAAGATTATCTGTCCCTGTCATGACAGCACATCAGATATCGTAAATAACGGACACTGTCATTGTTATCTCTTCTTCCAAACAAAACAAGAATCAGAGTGACTCAGATAATATATAATTCGAAAAATACCCTTCCTTTTTTTGAATACGAAAAGAAACAGCAGTCAATGTCATATGTATCGAAGATATGATCCTCTTCATGGAGATTCATAGAGACATTGGAGTAGCGTAACACGCTGAGTAAACAATTTTTCTCTCAATATACGAAACAATATGCTTTATTATAGTAGAGTGATAAAACAATAAAGTGACAAAGTGTATCTTATGGCCCCTGATAATTCAGTATCGTCTAATCTTCTATTAAATTCCCTAATGTCACTGAAGACCGCTGAGGAATTTCGAGCATTCCTGGATGACGTATGTACGATAAAGGAGATTAAAGATATTTCACAACGGCTGGAAGTCGCGGTCCGACTCGATGACGGAAAGAATTACCAGGAAATAACTCGTGAAACAGGAGCGAGTACTGCAACCATCAGCAGAGTTAATCGTTGCCTCCATTATGGAAGTGATGGATACAAAATTGTAATAAAACGTATTAAAAATAATAAATAACCCCTACGGCAGTATTGATGTGTTGCGACACAGAAAAACTGAAACCGGTGAAACAAAGTTTCACTGGGGTGTGAAATAAAAGGAGAATATCATTATGAACAAAAAAGTATTACTTGGATTCGTTATTGCATTCTTAGTTATCGGAGCTGTTGCAATGGCGGGTTGTACCGGTACCGACAATGAAAAAACGTATATCATTGGTGTCGATGTGACATATCCACCATATGCAATGGTTGAGGACGGACAGTATACCGGATTCGATGTTGAAGCCGCAAAATGGGTTGCAGAGAAAGAAGGAATCAAAGTTGATTTCATGACCATTGATTGGGATGCACTGACAACCTATCTTTCTGGCGACAAATGTGATATGATTTGGTCTGGATTAAGTGTTACAGAGTCAAGAAAAGCTCACATGGACTTTTCAAAAGCTTACGATGAAGTCCAGATGGGTGTTGCATCAAAGAAAGGAAGCGATGTAACGTTAGAACAAGTGATGAATGGCGAAGCAGTCATCGGAGTTCAAGCTGGTTGTTCTGCAGAAGAATCACTCCAGTTACTCTTCGGTGCAGATAAATTTAAACAACTTGTAGATAGCAAGAAGATTGTAAACACTTACCCCGGATTCACAGATTCTATGAATGACTTAAAGATTGGACGAACCCAGGCAGTTGTTTTCGATGATGCAGGAATCAAAGAACAGATTGCTCAAAACCCGAATGATTTCGTATATTTAGGTATTCTTGAAGGTGCACCAGAGGCTCTGGCAGTTGGTGTAAAGAAAGGAAATACTGAACTTTTGAAGATTATTAACGACGGAATTACCAAATTAATGGCAGATCCATACTGGGAAGAGCTGAATGCAAAATATTTCCCACAGGAATGACTTGACAATCATTCCCTATTTTTTAATTATTAACAACCACATATATTAAAGAGAGCAATTATGGTAACCTCCATTGAATCAGTTACAACATCAATTGAATATCTATTAGGTGGACTCCTAACAACAATTGAGTTAGTAGCAGTTGCTCTTGCCATTGGTTTCGCCCTTGGCATAATATTGATGTTGGGGCAGATGTATGGACCAAAAATTATTCGTGGCATTGTACATGTGTACGTATGGTTCTTTAGAGGTTTGCCAAACCTGATTTTATTATTCCTCTTCTACTTTGCGTTTTTCCCTATGGTGGGGTTGGGAAATACCCCCTCATTTATTATCGCAACAATTGTGCTAGGAATGCGAAGTGCCGCATATCAATCTCAAATCTTCCGTGGAGCAATCCAATCAATATCAGAGGGACAAATGACTGCAGCACTATCCTTAGGGATGACAAAGTGGCAAACAATAAAGTCGATTATGATACCACAAGCCCTTAGAATTGCATTGCCATCTTGGGCAAATGAATACCCAGTGCTTTTAACCGATTCAGCCATAGCATCCGCAATAGGTGTTACTGAACTATTAACAAGAACAGGGCATCGAATAGCAGCAACTGGAGATTCCTTTGCACTCTATTTTGCATGTGCTGTAATATTCATTCTCCTAAATTATGGTGGTATGTTCCTAATACAAAAAATTGAGAAACATTTTAGAATCCCCGGACTTGGAAATAATGATGGTGATGAACAGATATGAGCGAAAAACCTATATTACAAGTTGAAAATTTATCTAAAAAATACGGAGATTTACAAGTTCTAAAAGACATCTCCTTTACAGTAAATAAAGGAGAAAAGAAGGTATTTATTGGACCATCTGGAACTGGAAAATCAACCCTTCTTCGATGTATCAACCAATTAACGACCCCAGATTCCGGATTTGTATACCTGGATGGTGAAGAGATTGTTCATTCGCGGAAGAAGATAAATCAATACCGTCAAAAAATGGGGATGGTATTCCAAAACTTTAATCTTTTTGACCATTTAACAGCAGTGAAAAACATTGAGCTACCACTTAGAAAAGTTTTGAAAATGACAAAACCTGAGGCTCATAAAAAAGCAATGATTGAATTGGAGCGTGTGGGAATGGCAGATTGGGCGAATCATTACCCCGCACAATTATCCGGAGGGCAAGCTCAACGTGTTTCAATTGCTCGGGCTCTTGCCATGGATCCAGAGGTGATGCTCTTTGATGAACCAACATCTGCTCTTGATCCAGAATTGAAGCGAGAAGTAATGGAAGTAATGAAAAAACTCGCGGACCAAGGGATGACATGCATAGTGGTCACTCATGAAATGAAATTCGCAACATCATTTGCCACAGAAATATATCTGATGGAAAAAGGAGAAATCATCGAACACGGGAATCCGAAAGATATTCCGACAGACCCAAATTTTGCGAGAATGCGGGAATTCATCGGCGCATACAACGAGGAGTAAATAAATGCCAGATGTGGAAACAAGTGTATTTGATGTAATATCTTCTGCACTTTCAGGGGTGTTCAATACTGACCCTGACTTCTGGATGAACGTGCTTATCCCAGGAGTACTTGAAGGACTTCTTGTTACTCTACAACTAATAGCATGGGTAGCACCACTTGGATTACTTGGAGGGATTCTTGTAGCTATTGTTCGTGTATATGCACCAAAACCGTTTTCTTTCCTTGCAAAACTCTATGTTATCTTGTTTAGAGGGTGTCCTTTGCTCGTACTACTTTTCTTCCTATATTATGGTCTTCCCTCTGTTGGCATTCTCTTTGATGGATTTACAGCAGCAGTAATTGGCTTTGTTCTTTGTAATTCAGCTTATAATTCAGAATACATACGTGGGGCCCTCCAATCTATCAAAAACGGGCAAATGATAGCTGCACGTTCCCTTGGAATGACGAAAATGCAAGCAATTCTTCATGTTATTATACCCCAAGCATTACGCAGAGCAATCCCTGGTGTTTCAAATGAATTCATCTACATGATAAAATACACATCACTAGCGTACTTTGTAACGGTCGTAGAGATGACTTGTGTTGCCAAGTATATAGCAATGCATTATCTTGCATTCATCGAAGCTTTCGGTCTGGTTGCCCTCTTCTATCTTGCCCTTGTAACATTAGCAACAGTAGGGGTTAATTGGCTTGAAAAGAAACTGGCAATTCCAGGGGTTACAAAGATTGAGGTAAATAATCCCCCATATCGACTGAAGCAAAAGAAAAACACCCTGAAGAAATCCACCCCAAAATAACCACCACGTTCTTTTTTACTTAACACCTATACTATTATATGAAATGTAGCAGGTGCCAGAGAGAAGCCATAATTGATCAGCCTTACTCAGGAAATTATCTCTGTGAAGTGCACCTTATTGCTGACATTGAATCACGTGTGAAAAAGGAAATCCGAAAAAAAGGAGGACTTAAATCTGGTGAAAAATTGTTTATTTCCAATGAAAATAATATGAAATCCTTTGCACTTCGTGTCTTCCTAAGTGGACTTTTACTCAAAAGAACTGATATCTCATTTGTTTCGGAAGAAACAGATGCAGACACCATTCTCTCATCATCTTGTCTAGAAGATGTTGCAGAAACAGTTCTTGAAACCGTTCTTAAAGGAAATACCAAACAATTTCTTTCACACTCTAAAAAACGTATAGTAGAACCCTTTGCGTCAATTCCGCGAAATGAAATTGAAATGTATGCAACTTCCCACGGATGGCACCGTGAGAGCACGGAAAAAATATCTGAAATCAACATATTTCTAAATGACTTTTCCAGAACAAGACCGGGTACACCTTTCGCATTGAAAAATATTAAAGAGTCCCTGGAGGGGATAAAATGACAATATCTTGTAGTTGTATCGGTTGTGAAATAATCAAAGTTAAAGATTTAATCCGAAATGCAATCTGGACAAGCGGGGCACAAGGTCTCGTAATAGGCATCTCGGGAGGCATAGATTCGGCTGTATCCTGTGCACTTGCAGTAAAAGCAATTTCTGCGGAACGTGTTCTCGGTGTAAGTATGCCCATATCCTCAAATAATAAGGATGAAGAAGATGCTGCACTACTCTGCAAATCCCTCGGTGTCGAAATGATTACTGTCCCCTTAACTAAAGTACATCAGGAATTCCTTGCAACAGAACATATTTCATCTTCTTCTGCAATTCTTTCAGGCAATATTGCCGCTCGACTGCGTATGACTGTACTCTATAATATTGCAGCTCAGAAAAATTATCTGGTTTGCGGAACCTCAAATAAAACTGAATATATGATTGGGTACTCGACAAAATGGGGAGATGGGGCCGCAGATATTCAGCCATTGCTGCATCTGTATAAGAGAGAAATATACGAAATCGCAGAGGATTTGAACATTCCAGAAACAATCATAAAAAAGGCACCAAGCGCGGGATTCTTTGAAGGACAAACAGATGAGAGTGATATCGGGATGACCTATGATGAGTTGGATACCGCACTCTTCAACCTGGAACTAAACAATTATTTACCAGAAAATGAAGTGGAGAGAAAGGTACTATCTCTTATAGAGAGAAGTGAACACAAACGAAATCTCCCCATCAGTAAATTAACCAAGAGTATGAGAGGAGATTAATGAAACATCTCATTCATAAACTCTAACGATTTGCTTTCCGATTCCTTTTTTGTGAAAACGGCAATTACATCATCTGGGAGAAATGTTACATCGCCACTTGGGATGATGAGTTTTCCCGCACGCCTAATTGCAATATATAACATGTCTTTCGGACCAGGGGCATCCCGTACGGTTTTATTAACTCCTTCGGAATTCTCGGCAACCGTAAATTCAAAAATACTACCCCCTTCTATGGAGGCGAGGAGATGAGTTTCCGGATTTTCCGACCATACATATAAACTTCTGGCAACAATTTCGTCGGGACTTTCACTGACTCGCACGCCTATTTCGCGGAACAATTCAGCGTGTTCCACCTGATTAACAATGGATACAATGGTTCGTACATTGTATTTTTTGGCAAGCCAACATACGAGAAGATTCTGTGCATCATCCCCAGTAGTCGCCACCAGAGCATCAGCGCGTACGATTCCTGCCTCTTCCAATGTATCCTTGTCATTAGCATTCCCAGTAATCGCAAGGAGATCATGCTCTTCTAATATTGCATCACATTTCTCCTCATCTTTATCGATAACTACAACATTATGTCCAGCTTCTGCAGCAATTCCTGCAAGTGAACGTCCTATACCACCAAGTCCCACAACAATCAAATACATAAATGAAGGTATGAATCGGTTGGTATTAATACCTCCCTTTGAAAAATATTGTTCATGTTACTCTGCGGAATTGATGAAGCTGGTAAAGGACCTGTAATCGGCCCCATGGTAACCGCGGGGGTTCTCATTAATGATGAGGAAGAATCCTTTGTCAATCTAAGTATTAAAGATTCAAAAAAACTCACACCAAAAAAACGTGAAGAGTTGTTTACTGAGATAACATCGCGCTTTCGATACTATACCTGTATTAGAACACCACAGGAAATAGACACTCGAAAGGGAACCATGAATGAATTCACTGTTTCCTGTCACGCTGAAGTTTTGCGTACACTCCAACCCGATTTAGTGTATCTAGATGCATGTGATGTCAATGCTGAGCGATTTGGAATAAATGTTGTTTCCGAATCAAACGTTCTTTGCCAAGTTATTTCTGAACACAAAGCAGATGCAAAATTCACGATAGTAGGGGCTGCTAGTATTGTCGCCAAAGTTACCCGCGATCATTTGATTGACGAGATAAAAACTGAATTTGGAAATGTCGGAAGCGGATACCCCTCTGACCCTGTGACAATTGCATTTCTCACGTCCTATATTGAAGAAAACGGAAAAGCACCTTCCTGTGCTCGAACTTCATGGCAGACAGTAAAAGACCTCCTCTCCAAAACAGCACAAAAATACTTGACAGATTTTTAAAGATACACAAAAACAACGATCTGAAGGTGCCAATATGGCACCCTTAACAAATCCTGATTATAAGGATTTCGTTAATTTAGTTGTATTTTTTAATTTTTATCTGCTTTTTCGGCACAGACAAATCTTCATCAAGTTCGATTTCGGAGAGATTATCAACCTTTTTTATTCCGACACCATGAATTGATACGGCACCAGCAATAGCATATTTTTTCACAACCATACCAACTGCAACTATATTGTCACCAACAACTATCGGTTCATCGACAAGGAGAGAACGGAATACTATGATAGAGGCAGAACCATCGAAAATTGTATACCGTGGACGCCCTAACCATTTCATCTGAATCTTCTGAACAACCCCTTCTACCCGTACTGCATGTCCCTGCAATCCCAAATTGACATTTCTGATTTTATGAGGGACAGCCGACTCTTCGTATTCTGGCAGGAGTTTCTTGTATTGAGATCCAAGATTATAACTACTTACTAATGGCAGAATTAATAACAATAGAGAGAGGGGAATACCCCAGATAACATATATTTTATCGCCGGTAGCAATAGTTGATACAATAAATAAGATGACAAAGAAGGCAAAAATAGCAAGCACTATTGGTGAGATGTGAAGAGTGACTCCTTTGATTCGCATAGTATATCAAAGGATACGAAGACGTTTAAATCTTTTTCCTGACATATCGATGGAGTTGTATTCCCCCAGTCTCTATAATCTCTCCACCATCCAAATATATTTCAAACCCAAGATGGTAAATTATCAAATCCACATTAAGCTTTTCAGCGAGTTTTATCATATTTGGTACAATTTCAATTCCTGGCCGTATCGCATAGATAACATCCGCAAATGTATAGAGAGAAATGTTCGGATCAGTACAATCATCAATTACTGATGGGACATCAGCATCATAAGCGCGAATATCAGTACAAAGAATGGGCATACCAGCATCATGTACTATTTCAGCGGCTACAGTCTTCCCGCCGAAACCAATCTCCACCGCAGATGAATAGTTGGATTTGATGTACAATCCAACTGCCCGTTCAATATCATACACCATAGTTCAATTACATTTATGTTTGTCCGCGATGAAAAATATCTACCATAATGGGTGTACATATTTTCTGGGATAGTCGAGCGCCAATCGGACTCTCACGACCTGTCACCGAGAAACTCTCTACTGTTCTGAACGTACCGATTTCACGAATTGATAACGGAACGTTTCCATTAGAGGGATTTGATGCTTCACGAAACCAGTATGACGCCATGAAAATTCTCGCAAAGATGGATATGTTCCGCGAACGTAACCCGGAACTTTTCAAACCTAAAGAGATGGATTTGGATTTCTACCACCAAAATCACCACATTTATGAAAAATTCCTTCTTATTACATCAGGGGATTTATTTTCACCAATGACAAGTTTTGTCTTCGGTCTGGCCAACATTAAATTCGGTGTCGCGGTGGTTTCTGCAACGAGACTGTCGAACACATATTACAACCGCTACAATGATGATACTGCGTTAATTAAGCGCCTGGTTACCGAAAGCGCGCATGAAATAGCACATCTCTACGGTCTTGAACATTGCAGTCAAAATGAATGCATCATGTACTGTCCAAATAACTTAGATGATTTAGACAGAAAAGACGAAAGATTCTGTTCAAAGTGCTATTCAGAACTTTCCACTCGTATCAGAAGGGGCTATTCACCATGATGATTCCGTGGATAACACTCTGGGGATATGGTTCTGATATCAATGCTGCAGGGAAAATGCTGTTTGTGAGAAACAAAAAAAGCAAATCACCAGATTGCTATCCTCTAGACGATATTTCCCATATTTTAATTGCCGGAAATCATGTTCTTCATACGGCAGTAATCGAAAAGTGTGCCTCCAAAAACATCCCAATATCTTTTTTTGACATACGCGGCAACCCAACTGGAACTCTATTTTCTCATGAAAAACCACATTTAACAGAATTACAACGTGATATCCCAATCCATTCATTTGCACTATCAATGATAATATCTGCTACAGAAGCACGCATGAGATTTCTGCATGATTTGTCAGAAGGAAAAGAAGGGATTTACTACAAGGGAGAGTTTGATATTATGAGTCAAACCCGTTCTGAACTGGACTACCTGATAACAATACCAGAACTATCACGGGCATTTACCTTGACACGAGATATGTACTATGAAATCCTATCACGAGTAATCCCAAAAAATCTAGGATTTCGAAGGAGAAACGAGGGAATTCCACAAGATCCTGTAAATCTCCTTTTTTCCATAGGATATGCCATGCTCTATGCACGTACTGAAATAGCCTGCATAGGTGTTGGACTTAATCCGGATATTGGATCTCTTTACGGATTGGGCATTCCATGTTCAAGAGGGGCATGTGTCAGAGAAATTATGGAGCCGGCTCTCGTACCTGTGGTAGACAAGGTAGTCGTAAAGATTGCTCAGGAAGGCATTCTTTCCAACGCGATACAATCTGGTGAACGTTACATTCTTCCTGAAACGGTGGAAAATCGATTCAAGGAGCTCTTTTCAAAAGCGTTGGATGCCGCAAAAATTGAAGAGAATGTCATAATGTACGCAGAAGCGGTGAAAGCACAAACTGCACCACGATATCACTACCCCCTCTAAATACACACAAGACATAACTATCTCCAAATCCTATTCATAGTCAACTATAGGAAATTGTAATGTTACTCATAGCTCTTGCTGGAAAACCAAACTGCGGCAAATCAACTTTTTTTAAATCGTTGACACTTGCTAATGTTGAAATTGCAAATTATCCATTCACCACGATAGATGCTAACAAAGGTGTCGCTTATGTTCGTTCTACGTGTCCGTGCAAGGAACTTGGAATCGAGGGAGGATGTGGCAACTGTGTTGATGGAATCCGTTTCACACCGGTCGAACTTCTGGATGTAGCAGGACTTGTACCAGATGCGCACTTAGGAAAAGGACTTGGAAATCAATTCTTAGATAATTTGCGTGAGGCTGACGGCATTATCCAAGTTGTCGATGCTTCGGGAAGTACGGATGCAGAAGGAAATCCAGTTGACATTGGAACCCGTAATCCAACAGAAGACGTGGAATTCCTTCGTTTTGAATTTTCAATGTGGATGGCCGGTATTGTTCAGAAGCACCTGGCAAAGATTGTTCGTTCGGCACAAGGTAAAGAGAACCTTATCATTGATATGCTTGGAGATGCTCTTGCAGGACTGCGGATAAACGCTGTACAAGTTAAAGATGCGGTAATAGAAAGTGGAATCAATATCGCAAAAGCATCAGAAGAGGATATTGAAAAACTCTGTGAAATTCTCTTAAATGTATCTAAACCGATGATTATCGCAGCTAACAAGGCAGATCAGGCTCCCGCAGAGAATCTTGAAATTCTGAAAAAACAGGGAGCTGTTCCAACAATAGCTGCCGGAGAATTAGCACTGAAATCCGCAGCACAGGCAAATCTTTTGAACTACCTCCCAGGAGACGAGAAATTCTCACCGAAAGATGGTGCTAAACTCTCTGCACCACAAATTAAAGCACTTACCTTAGTTGCTGAAAATATGAAGAAACTCGGAGGAACTGGTGTACAGGATGCCTTAAATAAGATTGTTTTCGATCAGATTGGCATGATTATTGTCTACCCGGTTGAAGATGAAGGAAAATACTGTAATGCAAAAGGGGTTGTTCTGCCCGACGCTCTGCTCATGCCAAAAGGATCTACCCCTCGGGATTTGGCATACAAAATTCACACAGATATTGGAAAAGGTTTCTTATACGCTGTAGATGCAAAGACAAAAATGCGTATCAAAGATTCTGCAGAACTAAAAACCGGGGACGTAATAAAGATTGTAAGTACGGCAAAATAAGCGGAAAACTATATTATAATACACAACCAAAATTAGATATTTATGGCAGGGGATGTCTACCAGGCACAAGTCATCAAGGCGTTTTTTGATACCATCACAGGTACCGATAGGAATATGACTAGAATATATCTCTGTGTCGTATCCCTTGCCAAATTACGGAACGAGAATCCGGAGAAACTGCAATTTCTTGTAAATCAGATTCAAAAGAGCAAAGAGAAACATCAGCTGTCAATTGATATTCTTGACTATGTAGTTGATGCGGCAAACTCGCTTGAAAACAAATCAGTGCTGGCCGCATTCGGAATATCAATTAATACAAATTCTGACGATTTTGGCAGTATATCTCTTGATTCTCTATAAAAATAGAGATAACATTTTTTGGAAGACACTTTAGGAATGTGCAGCATATGTTAATATCCTCTTAATGAGAAACAATTTAATGTATGAGTGTTTATGATGCAGTGAGCAACTTCATCGGCGACTCCTCGACTTGGGTCTGGTATGTTGCATTTGTTTTCCTTGTTGGATTCGGCATTTTTGCCACCATCAAGTCCAAAGGCCTCCAGATTAATAGACTGGGAGAAGCATGTAAAGTTGCGTTCACAGGAATTAGAGAAAAGAAAGGAAAGCATATTATTTCCTCATTCCAAGCATTCTGTGTCAGTATGGGTGCACGTATCGGCGTTGGAAATATCGCCGGTGTTGCTACCGCAGTTGTCATGGGTGGTCCAGGAGCAGTCTTCTGGATGTGGATTTTTGCCTTAATTGGTGCAGCAACGAGTTTCGTTGAAAATACCATTGGTCAAATTTACAAAGAAAAGAAAAGCGACGGATATTTCCACGGTGGACCGGCATATTATATTAAAAACGGTCTTGGAAAACCAAAGCTCGCTATCTTAATGTCCCTTTTGATTATCGTCACATACGGTCTGTGCTTTATTGGTGTCCAGGCAAATCAGGCAAGCAACTCTCTGCAGACTGCATTTGACGGAGCATTCGGAGGAGCAGCAATATCCATTGGAGGATCGAGCTTCAGCGTATTATCCATTATTATTGGAGTTATACTGGCAATTCTTACCGCAGTTATCGTCTTTGGCGGAATTCGCAGAGTTGCTCGTGTTTCAACCTGGCTTGTTCCGGCAATGGCAGTCCTCTGGATGGTACTTGCAGCAATCCTTATTCTGGTCAACTTCACACAGGTTTCCGCTGTTGTTGAGACCATCTTCAGCTATGCATTCGGCGCACAGGCCTTTGTTGGCGGCGGTCTTGGAACAATGATTATGTGGGGTCTGAAACGCGGTGTCTTCTCGAACGAAGCAGGTATTGGTTCTATTCCAAACGTATCTTCTTCGGCACATGTTAAACACCCAGTCAAACAGGGTCTCATGCAGTCCCTTGGTGTTCTTATCGACACCTTAGTTGTCTGTACCGCAACAGCATTTGTTATCATCATGTACACGAATGTTGCTTACCCGAACTACGACTTTGCAGCACAGGGATTAGCCTCAAGCCTTGCAGGTTCTCCACTTGTCTCTGAAGCGCTTTCTGCAACATTCCTTGGAGCGGCAGCACCATTTATTCTCGCAGTATTCCTGCTGGTCTTCGCATTCAGCAGTTTAATCAGCTACTACTCCATGAGTGAAAGCAATGTAAAGTTCATTACAGAGAAGAAAGGAGCAATTATTGTTCTGCGTATTGTCATCATCCTGATGGTCTTCTTCTCGTCCATTTGGTCCATGACACTTGCGTGGAACCTGGCAGATATCTTCCAGGCACTGATGGGTATATTCAACGTCGCAATCATCATATTCTTAGCAAAGCATGCTTGGGCTGCACTCACTGATTACTTCAATCAGAAAGCAGACGGTGTTGAAGAACCAGTTTTCAATCCGGAAATTCTATCGAGCCAAAAGGGTGTTACCTGCTGGCCACCAAAAGAAGAGGATGAAGAAACAAACAAGGGAATTCAGTAATACTGAATTACCAATCTTTTTTTAAAAATAGTAGAAATACCGAATTATTCCCACGAATGGGTATACCCTTTTCTAGGCAATATTTTCCCATCCAATGATACAGAAGATCCCTCTACAATTGTTCCTATCACTGTGTAATCAACTCCATCGACTACAACATTGGGAGGGAGAGTAAAAAGAAGACCGAAATCTCCTCCTCCATAGAGATAACATGACTGAGCATAAGAAGAAGAATCAAACGGATTAAACAGCGATGAATATAATGATGCTCCAACCCCAGATGCAATAACTAAATCATAGAGAGATATTACAAGACCATCAGAAACATCCATCATTGCGGATGCAAGAGGGGCAATCCGAATTCCTTCGTGTACTTGTGGAATCGGCATAAACAGATACTTTTGGAACTCGACATGTCCATCAAGTGCTGCTTGAGCGCGACCAGGAACGCCGGTAACACAAATCTGATCGCCTACAGATGCTCCAGACCGGCGTTTGTATGTATCAGATGAAACAATTCCAAATGCAGTAGTCACTACCGTTAGCTCTGAATGTGAATCAATATCTCCCCCGGACACAATCGCACCGAATGCCTTAGCACAATCCTGCGACCCCCTCATAATATTATACAACCGTTTGGGATCATCAAGTCCTACTGCTACCAATACCTGTTTGGGTTGTGCTCCGCAAGAAGCGACATCTGACAAAGATACTGCAACACTCATCCACCCAATTTCATAATCAGTCATTCCCGATGGGAAATCTGTTGATTCGTGGAGCATGTCCACACTTGAAACGAGAATACTGTTCTTATTCAGGGGGAATGCAGCGCAGTCATCGCCTGTCTCATCATACCCAATCAAAGGACGGATTGTTTCCAGAAGATCTCGATCATTCATTGTTATGTAACTCCTTCTTACGTTCTTCACGATATGCAGAAAGAACGGATGTCAGAATATCAGTTTCTTTTTTGGGAGATATGTTCTCCCTGTCTTTATTAGTATCAGAAGGATGCAATGGTTTTTCTTTTTCCAAAGGCACCGACGCAGCAGGTTTGCTCTGTACTACTACCGTTTGTGGTACATACTCTTTCTTTTCCAATTTTTTATTTATTACCTCAGGATGGGGGAAGGAATACGATATTGTTGCAGGATCAATGCCAAAGTTTTCAACATCACGTCTGCGTTGTACCTGATACTCTGCAACCATCCCATGTATTTCCAAATTTTTCTTTTCCTTCAAATAGATATCCTGTGAACGTTTCCACTCGGAAACAGCAGATAAAAATGCCTCTTCATTTACAATGCCAATCTTTCCCTTTACCCTGGGAGAAAGATTCACACCATCGAGAAGTGGAATATCCAGATCACGGAATACCTCAACCAGATGCTGTTCTTTTGCCTTTAAATAAGTTAAATGAGGCAATATCACTGCACTCACCTGATATTCAGCGATATCACGAAGAACGGTTTTACCCCACCCATCAATTTTGAGAATATAAAGAATATCTCCCTCATTTACGCCCATCTCATCATTCATACTCTTAAGATGATCACGGGCAAGAAGTTGCAAGACTTTCAGCGCAAGGAAGCCTTCGCCGGCTTGCAAAGCGATAAATCGTTTCATTCGTTCGAGACGAATTCTAAGATTCTTGTTTCTTCTCTCTTCCTTTCTCAGTTGTTTTCTTGTTTGTTCCAACTCCCTATCTCTTACCGTTATTTCCTCTGAAACCAGGACTGCGGTTGTTCTTTCTCCACGTTCTAATGCGAGGCGACGCTGAAGGGACTTAACTGAATGTTCTTGTGATTCCAGATCTTTTGATAAACTCACCAGTAGTTTACGTAATTTTAAAACTTCTTCATTTAAACGTGCTATTTCAAGATCTTTTTCATCCAATACCCGTGGTTTTTCCGTGATAACGGGTATTTTATCCGTTTTTTTATCTTCCACTGATAGAGACGAGAGAATCTGCTCCACAGATTTCCCGCGGATTACACCGGCACGAACCAAATCTATGTCCACTCCTGCAGGGAGACGTCTACGAAGGTTCTCAAATTTTGGCATATAATTCCGAAATGCCAGTATGGCTGCAGAAAGCGAATCTCTTTGATGATCATCATCAAAAGGATAGTCTTTTACAATCTCATATTTTTCTTTCACCTGAATGTCCTTTTTAGGGGTCCACCCAATAGCAGAAAAAGCCCTGCGAACTTTATCAACACCGGCAGGCATTTCCATTTTGTCAGTAGCAATAACCAAAGGAATTCCCACCGAATTAATAACGGAAATTATCTGTGAAGACGACTGTGCACGAACACTTTCCAAATGCAAGAGATTTCCATTTAAATCAATAATGGCTAAACCCACAGTAGTTCCAGGATCTAAACCCACAATCACATATGGCGGACGACGTTCCAAAGGAACATATGATATCGTATCACGCATTTTGGGAATCACGCGAACTTGAATATCTCCAAATTTCTCCTGATTCACCGGAACTTTTGAACGAGGGGCGGATATATGAAATGAGGTTCTTCTATCACCGCCAAAAGCATGATGTGTTTCTATCACGTAGGGCAATCCGGCAGCAACCAATTTTGCTTCAATCTCACGTGATCGCATCTTCACGTTACCGTGAATTTTTCTCGCATATCGATTTTGACTCCAGCCACCACGACCAGGGGAGCGAGCTCGACTCACCGTTACCGTTGTTATTCCAGCAAATGCTAAAACCTCATATCCCCCACCGTATGACGCTATGAGTGCTGATACTCGCGCTTCCTCCATAGGGTTTGTTTTGTCAAATTTTAGATTATAACGTGCTGCAACTTTCACCAGAGATTCCATATTGACGCAATCACCGGTTACCTGAACAAGTTTTGTTTCAGCAGGCATAGCTAATAGGAAGCGAAACAATCCACGGTTATTTTCGGCAATTTCTTGTACAGAGTCAACAGCGAGAATCGCGGGTTTTTCTGCATTCAACATACGAAAAAGGCGGGGCATTGATACCCCTTTCTCTTCAGAAATAATCTCTCCGTTAGAAACACGAACAAGACAAAACCGCGGGTGCATTGATATACTTCTGACACTTCCTTTTTGTATATCAATACCAAAAATGTCTGTCATGTCTGCGTAATATACGAAATCGCCTGTTCAACATCTAATTCTAGCTGATACTTTTTTCGGAAAAACTCAGCTACTGTTTCTAAATCATGTTGTAGTGTGGAATCCGCATTCTGATGCCCGGGAGCAACCCACTGTGGCCAGTCTATAATCCAAAGCGATTCGTCGGATACCATAATGTTATATTCAGATAAATCGCCATGGATAAACCCAAGATGATACGCTTTTCGAACTTCCTCAACTATGGTGTTCCAAGTATTTTGGGGATTTTGCAATGTACAGTGATTAAGATTTACCCCGGGAACAAATGACATAACAATCACATGACGATTTATATCAATTGGAACCGGAACCGATACTTTCCCATTTAAAGCCTGCAACGCCTCGAATTCACGTTCCGCCGATTTAGCCGATGCAAAAATCCAGGGACAATGACTGCTATCCTGAATATAATCGCGATTTGTTCTTACCGTATTGAAGGAATGTTGACCTATTTTATGAAGTTTCAGTATTAATACACCAAATCCAAGAGCCTCATAAATTTCAGATTCTTTCCCAACCCCGATGTGGGACCCGAGTGCAGATATTGTTCCTTTATCTGCGAGACTTTCCAATGCAAGAGCATCATACCCTGCAAAAACAAGTGCATACCCCTTGTAAGGCACGGAATCCGATCGAACAAGATTCATGTGAATAAGATTGCCTAGACGGTATTTGAGTTCAGATTCTGATAAATGCACAGCCGCCTTTAAATCGTCTTCCGGAACCCAACGGTAACGACGCATCATCCGTTCAAGAGCTTTTAGAATGCGGATTTCATATTTATGGAGATTCTTAATATCATCCGCGGAAATAGTCATTTCTATATTGTTGTTCTTGCGGTGGGATATAGATTTTCGAAGGATTCGATTCTCTCAAAAACAACCATTATAAACCCCATATAAGTTTATTAAGAGAGTTTGTCAATCACATACCGACTAAAGAACATACCTCTGACGATAGCAATTTAACCAATCAAAGTCTATGTATTACATGAGTACAATGGTTGAAGCACCGAATATCTTATGGCTCAAAGACATCCGCAATACCGACATCCCATCGGTCGGCGGAAAAGGAGCATCCCTTGGGGAAATGACTCACGTTGGTCTGCCTGTTCCAGGAGCATTCGTTGTCACTGCCCAGGCATTCCGTCGATTCCTTCAGCTTACAAAGTTGGAAGACACACTATTCCCAATGCTTGAAGCATTAGATGTTGATGACAATGATGCATTAAACGCAACGTCTGATAAAGCAAAAGTCATGGTTGAAACCGCAATCATGCCGGATGTTATCAAGAAAGAGATTCTTGAAGCATACAAACAAATGGAAAAAGGCAACAAAACAGTTGTTGCAGTCAGATCATCAGCAACAGCTGAAGATCTTCCAGATGCATCATTCGCGGGACAGCAGGATACCTACTTGAATATTGTAGGCGACGAAGATGTTATCGATGCAGTCCAACGCTGCTGGGCATCACTCTACACAGCAAGAGCAATCTACTACCGCTCCAAGAATGGTTTTGATGACAGAAATGTCAACATCGCAGTAGTCGTCCAGCAACTTGTCTTCTCTCAAAGAGCAGGTGTCATGTTCTCATCGCACCCAATATCTGGTGCAAAGACGGTTATCATCGAAGGTTCGTGGGGTCTTGGTGAAGCAATCGTATCTGGTACCGTTTCACCGGACAATTATGTCTACGATAGGAAGACCAAAAAAGTTGTCAACAAAACCATTGCCAACAAATCCGTAGAAATCATTCCAGATGGTAAGAAGGGAACGAAAGTTTCTCCAGTTCCTGAAGAGAGACAAAACACCCAAGTCTTATCCGACAGTGATGTCGAGGCACTAGCTGAATACGCTGTCAAATCCGAAGAACACTACAAAAATCCACAGGATATGGAGTGGGGAATTGTCGATGGGAAGATTTACATCCTCCAGTCAAGACCAATTACTACCATAAAGAAAGACACCAAAAAAGCTGCTGAAACAAAAGAAGCACCACAGGGCGAGCTTAAGCACATCCTTCAAGGATACGGAGCATCTCCAGGAATTGTTACCGGAAAAGTTTGTATTGTAATGGATGTCAGAGAAACCTCCAAAGTTCAGGAAGGAGACATCATGGTTGCAACCATGACAAATCCAGACATGGTCCCTGCAATGAAGAAAGTTGCCGGTATCATTACCGATGAAGGAGGCATGACATGTCACGCTGCAATCGTTTCCCGTGAACTCGGAACACCTGCAGTCGTCGGAACTAAAAAGGCAACAACCCTTTTGAAAGACGGTCAAATTGTCACCATAGATGGTGAGAAAGGTCTCATTTACGAAGGGGCAATTTCAGCTGAACCAGTTGCACCACAAACAGCTGCACCAACAATTGTCGCAGCTGCAGCTCCTATTATCACGGCAACCTCAGTTAAGGTCAATGTTTCTATGCCTGAAGCTGCAAAACGGGCTGCTGCAACAGGAGCAGACGGTGTCGGCCTTCTCCGCATTGAACATCTGATTATCGGTCTCAACAAAACCCCTTCCTGGTATATAAAGAATAATAAACAGGAAGAATTCATTGGAGAACTAGAACGCGGCATCAGAACAGTTCTTGATGAGTTCCGCGGAAAGCCTGTATGGGTCCGTACTATTGACTCACCAACAGATGAATTCCTCAATATGAAAGGCGGAGAAGACGAGCCACATGAACACAACCCAATGCTCGGTTTCCGTGGACTGCGTCGCGATCTTCGACAAAAAGAACAATTCCGCATGCAGGCAGAAGCATTCAAACGCTTATGGGAAGCAGGATATGATAACCTTGGTGTCATGTTCCCGCTTGTTCAGCACCCGCGTGAATTCATCGAAGCAAAAGAACAGTTCCGTGCATGGGGACTGCCTGTTGATGAGATGGCACTCGGAATTATGGTTGAAATTCCAGCCTCAGCAGTAATCATTGATGAGTTTATCAAGGCAGGTATCAAATTCTGCTCTTTCGGAACCAACGACCTTATCCAGTACACCCTTGCTATCGACCGAAACAACGGTATGATTGGCGACATGTATGAACCGGAACACCCTGCGGTAAAACGCCTGATAGCCAACTGTATCAAGCAGTGTCGCGAAGCGGGTGTTGAATGTTCCATCTGTGGTCAGGCAGGTTCGGATCCGAAGTTCGTCAAATGGCTTGTCCAACAAGGAATATACAGTGTTTCATCCAACATTGACGCAATCCCGAAGATTAGGGAGACTGTCGCAAAGACCGAGAGACAGATGATTCTATCTCTTGCTCTCAAACAATAATCTTTTTTTACGAATTCGAAAAACATAGAATTCTAATAGAACCAACAGAATCAATTTATTGATTTATACAATTTTTTAGGAAAAGAATCCAAAATTTCGCCTATTTTCATTTTGAGAATTGACCATCATTTCTTCGGAAATACTCCAAACGCGCATAAAAATTCATAGGTATGACTGATAATGAGTAAGATGTACGCTGAGATAATTATATCCCTAAAATTCAGTTAAGTGATCTTTTAGAAAAGCATGAGAGCAGATCCGGGTGGTGTACCGCTCTCCCGACACTATATGCTGTCACAAGAGATAATGTTGGCAATCGATGCAGCAAACGCATATCATCTCCTGCATCGAATTTTGACATTGGTGCGGTTCCACTTCAAAGAGTGGTTTTTATCTATGAAGAAACTTGCAATAAATCAAGGTCGGGTTTCCCCGCTGACATTCGAGTGTCTGTCGTCATCAAATCATGCAAATCCTACACCCCAGCAGCACTTATATCTCTCAAATGCATAGTATGATGCAGTCATCTGAAAATACGCACATAAAGCAAGAGGGGGGCAGGGGGAAACCGGATTATATACGAAGTCCAATACATTCTCATGAGAGCAGAAATGAACCGGCACACGATCTCATCTCCTTCTTCTATCCGAATTCTTTGTGCCTCTTCTTCTGCGGAATTTACTGTTCCAACGGTAAAACAAACGGTAAAACAACGGTATAATTTCACTCCTTTTCCTAAAAAACGACCAATATTTGCGTAAACAGGTTTTTTAAAAATCCTGGAAAAACGGTAAAATGAAGTGCCGGATTCAGCCGTTACTCATAAAAAAATACATTCGAAAGATTACGCACGAATCTGTTTTTTCCGGTTCCGTTTTACCAGCGTCACCGCATAAATGACCGCGTAGCAGAGAACTGCAAGAATCACAATCGCCGCTCCGGATGCAATATCCAATGCATATGACACCAGAAGTCCGGCCCAGCAGAAGAGCACGCCGAAGACGGCAGCAAGAATCATGCGTTTCGTTAAGTTGTGCGACAGAAGCGACGCACTTGCCGCAGGCGCTGCGAGAAGTGCAATCACGAGAATAATTCCGGCAACGCGAATCAGCACCACAACTGTCACTGCTATCAGCACCAGTAAGAGATACTCAAGAAACGTCGTGCGCATTCCGCGAATCGCTGCAAACTGCGAATCGAACAGAAACGCCTTCAGGTCATGGAAGAGCATCACAACGACCAAAACCACAAGCACTGTGAGGCCAAGCATCAAAAGCAGCTCCGACCGCGTCACGGAAAGAATGTTTCCGAACAGATACGAGGTCATGTCCGGCGGATAGCCCGGCACCAGACCGATAAACGCAATGCCGAGCGCCATACCAAGCGACCAGAACAAGGCAATCAGCACATCGGTCTGCACTTTGCCCCGGCGTTTCGCACATCCGATGCCGAACGCCGCAAGAACAGCCGCAAGAAACGCACCAAGCATCGGCGGGAATCCGACCAGATAGCCGAGACCGACGCCGCCGTAGGCCGTATGCGCAATGCCGCCTCCAATCATCACCATCTTCTTTTCGACAATGATGACGCCGATAATGCCGCAGACAATGCTTGCTAAAAGACCTGCAATCACCGCGTTTTGCAGAAACTCATAGGTAAAGAGTTCAGGTATCATGTCATCCCTCCGTAGAGCTCACGGAAGACCGCATCCGGAATGTCAGGAGACCCCTGATAAACAACTTCGCGGTCGAGACAGATAAGACTCGAAACCGCAGACGTCACCGCACACCGGTCATGGGTAATCAGTACCACCGTTATCGTCTTGTTTAAGTCCTGCAGCAGTTTGTAGATATGTTCCCGCGAGGCAGGGTCGATACTTGCATCCGGTTCATCCAGCAGCAGCAGCGACGGATTGCCGGCAAGCGCACGGGCAATCAGCACCCGCTGAAACTCTCCGCCGGACAAATCAGAAATACGGCGTGAGGCAAGATGGGCGATTCCGACTTTTTCCATCTGCAGCTTCGCCTGTTCCCGGTCAGCTTTCCGGAACCGGAAAAACGGATGGAGACCGCCGGTCAGCATGCCGGTTAACACAGCCTCCTCCACCGTTATCGGGAACTGCCGGTCGACTTCGGCAAACTGCGGAACATAGCCGACTTTTGACCGGTTCTCCTTCACGCTTCCGCCGAACAGTTCGATGGTTCCTGTCTCAACCGGCACCAGACCGAGCAGCGCTTTTGCGAGCGTCGACTTTCCACCGCCGTTCGGTCCGATGATGCCGACGAATTCTCCTTCCTGTATCTCCAGGGAAATGTCGCTCAAGGCAGGCGTTGTTTCGTAGAAGACGTTCAGGTTCCGAATCGCAATAACCGGCGTCACCGTGCTTCCTCTCCGATTAGTTCTGCCATCACCCGCAGATTCATCAGATAGTCGTCTGAGAGCGGGGAAAGTGCAATGCAGACTCCGTTAATCGCCTCGGCAAACTGCCGTATCTGACTTCCCCCTGACTCCTCCTGGTAGAAGACGGTGGTGATGCCAAGAGTCCGTGCTAAGTCCTCAAGCTGCATCCGGTGCTCGATGGTTGCTTCCTTGCCTTCTTCTTCCAGCACTGCCATGACAAGACCGAAGTCGTCAGCAAAGTAGCCGAACGCCGGATGGTCGGCGATGAAGGTCTTTCCCTTTGCCGGCAAAAGAAGAGAAGAAATCTCTTTTTCACATGCTTCTAGTTCTGCAATATACTGCCGGGCGTTTGCCTGATAGAAAGAAGCATGCTCAGAATCAATGATAGACAACTCGTCAGCGATCGCTTCCACCATCACCGCCGCACGTTTCGGGGAAAGCCAGATATGCGGGTCGCGGGTTTTTCCAATCAACAAATCGGGATATACAACAGACACCTTCTTTTCCAGCGCAACATACCGTGTTGCCGGATTCAGCGACGGAAGAATCGAACTCTCGGCAGGAATGCCGATGCCGAAGTAGACATCCGCTTCCGTACACTTCTGCATCTGTTTTGCCGTCGGCTCGTAGTTTTCCGGACTGTATCCCGGCGGAATCATCACCACAATATCTGCAAGGTCGCCTGCAACCGCCCGCACAAAGGTCTCTTCCGGCACAATGGAGACGCCTACCACAAGCTTTCCGTCGTCCGCTGGAGCATACGTTCCCGTACAGCCTGCAGCGAAAAGAAGAGCCAAAAGGATACCAGCAACGAGAAGAAGACGGCGCATACTATTCAGTATTGTTATATTAGATACTGGTAGGGTATTGGTCTTTCGTTATCCGCCAAACCCCGGAAAAAAAGAAGAAAATCAGGAGTGTTCCACGTCGATTGCGCACTCGCTGCGTTTTGCTGTCGGAACCATGTTGCGGCGGCTTTCGTATTTGTCGCAGGTAAAGCCTTCTTTGGGGACCGGCTGCGGAATCTCGATGCCGTCTTTGCAGGTCAGGAAGTAGTTGTAGAAACCGCGTTCCTTATCGAAGGTGTATTTGTAGCTGTCACGTTTTGTACAGGTTAAACAGGGGACTACCATAGTTTATCCTTGGAGTGAATCAGACATTAACTTATCTATTAGTACCGCCCATCTAACAAGTACATGGCACATCCTGATATCTCGGAAGTTCCGCACACGCCCGGCTGCTATCTCTACAAAGACAGCAGTGGCACTATCATCTATGTCGGGAAAGCCAAAGATCTGAAACGGCGGGTCTCCTCGTACTTCCAGAAAAAGGATCATGACCCGAAGACGAAGAAACTGGTCGAAACCATCGCATCGTTTGAATATATCGTGACCAGAACCGATGAGGAAGCGTATCTCCTGGAAAACACGCTCATCAAAAAACACGCGCCGAAATTCAATATCGACTTGAAAGATGCCAAGTCCTACGCATACATCGAACTGACCAAAGAACCGTTCCCGCGCATCTGCATCGCCCGCAACAAAAAAGGCAGCGGCCAGTACTTCGGTCCGTTCGTCTCTGGAAAGGAACGCGACTACTGTCTTGCCGTCGTCAAGAAAACGTTTCGTCTGCGCTCCTGCAAAACCATGCCGAAGAATCACCGTTCCTGTCTCCGCTACCATATCGGAAACTGCACGGGACCCTGCATCGGCGCCGTCACCGAAGACGAGTACCGCAAACAGTGCAGCTACGCTAAAGATGCGCTGAAAGGAAACACCAAAGACCTCATCAAAGCGCTTGAAGCAGAAATGGAAGACCACTCCGGAAAGCTGGAGTTCGAAGACGCTCTGCGGTGCCGCGACATGATTACCGCGGTCAAAAACCTTTCCGAGCGTCAGTACGTTGCCCGGAAAAGCGACCATGACGAGGATGTGGTCGCCTACCGCGTCGACAAAAGCACGGTCTATCTGATGGTCTTCCACGTCTACCGCGGAACGCTTGGAGGAAGAGAAGAGTTCATCTTTGAGTATACCGACGGATGCTTCGAAGAGTTCATCTCCCGCTACTACGCAGAAAACAAAGTCCCGAAAGAACTTATCACCGAAGAAGAACTCGACGAATCCTTACTCCCGTACCTCGAAACCTTGGCCGGCCATAAAGTTCAGCTGACCTGCCCGAAGTCAGGAGCGAAAAAGCAGCTGGTCGACCTCGCCGGAAAAAACATCGAAACCATCCACTTCGGCGAAGACATCAAAGTCGCAGAACTCCAGCGTGAACTCCACCTCCCCTCACCCCCGAACGTCATCGAGTGCTTCGATATCTCGCACCTCTCAGGAACTGACACCGTCGCTTCCATGGTCCAGTTCCGCCACGGAAAACCGGACAAACGAAACTACCGGAGATTCAAAATCAAAACCGTCGACGGCATCGACGACTTCGCTTCCATGGAAGAAGTGGTGCACCGCCGCTATGCAAGACTCCTCAAAGAAGACAAAGATTTGCCCGACCTCATCCTCATCGACGGCGGAAAAGGCCAGCTGAGTTCTGCTAAACGCGTACTCGACAGACTCGAGGTCGACGTCCCGGTCATCTCGCTTGCTGAAAAGAACGAAGAGGTCTTTGTCTCCGGCGTGCCGTTCCCGCTCCCGTTCGACAAAAAGACCAAAGCGAATATGTATCTGCAGGAAATCCGCGACGAAGCCCACCGGTTCGCCATCACCTACAACCGTCTTTTGAGGAGCAAACGCGCCCTCAAATGACAAACCATTATACGTCACAAGACCCAAGAATCAAGTAATCATGATTCATATTATCCCGAAACCGACTGACACGCCGGGGGACAACTCGACAGCTATGGTCATGGACGCCTTAACCAAAATGGGTGTCCCCTACCAGGTCCTCGATTTATCCTCAGTCGACCCCTTCAATCTGCCGGTCACCGGCGAAACCATCTGGGCCTGCGGCATCAAGCAGGACGGTGTCCAGTTCGAACTCTTAAAAGCACTCGAGATGGAAAACCGCGTCATCAACTCGACCGAAGCTATCGCCACCTGTGCAAGCAAAGTGACGACGACGGCAAAACTCTTCAACATCGGCGCACCAAGCCCGGACACCTGCTTTACCAACGACAAAGCCGTTGTCCAGAAGTTCGTCGATGCCCACGGCGGAAAAGCCGTCTACAAACCGGTCTACGGTTTCGACGGAAACGGCATCTATATGTTCCACTCGGCTGACGAAATCAAAGAGGAACCGCCGTACTATGTCCAGGAATACGTGAAAAACGACCGTGATTTCAGAATCTTTGTCATCGGCTACAAGGCAGTCGGCGCCATCAAGCGTGTTTCAGAACACTTAACGCACAACATCCACCAGGGAGGCACCGGATGTGCCATTGAAATCCCGAAAGACATGGCAGAAGCAGCCGAAGCGGCAGCCCGCGCCGTCAACATCGACTACTGCGGTGTCGATCTTCTTCCGCTCGAAGGAGGAGGATACACCTGTCTTGAGGTCAACGGTACGCCGAACTGGCACTGCATGACCGCCCCGATTCCGCGGCTGCTTGCCGAATACCTGGTTGAGCAGGACAAACTCAGCCGGAAATAACCCTCTTTTTTCACGAAATCGTATTATTGATTCAGCACACACAATATAGTATGAAAGCATGCATTATGTGCGGCGGAGAAGGAACGAGACTGCGTCCGTTGACCTTCGAGCGCCCGAAACCATGCATCCCTGTCGCTAACCGCCCGTCGATTGCCCATCTTGTCACCCATCTTGCCAATCTCGGATTCACCGATATTGTCATTACCACCGGATATCTGGGCGATGAGATTCCGCAGGCTTTAGGCGACGGTTCCCTGTACGGTGCAAATATCACCTATGTCTCCGAAGAAGTAAAGCTCGGTACCGCAGGCAGTGTGAAAAACGCCCAGAAATATCTGGAAGACGCCCCGTTCCTCGTCGTCGGCGGCGACCACATGACCGACCTGAACCTCCTGGAGTTCTACCGCGATCACATGAACTCGTCTGCCATCGTCTCTATTGGTCTCATCAGCATCGAAGACCCGAAAGAGTTCGGTATCGCAGAAATCGACGCCAGCCTCAGAATCCACCGGTTCAAGGAAAAACCGGCTCCAGGAGAAGTCTTCTCCAACCTTGCGTCCACCGGTATCTATGTCTGTGATCCGGAAATCTTCAAGTTCATTCCGGAAAACACCAAGTTCGACTTCGCAAAAGACCTCTTCCCCCTTCTCATGGGACGCGGTCTCCAGATTAACGGCTGGCTCGCCCGCGGAAACTGGACCGATGTCGGAAACCCGGCAATGCTGAGAGCCGCCGAAAAATGGAAACTGCAGGAAAACGCTTCTTCCAGCGTTCTCGGCTCCTTAAACGTCAAAGACGCACGCATCACAGGCCCGGTCTCCTTCGGCGACAACATCAACCTCGGAACCGGTTCCCGTGTCGTCGGTCCGGTCCTCATCGGAAACAACGTCACTGTCGGGGAAAACGTTCTAATCGGTCCCTACACCAGCATCGGCGACAACTGCGTCATCAAAAATAACGCCAAACTCTTCTCCTCCTCCGTCTATCGGGGAACCGTTATCGGCGTCAACACCACCATCTCCGGCAGTATCGTCGACGTCGATACCACCATCGGCGACAACTGCTCCATCGAACACAACACGGTTATCGGCCCCCGCTGCGTCTTACGCAACAATATCACCGTCCACTCCGGACGCCGCATCTGGCCGGATGTCATCATCGAAGAAGGAACCAAAGTCACGGAAAACGTCTTAAACGACAAGTACGATACCCGGTGCGAGGGTTCCTAAATACTCTTTTTACAAGAAAGAATTTATACTAACTTTATCACTTCGGAGTGCAAAAATATGGCCAAATACAACTCCGTTTCGAAAAATAACTGCTAAATATGGCACAAACTGGATAGAAACGGCGGCAGGAATGTTTTATATGGAATTACTGCCAACACTTTATTCTTATGGCTGAAAGACATTTATTCACGAGCCGTATCGGATTCATTCTCGCAGCAGCGGCATCCGCAGTCGGTCTCGGAAATATATGGAGATTCCCGTATCTTGCAGCAGAGTATGGAGGAGGTATCTTCCTTCTTATCTATCTCGTGCTTGTTCTGACGCTCGGTTTCACCATCATGGTGACTGAAATTGCCGTCGGCCGCAAAACGGGAAAGAGCGCTCTCTGGGCGTTCCGCGATTTGAATAAAAAGTGGCACTTCCTCGGTATTCTGGCACTGCTGGTTCCGTGTATCATTCTGCCGTACTACTCGGTCATCGGCGGATGGATTATGGAATATGCCGCACTCTTCATGTCCAACCTCGGCGGCATGGCATCTGACGGCGGAGCTTTCTTCTCGGCTTTCATCTCCGGCAACTTTGCCCCGATTATCTGGACGGTCATCTTCATGGTGATTACCGCTTTTGTTCTGCTGTTCGGCGTCAAAGACGGTATCCAGCGGGTCTGTACGGTTATCATGCCGCTTCTCATCGTCCTGATGATCGGACTTTCCGTCTACTGTATCTGCCAGCCGGGAGGACTTGACGGTCTTGCCTACTACTTCATTCCGGACTTCTCGAAGTTCTCCGGTGAAGCAGTCCTTGCGGCAATGGGTCAGATGTTCTACTCCTTAAGTCTGGCAATGGGTATCATGATTACCTACGGTTCCTACCTCCATAAGAAGGAAAACATCGAAAAATCTGTTCGAACCATCGAAATCTTCGATACCGGTATTGCATTCCTTGCAGGTCTCATGATTGTTCCGGCAGTCTTCATGTTCTCCGGAGGATCTCCGGAAGCACTCGGTGCAGGACCGGGACTGATGTTCATCAACCTGCCGCAGGTATTCAACACCATGCCGTTCGGAGAAGTCATCGGTGCTGTCTTCTTCATCTGTGTGTTCTTTGCTGCTCTTACTTCAGCAATCAGTCTGTTTGAAGTGCCGGTTTCCGCACTCATTGACAAGTTCCAGATGAAGCGTGTCAAAGCGGTCGGTATCGTTCTTCTGGGCGAACTGATTGTCGGCGTCATCGTCAACCTCGGCTACGGTGTCTGGGCAGACTTTACCATCTTCGGCTTCCAGATTCTCGACTTCATGGATACTTTAAGTAACAACATCATGATGCCGATCTTAGCACTCCTCACCTGTATCTTCATCGGATGGGTTGTCAAGAAGAAAACCAAGGTTGTTACCGATGAAGTTGAAGGAATTGACGAGGCTGACAAGGCAAAGGAAGTTGTCCATATTGCAGCCGACAGCCCGGGACTCAAGGCCTTCGCAGCAGCAGGTTCCATCTCCGAAGAGGAACTTTCGGCAGTTGCTGAAGCTGTCAACAAATACCGCGATAATCACTGGGAAGGAGCGCCGAAGATCCGCTTCAAGGCAAAGAAGTTCTACGTGGTGATGGTGAAATTCATCGCACCAATCTGTATCGCAGCCATTCTCATCTATATGGTATACGGTCTCTTCTAAGACCGATTCCTTCTATTTTTTATCCGGTTCGCAGCTGTTTTTCCCAATAAACCCCGCGTTCTAAAAAAGAATTCACCCGTCTCTTAGCAGACTTCTGCAATCAGATAGTGCCGGCGTGACTCGATGATTTTTACATGCAGTTTTGTCCCAAGCGGATACTCTTCTAAAATCACAATGTTCTGATAGGTCCGGTCGCGTGCGGTGACGCTTCCCGGTTTGTCCGTCTCGGTTACGATGCAGTCAAACTCTTTTCCGACCAGTTCTGCGGTGTTTGCATCGTAGACTGTATTCACGGCGTCTGTCAGCGCTTTTGACCGCTCCTTTTTCACCGGTTCAGGAAGACGCTTCCATTTGGCAGCCGGCGTGTTCGGCCGGACGGAAAAGCGGGTGATGTTGACTTTGCCCGGACGGGTGCGGAGAATCTGCGCAACCGATGCTTCGCCGTCTTCATCCGTCTCGCCGGAAAAACCTGCGATGTAGTCGGTGCAGATGCGGATATCCGGAAACACGGCTCTCGAGCGGGCAATAATTTCTTCATAGACGTCTCCGGTGTACCGCCGTCCCATCCGTTTCAGCACCGCATCAGAGCCGGACTGGACCGGAATGTGCAGGAAGAGAAACACCTTCGGACTCTTCAGCGCATCAAGATAGTCATCCAAGAGCGGAAGCAGCGTATCCGGATTTGCCATGCCGACTCTGATCATGAAGTTTCCTTCAAGCGAAGTCAGTGCACGAAGCAGGTCCGGCAGCCGGAGCCCGTCCTCCCGGTCCAGACCCCAGGATGCGGTGTCCTGAGCAGTCACCTGCAGTTCAGTCGCTCCTGCCGCAATGAGCGCTTTTGCCTGGGCGACAATATCTTCCAGCGGGAAACTGTGCAGTTTTCCCCGGGCAATCCGGGTAATGCAGTAGGTGCAGTGTCCGCTGCATCCGCGGGCTATCTGCAGCACGGCAGAAACAGACGGACTTGCCGTGCCGATTTCCTTGTAGCACGGATGAATCATCACCGGGTCGATGATGTGGGCTGACGGGTACGACGAGCGAATCCGTCCTTCTGCCACCGGCGGAAGACAGCCGGTGACGAACAGGTTCTTGTTTGCAAACAGTTCCAGCCGCTCGAACATGTGCTGTTCGGTCTTTTCAATCACAATGCAGGTGTTGATGAGAACCGCGTCTGCTTCTTTCGGCGAAGCAACAATGGTACACCCTTGAGCCTTTGCGATTTCCTTGATTTTTTCCGTGTCGCCGGTGTTATAGGTACACCCGTAGGTCTCGGTATAGAGAGTGCAGTTGCGTAATGCGGCGAGTCCGGAATCTTGCATGAATATCTATTGGAAGGCAGATGAGATGAATATTCGGGAAAAAAGTTAGAATGCGGTAAGAAATGCCGCAATGATTCCGGCAAGGAAGATGCCGTCGAAGGTTCCCGCCCCGCCGATGGAAAGGATTCCTGATCCTTCAGACGGGAGATCTTTCAGGTGGAGCAGATCCGCTCCAATCAGCGTACCAAGCGTTCCTGAGACAAACGCGATTCCCGCCGCAGGAAGACCGAATCCTCCGCCTAAGAGCAGTCCGCAGGCAACCGCCATCAGAGGAGCTGCAAAGAACGGAAGCGCAATGCCGATGTTTTTCACCGGTTTTGCAAGGAAGTAGGTAAGCGCCGTAACCGCGATAACGCCGCCGAGGATTCTGAGCAGATAGAACGGGTCAGCGGAAAGAGCACCGGTTGCACCCTGAATGATGACGTAGACGGAGATGCAGACCGGAATGAGACATCCGCCGATGTTGATGCTGATTTTCGTTCCCGGTTTTTCCTCTGCGGAACGCTGACTGGCGGTCAAGTCGAACCGTTCGGAGCGGTAAATCTTGTCGTACATGGAAGGAGCATACTGTCCTTTGGGTTTTCTCGGTGATGCCGTCTCCTTTTTCTGCTTCGGACGGAGTGTTGTTAAGGGAATATTGATGAAACTGCCAATAATTACGGCAAACAGCAGGAGAACAATCGTCCAGAAGTTGATGCCGAGATGAGCAAGCGCAGTTCCGATAAATCCGAAGAAAAGGAGCGGAAGACCGAGAATCACGAGCGCTATCAGAAGAATCAGAAAGAGCGGTGATAACGGGCTGAAAAAGAATCTTGACACGAAATTAGGTTGGTCCCGCGGGAATAATAGGCTTTTTCTTGAGGAATAACCGACACGTTAATAAAATACAACTTCCAATCTAATAAGGTACAGGAAGCCCGTTAGTGTAGTGGTCAATCATGGGGGACTCTGGATCCCTCGACAGCAGTTCGAATCTGCTACGGGCTACTCTTTTTCTTGATTTCTTGAATCCCGAAGATAGTTTATTCATTTTTCACAGCGAATAGTAATGTAGCTATGAAACTGATTCGTTCTCCCACCTTATCCCGCGGTCACGAACTGGTTGTCCGCTACATTCTGGAGAAGGGTGAATATCTGAAAACGGAAAACGGCGAAGAGACGATGGAGACCGATGAAATCTGCATCTCGGTCGACACACCGCTGGAAGCCCCGATGGTTTCCGCATCTTCCCGGTTCAAGGAAGCCTTCCTCAAAGAATACGCCGATAACCTGATTCACGGTTCCGACGCCGTCTTCGAATACGATTACCACGGACGGCTGTTCGACTGGGGATGCGGTCTTACCTTCAACGGGGAAATCCACCAGGACCAGATCCGCTACATCATCGACAAACTGAAGAGCAATCCTGAATCCCGCCGTGCTCTTGCCATCACCTGGTGTCCGCCGGTCGATGAACCATTAAATGACTGCCCCTGCCTCCAGCTGGTGCAGTGCACGGTCCGCCACGGCAAACTCGATATGAAGATTGTCTTCAGAAGCAACGACATGCTCTCTGCAGCCGGCTCCAATATGTACGCGCTTGTCTGTCTGCAGAAATATATCGCCGATGAACTCGGTATCGAAGTCGGAAGATACACCCACATCTCGCTTGTCCCGCACGTCTACTTCAAGCGTGATGCAGCCGACATCCCGCCGTTCTGCAAAAACGGAACTGAATTCACCCCCTGTGTCGAAGTCTGCAGAGCCTGCGGACAGTGTGCAAAATCCAAGCGCTGAACAATGCACACCCCGCTTTTTTCCCGTATCGTTCTTTTTATCCTCGGTCTCTATGCCATGGGATTCGGCGTCGCCTTATCCATCATCGCAAATCTCGGAACCTCGCCGATTTCTTCGTTCCCGTATGTCGTAAGTGTCATCACGCCGTTAAGTGTCGGCATGGTCACCTTCATCATGAACTGTTTCTTTGTTCTGATGCAGATACTAATCCTGAAAAAACAGTTCAAACCATGGCAGCTCCTTCAGCTTCCGGGACTGCTGGTTTTCAGTTTCTTCATCGACCTCAATCTCGCCATCATCTCTTTTGTCATCCCCGGCGCCTACTGGCAGGAGTTTTTGCTGATGCTTGCCGGATGCGTTGTCCTCGGGTTCGGCATCTCTCTTCTGATGAAAGCAGGCTTTGTGATGATGCCCGGAGATATGCTCGTTCGAGTCATCTCTGAGGTGAAGCACTGGGACTTTGCCAAGGTCAAAGTCGCTTTTGATGTCATCCTCGTCTGCCTCTCGGTTGCCGTATCGCTCATTTTCCTCCAGAATGTTGTGGGTGTAAGAGAAGGTTCCCTGGTCGCCGCTCTTACGGTAGGATGGATTGTTAAATTCTTTAATCATATCATTGACAGGAAACCCAAAGCGTCCTGATTCCAAACCTTTATCCTCATCGTCAATCTAATAATACAAACATGAATACTCAAGACTGTATTATGGGAGCATTCGCTGGGGAATCCCAGGCAAGAAACAAGTACAAGGCTTTTTCAGAAGCAGCAGATGACGAAGGATACGCACAGGTTGCAAAACTCTTCCGTGCAGCATCCCTTGCAGAGGAAATTCACGCACGCAGACTCATGCGTGTCGGCGGTATCGTCGGCAACACCGTAGCCAACCTCGAAGCAGGTCAGGCAGGCGAACTTGAAGAAACCAACAATATGTACCCGGAATTCATCAAGGTTGCAGAAGGAGAAGGCAGACAGGATGCACTTATCACCTTCGAGCACGCAATGAAGGCAGAGGCAGTCCACGCAGGTCTCTACGGCAAGGCACTTGAAGCAGTCAAGGCAGGCAAAGACTTCGAAGCAAAGACCGTCTACTTATGCCCAGTCTGCGGAAACATCGAAATCAATCACACCTCCGAGCGCTGCCCGATCTGCGGCATTCCGGGAACCTCTTTCAAAGTTGTCGAGTAAATCTCCTCAACTATCCTTTTTCTCTCGTACTATTCCTACCTGAATACGGCAGGGTCATCGCGTTTTATCCGTGAAATCCGCTACGGAATGCGTAGTTTTCAAAAATAGATGGGTTTTTTTGGAGAGGTTACTCATCCAGAAGGGTAATTTTCCGCTTACAGCACTTTTCGCAGGGAATCTCCAATGGATATTCTCCGCCTGCGCATGCAGTACAGAGTTCCTCTTTCGGAATACCGACTGCCTCTACCAGGTCTTCGCCGTCGATGTACTCGAGGGTTGTTGCATGAATTGCTTCGCGGATTTCTTCAACCGTACGTCCGGTCGCAATCAGCTCTTTCCTGGTTGGTAAATCCACGCCGAAGTAGCATGGTGCAATAATCGGGGTAGAACCGATTCTCATGTGCACTTCCTTTGCGCCGAATTCTTTTACCATATCGACGATGTGAAGCGAGGTGGTGCCGCGTACAATACTGTCATCGACTAAGACAATGGATTTGTCTTTGATGTGGCTTCTGACCGGATTCAGTTTCATCCGGACAGCATTCTCACGCAGCGACTGTGCCGGCATGATGAAGGTGCGTCCCACGTACCGATTCTTCAAAAGACCTTCCACATACGGAACGCCGGACTCTGCCGCATAGCCGGTTGCAAATGCGGTTCCCGAATCCGGAACCGGTGAAACCAGGTCGGTTCCTGCATCCGTCTTTCCGAGGCAGGCACCGATTCTGGTGCGTGCATCATATACCAGCACGCCGTCAATAACCGAGTCCGGACGTGCCGTGTAGACGTACTCGAAGATACAGTGGGCTGCATGATCCGCTTTTGCAAACAGCACGGATTCCAGGTTCTCTGCGGTGATAATCAGCAGTTCTCCAGCTGCCACGTCGCGGATGAGATTGGAGCCGAGAATATCCAGGGCAACGGATTCCGAGACGACCGCATATCCTGTCTCGGTTTTTCCGAAACAGAGCGGTTTTATGCCGAGCGGATCACGGAAGGCATAGAGGATGCCGTCAACGACCGCTACTCCGGTGTATGCACCGTGCAGGGCGTGAAGCGTATGGATGAATGCTTTCCGCGGAGTTTCTCCTGAATTGAGTTTGTGCGCAAGAATCGCCGCAATCAGTTCAGCATTCGAAGTTGATGAGAAGATATGTCCGTTCCCCTCGCATTCCGCACGCAGCTCGTCACGGTTGACAAGCGATGCAGATACCGTAATTATGACGGAATGACCCTTAAACGTGAAACCCATCGGCTCAATATTCTCCGCATGACCGCGGACCGATTTGTCGGAGTAGAGTACCTGAGCGACACCGGCGGTGCCCGGCATGGTCTGGAGAAGTTCTTTGGAAAAGACCTCGGATAACTGTCCCGGGTTTTTATGAATGTGGAATTTTTTTCCGTCAAAAGTAGCGATACCTGCTGTTTCCTGTCCCCTGTGCTGGAGGGCGTGCAGGCATAAATAGAGGGGGTATGAGACATCTTCAGTCTGTATGATGCCTGCAATACCGCTCATATTACATCTTTCTTAGTTGTCTCTTGCTTTAGTTGTCCAGTTGTACTTCCGCATCTTGGAGCTCTTGCCGAATCCGCAGGATGAGCAGACTCCATGGCGGGCGTGGAATGACATTTTACCGCAGCGGCGGCAGATGATGTGGGTGTGCTTGTTGCGCAGACCCATTGATGGTGTTCCTTTTGTCATGTTATTTCACCTCGTATTTTACTCTACGAACGGAGAGATGTAGATGACATTGTCACCGCGGACGATTAACGTTCCGAGGCTGACTTTGCCGTTCTCTCCTTCTTCCTCAGCTTTGTCAAGAACCAGGTTCATGTGGACATCGTAGCCCTGAAGGACGCCGCGAATCTCCCTTCCGCCTTTCAGCGATACAATAACGGGCTGGCGGTTTAATACCTGATCTAAAATTTCCAGTGGTCGCTTTGTCATTAGTTCCTACCTTTACTACTCTTTACTTGGGCTGATGCCGCATGAGCCAAGGCTCATGGAAGAGTGCTTAATGTATTTGATATCTACAGAGATAAAGATAACGACATGCCGCACCCTCCTCCTGAGTGTGTACCCGCGGATTTTTTGCATTGCGGCGTCAAACAATAGATAATGGATTGTGTTCTGATTGCAAGCGGGAGCAAAGGAAACTGCATCTATGTCGGCAACGGCTCTGATGCGGTCGTCGTCGATGCAGGTGTCGGCTATCTCAAGCGGACGCTGGAGGAAAACGGTCTTTCCACCGAAAACGTACGTGCTCTCTGTGTAACGCATGAGCACTCCGACCACTGCCGCTCTGCAAAGGCGTTTCTAAAAGCACTTCATATCCCGGCAGCAGCATCCGGCGGAACGCTTTCAGCTCTTGCCGGGATGGGGCAGCTTACCGCCGGAACCGAACACATCACGTTTCGTGCCGGAGAACCCCGCATGTTCGGCGGTCTGGAGGTCACTTCTTTTAGAACCTATCACGATGCAGCAGAACCGACCGGGTACGTCATTGACGACGGAACAGCCCGCATCGGCATCTGCCTGGATACCCACAAGGTTTCCGATGCCATGACTGCGGTGCTGAAATCCTGCGATGCCGTTGTCCTCGAAAGCAATTATTCAGAACCTGCGATGAAGACCGACCGGTTCCCTCTCTGCCGCGAGTGCCGCAAGTGCGGTGCCGAATGCGGAGGAAACTGCCAGGTCATGCGGCTCTATCCGCAGTATCTCAAAGACAGAATCCGCGAAGACGGCCACCTGTCCAACGAACGCTCCGCAGAAACTCTGGACGTGCTGAAAAATGAGGTGGGAACCATCGCATTAGCCCATCTTTCGGAAAACTACAACCGCCCGAACATTGCACGGCTGTCGGCGGAAGCAGCACTCGGCGAATCAGGGTCCCGCCTTTTTGTATCAGATCAGCTCCCGTTCTACCGGGAAAAAAGAATGGTGCGATTTTCGGTTTAATCGCTCAGTTTTGCGGAGTCAGCTTCCAGCTTCTCCTCGCCCATTTTTGCACACTTTGCAATCTTTCTGTCTTCCCTGCTCAGGAATACCAGTGCGGCGGAAAGAACCAGAATCAGAATTGCAATGCCGATCATCTCTTCGAAGGTAACTTCTGAAATGAGCAGACGGCGGACCATGGTCGTGATACCGGCAATGAGAATCGGGCGGATTAAGATGCGTCCGTACTTGATGTAGGAACGAACCATGTCAATCAGCGACACGATGACAATTACGAGCAGAATGGACTGCAGGGCAGCTATCAGCATTTCATGCGAGCCGATGTCGCCGAATGATGCGGAAATCAGACCGATTGCCTGGATGGTGCCGATAACCGCAGCTACAATCAGTAGCAGTGCGATAACGAGATAGAGAACCATCGTCGTTATGGAACAGGTTTTGGTAAGGATGTTTCGGATGGTAGTTTCCATATTCAATCACTCCGGAGTGCTTTGGTGTTTGCCCAGCGGACGCGGATGGCAAATTCTTCACTGGCATCCGGGTTTGCCGCAAGAGCATCTGAATACAAGGAATATGCATCGTCAAAGCGCTTAAGCTGTTCGAATGCGACACCTTTCAGGAAAAGAACGTGAGCTTTGTTCTCCGGACCGGCTGCAATACAGGCGTCGTAGTACCGGAGTGCATCATAAATCAGTCCTTCTTTTTTCAGGTTGCCTGCCCGCTCCAGCAGCTCGTCTGCCGTACCTTTCGGCATCCGCCAGTTTCCGGAAGCATAAATCTCTGCAGCATACGGCGGAGCAAAAATCCCCCCGCCTGCCTCCTGGGCGCAGTGTACTTTGGTTAGCCAGACCTGGGTAAGCATCGAGTCTTCATGGAGGAAACACCATTCTTCGGCACGGTAGAGCAGGTCTCCTGCCTGCATCCATTCCTGTTTCTGGGCATAGGCGTTTGCCCTGACAACCATGGACGCTGCATCCGGTTCCCGGGCTGCATCCGCCGCGTCTAAATCTGCAAGCGCCTCATCGGGCGAGTCAGCATAGAGGTAGGCTTCAGCCCGCAGAACATGGAGCATGGAAACAAAGTCATGATACCGTTTCTCATCTTCTTTTGCAACCTGCCATTCCGGAAGAATTGCAAGCGCCTTTCCGAGGTCTTCAGCTGCTTCGGCATACTTTCCTGTTGCTTTCAGGAGCGATGCTTTCCCGACAAACGGCAGCGGATTTGTTGCGTCTTCTGCGATTGCTTCTTCGTATTTGGCAATTGCTTCCGGAATCTTTCCGGTCATTGCCAGGTCTTCTGCTTCGGTAATTAAATCAGACAATTTCTCCCCCTTTGTAGGTCACTTTCAGCCGTCCGCTTTCGGTCGAGAGGGCAAACTCATGAGAAAGCAGCCACTGCGGAGCCTTCCCTTTTCCATGAATCAGCAGCTCCACCAGATCGGACGGTTCGTCAACATCAGTCGACATCCGCATCGAGTCGATGACTTCTATGGTCATGCCGCATTCACGGGCAATCTCGCAGTGTTTCTTGAACGAAAAGCCGTAGTACTCGACATGGTACTCCTTCGGGTGCTTGATGAAAAGGATATTCGTTCCGCCGCCGAGTCCCGGAACCACCGCAAAGTCTGCCGTGGTTGAAACCACCCGCAGCAGATCTTCGGAACGGACAATCGGCAGATCCGACATGATTATGAGAACCGGAACCTCCATTGACGGAAGCATGCCGTTCAGTGCTTCGTTGAGTCCTTCATCCTTGACCCGGACGTTTGCTTTGTCAGTGGTATACTCGCCGGTCGAAAGCACCGTAACCTCTGCTCCTGTTCCGAGAACAGCGGTAATTACATCATCGAGCATGACGCGGGCGAACTCTTCGCGTTCCTCCTGCGAAAGCACCGAGGACAGCCGTGTCTTCGGATTTGTCGGCCGGAACGGAATCAGGGCATGGTATCTGGCGGTCATTCCTGCTCGTAGACCTTCCCGTGTTTTTTATAGAGGAAGACAATTCTCTGAATTGCCGAGACGTTCGTGCAGAAGGCAATAATGGCAACGGCAATCCAGATGAATCCGGAAAATCCGCCGAGCATCAGAACGATGAAGGTTTCCGGCCGTCCGAAGAACCCGACGCCTTCCAAAGGATCGTTGATTTTTCCGTTATCTTTGCTGGTGAATCCGATTTCTGCATAGGCAACCGGCTTGATGAACGTGTTCATGATAGATCCGATAACAGCAAGTCCTGCCACTGCCACAAAGACCACTGTCGGAATCGGAAGAGAACTCAGGTACCAGGGCGACTGAACGAAGATGGAAAGACCGATGGCGACAAGCACAATCCCGTCTACATATTTGTCGACAATCCAGTCCAGAGCCGCTCCGAAGGCACTTTTCCGGTTTGTGAGACGGGCTACGGTTCCGTCCGCCAAATCAAACACTCCGGAAAGTCCCAGAAGAACTGCTCCTAAAATGAACTGACAGAAGTAGAAACTGACCGCTGCTCCGATGCCGAACAGAAATGACAGGAACGTTATCATGTTCGGCGAGATTCGGGTTTTTGCCAGAACACGGGCAACCGGATTCATCCACCCGGTTATTTTGTGGCGTATTGATGTAATATTCATACTGCGGAATCAGTAAGTGATATCCAATAGTTTATGCCTTCAAAATATATAGTTGTAATACAGAAATACCACTATGAACGATCATCCTCATACATTAATGATATCTGAGGTGACCCTGGACGGAAAACTCACCCTCGGGAAAGGAGTATCCAGCAAAATCCTCATGAAATACATGTCTCACGAATCAGAGGTTATGCTGCATGAAACCCGTGCCGCATACGATGCCATTATGGTTGGCTCTTCTACTATCAGAATCGACAACTCCAGCCTTACCGTGCGTCTGGTTGAAGGAAAGAGTCCGCTCCGGGTCATCCCGAACTCGGAAGCCGATTTACCGGTTGACCGTGCTGTCTTCGACACCACCAAAGCACCGACCGTGCTTGCGGTAACGAAAAAAGCCTCAGAAGAACGCCTGAAACTGTTCCGTGAAAAAGGCGTGGACGTCGTTGTCGCCGGAGAGGACAAGATTGATTTCCCGCTTCTCATGAAGATTCTGATGGAAAACTACGGTGTACGGTCGCTGATTGTGGAAGGCGGCTCCACCCTGAACTGGCATATGCTCCACCACCACTTTGTGGATGAAATCCGCATTATCAACATGCCGTTCATTGTCGGCGGTTTCGACACTCCGTCTTTAGTCGGCGGGGAACGCCTCGGTTCAGAAGATGATATGATTTCTCTCTCGCTCAAAAAGACCTTCATGTGCGGGACGAATCTTATCACCGAATATGATGTCACATACTGATATCATACACTACTTTTTCAACTTTCACAGCATATATTGTCAGTAATGACAGCATCCAAAATTCTTCTTCTCATTATTGACGGTGTAGGCGACAGGCCGTGTGAGTGTCTTGGCGGAAAAACACCGCTCCAGGCGGCAAATATTCCGGTTCTTGACCAGTTTGCAGCAGAAGGTATCTGCGGTATCATGGATACCGTGGCACCGGGTATCCGACCGGGTTCCGACACTTCCCACTTAAGCCTCTTAGGCTATCCGCCGCAGAAGTACTATACCGGCCGCGGACCGCTGGAAGCAGCAGGTGTCGGTATCGCCATGAAACCCGGAATGATCGGGTTCCGTGCCAACTACGCAACCATTGACGACGCAGGTCTTGTCACTGACCGCCGTGCAGGAAGAATTGAGGATACCACAGAAATTTCCAAGGCAATTAAAGACGGCGTTGACTTATCCAACTATGGAGTAGAGATTGAATTCTCTCCCGGAACCGGTCACCGTGCAGCGCTCGCCTTAAAGGGCGACCATCTTTCTGCGGCAGTCTCCACCAATGATCCGAAAAAGACCGGTGTCGGACCGCTCACCATCGTCCCGACCGATGACAGTGCCGAAGCAAAACGCACTGCAGAAATCTGCAATGAGTTCTCCCGCCAGGCAGCAGAGATTCTGAAGAACCACCCGGTCAACGCAGCACGCAAGGCTGCCGGAAAGAATCCGGCAAACGTTGTCCTCATCCGCGGTGCAGGTGAGATGGGTGTCTACGAAACCTTTGAAGAGAAGCATGAGCTGAGCGGATCTGTCGTTGCTGCAGCTGCACTGATTGCCGGAATCGGATCGTCTGTTGGTCTCGAGAGAATTCCGGTTCTCCCAACCACCCCGCTCGACGAGCAGGTTGCATTAGTCATGCAGGAACTGGACAAAAAGGACTTTGTCTTATTCAATATCAAGAACGCCGATGAGTACGGTCACGACGGAAAAGCACAGGAGAAGAAGGACTTCCTGGAAAAGATCGATGCTGCAGTCAAACCGTTCCTTGCAAGAAAGGATCTTCTGACCGTCATCTGCGGAGACCACTCCACCCCGTGTACCATTAAAGAACACAGTGCAGACCCGGTTCCGCTGATTATTCACGGCGACGGCGTCAGAACCGACCTGGTCACCAGGTATGACGAGGTTTCCTGTGCTGCAGGAGCCATGTGCAGAATCACCGGCAGCTCGCTTATGCCAATCCTTCTCGATTTAATCGACAAAACGCATAAGTACGGTGCATAAGAAAGTATAGATTACTACGTAACGAGGAGAAATGTCAGAGAACCATAAGAATGTCGTTGAAGATGAGGACGGGGTACAATATCTGAACCTCACTCATCTTTCCGCGGAAGGAGAGCGTGAACTTGCCGAAGCTGAAGCAGAGGCAGAACTGAACGCTGAATCTATCTTCGAACCGCTGAATCTCAACCCAATCAACGAAAAAGAACCGCTGAACATCGGACTGAATCTGCCGCCGACGCAAAAACCGCTGGAAAGACCGAGAAAGCCGGCAGAGATTCCGGATGAAGAACCGCTGTTTACCGAAATAACCACTGCAGATGATCTGAAGGCCCATATCTCTGAAATCGATGAAGATACTGCGGCTGCCGTCATTAACTCAACTGACTTATTCAAGACCTGCGTTCTGCCGGAGAAGACGGAACTGCAGGAACATCTCCTCAAAACCAAACACGACATTCTTATCGGCGACCACTGCACCATCGGATTCGGTCTGCACGGCGACTCGATTGCCGTCTGCGAGTTCTCTACCTTCCACGGCGATGTCATCGCAGAAAGCGATCTGCGTATCGACAACTTCTGTGAAGTCTTCGGCAACGTTGTCTGCAACGGTGATGCCTACCTTGGAGAAGGCGTCAAAGTCCACGGCAAACTCACCATCGGCGGAAACCTGGATATCGGTGAGAAGGTTGTCATTGACAAGGAATTCAAGGCCTACGGAGATATCTCCATCAGAAACCCGATTCCGGTTATTCTCTATCTCCTGCTCTATATCATGACGATGCTCCACATCGAAGGAGAAGAGTCCACGATGAAGAAGCTCGACTCGATTGTTGCTCAGGCGCAGTCGGTTCCGCTGGTGCTCCCGCCGAAGACCAGCATGGACTTAAGCTACTTCTCTGTTCTGACCCCGATGGAAATCGGAGCAAACAGCAGACTGCACGGCAATATTCATGCAGAAAGCGTCACCGTCAGAAGGGATACCACCATCTTCGGAAGCATTCTTGCATCCAAGAAAGTCAAACTGGGTCCGCGTGACGCAGTCCACGGCGATGTCTCTGCCGACAACATCCGCGTAGAACGCGGTGCCGAAGTCCTCGGAGATTTGATTGGACAGGCTATCTGGATGCACGAAGATGCCCATATCAGCGGCATGATTCAGGCATCCGACGGACTTATTATCGGTTCTGATCGGGAGGTGAAACGTGACTGAAAAACTGGAAGCAATGATTGAAGTGGATGCACTTCAGTTTATCGAACCGGAGTATTCATCTCTGGTTAACAACGGAGAGCCGGCTTTTCTTATCTGCGATGCGAAACCGGAGAAAGGAGATGCACGGATTCTCGTCGATGATGACGGAAACCCGCTTCTCTTTGCGGTGAAAAACGACGGTGTCTGGTATGCAACCTGCTGGCTCTACCGCAGTCCGACCGCTGAAGAACTGACGCTCTTTGAAGAAGCGGAAGGCGAGATGTACCAGGAGTCCCGTTCAGATATCGAAAAGGCATTGAGGGAATATTTCACGCTGAAAATTATCCGCGAAGGACCGATTGCCGGAGAAGATCTTACCGAAGACAGGATTGAGAAAATCCGCTCCCTCATCAAAGAAAAGTTCGGCGAAACCGCTGACGGTCTCTGCATCGACGCCTGCTGCGGTTCCGGAATCGGTGCCATGATTATGCGGGAGATGGGAGCATCCGTCCTTGCCTATGACAACGACCCTGAGCTTCTCGGTCTCGGCATCAAAGAAGGACGTCTCCTGGCTGAAGACACCCTGTGTATTGATGGTCGAGTTGCTTCAGCTTACCTTCCTGATGCAAAGTACGGTCTTGGCATCATGTTCGGTCAGATGTACATTTACACAAAAGACATCTGGCAGCCGATTGTCGAAGAACTCGCCGGCATCACCGAAAAAACGCTGATTACGGTAGCAACCGAAGAAGAAGCACACTGGGTTAAGGAATGGGCCGCAGGTGTCGGAAAAGAGCTGGAGATTTCCGAAAACGACCGCGACCCCATCTACGACCGCTGGGTCTGTTTCGGATAATCTCCTCTACCAATCTATTTTTGTCCCGACTGCAGTCTCAATGACGGGGATTTCCTGATGCATCGCCGCCCGGACGGCAAAGCTGGTACAGTGACAGGGTCTCAGTTCTACGTCCCCTAAGGTTTTCAGGAACTGAATCGTTTTTTCCACCCGCTCGTCGGGGTAACGAAGATGGAATCCGCCGATGATGCCGGCAACCCGTTTCCCGAACAGGTTCTGTGCGTAGGCGACAATGTTGCAGATACCTGAGTGGGAGCATCCGGTAATCACATAGATTGCATCTTTGGTTTCATAGACCAGGGCTGAGTCATCGAAGACATAGTCCGGCACCAGTTCGCCGTTTTCTTCGTACGTCCCGAACGCTTTCCGCGGTTCGAAATCATTCAGTTCCGGAATCTCGCCGAGAAACGTCAGATGCGGACTGATTTTTTGCGGAGTGCAGGACGGAACCATCCGGAACCGCAGTGCAAGCTCGTTTTCTGAGAGCGGACATCCCGAATTTCTTCCGTGTTCATGTTTTGGCAGCAGCGCTTTCGGATGAGCAATCAGTTCTGCATCCATCGGCGGAAGATGCGGAATGCCTCCTGCATGGTCGTCATGTCCGTGTGATAAGACAAGCTTTGTTACTGCAGACAGATCGATTCCCATCATTTCAGCATTTCTGATAACGACGTCTGTTCGTCCGGTGTCAAAGAGAATCTTTTCGCCGCCGTCTTCAAGATAGAATGAAAGTCCCGGTTCGGCTACATACGAGTTCTCTGTGCCGTAGGTGGGTGCGGTATTTTCAACAAGTACGGTAAGGTGCATAAAAAAAGAGGAAGTTACTGTCTTCCTTTGTAACTCTGAACGTATGCGTAGGCATCTGCCAGAATCTCGGTCAGTGCATCGCCGCAGCCGTTCTTCAGGTCCATCGGGTGGAGTTTTCCTGCTCCGTAGGTTGCTGCAAGCTCTTCGTAGTTTGCAAATTCCAGGTCGCCGCCGAACTTCTCCGGGCGGTGGATGGTGAAGGTGTCAACTCTCGGAAGAACACAGTATCTGATAATCTGGAGAATCGGGTTGTTCTCAACCTCCGGCGGACAGAATGCCTTCTTCATCTTCTTCTTGATATCCTCCGGGGAATCGGCAACAGAAATCACATTGCCTTTGGAAGAGGACATCTTTTCTCCGTCAAGACCGTTGATGATTGGCGTGTGAATGCAAACCGGTGCTTTGCAGCCGATGTGCGGCAGGTGTTCACGTGCCAGCATGTGAATCTTTCTCTGGTCGATACCGCCGACTGCTGCGTCAACGCCTAAGGTCGGAAGGTCGACAACCTGCATGACCGGGTAGACCATCTGGGAAACCATCGGATTGTCCATTGCACGTCCGACTTCATCCATGCTGCGGGTTGCACGGTTTAAGGTGATTTCCTGACAGAGCGTCAGGACTTTGGTCATATAGTCCGGGGTGAGCTGCTTGTCGGTTCCGAGAACGAATTCTGCGCCTTTCAGACCGACTGCTTCAATGCATGCCTTGTTATAGTCTGCAAGTTCCTTAATCTGTTCGAAGGTTCCTTTTCTGTTGAGATATGCGTGCAGGTTTGCGATTAACACCACTACATCAAACCCTGCGTTCTTCATATCGAGCAGTTTATTGATGGTCACCAGGTGACCGAGGTGAATCTCGCCGCTTGGTTCATACCCGGTATACACGCGTTTTGTCGGTTGTGCGAGCAGTGCCCGCAGTTCAGCATCGTCGACAATTTCTGCCGTGTTTCGGGTGACGAGTTCATATGCGTCCATGTGGATACATGTTGGCAGTTAAAAAAGATAAATGATGTGTGACACAGTGTGCACCACTGAGGGTGATTTCACGTCACTGCGTCTCTTTTTCTGCGTTTTTCATCGCAAGGTACTGTTCCTTGTTTTCAGCGCTTCCGTGTTTGGTTAACAGGTAGAAGAACGGCGTATCGGCAAGAGCGAAGCAGACTTTCACCACGTACTGGGACAGAATCATGACGCCGATGCTTGGAACAGATCCGATGAAGGCGATGGTGATGAAGATTGAAGTATCAATCAGCTGGCTGACGACGGTGGTACAGTTTCTCATCCACTTTGCTTTGAAGTGCTGCTTGACCTTGTGGAAGGCAAAGACATCAAAGAACTGGGAAACGAGGTAAGCGACCATTGATGCAAGCACAATGCGCCAGGTTGAACCCAGGACGCCGGAGAATGCCGCCTGATCCGAGTACGGTGCTGCCGGCAGGAAGATGGCGATGGTAATCAGGAGCAGCGAGAACAGCTGTACGATGAATCCGACAAGTACAAGGTAATGTGCTTCCTTTTTGCCCCAGATTTCACTGACGATGTCTGCCATCAGGAACGTGAACGGGTAGGCAATAACCGCAGCAGGGATTTCAATCGGACCAATCTGTACGACTTTTGCTGCAAGAATGTTGGATATGACAAGAGCCACAACAAAGATTGCTGAGACTAGAACGAGGTTACGGTTAGTTTTGAACAAAGTATCTACATGTAGATGTTCAAAGAATATATGTGTTGTCCTGAATAAATTCGAACGACATTTAAGAGTAAGAAAGACGAAAAATA
>DALTWK010000018.1 GCA_029987115.1 Methanocorpusculum sp.
ATCATTCTGGATAACCGCGAAAAGTTTGCTTCAGCGATTGCCGTACTCCCTGGAATGGAAGGATGCACACCGCGTCAAATCAACATGTTTCAGAAACGAATTGACGGAAACAAGGAACTCTGTCTGGCCGATATGCTGGAAGCGTATGTTGCAGAAAACGGTGTTCCCAAAGAGTTCGGAGCAGTCGTTCGATACATCAGATACCTGCGGGAGAATGCGTAAAAAAGAATGTTGATTTGTGTTTTCCTGTTCTAAAGATAACATTTGTTGCACCAATGAAAACACATTTAAATGTATAAAATATACATTTATATGTATATTTCAATGTGATATAGAAGAGGTGTAAAAACGTGCTCATTCAGTTTAAATTTGGAAATTGCGCATCATTTCGTGATGAAACGACTCTGGATATGACAAAGTCGAGGGTCACCGAATATCCCCATCATGTTGTTGATTGTGGAACTGACAAAGTACTGAAGACAACTGCTGTGTACGGAGCAAACGCCAGCGGTAAATCGAATCTCTACCGTGCTCTCGAATGGATGCGGGCCTATGTCCTTGATTCTCTGAATTTCGGAGGAGACAACAAAATCCGGTTGTACCCAGGGGGAAGACCGCCGGTGGCACCGTTCATCCTTGACACGGAATCCGCTTCAAAAGACACAATGTTTGAAATCTGGTTCTCCAGTGATGAGGATAAACGAACATATAATTACGGTTTCAGTCTCGCCCGCGATTTTACCATAACGGAAGAGTGGCTGAACAGAAAGGCAAGAACGGCGCGTGAGTACAAGAACGTCTTTTTCCGCGGTCCCGATGGAGAGATTGAGTATGGAAACGGTATGCTTGACGAGGTTCAGCAGAATATTATCCGTACTTCGCTGAATAAGGAAACGCTCCTGGTTTCGCTCGGTGCCAAACTGAAGATGAAGCATTTTGAACAGGTCTACCGCTGGTTTACAAGAATAGAGATGCTTGATTTCGGCACTCCTGAGGAGGTTTTCCGCATGAACCGGTATTTACCTGCTTCATTCTTTAACGATGACAATGAGCAGGAAGACACAGCCCGTTTCCTTTCAACCTTTGACAAATCCATTGAAGGTTTTAAAGTCGAGAAACTTGAAACAAACCAGGTAAATTCCGTTGATTCTTATCTTATCTTTACCAAACACCGGATGAATGATACCGGAGAGGAATGCTTCCTGCCGATGGATTTGGAATCATCAGGAACCCGGAAGATGTTTACCATGTATCCGTCTTTGAAGAATGTTCTGATGAACGGCGGTGTTATCTTCATTGATGAAATGAGTGACCGCCTGCATCCGCTCCTGCAGAGAAACATTATTCTCACCTTCCTCAATCCTGAACTCAACCCGAAGAACGCCCAGCTCATCTTCACCACGCACGATGTAACACTGATTGCAACAAACCTTCTCCGCCGCGATGAAATCTGGATTGTTGAAAAACAGAAAGACAGCAGCTCGCAGCTTTACTCGCTGACCGATTTCAAGAATGCGCAGAACAGTACTATTCATAAAAACGACAGTGTATGGAAACGGTATCTTCTAGGAGAATACGGCGGCATTCCGAACCTCGATAAAATACTTATACCGGATCTGGAGATGCAGGATGCCGAATAACCGCCATACCGGAGAGAGATACAGCCGCCACACCAGAACCGTGCGCCGTCCGAAAACCCGGGAAACGTATGCGATTATCACTGACGGTCAGGAAACTGAGAAACAGTATCTCAACGGATTGAGAGCATCCATCCCGGAAGAAATCCGTCCGGTACTAGAGGTGTATTCTTCCATCAAAGCACCCAAATTTCTGGAAAAATGCAGAATTATCCGAAACGAGGATGTATTCCCGGATTCCGGAAAGAAAAAAATCTGGATTCTCTTTGACCGCGACTGTGTTTCCGGATTTGATGATATTGTCAGACATGCGACAAAAGAGGGATACAGTGTTGCCTGGTCCAATCCCTGCATCGAAGAGTGGTTCTGGGCGCACTTTGACAATTTCAAATCACATACCTCATCAACCGAGACGATTGATTTGTTCAAGGAACTTTTCGGGAACAAAACCGGGAAAGCATACCGAAAGAATCTCCCGGAAATATATGAACTTCTGACCCGATACGGCGATGAAACGAAGGCGATTCAGAGAGCTGAACAGAGACTTGCGGAATGCGGCGGTGCAGATATTTCAAACTGCTCTGATATGCATTCCGCAACCACGGTCCATCTTCTGGTAAAAGAACTGAAAAAATTGTAGGAGACTATCTCCCGAATATCCTTTTTTAAGAAATACCAGAGAAACAGATGGAACAACACCTATAAACAAATCACCATTTGTACATCTTCTTCTCCGCCAAACCTTACCTAAGCAATGTCTTCTCTTCTCTATATCGACGCAAATACT
>DALTWK010000009.1 GCA_029987115.1 Methanocorpusculum sp.
GCGGAAATCGCCCTTTTCTTTCGACCCTGTCCCGATTTTGCTGTAATCCTTCTCATTCACTGACAACAACATCAGCCCGTTCAGATACTGACCGGAGAACACATAAAAAAAAGAATTTTGTTTACTTTTTGTTTACTGTCTTCTTGCTCTCAAGAAGAGTGCTGTACTGCTGTCTGAACAAAGTCTCAGATTTTATCCGCCGATGTATTCAAGCCAGAGGATATTGTTTTCTTTACAGAGTTTTGCTCCTTTGACGATACCGACAATCCATAATAGATAGTATACTATATCGTCGTTTTCTACATAATCCTTTGTGCTAAACGACCCGCGGCATACGTTTACCTCGGCACTCTGCTGATGTAACGATACTGTTTGGAAAAAAAGAATATTTGGTTTACTGTCTTCTCTTCAGGAAAACAGCTGCTGCACCAAGACCTGCTAACAGACCAAGAACCGGGAACGGTGTTGCTGCCGGCTGCGGGAGGATTGGTTCTACCGGCTCTTCGATTGGTGTCGGATCTTCCACAACTACCGGTTCAATGACTTCCGTCTTCGCCGCTCCTTCTTCGAAGCCGATATAGAACGGACTGAACGATTCCGTGACGGACTTGTAGTAGGCATAGCGTGCATCTTTGGTTACCAGATACGTCGGAAGTGCTGTCCATGCGCCGTTTTCCTTGTGATACAGACAGACATCATGTTCCGTATATCCTTTGATGGCAATCACATCCAGCGGAACCTGGTAGTAGATTTCGCCGCCGTTAGGTGCATCAGATACGGTCAGATCAAATCCGTACCAGCCGTTTTCGTCTTTGTTTGAAGTCGGCGTGACTTTGGCACCGGAGGCTCCGGTGACGATGACTTCCGTAACAACAGTTGAACGGTCAAAGACGATGGTTCCGTCTGAGGCTACGGTCGCAGAACCGCGGAAGGTGGTAACGGAAGAACCGGAGGAAGACGTTTGTGGTTGCGGCGGTTCAATTGCTGTCCAGTGTGCATACAGAGTTGTATGTTCAGTTTTATCCCAGTTCTTTGCACTGGTACCGTCGGCATTATAGTACTTATTACCGCCAGTAGCCGCGTCAAAGTAGCCGGCAAAGGTGTAGCCGTCGCGTGTCGGGAGGGAGCTTAGAGTCTGCATCGCTTCACCGTAGGTTGCGGTGACAGAATCTGTACCACCGATTCCTCCCTGCGGGTTGAGGGTGACGGTGTATTTGTTCGCCGTCCACTTTGCGTAGAGGGTGATGTCTGCGGTATACTCATTTGCCCCAAGCTCAGTTATCGCGTCGCCGGTACATTCTATGTTGTTAAACCATCCGCCAAAAGTGTACCCATCCTTCGTGGCTCTTTCAAGAGGTGTTGGGGTTCCCGATTTGTGAATTGTCGGATAATCGCTCCCGTGTTTTCCGCTGAAAGCAACGTCTCCCTTATCACGATAGGTAATGATATATACTGTTGCTTTTCTCCACTGCAGCATATTACCGCTATCAACTATCCCACAACACTCTCCATCGTCACTTCTGAAGTGTGCGGCTTCCCATTCTTTATCATCACCAATTGCATATTCGACGGTACCAAAGTTAATAACATCTCCTTTAACTACTTCATTAACCCTCTTACCACCTACACTAGTGATTCTGATATCACCCGTAAATTTTCCAACGAGCTGGAGCACCATTGAGTCAATGATCCACACATTGTTAATTTCAGTAGTACCATTTACTTTTTTGTTATCCTTGATGACTGGAGATCCGCTTACCATGAACGGCCTACTCCCACTCACAACATACACACCACCGCCGTCCTGAGTTGCTTCGTTTCCCTTTATAATGGCGTTACCAGACAGGTTAGAAACACATGCATCATTCACAAACACACCGCCGCCGTTCTGAGTTGCTTTGTTCCCCGCGATGGTGCCGCCCGTCATCTCGAACTCGCCGCTCCATGCATCAACACCGCCGCCGCCCCTCTGCATAGCAGTGTTTCCGACAATGTATCCGCCGGTCATAATGAACTTACTAGTTGTCTCATCGGGTCCAGTAATCATTACACCGCCACCGCCGCCATTCACTCCAGCTTCGTTTCCCACAATGTTACCTCTATTCATTGTGAACGTTCCATTATATACAATCACACCACCACCACAACCTTTACTATTAGCGCTTCCATTCGCTTCGTTTCCAACAATAATCCCTCCATTCATCGTAAACGTTCCTTCTTTAACACTCACACCACCGCCTTCTAGTTCTCCCCCAATTCCACCGGTGATTACGCCGCCGGCTACCTCGATGTAGACCTCTTTTGTGCTTCCAATTCCCCCTATGAAACTATCAGCTTCAGTTCTTTTAAATGCATCAAGTGTATCATAGACCTTAATATTTTCTCCGTCCGTTGGTGTTTCACCAGTATAAAGCGCCCATACCCCGTTTTTAACATATGTGAAGCAGTGGTCATTATTGGACTCACTTGTATCTATCAACGTCAAGACTCCATTACTATCAACAGTTATTATTGAGAAACCCGACGTTTCACCCGATTTTCGAGACAGAACCTTCCCGTTCAAATCAATGACAACGGGAGCTCCGGTTACCGTTATTCCTTTCACTAACTCCAGCTCATCCACATTCAAAAGATAATATCCCTTTTCGCTAATTGTATTATTAGTAAACTGCGCTTCAGTGGTCCATTCTATAACATTACTCCACTGTGCCGTCAGTGTCAAATCATTCGTGGGTTTCACCGCCTGCTGATCTGTGTAATATTTATTGTCATTTCCTGACCACCCGATGAATTTCTGAGTATCCGGTGCCGTAAAACTCACCGGTTTCAGCGTGGTCCAGACACCTGCTTCAACAGTTTGCGTATCCGAACCTCCTCCTTCATAACCCGCATTAAACGTAACCGTAAACGCACTCGCCGCACCAACACACACAATCATCGCCAGCACCAGCACCGCGACGATGCCAATCTTCAAAATTTTTTTCTGATACTTTCCGCTTTCACCGAATCCTGCAGTCGGGGGGGGGGCATTGCGTATGGAAAGTCCCCGACCCGGATGAATATTGCGTCAATCTCATGCAACTCGCCTTTTCATTTATAGATAGTATACTATATTTCCGTAATGATACTTAATCATCTGTATAAAAATTTCCCCGCTCCTGCCGTCTTCGTTCTGTTTCTGAGCCTGTCTCGAATGTGCTGTAAACTTTCTCACTCAATGACATACCCGCTCAACACAGCCGAATCACAGCTGACGTCCGGCCAAAAAACCAGCGCGGATTCATCAGGATACCCTGCAGCTTCCTGACGTCCCGCTGCGAAACCCCAACGAAAGCTTCTTCCCACACACACCGTCTAAAGATAAATTCAGCCTGCCCGAAAAGCTGCGAAAATCAACAAACCGGCTCAGTCAAATTTTTTATCGTGCCAGTAGCCGGTCACATGACCGTGCAGAGCAAGCTGTCCCAGTTTTTTATCGATTTCCGGAAGAATCTCCCGTGCTTTGACACCGGCAAGCGGAGTCCCCGGAAGCGGCGTCAGATAATGGACATGGACTTTGCCGAACCGTGCCGCCTCTTCTACGAGAGCAATGGTCTGTTCCTCATCTTCATCCGTTTCAAACGGAAAGCCGAAGATGACGTCAACAACCGGCTGCAGACGGAAGTCGCGGCAGACATCAAGAGCATGAAAGATCTCCTCGGTTCCGTGTCCGCGGTGCAGTTTTTTCAAAACCGCATCAGACCCTGACTGGGCGCCGAAATGAAGGTTGGTGTTCGCACAGTACTGAACGACCAGTTCCGCTGTTTCCGGCTGCACAAACTCCGGCCGCACTTCCGACGGAAAGGTGCCGAGATAGATGTTATTGTTCGGCATTGACGCAAGAAGCCGTTCCAGTTTTTCCGTATCCGGATGCAGACCGTCAGCGGACCCGTAGGCAAAGGCGTTCGGCGTAACAAAGCGTGCATCGCGGTATTTTGCAGCCATTTCCGCAACCGCTTCGCGGGACCGGTGACGCATGCGGCATCCGTGAAGCCGCGGTGTCTGGCAGTACCCGCAGTTGTGGGGACAGCCGCGGGAAAGCTCGATATAGCCTTTCATCTGCGAAAACGACGGGTAGGCGTTCAAAAAGACCGAGTGATTGGCAGGAATGAATCCGTGTTTCGAAGCAACCCCGGGAACCGCTTCCGGGTTTCCTCCTTTGGTCAGAGCATCCAAAAGACGCGGAAGCGTAAACTCTCCTTCCCCGACAACAACATAATCGGCATCACAAAGAACGTCAGCATAACAGGCGGACGGATGCGGTCCTCCGGCAATGACAATCCCTGCAGCATTCCGCATCTCATCAGCATAGACAGCATAGTCAAGACTGTTTAACGAGTAGCAGATGATGTCGGCATCACCCGGTTCATCGACGGGTTCCAGCAGATATCCGGACTTTTCACAGGCGGCATAGAGCGCCGCATACGTGTTCCTGCTGGAAGTGATATAGCGCCAGACAATCTTCATGCGAAAGATACAGTTCCGTTGGTGCCGTCCACGGTCACTTCCGTGCCGTTTTCCGGAAGACTGCCGTTCAGCTGATCGACAGCCGGAATGCCGGCGATGACCGCACCGGTTGCAATGATGGTTTCACATTCGCTGTTGATGATGGCTTTTGGTGCGGTATTGTTTCGTGAAAGCGCATAGAGCACATAGGAACCGACCGTGGAGCCTTTTCCCTGCGGAAATGCCAGAACTTTTCCGGTAATGGAGGTTCCGCAGAGCGGATGGGTTTTGTCGATAATAATGCCGGTCTTCGGATCAACCCCGCCGAGGAAGGATATGGGTGCATCCGTCTTCAGCAGTTCTCCGGTTCCGGTTCCTTTTGCGATGCTTCGTCCGGTAAGAATCATGCATAGTAATGCGTGCGGAAACCAATTAATGATATCCAGCCGGAAAGAAGGAGTTATTTTGTTCTGCAACAAACCATTCTGCAATGAAAGGATTCAAAGACGGACTGCTGGAAGAACGGGCGTATGCTCTGACGGTAAACGGAAGATCCATTGCCACGGTTACGATGCAGACCGGAATGGAAAAGGAATTTGCCTACGGCTATCTTCTTTCGGAAGGAATTGTGCAGCCGTCTGAAATTGAATCTATTATGGTTGACGGAACCGATATCGGGGTTCTGACCAGAGATACCGCAAAAGTGCTCCTGCCGAAAAAGACGGTGATTTCCGGCTGCGGCGGAACAGCATCCTACCTCGACCCGAAACAGCTCCCGGTACTCGAAACAACCATAGAGCCGCCGGAAGTATCTATTGTCTTTGATTCCGAAACCGTGCGTCTCGGCGGGTTTTCTGCAGCAGTGATTTCTTCTGACACCCAGGTTACGGCTGATGACATTGGACAAACGGCAGCAATCGACAAGGCATTCGGAAAAGCGGTTTTAGCCGGAATAGACCTCTCGTCATCGGCACTCGCTCTTTCCGGAAAAGTCACAGCAGATATGGTCAGAAAAGCGCTGTATGCCGGAGTATCGGTCATTTTCGCGAAACATCCTGCAACAACCCTGGCAAAAGAAACAGCCGAAAAAACACACCTGAAAATCCTGAAATTATAACACACCTCTCTTCCAGCAAAAGTCCACACAGGAAAAGAAAACGAAAAAGAGCAGGATTACCGTGTCAAATGACACGACAATCGCAACGATTATTCAGAGATATAGTTGTCGAAGTATCCCTGGATAAAGATGATTGGTGTTCCTTTGTCGCCGGAACCGGAGGTCAGATCGCAAAGAGATCCGATTAAGTCGGTCAGTCTTCTCGGCGTGGTTCCTTCGGTTTCCATCGTTCCTTTCAGATTGGATTTCTTGGCACGGATGGAGTCCTTGATTGCATTCTTTAAATCGTCACCGGACTTGCTTGCAAAGTCGTTATCTGCCAGGTATTTGAGTTTCAGCTCGTTCGGCTGACCGGAAAGACCTGCAGTGTATCCCGGAGAGACGACCGGATCTGCAAGTTCCCAGATTTTTCCGACCGGGTCTTTGAATGCGCCGTCGCCGTAGACCATAACTTCAACGGCCTTTCCGGTTGCATCCAGGAATGCACGCTGAATGTCTTCAACGAACGGCTGGCAGTTTCTCGGGAAGAGCTTGAGTTTGTCTTCGGTTGCCTTGTTTGAACCAAGGAGACCATAGTTCTCATTGTAGCCGCTTCCGTTTACAGAAGACGTAAGAATGTCATCTATTCCGAGAACGATTTCCGCTCCGGCCGCCTTTAAGAGACGCTTGGTGCGTGCACGGGTGTGGATATCACAGGTTAAGACACGCTTTGCATACGGAAGAATGGCACGGCAGTCATTTGCAAAGATGATTTCCGCTTCTGCGCCGCAGCTTCTGATTAAGTCGGCATAATATTCAACATAGTCAACACCGGTGAACTCGTGGACCTTCTGTCCGAACAGTTCGCGGTATTTGTCGTACGTCAGGACGTCCTTGTACGGATCGATTCCCTTCTCGTCAAGTTCATCCCAGCTCAGCAGGTGGTTTCCGACCTCATCAGACGGGTAGGAAAGCATCAGAACCACTTTCTTGGCACCTTTTGCAATACCGCGGAGGCAGATTGCAAACCGGTTGCGGGAAAGAATCGGGAAGATGACTCCAATAGTCTCTCCTTTTAATTTTGCACGGACATCTGCAGCAATATCATCAACACTGCAGTAGTTGTTCTGGGAACGTGCAACGACAGATTCGGTTACGGCAACAATATCATGGTCCCGGATTTCAAAACCCTCGGACTTTGCCGCAGCAAGAACAGAATCAGTCACAATCTTCACAAGGTCATCTCCGCTCCGAATAATCGGTGCACGGATTCCGCGTGAGACAGTTCCAACCATTCTTTCCATTCTAGAATACTCCTAAATTACATCTATTTACGAGCGAATATTTCCTCGTAACTTAAGTATATATGTCAATACTATGATTTAAGTATTGCGTAGACAGCAAAACCACCCGGAGACATCAGCAAAATACGAAAAAAAAGAGGCAGAGATTCAAAGAATCTTCAGTTGATTTTCGGCAGCTGCGCAAATCCCTGTTCCAGTTCCGCATCAGTCGGAATGGTGTCGGTCAGCGTTCTGTTATTATATTGTTCATATGCCTTGAGATCGAAGTAGCCAGTTCCGGTCAGACCGAACAGAATGGTCTTTTCCTCGCCGGTCTCCTTGCATTTCATTGCCTCGTCAATCGCAACGCGAATAGCATGGCTGGATTCCGGTGCCGGGAGAATGCCTTCAATCTTTGCGAACATGACGGCAGCTTCAAAGACTTTCGTCTGTTCCACCGAAACCGCTTCCATCAGACCCTCATGATACAGTTCCGAAAGAACCGTGTTCATGCCGTGGTAGCGCAGACCGCCTGCATGATTCGATGACGGAATAAATTCACAGCCGAGCGTATACATCTTCGCAAGCGGACAGACGCGTCCGGTATCGCAGTAGTCATAGGCATACCGTCCGCGGGTGAGACTCGGACAGGACGCAGGTTCTACGGCAATGAACCGGTACGTTTCTTCTCCGCGCAGCTGTTCCCGCATGAACGGAGAGATTAAGCCGCCGAGGTTGGATCCTCCGCCTGCACAGCCGATGATAATGTCAGGTTTTTCATTGTATTTCTCTAATGCCGCCTTGGACTCAAGACCGATAATGGACTGATGCAGAACCACCTGATTCAGGACACTGCCGAGAACATAGCGGTATCCCGGTGTTCCGGTTGCCGTTTCGACCGCTTCGGAAATTGCACAGCCGAGAGATCCGGTCGTTCCCGGGTGTTCCGCAAGAATCTTTCTGCCGACTGCTGTCGTTTCAGACGGGGACGGAGTAACCTGAGCACCGTACGTACGCATCACTTCACGGCGGAACGGTTTCTGTTCATAGCTTCCCTTGACCATATAGACATGACAGTCGAGACCGAAGTATCCGCATGCCATGGATAAGGCTGTTCCCCACTGTCCTGCACCGGTTTCCGTTGTTACTCCCTTCAGTCCCTGCTGTTTTGCGTAGTATGCCTGGGCAATTGCCGAATTGAGCTTGTGAGAGCCGGAAGTATTGTTTCCTTCAAACTTATAGTAGATCTTCGCCGGCGTATCCAGAAGTTTTTCCAAACAGTAGGCACGCACCAGCGGCGAAGGGCGGTACATTTTATAGAAATTAAAAATCTCATCCGGAATCGGAATATAGGGGTCGGTCTCGTTGAGTTCCTGACGAATGAGTTCATCGCAGAAGACCGGCTGGAGTTCTTCGAACGTTACCGGTTTTCCAGTTTCCGGATTCAGGAGCGGTGCAGGTTTGGTCTGCATATCGGCCCTGAGATTGTACCAGTACCGCGGCATCTCCGCTTCTGATAGATATATTTTGTAGGGTATCTCTGCCATATTATTAAACACCAATGTATATTTATGTTCATTACTGTATATTAATTATTCCAATTAGACGACCGAAAGAGAACGCTGCATCCTGAAAATCTACCCCAGACCGAATCCTAATAATCACTCAGTACCAATAGGATGAGCATGAAAAATCTCGTCATCAAGGGAGCGAGGCAGCACAATCTGCAGAATATCTCAATAGAGCTGCCCCGCGACAAACTGATTGTCATAACCGGTGTTTCGGGATCCGGCAAATCCACCCTTGCCTTCGACACCATCTATGCCGAAGGTCAGCGCCGGTATGTGGAATCCCTCTCCGCCTACGCCCGGCAGTTCCTCGGTCAGATGCGCAAACCCGCCGTCGACTCTATTGAAGGACTGTCGCCGTCCATTGCAATAGAACAGAAGACCACGTCGAAAAATCCTCGCTCGACAGTCGGAACCGTCACGGAAATCTATGACTATCTGCGTCTGCTGTATGCCCGCATCGGTGTTCCGTACTGTCCGAAACACCACGTAAAGATAGAAGCGCGTACGCCCGAACAGATTGCCGACGCCATCCAGAACGATTTCAGCGGAATGGTAACCATTCTCGCGCCGGTTATCCGCAAGAAAAAAGGAACCTATGAAGCGCTCTTTCAGGATCTGAATGCAGACGGATTCACCAGAGTCAGAGTCGACGGCCAGATGTACCGCACCGATGACGAGATAAAACTCGGCCGCTACATCATGCACAATATCGATATCATCGTCGACCGCTGTGAAACCGGCGACCGTGCACGAATCGTTGAAGCAGTGGAAACCGCACTGAAACATGCCGACAGCGGTCTCGTTTATGCCAACGGCGGAGGAGACGATACGGTGTATTCATCGAAGATGGCATGCCCTATCTGCGGCATGTCGTTTGAAGAACTGCAGCCGAGAATGTTTTCGTTCAACAGTCCGTTCGGTGCATGCCCCACCTGCAACGGTCTCGGATTCCAGATGATTTTCGATCCCGACCTGATCATTTCCAATAAGGAACTCAGTATTGCAGAAGGAGCGGTCAATACCTACAAGAACTTCCTTGATGGATTCAGAATTCAGTACCTGAAAGCCGTTGCCGACTACCTCGGATTCGACATGATGACGCCGATAAAGGATCTGACGGAAGAACAGTATAACGGACTGATGTACGGTCTTTCCGATACCAAGATTCACTTCAAGCAGCAGTCCAAAAATGCCGCATTCGAATACAACGGAACCTGGGAAGGACTGCTTCCGCAGGTTGAGCGTCTGCATGCCACAACCAAATCAGAGTACCGGAAAGAAGAACTCGAAAAGTTCATGCGGGTTCTCCCGTGCCCGACATGCCACGGAAAACGTCTGAAAGAGTCGGTTCTCGCCGTCAAAATACAGGGAAAGTCCATCGCCGATGTGACCGACCTCTCCATTGATGATGCGCTGGACTTCTTCGACAATCTGAAACTCACGGAAAAAGAAGCAGAGATTGCAACGCTCATCCTCAAAGAACTGCACTCCCGCCTGAAATTCCTGCAGGAAGTCGGTCTCGGCTACCTGACGCTGTCCCGAAGCGCCGGTTCACTTTCCGGAGGAGAAGCACAGAGAATCCGTCTTGCTACCCAGATTGGGTCCAACCTCATGGGAGTGCTCTATATTCTTGATGAACCGTCCATCGGTCTCCATCAGCGGGATAACCAGAAACTGATTGCAACCCTGCAGCATCTGCGTGACATGGGCAATACCCTGATTGTCGTGGAGCATGACGAAGATACCATCCGCTCAGCGGATTTCGTGGTGGATATCGGCCCGGGTGCCGGAATATACGGAGGAAATGTCACAGCAGCAGGAACACCGGATGAGATTGCCGCAACCAGAGATTCGCTTACCGGAAAATATCTCTCCGGGGAACTGAGCATCCCGGTACCTGAAGTCAGGAGAACGTCGGATAAATTCCTGACCATCTCCGGCTGTACGGAAAACAACTTGAAAGATATTACAGCATCCATCCCCTTCGGAACCCTGACGCTGATAACCGGTGTTTCCGGTTCCGGAAAATCAACTCTTGTCTACGACACGCTCTATCAGGCGCTGAGAAAAGAACTGCGTGAAGCAAAAGTGACCCCGGGAGCATACAAAAAACTCTCCTATGACAAGAAAATCGAGAATGTCATTGTAATTGACCAGTCGCCGATTGGCAGAACCCCGCGGTCAAATCCTGCCACCTACACCAAAGTCTTTGATGATATACGAAAAGTCTTTGCCGAGACAACAGAAGCGAAAATCCGCGGATATGACCAGGGACGGTTCTCCTTCAATGTCAAAGGAGGACGGTGTGAAGCATGTTCCGGCGACGGTGTGGTGAAGATTGAAATGAACTTCCTGCCGGATGTCTATGTTGAGTGTGAAGTCTGTAAAGGCACCAGATACAATGCGGAAACACTGGAAGTCAAATACAAAGGAAAAACCATTGCAGATGTGCTTGACATGAGTGTGGAAGAAGCGCTGGAACTCTTCGAAAACAGACCGAACATCAAAGCAAAACTTCAGACACTGGTCGATGTAGGTCTTGGATACATCAAACTCGGTCAGAGTTCGACAACACTTTCCGGAGGAGAAGCACAGAGAATCAAACTGACCCGTGAACTTGCCAAGAAATCCGGCGGAAAGACTGTCTATATCCTGGATGAACCGACAACCGGTCTGCACTTCCATGACGTGAAGAAACTCATCGGCGTTCTCCAGAGTCTGGTTGACAAAGGAAACACCGTAATTGTAATTGAACACAACCTTGATGTGATTAAATCGGCCGATTACATCATCGATCTCGGTCCGGAAGGCGGCAATGCCGGAGGAAAGATTATCGCCAAAGGCACGCCGGAAGAAGTGGCAAAAGTAAAAGAGAGTTACACCGGACAGTTCCTGAAAAAGATGCTCAGCTGAAAAACAGATTAGAGCATATCGGCAATATGCTCTATATAATCAGATACGAAATATTTCCCTTTTTTCTCAGTGATTACAAATCCTTCCTCTTCCAGTTTTTTCTTCTGCAGTTCCGGATACTCCGGAAATTTCGGATTGAGTTCACCATTTGGTTTGACTACACGCCAGAACGGAGTGATGTCATCTGACCGCTGATAACTTGCCCAGGCACAGATGTTGATAAAAATGCCGGCAGTCAGCGGACAGGTGATATCAGCATGGTATTTTCCTGCAAGTTTCATCCGAAGTTCTGTTGTCGTTACCAGACTGCCTTCCGGAACGGTTCTGATGAGTGCATCATACTCAATCGGCGGTGCAATAACCATAGTTTTTCCTCCCCAGCGTTCGGCGGCCTTATCATCGAGTTCGACAAGCTTCGGCATATCCTTGGAGTCGTGCAGTTTCTTATTGAAATCTTTCTTATTTTCGTTCATAGATGTATATACCAAAATACATCGTCATTCCTGCGCAATAAACGGTTTGACAGGAACCTGAAGTTCCGTCAGCCACTCTTCAGGAGATTCCTTGTTCCAGGGGCCGTCGATATAGGATTCACGGGGCGTTTCGCAACAGACGTAGCCATTATCTTCAATCCACTTCAGGATATAGGCATAGGCAGCACCCAGCGTATCATAATGTCCTTTGTGAAGGATAGAAGCAACTGTCGTTTCCGGGAGCGTTTTGAAAACAATGTCATCAACCGGGTTTCCTATAGATACAACCGCCTGACAATACTCCGAAGTAATATCGGATTCACGATATTCATTGTCAAGATGCCGGCAGAAACAATAGTCCGGTGTGATGCATTTCAGACCGGGATTTGCCGCTGCAAGTATCGCACCGGTCTCGGGAATTTTCTGCATCATATCATTATAAGAATGCAGATGCATCGTTCGTGAAAATACAATATATTCAGGAATGGTTTTGATGGTAACTGCATACGTCAGAGAATCTCCGTCACGAAGCAATGACTCGATGTGAACAATCTGCGATTGTATCGTTTGTATCGTCTGCTGAAGTTCCAGGCGCTTATTCAGGAGAATCTGTTTCAGATGAGCATCAGATGATAGTATCTGCCGAATTTCTTCAATGGAGAGCCCTGCCTGTCGCAGTTCCTGGATATGATACAAATCTGCAAGCTGTGATGTTTCATAGTAGCGGTATCCGGTGACCTTATCCACCTTCTTTGGAAGGAGCAGACCTTCCTGTGCATAGAACCTGAGCGTTTTAACTGAGGTCCTTGTCAGTTTTGAGAAACCACCAATGCTGTACATAGCACCAATCTATTGGATGCTCTATGCACATATAAGATAAGGCAACTCCCTCAAGGGGAGAGTTTTCAAAGCGTTGCTGATGAATCCATTCTGGTAAAGACAAGCCAATGAAGAAAATATACGCTTACAATTCCTGATTTTTGAAGACGAGTTCTGCCGCTTCCAGTTCTTCGCGGGTATTGACATTAAACACAAGCCCGGGTTCCTCCAGAAGAATCATAAGCTCATCCTGTTCATCGGTCAGGAGAGCACCCAGAAAAATATTCAGTGCACACGGTGTCGCTTCAACACCGCTGATTTCCTGGCGGTAGCGTGGCTGCATACCGTATCGTTCACAAAGAGAAATCGGCACCCACGTTGAACACGCCTGTTTTCCGGAGGCGAGATACTCGTCACGAACCCTTGTCACAATATCCGGTGTCAGATACGGAATATCAGCCGCAGAAGTAAAGAGCGGTCCCTCCTCCCCGGAAAACTCAACCGCCTCCTGCAAATCCTCCACATACCCGATTCCTGCCGTATTAATAGTATCAATCCCATGGGCACGGCAGAAATTACGGGTATACGGTGTTTTATGAGAAGTAACCACCACCGGCTCAACTCCTGCACCGGTAAATGCATCAATAACCCGCGATAGCATGGGGCGTCCGGCAACCGGAACAAGGGCCTTTTCTCCAAGCTTCAGCCGGGAACCTTCACCTCCGGCAAGAATCAGTGCAAGCATAGTACCTACCAGATTAGTGTTAATCGCAGAAATACCTGCTTTTTTTCCCCAAGATTGCCTGCAGAACATGCCGGATACCGGAAGTTCGGAAAAAGCTTTATATACTCTAAGATACAAGTATGTTATGTCAAAACATAAAATCTGACGAAGGACTGACAATTGTCAGACAAATGTCAGATTAATGACTGACATTCGTCAGATTGGAGAAAACTGAAAAATGGACCGAATTACCATCAGACTGCCACAACAGCAAGTGGATTTGCTTGAAAAACTGGTCGACACGGGAGAATTCCCGACCGTTTCCGAAGCAGTGCGCTATGCCGTACGTGACTTCCTCACGCAGCGTTCTGACCGGGTCATGCGGGACACGGATTCCATATCCACCTTTGACGTCCGTCTCTAACATTAGGGGTGTTACAAAAATGCAGAGCATCATAAACGAAGCACTGAAAAACTCAGAACTTGAGAAAGGAATGCAGACAAGTTCCATCGTAGACGATGACGACATGCTCGGACAGCCGAGAATTGTCATTGTCGGATGCGGAGGAGCAGGAAACAACACTATCAACCGCCTTCACAACATGAAGGTTGCAGGTGCAGAAACCATCGCAATCAACACCGATAAGCAGCACCTCGACATGATCCAGGCAGACAAGCGTGTCTTAATCGGAAAGTCCCTCACCCGCGGATTAGGTGCAGGAGGTTTCCCGGACGTAGGACGCCGTGCAGCTGAAATGGCCCGCCCGACCTTAGAAGAACTCTTAAAGGACGCAGATCTTGTCTTCGTCACTGCCGGTATGGGAGGCGGAACTGGTACCGGATCCGCACCGGTCGTTGCACAGATTGCAAAAGAACACGGAGCAATTGTCGTTGCAATGGTTTCCTACCCATTCCAGGTTGAGAGAGCAAGAATGCTCAAGGCAGAAGACGGTCTTGAAGCAATCCGCAATGCAGCAGACTCTGTCATTGTTCTCGACAACAACAGACTGAAAAACTTCGTCCCGAACCTTCCGCTCGGCCAGGCATTCTCTGTCATGGACCAGATTATTGCAGAAACCGTCAAGGGAATCTCCGAGACCATCACCGAACCGTCCTTAATCAACATCGACTACGCAGATGTCCGTGCAATCATGAGCAAGGGCGGTCTTGCAGTCATGCTTGTTGGTGAATCCAAACAGCAGAACAAGGCAGAATCCGTCATTCGCGACTGTCTGTCCCACCCGCTCCTCGACATTGACTTCCGCGGTGCAACCGGAGGACTTATCCACATCACCGGCGGTAACGATCTGACTCTCCACGATGCAGAGGAAATCGCACAGCAGCTGACCTACGAACTTGACCCGCACGCAGATGTTATCTGGGGAGCACGTGTCAGAAAGGACTACGAAGGAAAGGTTTCCGTTATGGCAATCATGACCGGTATCCAGGCTCCGCAGGGATTCGGTGGAACAACCGAGATTCCGCAGATGTCCGCTCCGAAGGCAACCTACTCCGCACCAAGCACCTTCCAGACCTCCTCCAACGCCCATGTTGAGGAAGTACGCACCAGCGGTGGAAACTTCGACTGGATCTTATAAGTTCAAAACCAAGTGACATACTACACACCACACTTCATACAATCCCGTACAAAGGAAAATACAATAGGGTAGAAGGGACTTCACACCACCCCGGATACCCATGCATGCGGATAAGGAAGAGATCCGCACACCCCAACTACTTTTTCAGTTGGGGATTTGGAACTGATTTTTACTGTTTTTCGCGCTATGTTTATATTGACAGAAGGTCTACAATAATAGGATAGTTGTGCATCTGCATCTTCACAAACCCCTGCAGATGGTAACCGGTATAGGAATCAGAATACAGAAATTGAAAAATTCAGCTTATTTTCACTTTATTATTCAGGTCCCAGTCACGCACCATCACGCAAGTGAAGATTGCAGGCAACTAACAGGATAGGTAAGAACGTTGACCGAAGAACTTGTCGATAAAAGAAAGGCACTCCTTGCAGAGTCTGAAGAACACAAAGCAAAACGCAATGAACTGAACGCACAGGCAAGCCAGTTCGCCCGTGAGAGAAACGAGCTGAACACCGCAACCCGCCAGTACGTCGAGGAAGCTCAGAAGAACAAAGAGCTCCGTGACCAGTCCAACCATGATGTTCAGGCTCTTAAGGAGAAGAGAAACGAGTTAAACGACAAGGCAAACGCCATCTTTGAAGAAATCGACGCAATCCGCGGAGAATCCGGACAGGCAGCCTCCCCGGCTCCGTCTGCACCGCACGAGAAGAAGCCGAGTGCACGCGAAATCCAGCGCCAGATTGACCAGCTCGAAGAGAAGCAGCAGACTGAACAGATGTCCAAGGAAAAGGAAAATGAGATTGTTGACAAGATTAAACAGCTCAAGACCGACCTTAAGGACCAGGAAGTCGAGCACGAGCAGAACAAAGAGGTTCGCTCCCGCTTAATTGAAGCACGTGAATTCAGAAAACAGGCATCTGCAATGCACGCAGAAGTCACTGAAAAAGCAGAACTTGCACAGAAGCACCACGACCTTATGGTTGAATGCTACCGCAAGGCTGACAAGTCACGCGAGGGAGCAGATGCAAAGCACAAGCAGTTTGTCGAAGCTCAGGAAGCAGCAGATGCAGAACACAAGAAATTCATCGAGTGCCAGAAGCAGCTCCGCGATTACGACAAGGTCATCACCGGCATCAAGACCAAGCAGAAGAAAGTAAAGGCGGTTAAAGAGGACAAGTCCGCAAGAAAGGAAGCAGAGTCTATCTTCAATGCTTTCAAGAGCGGAGGAAAACTCACCACCGAAGACCTCCTGAAACTCCAGCGCTCAAAGCTGATCTAAGTTTCGGGAACTTTATCCCCTCATATTTTTTTGATTTTTTTGTACTTTTCAACACCACTTGATTCTCACATCCAATGGATTCCCGAAATCTTACCGTTCATTTGAAATTCTTATCCCTCCAATATAATTCCAGATGAATAACAGTTTTGAACGCGAGATGGTGCAGTGCTTCAACCGCTATTTCACCGAGCACCGTCTGACTGGATTTGCGTACCGTCTGAAGCAGTCCAACTTCAATACCCAGTACGTTGATATCATTGTCGACTCCCGCGTTCCTGGTTATTACCTCACCGTTGAGTGCAAATCACTCAAAGGAACCAGGCTTTCATTCTCAAGCAACTTCCATAAAGACAAGGACGACGTTCACCAGATTGACAATATATCAGGATTCATCAAATACACAGGACGTACCGGATATCTGGCAGTCGAGTTCCGCGGAGGAAAAAAGAACGAGGCATATCTTATGCCGTGGAAGCTGGTTCTGGAGTATTATGACACATCAAAAAGCATTCCCATTGAATCATTCAGAAACTGCATCTGTCTCGAGCGGATAACCGGAGGATACCGGCTTCCGGAAGAGGGACTTCCTGCAGAGTAAGCGAAAATAGCTCCCAAAAACCGTTTTTTTCCCGTTTACCACGAGAAGTTCAACAACCAAGCACGGGTATCGCCCCTGCAGCATATGCAGCACCCCAGGAAAAGGCATATTAGATGAAGTACAATATTTCCCCATAAAAACCAGCCTCTCCATGAGTATCAGATTGTCTTCACGAAAGTCATCGGACGATTTTACAGGGGAAACGGTAAAAATAACGGTAAAATAACGGTATAATTTCGCCCCGTTTCAAAAAATAACATCAAAATAGACTTAAACAGGGTTTTTAAAAAATCGGATAAAAACGGTAAAACGAATACTCGCCCATCGTATTTCAAATCTGATGTACAGTCGGGTATGAAACATGCAAAAAAGAAAGAAAAGAAACATCAGACCTGGTAAGAGATCTGATGCACAACCTGCACGATAGAGGGCAGTTCACTCCAGCGGGATGATTCCTTCCACAATCAGAAGACAGAGCATTATCAGTATACACAGTATAATCAACAGAACCAGAATCAACCGGATGCGTTTCATCTTTGGAGAAAGCGGTTTTTTCTCACGATACTCAGGCGGATACTGAGGAGGATATTGAGGAGGATACTGCGGACGTGCTTCCTCATACCGCGGTTGAGACGGAACTTCACGCACGACTTCACGATAAACCGGAACCTCGTGCACTACTTCATGGTAAATCGGAATCGCGTTCGGCGGCTGATAGGATCCTTGCGGATTCTGATATCCTGATGACCGCGGCTCTCCCTGATATCCGTTCGGATCGAGAACTTCGGTGGATGTCTCCGGATACTGATTGTAGACTGCACCAACCGGAACAGAATAACTTTCATGAACCGGACGATGGAACGGAACAGCTTCTTCACGGTTCGGCGGCTGCCATCTGCAGTCATGGGTTTTCTGACAGTCAGGACAGAGCAGGACGCCACAGTCACGGCAGCGGCGCATAAAAGATGCAGGGAAGGATTTCTGGCAGTAGTCGCAGGTCAGAAAGTCACCGGTCTGTTCTTCCGAACGTGCCTTCTGCTGAGCTCTCCATTCTTTCTTAGGTGGACAGGTATGCGTTTTCTGACAGTCTTTACAGACAATTTTTCCGCATTTGTGACAGCGGCGGAGATCTGATTTCGGCACAAGACGCCCGCAGTCTTCGCACTGCATCATTTTCATTTCAGAGTCGCTTCCCTGGCTCATGTTAGTGAATATATTGGAATCAGCATCTTAATATCTTTGCTGACTTACGAAATTTCAGAAAAACAAGGAGTGCTTATGTCGGAATTCGAATCCGAGTCGCCGGCGTGAAAGGCCGGCATGATTGGCCACTACACTACATAAGCATGAATTGTTGCTTTACACAACTGCCTATAATAGTCGACGCATGCACATAAATATATTTCGGATTCTCTCTGGGACAGGGATATCCTAAGCGCCTCCTTCCCTTCAGCAGACGGAATGTCAGCCTGCTGCAATGCGAGGAAAAAAGGAAGACATCTGGAAAATATCAGAGAGAAAAACTTCAGGAAAAAACCGAAGATACTTCCGGTGAATTTCTGATGAATACTCCCGAACCAGAGATACTCTCCCAATCATTAAAGATAGGTAAGAACAAATATACACCCTGCAACCAAAGGACAGAACCAATGGAAGAATATACAATAATCAAAGCCCACGCCCTCTCGGAGGCTGTTTTCGAGATGTGGATTCATGCACCTCAGGTGGCTCGGAATGCAAAAGCCGGCCAGTTCTGCATTCTTCACCCGGATGGAGCTGGGGAACGTGTTCCTCTTACCATTTCCGGAACTGATGGTGAGAATATCAGAATCGCATTCATGGCTGTCGGAACAACCACAAAACTGCTTGCTACCCTGAAGGAAGGCGACAGTCTGCGTGACGTTGTCGGCCCGCTTGGCGTGCCAAGTGACATCGCAGAAGGAAATGAAACCGTCGTTATTGTCGGCGGAGGCGTCGGTGTCGCCTGTACCCCGATTCTTGCAATGGCGGCAAAGAAAGCAGGAAACCATGTCATCGGCATCATCGGTGCAAGAACCAAAGATCTCCTGATTTTCGAAGACGATATGAAAGCAATCTGCGACGAACTTTTTGTTACAACCGATGACGGCTCCTACGGCATCAAAGGATTTGCCAGCGGTCCGTTAAAGGAACTCTGCGAATCCGGCAGAAAGATTGACAAGGTCTGGATTATCGGCCCGGGTATGATGATGAAGGTCACCAGTGAAGTCACAAAACCCTACGGCATCAAGACCTATGTTTCCTTAAACCCGGTCATGGTCGACGGAACCGGCATGTGCGGATCCTGCCGTGTCACCGTCGGCGGAGAGATGAAGTTTGCCTGTGTTGACGGACCGGAATTCGATGCACACCAGGTTGACTGGAACGATCTCATGACCCGTCAGAGAATGTATATGGCTGAAGAAAAGGAATCTCTCGAATACCGCGGGGAACACCATGAATGCAGATGCAGGAAGGTGAACTGAAATGGACCGCAATGCAGCAGACAGAATCAAAGACTTCAATGAAGTCGACCTCGGATTCACCAAAGAAGAGGCGGTTGCTGAAGCAAAGAGATGCCTGCAGTGTAAAAAACCGCTCTGTATTGCAGGATGCCCGGTCGGCATCAATATTCCGGCATTCATCAAGGCAATTGCAGAAGAAAAGTTCGATGAAGCTGTTGCAATCATCAAAGAAGACAACATGCTTCCGGCAATCTGCGGCCGTGTCTGTCCGCAGGAAACCCAGTGTCAGGGCAAGTGTATCTTAGGCAAGAAGGAAACTCCGATTTCTATCGGTCACCTGGAACGCTTCGTTGCCGACAACGAAACCGAACGTACCGTTCCGGCAATTGCAGCTCCGACAAACAAGAAGATTGCAGTCGTCGGTTCAGGACCGGCAGGACTCTCTGCAGCAACAGAACTTGCCCGTCTCGGCCACAGTGTTACTGTCTTTGAATCGCTCCACGAAGCCGGAGGAGTGCTCATGTACGGTATCCCGGCATTCCGTCTGCCGAAATCAATCGTACAGGAAGAAATTGACGCAGTCAAAAAACTCGGCGTTGAAATCAAAACCAACCATGTCGTCGGCCGTTCTGTCCCGGTCGACGAACTTCTGTCCTACGATGCCGTATTCCTCGGAACCGGTGCTGGTCTTCCGTTCTTCATGGGAATCGAAGGAGAAAACCTTCCGGGTGTCTACTCCGCAAACGAATATCTCACCCGTGTCAATCTGATGGGAGCAAACAACTTCCCGGCAAACGACACGCCGGTCAAACGCGGAACAAAAGTTGTTGTCGTCGGCGGCGGAAACGTCGCAATGGATGCAGCACGTGTGGCAAAGAGAATGGGCGCTGATGTCACCCTCATGTACCGCAGAAGCGAAAAAGACATGCCGGCACGTCATGACGAAATTATCCATGCAAAAGAAGAAGGCATCGTCTTCATGACCGAAACCAATCCGGTCAGATTCCTCGGGGAAAACAATACCGTATGCGGCGTAGAAGCAGTCAAGATGAAACTCGGCGAACCGGGTGCAGACGGAAGAAGTTCATTCTCCGCTGTTGAAGGAAGCAACTTTACTGTGGAAGCTGATGTTGTTGTCCAGGCAATCGGCCAGGGACCGAACCCGCTTCTCCTGCGCATGCTCCCGGAACTTGCAAGAAACAAGAACGGCAGCGTCACCGTTGATGAAACCGGAAAGACTTCTGTTGCAAAAATCTATGCCGGAGGCGATGTCGCAACCGGAGCTGCAACGGTTATCCTCGCCATGGGTACCGCAAAAGATGCAGCACGTGCCATTGACAAGGCACTGAAAAACTAAAACTTCTTTTTTCAAAAAAGAGAATTTATTCCAGAATTTTCATCATCGGATAACCGTTTTCATACTTGAGTCCTGCTTTGCAGGTTGCATCACCGTATTTTGTTTCGATGACGGCATCGTACATGGCTCCGGTCAGTTCCGAATAGCCGAACGGGTTCTCATTCATGAGACTGCGGTCGAGATGAACCTTTATGGATGTTACATACGGCTGAAGAGAGACGGCGCTTTCAATTGCCGCCTCAACTTTGTCTGCGGTTGCCCGGGAAATCGGGGTTCCTACGAACTGGTGGTACAGTGCCCCGAGTTTAATTGCTGCTTCAAATAATGCGTTTTCTCTGTCTGTTGGCATAATTTTTCTCCTTGTTTAAATTAATTTCACAACACCGTTTTTCGGCATTATAAGTTCTCCTTGAGAACGCATGCTTTCAAGAACCTTTTCGACCTCTTCTTTCGAGTAGGTCGGAACAAGCGTCTGAATCACCGCGTCCACTTTCGCATATCCGCCGGCTTCCCCGTCAGACAACTCGGAAATCGTCTTCTTCAGGTCGCGGCGAAGCGTTCTGCCTGCTTTTGTCGTCGACGATGCAATCTTGTCGATATCAAAATTACCGGTCTTCGGATCATACGCAACCTGACGGAGACAGGCGTCGACAATCCGGATAACACGGGCCGCATCCTCCATATCAATAGTATCAGCGAGTCTGAGACGGGCGCTTGCTTCCGCAAGACGCACCAGTGCCTCCAGCTGACGGGCGGTTACCGGAACCGGCTTGTCGCTGTTTTCATATGCCGCACTTCTCAGTTTCTGATAGTATTCAATCAGTGCTTCTTTTGCTTCCGGAGAAAGCAGCGGGATGCAGTTCCGCTTTGCATACGCAAGATATTTCCGCAGAAGATCAGCATCGATTTCCGCTGTCACAGGAGCGAGTTCCTGCTTGAAATACTCATCATCCACCCCCGGAATCGGACGCTTCGCATGAAGCATAATCTTCTCACCGGCAGAATGCGCTTTCAGAATGTGGTTTGCAATGTTCAGATCGCGGGTTTCATTCGGCTGATCTTTCATGATGAAGATAAGATCGAAACGCGAGAGAAGCGATGGGGGCATGTTAATCTGCTCCGACATATTCGCATACTCGTCAAACCGGCCGAGTTTCGGATTTGCAGCACCCAGAAGCGAACAGCGGGTACGAAGGGTGGCATTGATTCCTGCCTTGGCAACAGAAATAGACTGCTGTTCCATTGCTTCGTGGAGGGAACTGCGATCCTCTTTCTGCATCTTATCCATTTCATCGACGGCTGCCATTCCTTTGTCTGCTAAAACAAGCGCTCCTGCCTCAAGCGTCCAGCGGCCGTCTCCCAAATCATCTTTTACTGCAGCCGCAGTCAAACCGGCAGATGATGCGGATTTACCGGATGTGTAAATACCGCGGGGTGCAAGCTTGATGACGTACCGCAGCAGCTGCGACTTGGCAATACCCGGATCACCGACTAAGAGAACATGAATATCTCCTCTCAGTGTACTTCCGTCAGGCATGCTCTTTGCAACACCGCCGAAAAGCTGGAGAGCCAGGGCTTCTTTAACCTCTTCATTGCCGTAGATGGTCGGCGCAATCGAACGGGCAATCTTCTGATAAATGCCTGGATCATCTGCGAGTTCCTTAATCGCGACCTCATCCTCCTCGGTGATATTAACCTCTTCAAATTCTTTGACAGAAATTTCGATGGAGTTGCATTCAATATAGAGATCGAAAATCGTACTCTTCTGACCGTTCTGCGTCCGCTGGACACTGCGGAGAATACCATTGATGACAATTCTGTCTCCCGGAGACACTTTACCGCAGATATCATCATCACAGTTGACATCAATCGTCTGCGGCTGTTCTCCGCCGCGGAGACCTTCTGGCATCTCCTGCACACGAAGTTTCTGCGAGTCAATCATAACAGACAGATCCTTCATAAGCTCGAATTTCTTCAGAGTACACTCAGCATTGGAACAGATATCCGGTTCGCTGTAGGTACCATACTCCTGTACCTTTTTTGTGATGTGGCCATTGGCACAACGGAACGCACCGATGACCAGACGCGGCCGTACCTCGGTCACCCTGCGGATGATACCGTCAATACTGATGAACTTGTTGATATGTTCCGATCTGATGTCACGGATGAGAATCTTTCGGGGAAGATGGATGAAACGTATATTGGTTCCCCGGATAATCTCTTCCGTAATGTCTGCACCTTCGACATTCTTTCCGCTCAAAAGATGTGCGGCGCGGATAGCATCTTTTACATCGTTCAGCGTTTTTCCCGGATGTTCCAGCAAATCATCTGCTAAGATGATACCAATCTTTCCGAATTTCTCAAGAACATCGTACTCGATTTCCAGAGTGCGCGTAGCCGGATATTCACGCGATATTTTATTGAGCGCAGTTTTGTATTTCTTTTTCAGGAAACTGGCCCATTCCTGTGCCCGGTCTATTACTTCGAGTTCTGCTGCCATCTTCCCTCCTTGCTTAGTATTTGGCGTGGGAGGTTATGAAGTAATGAGGTAGGTGGCGGAGGTCTTCGAAACAAGCGGTCCGTCAACTGAACCGGAATGGACTTCCGCTTCAGCGAAGACGATTCGTCGACCCTTTCTGATGATTTTTGCAACAGCAAAAAGCTCTCCTTCCTTAACCCCTTTGAGGAATTCTGTAGTTTCAGAGATCGTCGTTGCATCGCTGGTTTCGTCAAGTTCTCCGATAATGGCAAGCGCTATTGCTTCATCGCCCAGAACGGTGTAGAATCCTCCCTGAAGGAAACCTGCTCCGTTATGCAGTTTTTCTGTTACCGTCATCTTGAGAACCGCCGACCCGTTGCCGAATGAAACCGGGGTAATTCCAAGAGTCATAAACGTCGGATTCGCTTTTGACCCGATATTCTGTATTTTTCCCGCGTAAGGATGCATAATACATCTTGATTTCCGAATCTTATGAGGATGTTGCTTCTCAAAGGATGGAAACCGACATTATTTCAGGTTGAACGACAGATATATACATCATATGTCCAACGTGATTGTGCCTCTCGATGTGCCGGAAGAAATGCGCGAGACCTACCTCGCCAACTATAATCTGATTACCGGCAACTCTGGCCGTCTGATGCTGTTTGCAGGCGACCAGAAGATGGAACACCTGAATGATGATTTCTACGGGGAAAATATCCCGGCTGACGACGGCGATCCGGAACACCTGTTCCGCATTGCATCCCAGGGAAAAGTCGGCGTCCTTGCAGTCCAGCTCGGTCTCTTAAACCGCTATGCAATGGACTACCCGGACATTCCGTACCTGGTCAAAATGAACTCAAAGACCCACTTAGTCGGGGTTTCCCAGAAAGATCCGACCTCCCGCCTGCTCTGGGACGTCGGTCAGCTGGCAGAAATCAGCGCTGAAAAAGGCATCAAGATTGCCGCAGTCGGCTACACCATCTACCTCGGAAGTGAAAACGAGGCAGATATGCTGACAGAAGCAGCATCTCTGATAAACGATGCCCACTACCACGGTCTTGTCACTGTTCTCTGGATTTACCCGAGAGGAAAAGCCGTCAAAGACGAGAAGGATCCGCACCTGATTGCCGGAGCAGCCGGTGTTGCAGCCTGCCTCGGCTCTGACTTCGTCAAGGTCAACGCACCGAAGAAAGACGGAAAATCCGGCGCTGAACTGCTCCAGGAAGCAGTAAAAGCAGCAGGAAGAACAAAACTCGTCTGTGCAGGAGGTTCCACCACTTCCGAAGAAAAGTTCCTTGAGGAATTATACAAACAGATTCACGTCGGCGGCGCATCAGGAAACGCAACCGGAAGAAACATCCATCAGAAACCGCTTGCAGAAGCTGTTAAGTTCTGCAATGCAATCTACGCAATCACGGTAGAAAATAAGAGCCTGGAAGAAGCACTGCAGATTCTCCACGCATAACTTTTTTTAATCTGCTAACCCGCTGACTTTTCTGAAAATAGCATCAACTGCAGCGATGCCGCCGTCTAAGTATGCAGCACCGGCTAACGCTTCAAAACACTCGGCAGAGACACGTCCGCTTTCCCAGATACGCATCTCCTGTTCCCCTTTGCCCCAGGTAACAAACTCAGGAAGGCCAATAGACTCGGCAAATCGCCGAAACACCGTCATGTTCACAAGGTTCGTCTTCTTCCGGGTAATTTCCCCTTTCTGCGATTCTCCTTTTGCAAGCAGCATCTGGATAACAACAACATCCAAAACCGCATCGCCGAGAACCGCCAGCGCATCCATGGCTTTTTCCTGGGAAAGACCGTGTTCCTGCGCATACGCTGTTCTCGTCAGAGCGTGTTCAAGATGCTCTGTTGACGAGAAGGCATAGCCGATACGTTCGTACAGTTCGGATAAGGATTCCTGATTCATCTCTGTCACCATACTGCAGGCAAAAACTGCCGAAGCAAAAAGGAATTGTCTGTTTTACCGGAGAGCATATTACCGGGAATACTGATTTATCATCTGAATCAGGGCAGAGAATCCTTCAAACTCCATAGTCAGAACATCAAGTTCCTGCATACCCATACTGGTTTCTCCGTCCGCGGTAAGCATTTCAGGTCCACGGACAACATTCCTTCCAAGAACCTCGGATGCTTCGCGGTCATGAACAAAGGCACGTCCCGGGATTATAACCGTGTCAGTCAAGGATGCCGTGTCAAGTTTCTTCAAATCATCGATGGTGATGAGACAGGCAATTTCCTTTTCCACCGGAACAACACAGCCTTCCGGCGCACCGCATGCTGCAAGAATCTCGGTAAGATACGGAGCTGCAACAGCACCCGTTATTACTGACACAGGACCGGAAACCCGCGGCAGTTTTTCCAAAAGTTCCGGATGGTTGCGGATAGCAAAGGGACTGTTGAAGAGCGGATCATAAAGAGGTGTTCCGGAGAGTCTGAGATTCGGATGATTCTTTGCCGCAGTCTCAACAAGCGAACGGAACTCTTCCGGGGTGTGCATCCGCTGTCCTTCCAGAAGCGGAGCATTGTCCAGAATCAGCCCCTGATTGAAACCATTGGCAAACCGCATAAGAATGACGCCACGCACGCCGACCTTCTCCAGCCAGACGAGAGTTTCTTCCAGAACAGCTCCGTCATTTACCCCCGGCAGTATGACAATTGCCGCATACACATCAATCTTGGACGCAAGCCGCTCAAGAACCGCAAGCGATGCTTCCGGCGTCGGGTCATGCATGTATTCACGGCGCAGTTCCGGGTCGGAAGCAAAAACCGTAAAGGAAATTTCCGTCAGATGATTGTCAATCAGAAAATCGGCAACATCAGGTGAGTCAAATCCTTTGCCGCTGGTATATCCAATATGCAGCGGAACATCAAGACTGCCGAGAATCTCCATTAAATCATTGAACTCAGGATAGCAGCTCGGATCTCCTCCGCCGGAGATGGTAATGCGGGTTACATCATCGGTTACCGACTGCAAATCTGCAAGGAAGTTGTCGGCAACCTCCTTTAACGGCAGGAATCCTTCATACCCTTCCTTAACACCGCGGGAACAATAATCGCAACCTTTCTTGAAAGGGAGGCAGTATCGGCATCCGAACGGCGGCACATCTTTTGCATGTTTAAAATAGCAGTAGGCACAGAATCCCCGACAGTTCACGCCGGGTTTTCCGCCGATATCCACAGTGAGATGTACCATAGTACATACATATTCAATTCCATTCGTTATGAAAGTGATTAGATGCTCGCTGCATCAGATAACCGCCGAATCTCTTGGCAGCAGATACCTTCAGAGAAGGAACAGGAACAGAACCACCTTTATGTTTATTACCCAGTGAAAACAAAACTATTTCACATATGACCGAATCGGCACCACACAACATGACGAACTATGAGGAGACGTACTCCAAGTTCTCTATTGCCGTTCCGGAGTACTACAACTTCGCATATGATGTTGTAGACGCATGGGGCAAAAAAGACCGCAATAAACTTGCGATGATCTGGACGAACCAGGAAGGAGAAGAGAAATACTTCACTTTCCGTCAGTTCACCAACCTCTCCAACCAGGTTGCCAATATGATGTTCAAGCAGAACATCAACAAAGGAGACCGTGTTATGATTCTCCTCCCACGCGTACCGGAATGGTGGACATTCGCACTTGCCGCCATAAAGGTAGGTGCAGTATTCTGCCCGTCTCCGGTGATTCTCACACCGCACGACCTGGAATACAGAATCAACCGCGGAAAATTCAAGATGATTGTCACCGACCAGGAGAACCTCTGGAAGATTCAGGAGATTGAACAGAACTGCCCCAACCTGAAGATTAAGTTCCTGATTGACGGTGACTGCGACGGATGGATTAATTACCAGAAAGAACTGGTCTATCCGGCAAAAGCATCAACCAAGCTCAATCCGTTTGTGCAGAAAATCAGAACAAAATCATCTGACCCGATGCTCATCTTCTTCACCTCGGGAACCAGCGCAAACCCGAAGATGGTGCTGCACACCCACTCCTACCCGCTCGGACACATTGTCACCGGTAAATTCTGGTATGACCTTACCGAGACCGATCTCCACTTCACCGTAGCAGATACCGGATGGGGAAAATCGTCCTGGGGTAAATTCTATGGTCCGTGGGTTATGGGAGCCTGCGTATTCGTCTATGATTACCGTGGAAAATTCAATGCAACGGAACTTCTTCCGCTCATCGAAAAGTATGAAGTAACCACGTTCTGCGCTCCGCCGACCATCTACCGCATGCTCATCCTCGCAGATTTAAGCACATTTGACTTCTCTGAACTGCGCCACTGTGTCTCCGCCGGCGAAACCCTGAATCCTGAAGTTAACCGCGTCTGGGAAGCAGGAACCGGTCTAAAAATCCATGAAGCATACGGCCAGACGGAAACCGTTGTCGCTATTGCAACCTTCCCCTGTCTGGAACACCGCCCGGGTTCCATCGGAAAACCGTCACCGGGATGGAAGATTGAACTGCACGATGAAAATGGCAATCAGGTTCCTGTAGGAGAAGAAGGAAAGATTGCCATCAGTACCAAAGATCCGTCACCGGTTGGTCTCTTCAAAGAATATTTAGATGATCCGGAAGCAACCGCAGCCACCTTCGTCGGAGACTGGTACTATTCCGGTGACAAAGCAAGAATGGATGAAGACGGATACTTCTGGTTCATGGGAAGAGATGATGACATCATCAAATCATCCGGATACCGCATCTCCCCGGCAGAAGTAGAATCTGCGCTGATTGAACACCCGGCTGTCAAGGAATCTGCGGTTGTCGGAAGCCCCGATCCGATTCGCGGAGTCATTGTAAAGGCATTCGTCATCTTAAAAGACGGTTGGGAACCGTCAACGGAACTTATCAAAGAACTGCAGACGCACGCCAAAAGAAGAACAGCACCGTACAAATACCCGCGTGCAATTGAATTTGTCACTGAACTGCCAAAAACAATCTCCGGCAAAGTCAGAAGAGTGGAACTGCGTGACCGCGAAATCAAGCGATACCAGGAACTCCACAACGACGACTAATTCTTCCTTTTTTTAATCAACTCTAACAAGAAGACTTATCCCCCAATTCCGTGTAATAGTAGGTATGGGATTTGAGATTGAAATCAAGGTCAGAGTCAAGGCACTCGAACCAATTGAAGAGAAACTCATTGCAAATAAGGCGGAACTGATTGCCGATCAGGATGAACACGACATCTACTTCAACGCCCCGCACAAGGATTTCGCACAAACGGATGAAGCGCTCCGGCTCAGATATGTGGAAAACCAGAAATGTGGAAAAATAATGCCGCCGTGCATCACCTACAAAGGAGCAAAAGTCGGACGGGAAGGATTCAAAGCACGCGAGGAAATAATAGTTGACCTGTCCTCGGGAGAAGAATTTGCGGTAATGCTGGAACGGTTAGGATTCCGTAAGACTGCAGACGTCAATAAGCACCGTAAAATCTACCAGGTCCCCGATGCCATCGTTACCCTGGATTATCTGGAAGGAGTCGGTGTCTTCTCCGAAATAGAGGCTGCAGCAGGACTCTCGGAAGAAGAATCGGTTGCCGTCATCGATAGAATTGCGGCAATGGCCGGCATCGAAGGAGAACGGTTGACAAAATCCTATCTGGAAATCGTTCTCGACGAGAAAAAAGACTGAGACAGACTCAGAAATCCGAATCTCTTTTTTTCACGAAACAAATACAAAAAAATATAGTGATACCTGAAATTAGTTGATTTCAGACATATCGGTGGATTCAGCTAAATCAATTGCTTCTCCAAGCGTATCTTCCTGAAGAGTGGATGCCATTTTTTCCGTTAAATCACGGTCTTCCATGACATCCCGGATACGAGCAAGATAGGGGTCAAGCGTAGTATCATCGCGCATCTCGATAACGTGGCGGTATTCACGAAGCGTGGTTGGAGAGACACCGAGCTTTTCTGAAATCTCCTTCATCGTCATATCAGATTCCATATATTTTTTCAAATCATTTGAATCAAACGGCATATTGAAATCCATATCTCTGAACAGTTTCAGCTGAACACGTGCACGTGCAACAGTTTTGGAGAGTTTGTCGTCACCAAGTTCACGGGCAATTTCCGTATCATTCTTTCCGGCATGGAAAGCAGTGATGAGACGGGCAAGCTGAATCGGTTCCAGTTTTGTCTTGAAAGAGTCACGAGACTGAATTTCACGCATGATAAGAGCAATTTCACGCTCAACTGCATCCTGATCGCGAAGAGTTCCGTGAAGAGTCTTGCGCGGTTCGACAATTTTTGTCTTCTGCGTCATCTTCGAGAACAGATTCAGTAAATCCTGTTGTTTTTTCTTTGGTGCCATATCTGAAAAATTCCTATTGTGACTATTCCAACAAAATCACTTTGAAACCATATAAGGATTATGTATTGCGCGCGGAAGATGAATCAAAATACACGCGGGAGGAAAATCCTTATTATCCTACAAAGCGATTTGTTACCCCTTTTGCACGCTTGAAAAAAAAGATTAGTGGCGGAAATGACGCACACCGGTGAAAACCATGGCAATGCCAAGCTCATCCGCCTTTGCAAGAACCTCAGCATCGCGGATGGATCCTCCCGGCTGAATCAGTGCAGTTGCACCAGCGGCTGCTGCTACTTCCAAGGTATCTGCAAACGGCAGGAATGCATCGGATGCGACGACCGTTCCTTTCATCGTTCTGCCGAACTCTGCTGCTTTTTCAATGGCAATCTGTGCCGAGTTCACACGGTTCATCTGACCAACACCGATTCCAACGGTTTCTGTCTTGTTCGCATAAATGATTGCATTGCTTTTTGCGTATTTGACGACCTTCCAGGCAAGTTTGAATGCTTCCATTTCATCGGCGGTTGGAGCACGCTTGGAGACAACTTTCCAGTCCTCGGTGTATTCCGGTGTTCTCTGAACCAGAACACCGCCATCAATGGTCCGGAGTTCATCTGCCGGAACTGCCGGCGGCAAAATCAGAAGACGCATGTTCTCTTTGGTCTTTGCCATTTCAACTGCAGCCGGAGTAAAAGACGGAGCAACCAGAACTTCAACAAAGGTGGAGCAAATTTCCTTCATGACATCTACATCAACTTCAGTGCTCATGGCAACAATGGAGCCGTAGGCAGAAACCGGGTCAACCTCACGTGCTTTGATGTAAGATTCAAGCTGGTTCGTTCCGAGAGCAACACCGCACGGATTATTGTGTTTCACAATTACTGTTGCAAAACCTTCGAGTTCACGGCAAAGGGATACTGCTGCATGGACATCGAGATAGTTGTTGTAGGACATCTCTTTTCCCTGCATTGAATTCTGACCGGCGATGCCGGTTGTACCATAGACGGCGGCTTTCTGATGCGGGTTTTCTCCATAGCGGAGAATACGGCCATTCTGATACTGAACCGTGTAGGTGTCCGGGAATTCTTTGCCCATACCCTGCAGATAGTTGGAGATGGCTGCGTCATATGCTGCAGTACGGGTGAATGCCTTGGTTGCAAGCTTTAAGCGCTGTTCATAGGTGGTGCCGCCATTTTCAACTGCTGCTATGACTTCTGCATAATCAGACGGGTCAACAATAACGGTGACGTCTTTGAAGTTCTTGGATGCGGCGCGAATCATTGCCGGTCCGCCGATATCAACATATTCAATTAAATCTTCCAGCGGGAGGTTCTTCTTCGACATCTCTTCAAATGGGTAGAGATTGACACAGAGAATATCAATTCCTTCAATGCCGTGTTCCTTCATGACACCGTCATCTTTTCCGCGGCGTCCGAGAAGACCGCCATGAACCTTCGGGTGGAGCGTCTTAACACGGCCGTCCATCATTTCCGGAAAACCAGTGTATTCAGAAACATCTTTTGCAGGAATTCCTGCTTCACGGAGTGTCTTTGCAGTTCCGCCGGAACTGAGAATTCCAATATTTTTTGCAGCGAGGGCACGTGCCAGATCAACAATACCGGTCTTGTCCCATACTGAGAGCAACGCAAGCGTCATATGTTATACATGGTACGCAAAGTGTATTTAATCCACCCTTTAGCAGACGAAAGCGAATCGAATCAGCGGATTAATGCGAGAATTGCAGATTTTGCATCCGGAACGCACACTGCACCGCGAGATATGAGTTTTTCACGGATTTTCACCGCATCCCCATGAGTGAAATCCTCAAAATTACCGATGAGATAAATCGGGGTTTTAGTTTCCAAAAGGAGACGAATGTTTTCGATGTTGCCCCGGCCAATCTGCATATCTGAAACGATAACTGCATCAGAGGCATCAACCAGTTCCCGCACTTTTCGGACAGAATCTTCACTCAGCGCGGAAAATGGCGGTTCCAATACAGTCTCAATACCGAGAATACGGGCATACTCAGCATCAGTATCATTGGTTGCAAGAGCGCCGGCGGTAACAGTGAAACCGTGAACCAATAACGAAGGAAAAATCTGTGCACCGCGACCTCCTCCGGAAATAACATGAACCTTCTTAAACCCTTCACCACCCGGAAATCCATATTGCGGAACCATATACGGCCGACCGGTTATCGGGTGAGGATACACCATCATTCTTACGGAAAACGTCTGATAAATCTGTTCTGTGGTGAGAATATCCTCCGGTTTTCCGACAGACTGAATTTCCCCATGATCCATCAGAACAAGCCTGTCGCAGAAATAGGAGGCAAGATTCAAATCATGCAGGACACTGACCACCGTAATTTCCGGCGTCAGACTGCGGACTAATTCCAGAATTTCAATCTGATGAGCAATATCGAGATGGTTCGTCGGCTCATCCAGCAGGAGAATCTTCGGCTGCTGGGCAAGCGTCTTTGCTATCATAACCCGCTGATGCTCGCCTCCGGACAAATCAGTAATCAGGCGGTCTTTCAAGTGCAGCGTATTGGTATCTTCCATCGCCTTATCGGCAATGGCATAATCATCTGCAGACAACGGCTGCAGCCGTTTGAGATGCGGATTCCGTCCCATCAGAACCACATCTTTAACGGTAAACGAAAAGGCCGACTCGCTTTGCTGATTGACACATCCGAGCTCACGGGCAAAACCCTTCGGCGAATAAGAAGAGAGTTCCTCCCCGTTTACATAGACAACACCGGTGTCGGGTTTCAGAATGCGGGTCATTGTTCGGAGAAGCGTTGTTTTTCCGCTGCCGTTCTGACCGAGGATGCCGAGAAATTCTCCTTTTTCGATAGATAATGAAAGATCTGCAATGACCTTGTGTTCCGCATAGCCGACCGAGAGGTTCGTCACATCAATTGCTTTCATGAACGCGACCTCCTGCGAAGCAGATAGATAAAGAACGGTGCTCCGAAGAATGCGGTAACAATACCTACCGGAATCTCCGTCGGAAGACAGCGTGACAGGGTATCAGCCAGAACAAGCAGAAGCGCTCCGGCAAGCATTGATGCAGGAATCAGAATCTTGTGATCCGGACCGGTCAGCAGACGAACGATGTGCGGAATAATAAGTCCGACAAATCCAATACATCCTCCGATAGACACTGCAATTGCGGTAATGAAAGCTGAAATCAAAAGAAGCCAGCGTTTGGTCTTCTCGGTAGAGATTCCCATATGCACCGCCTCCTCTTCTCCCAGACTTAAGATGTTCATATCGCGGGAGAAAAAGAGTAAAACAAACGATCCGGCAAGAATAAGGAGTCCAAGCAGCACATCATCCCAGTAGACATTCCAGAGACCCCCCATGGTAAAGAACATAATCTGCTGGAGACTGTGGCCGGATATATACACACAAAATGACAGCAACGCAGACAGCAGAAACGACATGGCAATACCAGTCAGAAGAAGGGTTTCTACTGACACACGGCCTTTTCTCCTCGATGCAAAGTAGACAATCATTGTTGAGAGGATTGCTCCGATAAAAGCAAGAAGCGGAGTGAACAGACCGCCCAGGAAAACAATGGAGACAGCAGCACCTAAAGAACCGCCGGAACTGGTGCCAAGGAGATATGGATCAGCCATCGGATTCCGGAAAAGACCCTGCATGGCACATCCGGCTGCGGCAAGACCTGCACCGACCATAACCGCCCCGATAATTCTTGGAAGGCGGACATCGAAGATGAGACTCCCCACCAACTCGCTGGAGTAATTAAATATTTCAAATCCTGAAATACCGAAGCAAAGGGCTAAGCCCATTGCTAGAAGAAGGATGCCAGCAAGTAGCGGAATCAGCAGTATCGGACGTTTCAACATATTGTAAAAATAATTTGTAGTTAAATCAATTTTAATGTATTGTTACAGAGGAAGCGAGGTAACAACAGCACGTTTGAAATCGGTTCTTCCGCAGGGGAGTTCTTCCTCAAAATCGGATGTTTCCTTTACAATGTATTTTACTCCATTAGAAACACCGGCAGGATGACAGAGTGGGTAATATCTGCAGTACTCTTCATCGCAGAACGATTCATACACGATACGCGTCCGACTTTTTGCTTTGTCGGCGGGAAGAAGAATCTCGATATCCGCGTCAACGACATTTACAGCCAGAGCGCTGTCTTCATGTAGCAAGCAGGCATGTTTTGCTGGGCGGACCGCAACAACGGTGTACCGGCGACCGGCACGCAATTTCGTATTGTGACATACTTTGAAAACTTTGCAGGACTGACATTCCGGAGCCGGGCCGCAGTAAACAAAGTCAGCCCCTTCTTTCGCAAGTGAAGACCCGACAATCGTGACAATGGTTTCTTCAGAAATCATGCCCCATCCTCGGTATCGTAAAGCGCCGCAACCGCTTTTTTCACTTGCTCTTCGGTAAGTTCTTCATCAAAGATAGTGTAGCGTTCCGGACGGATTTCATGAGCGCGAAGGACTGCATCCACCACGAGATCATCAGGTAACCCAAGTTCCCGCGGCGTTGTCGGAGCGCCAATCATACGCAAGGCATCGCGAATCTTCTTCCAGTCTCCGCCGTGGAGATACATGCTGATGATGGAACCAAGACCGCATGCCTCCCCGTGAAGCGCCTTATCCGGTGCGGTCTGTTCAAGAATATGAGCAAACTTGTGTTCTCCTCCCGATGCCGGACGGGAACTGCCGGCAACACTCATCGCAACACCGGATACGAAAAGCGCCTTCATGACAATCCAAATTGCATTCTCATCGAAGTTCCGAATCTCTTCGGCACTTTCTACCATGAGTTCGGCGGCGATCATAGAAAGTGTCATGGCATACTGGCTGATCTTCTCTCCATTCTTCTTGTTTGAAAGATCCCAGTCGAGAACCGCGGTGTAGTTTGCAACCATGTCCGCATATCCTGCGGCGGTCAGGCGGCGGGGTGCATCAGCAAGAATACCGGTATCTGCAACAATAGCCAGCGGCGGGTGGGCTGCCACGCTGATACTCCCTTTGTCGGTATGAATCGATGCACGGGAGGAAGTAATGCCGTCGTGCGATGCGGCGGTCGGAACACTGATGAATTGAATATCCAGATTATAGGAGACGATTTTTGCAATATCGATAACACGCCCTCCGCCAACTGCGACAATAAGAACAGAATTCAAAGCCTTGGCGTGATTGGCAACCCGAGTTACTTCTTCATACGTAATTTCGCCGACAATAAGCGATGTCGCATCATACCCACTGTCAGTCAGAAGAGTCAGAACACGGACACCTACCGTCTGCATAGTGGTCTTTCCGGATATTACCAGAACAGGTCCCTGAAGACAGGTGTCAGCAACAACTGCCGGAAGCTGCGATAATACATCGTGTCCTACGACAACATCACGGGGAAGCTGAATCCAACGGGACTTATCAAAGTATTTATTCTTGAGAATGCTATTATTATCATCCATAATATGCTCACAATCGATGATATTTATCAATGGTTTGTCGGTCTGGAAAGTTCAAACTACACCGTCATCCAGACAATCCTTTATGCATTATTAGTTCTCATTGGATTGTATATACTTTATTGGTGGGTCAAACGTCAGAAACTGCCAATAGATACGGCGTTTGTCTTATCATCAATAACATACGTTATCTGGGGAGGGTTACTACATGTTGTTTATGATGTGGAATACATCAAACCGGATCACGGAAGTATTCTCAGAGTACTCCTGACAACTCCACAGGTATACATTCTTGTGATGATTATCGGTCTTCTGGTACTCTTTGTTTCCTTCAAACTGCAGCAGAAGAAAATCATTCTGACCTATGTAAAACCATTTGCCGGATTCGGGGTAGCTGCATGTGTCATAACACTCGGGTATCTTGCCTTTGTCGGGATTACCGGACTCAAATTCGACATAGTGGTGATTCTTGCCGTTCTCGCTATGGCGGCTGCGGCAACAGCGGCACTCTGGGCACTGATGCGGTATGTCTTCCGCTGGAAGTATGTTTCCCATCCTCTGTACATCTGTCTTATAGCAAGCCACTTTATTGATGCAGCTGCTACATCCTATGCCCTTGAACTGCATCCGATGCACTACATCGAACAGCATGTATTAGGCGGTGCACTGATAGACATCACCGGAACAGCTTTCATCATGTTCGCGCTGAAAGCGGTTATTCTCATACTTGCCATCTGGGTGCTGGAGAAACTGCGCACCGATGAGAAACTCACCATTATCTGGTATCTGGTTATCTTCGTGATGATGATTGTCGGGCTCGGACCGGGAATCCGCGACCTGATACGGGCAGTTCTCTGGATATAACCAACCTCTTTTTCAAAACTTGACTTTTATCTACCAGACACGCCAATAGTATAAGCATGTCAATAGCATTCACAAAGCTTCATGGAAACGGCAATGATTTCATCCTCATTGACGAGATGAAAGCAGTAATCATACCGGATGAGATGAAGCCGGAATTCGCCAAAGCATTCTGCGACCGCCGTTTCGGCATAGGAGGAGACGGAATTCTTTTCATCAGCAAATCCGATGCCGCTGATGTGAAAATGCGCCTGTTCCAGCCGGACGGCAGCGAAGCAGAAATGTGCGGAAACGGCATCCGCTGTCTCGCAAAATATGCATTTGATAAAGAATACACTGAAACAAAAGCATTCAAGATTGAGACGCTGGCAGGAATCATGGCAGTCCGCGGAGGATACGACAATGAAGGTGACTTCATGGCAACCATCAATATGGGAGCAGCGGTCTTTGATGAGACACGAATCATCGGAAATAAAACCGTATATTCAGTAAACACCGGTGTCCCACATGCAGTTATCTTCGTCGACGATCTTGAGAACCTCGATATTGAAAAGGAAGCACCGGAAATCCGCCACCACGCATCCTTCAAGAATGGAACCAACGTCAATTTCGTCAAGATAACCGGCGAATCCGATATCGAAATCCGTACCTTTGAACGCGGTGTTGAAGGAGAGACGCTCTCCTGCGGAACAGGATCTACAGCATGCGCATTAATTGCCGAAAGAGAAGGAAAAGTAACTGGTGATGTTATCCACGTCGCAACCGTTGGCGGACCGCTCGACATCACTATTGCCGATCTGCCATTAATGACAGGACCGGCTGAAACTGTTTTTGAAGGAGAACTCTCCTTCTAATTTATTTTTTCAAATAAGCAATCAGGTCGCCTTTTTTAACAGCATGACCGCTGGTCTCCGAGATATGACGGCCGACAGCATCACACTTAATCATCATAAGGTAGGCAATCGGCTTTCCGAATTCATATTCCGTCATGCTTTCATAATTCGCAAGACCTTTTGCAATGATGAGCGTGGCATCGGCAACAGCATCCTTCACTTCCGGGGGGAAGAACTGAGGATGAGTGCCAAGCTGTTGTCCCCCTCCGCCGAAATACACAGCATCGGCAACCTGGAATAGACCGACTTCTTCTGCTTCTTTTATGGTGACGTCATTCAGCATCGGACCTTCCTTGACCATGACGGTTACAGAAGAACCGGTCTCTTTCAGTTTCTGAATGAATTGCATATCAAACAGGACTTCGCCGCAGTTGTCGGTGAAATAAACAACACGTTTTGCAAGGGGGAAGAACTGTTCAGAATCGTCAATGGCAAGACCATGCGTGAATATCTCTTTGAAAAACGCGGTAAAGTTCTCTGCCACAGTATGTCCAGTGACGCCGTAGTCCATTGCATTCCCAATTACTGACGCAATAAGCGCATCATGAAGCGTAGAAATCATCGGCTGAACTGCTGCGAGGACGTCAGCTGCACGACTATTGTCACGTTCTTTGATTTCGACATACAGATCCTGAGATCCTGCCATCTGATAACAGAGACGGTGCATGCGCCCGGACGCAACTGCAGCACCTTCGTCCCTCGAGACTCCTTCATCAAACGTTTCAAGACATGCAGCAACAATCTCGTCCAGACGCTGCTCGTCACGGACAACATATGCCGCCTGAGACCGAATTTTATCTTTCAGACAGTTGCGACATTCTGGGGCAAGTTTCATAGATATCTCCAAAACAAGTAAATGGGACCGCCGCGATTTGAACGCGAGTCAGAAGACCCCCAGTCTCCTAGGATGCCAGGCTACCCTACGATCCCTCTTCTTATTAATTAGACGCGCTGCTATTAGAGACTTTTCTTATCATCAGAAACAGAGAAAAAACAGATTCAAAAAAAAAAGATATTTTATTCTTCTTTCTTTTTCTCGATGCGGAGATCACGCGGGACAATGTATAAACCGGTGTAGGTCTTTTCAAGAGCAGAATCGGAGTTCTTTTCGGTGCAGAGACTGACAACAATCATTGCAATCACAGCTCCGGCCAGTGCAATAATGGAGTAGTGAACTGGAAGAGCGTCCCATCCGAACATGACGTATCCGTACTTTGAGTACCAGCCGAAGATAAGCGTGAGGAGCAGACCGGTAATCATGGAGGCGATTGCTCCTTTGGCATTTGCACGTTTCCAGAAGAGACCTGCAATAAGCGGGATGGCAAACGCACACATCATCAACGAGATACCGAGCCAGATGATGAAGGTCAACATATCCGTCTTGAACAGAGCAAGGACAAGGGAGATTGCTGCTGCACAGAATACCGCAATACGGCTGACGCGAATGACCTGACGTTCGGTTGCCTTTGGTTTAATCATAGTCTTGAAGATGTTCCAGGAGAACTCAGTACCGACAGTAAGCATCAGACGATCTGTTGTCGACATGACTGCAGACAGGACAATCACGGCAAACAGAGCAGTAATGAAAATGGTCGGACTTGCCTCCTGAATACCAACAAGAATGGTAAAGTCAGGGTTTGAAGTCAGGAGAGACATACCGTTTTCGCTGATAGCTCCATTCTCCGCCATTGCTCTGACGCCGAATCCGCAGATTTTGATTAAGACCATAACAACCAGGTAGATACCGAATGCTATGACCGGTGCCCAACGGAAGTAGGACGGTTTCTTTGCGGCAAAGACGTTGCTGATAACATGCGGAGCACAGGCAAGACCGAGAATAAGCATGAGACCCCAGGTTGCCAGATACTCAGGCGTACAGTAGGCGTATGCCGCATAGTTCGTCTCGAATGCCGGAAGAACCAGCTGCGGATCAACTGCTGCAAGCATATTGTTGATAACCTCAATTCCGCCAGCTGCACTGAGAATGAATGGTGTAACCAGTATAACGCCGAAGATGAGAATCAAACCCTGTACAAGACCCGTCCAGGATACCGCATACAAACCGCCGATAACAGTGTAAGCAGTAATAATAATACCTGAAACCAGCAGCGCAATCCACTGTGGCATACCGAATGCCCACATTAGAACAACACTGATAGCAGTGTATTGTCCAACAAGGTAGACTAAGGATACAACAACACTTGATCCAGCAGTCAGGGCGCGAAGTCCCTTGTTGTTTTCGTACCGCATAGTAAAGTAGTCGGCAATGGTCATGCATCCCTGTTTCTTACCAATCTGATTCAGTTTTGAACCGAAGATAATGATGCAGGCAGACGCTGCAAGTGGCACAAATATTGCTTCCCACATTCCCGGCCATCCGCTTGCATATCCAAATTCGCTTGTTCCAATCAGGGTCATTCCACTACAGATAGAACAAACAATAAGGAGCGTGAACAGCCAAAATCCAAGTCCTCTGCCCGCAAGCATATAATCTTCCGAGTTTTTGATTTTCTTGGAGGCCCATACGCCAATTCCTAACAGTACCACAAGGTAGACAACAATCATTATTACCGTAACCGCGGTACTTTCTGTTCCTAACGCCATTAGTTATCCCTCACTTTTGGGAAGAAAACTCCCCACAATATCAGAATAAGAAAGAGAAAAGCTACAGCTCCAACGAAAACGAAGACCGTAAACTCAGGCAATCCTAATATCATAATACAACATGCACCGTGCTAACATATAACATGATAGGGTACTTTCAAAAAAAGAGGAGGATAAAACCGCTGAATTAAGGTGATTTGGCGGAAACAGGACACATCGCGCAGACGAGATTAAATAGAAATGAAAGCATATTCATAATCAGCGAACAAGGTGGAAAATGCAGAGCGTAACTGAATGGCTGGATTCAACTGCGGCTGAATACCCGGATAAACCTGCACTTTTCGATGAATATGAGACACTGACTTTTGCAGAATACCGACGAAAAGCGCTTGCAATTGCCAGGGAATTATTTCTCCGGAACTGCCGAGAGAAACCGGTTGTCGTTTTCCTTGAAAAAGGCATTCGGATTCCGGTCTCATTTCTCGGGATAGCCTACAGCGGCAACTTTTATACACCTATTGATCCGGAAATGCCCCCGGCAAGAATCCGAAAGATTCTGGAAAATCTGCAGCCGGAACTGGTCATCACCGAAAAATCACTGAAGGACAATTTTGCAGAAACAGGGTTCGATGGAGAATATCTGTTCTATGAAGACATAACTGAACAGGAAACTGATGCGGAACTCATTTCCGCAATTTCAAAGGATTCAGAGAACCTCTTGTACGTCCTCTATACATCAGGATCAACGGGCGTCCCGAAAGGCGTCGGAATTACCCACCGTTCTGTCTTCAATTATATCAACTGGGTAACAGACACATTCCAAATTACGGAAAATGACTCGTTCGGGAACCAGGCACCTTTCTACTTTGATAATTCAATCCTTGACATCTATTCTTCCCTAAAAACCGGAGCTGAACTGCATATTATTCCGAAAACCCTCTTTTCCCAGCCGGTTCCGCTCCTTAAATATCTGAAAGAGAAAAACATCACCACCATCTTCTGGGTTCCCTCCGCCTTGATAGTGGTTTCAAAACTCAGAGCATTGAAAAATGTAGACGTATCTGACACTCTGAAACGTGTCCTCTTCTGTGGAGAGGTGATGCCGAACAAGCAGCTGAATTACTGGAGACAGTATCTGCCGCATGTACAGTATGCAAACCTTTACGGACCAACAGAAATTACAGATGCCTGTACCTACTATATTGTCAACAGACCTTTTGACGACAGCGAACCGCTCCCCATCGGAAAAGCAATCAGCAATGTGGAAATCCTCCTATTAGACGGTGATGAGGAAGCAGAAAAAGGAGAAATCTGTGTGAAAGGCATCTGTCTTTCACCAGGATATTACCACAACCCGGAAAAAACCGCGGAAGCCTTTGTACCCAATCCGATGAATCCGACAGAAACAATGTACCGAACAGGAGATATCGGACAATATAATACAAAAGGAGAACTCCTCTACCTCGGAAGAAAAGATTTCCAGATTAAACACCGGGGACATAGAATCGAACTCGGCGAGATAGAAACAGCCGTGTCCTCATTGGAAGGAGTATCAGTATGCTGTTGTCTCTACGATAAGATTCACCAGAAAATTGTACTGTTTCTGGAAAAAGGAGCGGATGAAAAACAGGTTGAAACCGGCATAAAAAAACTGCTCCCTGACTATATGATGCCGAACAAAATCATTATCTTAGAGAAGATGCCTATTAACAGTAACGGAAAAACCGACAGAGTGAAACTCAAGGAGTATCTTACATGACAAAAGGAATATTTGAGCGAATCGTTATCATCGGCTACGGAAAAATTACCGGAGAAGTTCTGTCCTTTGTAAACTCACAGAAAGAGAAATACGGCTATCAGATGGAGTTTATTGAGTACGAAATTCACCCAGTCAGCATTACCCATAAAATATGTACAAACGAGGGAATTCCATACTCACTGATTCCGGAGAAGGCAAAAGTCACTGAAAAACTGATGGCCCTGACGGAAAAGACGCTGATTATCAGTGCAAGCAACAACTACCTCTTCCCGGCAGATATCGTCCACAAAGAAAACATCACAGTCATCAACTTCCACAATGCACTTCTTCCGAAGTTCCCAGGTAGAAACGCTCCGTCCTGGGCAATGTTTGAAGGCGAAACAGAAGCAGGAATCACCTGGCATTATGTAACCCCGGGAGTCGATGACGGTGCAATCATCATCCAGAAGAAAACACAGATTCTTCCTGACATGAAAGCCTATGAACTTGCAGGGGAACTGATGAAGATTGCATTCGAAGGATTTACCGAGAGTTTCGAAGGAGTTGTCACAGGTACTGCAGAAGTCACCCACCAGGTCTTCCCGCCGAACCGGAAGATCTATCTTTCAAAGATGGTTCCAGCTGAGGGCAAGTTCAGCCTCACCGATAATCCGGAAGACATCTACCGTCTCCTGAGATCAACTGACTACGGTCTGAATGACATTTTCCCGCACATGCAGACAGAATACAATGGAAAGACCATTGAAATTACCCGATACCGCAAGATTACTGCAGATAAAAAAGAGGAAGACGGAAAGTCCCTTTACCTCCCGCTCCCAGAAGGATTCCTCCTTAAGTTGAAATATAAGGAACTCTAAACCTAATAGAAACTATGTCCAACGAAGAGAGAATACTTAAAGTCCTCGCAGGTATCAACGAAAAGATTCTGACCTATGACGGACCGAATATGATGGAAGACGGTACCCTCGATTCCTTTGAACTGATTGAAATCGTCAGCCAGTTAGAAGAAGAATTCGATATCGAAATCGATGCAGAATACGCAGTAGTTGAAAACTTCGGCAACAAAGAATCCATCATTGCTCTGATGAACAAACTCCTCGCTGAGTAAAAACAACTCAAAATACTTTTTTGAACCAGACTTATTGCTGGATACTACAAGTTCACGTCCGGCAAGGAAGTAGTAAATTAAAAAAGAGCGTTAAAACCAGGCATCAAGTGTTGCCTGACCTTTCTTTGCACCGATTCTATCCAATCCGGCACCGACACGTTCTTCAGTGAATCCGTGCTCTTCACAAAGAATCTCAAGAACCCGATCCCGATTTGGAGATCTGGATTCTATAGTGTAGTCAGTGGTTACATCCGGATGAAGGAAATAATTCAAAAGTAACAGAGGATCAGCGGAATTTTCCGCTTCCTGAATGCGGTCTTCGAAGTTTCCTGCTTTTACGATTTTTACAGCTGTTTTTGGTCCGACACCGGATACCCCAGAGTTATAATCAGTACCGATAAGAAGAGCTGCCTGAATCAGTTCTTCTCGGGTCAATCCGACACATGCAAGAACATTGGATAGTACCAGGCGTTCCGGATAGAGATTGATGACGCGTCCCCGGATTTTGCGTTTTCCGGAGATGGTGATGTTTCGCACCAGAGTCTGGCAACCGAAGAGAAGCGAGTCGTAATCCTGGGAAACAGCATAGGTAACATCGCCGTTCTGACTCATGAAGGATGCCTGTGCCTCACCTTCGGATGGGGCCTGAATCCAGGCGATGCCGAGAGCTGTCAGAAGTTCCTTAGCTGAGTCTTTAACATAAGCATCAACCTTCGAGGAAGCCATTGCATAGCGACGTGCTCCTTCCTCGTCACCTTCCTCCCTTGCACGCTCATATTCTTCTTTTGCGTGTTCACGGATTTCCTGACGATGTTCAAGGGTTTTCATCTTGAACTCAGGAGGTTTTCCGTCAAAAATATAGACTGGTGTGATATTTTTTTCAATAAGATTTGCCGAACGAAACAGAAGTCCGCTCAGGTGTGAAGTTACCCTTCCCTCTTCGTCCATTAACGGGGAACCATCCGCCTGACGGATACCGCTCAAAAATTGATAGAGCGCGTTGTAGGCATCGATAGCCGCAACGCCTCCTATTGAATCCCAGCCGGGATTCTCTATAGCATCTGAAATGAGAGCCCGAAGCGCAACACCCATTTATCGGTACATCCGGGGTTTATTTTGGGTATTGTTTTCAAGAGATGCCACAATCTGCTGTGCAGTTGCATCCTGCTTTGCGATTAACTGACGGCCGAGACTTTCCAAGTTTGCGCGCATTGCACGTTCCTGATGGACAGCCGCCTCTTCCATACGTCCGATTTTTACAATAAGAAGGAGAATCAGTCCACCGAGACACAGAATCAGAACCAGGACGCCAACCGCAATAATTGCATCCTGCCAGAGTCTCGTAACAATGATAATACCCGAGACAGCCATCAGTGCAATGAGGATTATCTCCGGAATAATAGCACGAATATTCATACTTTAACTATGGTGACGACCAATTATTAAAGTAACTATACATGAGCACGCGAACACTCCCTGAACCCCTGGCTTTTGCAGGGATGGCACTGCTGATGCTGCTTTCTGATGTTATTGCACTTCTGCTGGTGAGTCCTGTTCAGAATGCAGGAATTCTTGCTTTTGATAATCCCGATACCTTATGGAATATCATCGTTTTCCTCTTCGTGATGCTTGTGGTAACAGCTATTCTGCTGATTCTCATTAAATACAAAGCACAGAAGATTATCAGCCTAATCCTAGCACTCTGTATTGCTGCGGTCATATTCTACATTGCATTATCACTTCTCGGCCCGATTCTCCCGGTTATTACTGCCTACCTTATTTCTGCACTCATAGGCATTGGTATGATTGTTCTCCTCTGGGTGTATCCGGAATGGTATATTATCAATATTGTAGGAATTATCACCTCAGCTGGCTGTGCTGTTATCTTCGGAGTGTCACTCTCTCCGCTTCCCGTAATTGTTCTCCTGATTCTTTTAATCATCTATGATTTCATATCAGTAAACCATACGAAGCATATGCTGACTTTGGCCGACGGTGTCATGAAACAGAAGATTCCAATTATGTTCCTTATTCCAAAAACCCGCCATTACTCCTATCGAAAGACCGGTATGGACATAACAGCGGACAAATCAGAGCGGAGTGCCTATATGATAGGTATGGGAGATATGATTATGCCGGGAATCCTTGCAATCTCCGCACAGGTGTTTGTCTCCGGCATGACAATCTTTGGAATCTCCCTTCCAGCAATTGGAACAATAGTTGGATCTGTCATCGGCCTCATTCTCCTAAGCGTACCTATGCGTTCCGGAAAGGCACAGGCAGGTCTCCCCTTAATCAATTCCTGTGCGATAATTGGATTTTTACTCTGTTGCCTGATTTCCGGGTCTTGGGATTGGGTTGCCATTGGATTCTGATATCAATCTGTAAAATACGAAACCTTAAATAAGTCACAGTCCTATAGTTAAAGGCACTGTTGCATCGATAGTGTAGTGGTTATCACTAGGCGTTGCCAACGCCTAAACTCGGGTTCGAGTCCCGGTCGATGCACTCTTTTCAGTTTTGTTACCCAATACCTAAATCTATTCAACACCAATAGGTATGCATGATTTGGCAACCGATAGATGCTGAACAATGGAAAGCACAGCGCCGCGGTTCCTTAAACGATGTAAAAGATATTGTCGCAGGAATCATCAACGACGTTTCCACCAATGGAGATGCCGCACTTTTCGCACTTACCGAGAAGTTCGACCACCAGAAACTTGCATCTTTGAAAATATCCAGAGAACAGATTGATGCAGCATACGATGAAGTTGACGATGCGCTCGTTCAATCATTAATAGAAGCAGAAGCACGCATCACTTCCTTCCACGAACTGCAGAAACCGAAGACACTCTGGCTTGAAGAGATGGAACCGGGAATCACGCTAGGGGTAAAAACAACCCCGATGGAGAGAATCGGTGCATATATCCCGGGAGGGAGAGCAGCCTACCCGTCCACCGTACTTATGACAACCGTTGCGGCACGCGTTGCAGGCGTCAAAGAGATTGTACTCTGTACTCCTCCTCCGGTAAATCCACTCACCCTTGTAGCGCTCGACATTGCTGGAGTAACAGAAGCATACCAGATTGGAGGGGCACAGGCAATTGCAGCAATGGCACTCGGAACTGAAACCATCCGCCCGGTCCAGAAGATTGTAGGACCAGGAAATGTCTTTGTAACACAGGCAAAAATGATGCTCAGAGACCATGCAGAAATTGACTTCCCTGCAGGTCCGAGTGAAATCGGAGTTCTTGCTGATGAATCAGCAAATCCGGCATTCATTGCAGCTGATTTAATGGCACAGGCTGAACACGATCCGAACGCGGCAAGCATCATGATTACTCCCTCTGCAAAATTCGCAGAAGCAGTTGCAAAAGAAGTTGAAGCACAGTTTGCAACCGCAGAACGCAAAGAAATCATCGAAAAGGCATTCACCCATTCAGGATATGTAGTCACAAAAACTCTGGAAGAGGCAACCTCTCTCATGAATGACATTGCACCGGAACACCTCTCCATCCAGACAGCAGATCCGCTTTCCACTCTCTCTGAAATATCCAATGCCGGTTCTATCTTCATCGGTCCGTTCACCCCGGTTGCCTGCGGAGACTATGCATCCGGAACAAACCATGTTCTGCCGACTGCAGGATACGCTAAGAGCTACTCGGCTCTTGATGTCAACCACTTCATGAAACGTTCCCAAGTCCAGCTCGTCACAAAAGAAGGACTTGATACCATCGGCGACACCATCGAAAACCTTGCTCACGCGGAAGGACTCTACGCCCACGAAAAGTCGGTTCAGCTCCGCCGCAAATAACTTTTTTTTCATCCAATACCCGGAATTCAAATCAATCAGCTGATGAAAATACGATAAGTGTCCCGCTGATATTTTATTGTAGAAACAACAAAAACTACAACACAATGTCTGAAAGCTACTCGTGTGGTACATCTTCGAAACCATTGCTTGGATGTACTGTAGGTCAACTCCTGAACAGCATCGCGGCCAAATATCCGAACAACGATGCTCTAGTAGCTTTCCAGCAGAACCCATACTGCAAAAATGTTCTGGATGCCTCGCTCTACCAGGACAAGCATGAAGGTCTGGTCTCCGATGAGCCGAACAGCTATCGGGAATCCTCAACAATACGTCCAGTAACCTATGAGGCAGCCGTCCTCCGTTACACCTGGCGTGAATTTGTCCATGAAGTAGATAAACTCGCCAAAGGTCTGATGATGATTGGTGTGGAACGCGGAATGCGTGTAGCAATCTGGGCGCTGAATTATGCCGAGTGGATTCTCGTGCAGTTCGCAACCGCAAAGATTGGTGCAATCATGGTTAACATCAATCCGGCATACCGCACCTTCGAATTGGAATATGCTTTGAAGCAGTCTGAAGTTGACACGCTGATTCTCCAGGGCAAGTTCAAAACATCCGACTATGTCGGCATGTTCTACGAAGCATGTCCGGAAGCATTTGAATCACGCCCCGGAAATCTCCGTTCGGAAAAGTTCCCCTATTTGAGAAACGTTGTTTTTATGGGAGAAATTATCTACAACGGGATGTACCGTTGGAGTGAAGTTATCGAGATGGGAGAATACATCTCCGATGAAGAATTAGAGGAACGAGAACTCTCTGTTGAATTCGACGATCCACTGAATATTCAGTACACTTCAGGAACTACCGGCTACCCGAAAGGTGTCACCCTGACGCACCACTCTGTCCTGAACAATGGATTAATAATCGGAGACGGCATGGCTTTCACTGAAAAGGACAAACTCTGCATTCCAGTTCCGTTCTACCACTGCTTCGGAATGGTCTTATCCAACATGGCATGCGTTACCCACGGGACGACCATGGTGATTCCTGGACCGGCATTCGATCCTGAAGCGGTTCTCCATGCCATAGCATCTGAGAAATGTACGGCAGTACACGGCGTTCCCACCATGTTCATCGCTGAGCTGGACCATCCGAATTTCGGAAAATATGACCTTTCCTCACTGAGAACCGGTATCATGGCAGGATCTCCATGTCCAATTGAAAAGATGCGGGAGGTCGCTGAAAAAATGTACATGCGCGATATTGTCATCGTCTACGGGCAGACGGAAACATCCCCGGGAGTGACAATGTCAACCACCTCCGACTCGCTTGAGATGCGTGTCTCAACCGTTGGACGGGCATTCCCGCATACTGAAATCAAAATCTCTGACCCGAAGACAGGAAAGATTCTCCCACGCGGTCAGATTGGGGAAATCTGTGCACGCGGTTACTGCACCATGAAAGGGTACTATAATAACCCGATGGCGACCCGTCAAGTCATCGATGAGAATCATTGGCTGCACTCCGGCGATCTCGGAACCATGGATGAAAAGGGATACATAAGAATGACCGGACGGCTGAAGGAAATGGTCATCCGCGGAGGAGAAAACCTCTATCCGCGTGAAATTGAAGAGTTCCTCCACCATCACCCGAAGATTTCCGATGTCTATATTATCGGCGTTCCGGATGCCAAATACGGCGAAGAACTTTGTGCATGGATTAGACCGGAGGAAGGATTCACCCTCACAGAAGAAGACATCAGATCCTTCTGCGACGGAAAAATTGCACGCTACAAGATTCCGCGTTACTACCGCTTCTGTGATTCCTTCCCGATGACCGTTACTGGAAAGATTCAGAAAGGCGAAATGCAGAAAATTTCCATTGCTGAACTCGGTCTTGATGCTGCTGCGAAAATCAAGACGGCATAACCAATTTTCTTTTTTCAAATTAACTTAATTAAGTTAACAATATTGCCATAGTTCTTTATAAATCATTGACGAACATAATAACCAATGAAAAAAGTACTCCTGACGATTCTTTTGCTTGGTATCATCCTCCTGACGGGTGCTGCAGCCGCAACAACCTACACTGATGATTTGGGAAGAACAGTCGACCTTCCAGACACCATCAGTCATATCATCCCTTCGGGGGATATGGCACAGACAATACTGACGTCCTTCGATCCGGGATATTTTGTTTCCCGTTCCATGAACTTCCCCAAAGAGGCTGAGAAATATTTCGATGAACGGATTCCTAAGCTCACAAATACGGGAAGTCTCTACGGCACAAAAAAACGATGCTGGATGAGCAACTCATGCGGCTTGCCCGGGAATCGGATGCCGAATTAGTCCTGGATATCGGCGAAAACAAGACTGGTATTGCCGATGATTTGAACAAAATAGAGAGACTGACCGGCATTCCCTTTGTCCATATAACCCAGGATACTATAGACTCAATTCCAACATCCTATCTCACCCTCGGAAACCTTCTCGGTGAAAATCAACGCGGAGAGGAACTTGCCGCATACACCAAGTCGATTATCGACCGTTTCCGGGAGAACATGAACAAAGTTGGCGATAAAAAATCAACCTTCATCTATGTGACCGTTATTGACGGAAATGCGGTATATATGGTTGGAACCGGAAAGAAATCAGCCTACCACACCCAGGTGCTTGACCTCATCGGAACTAATGTAGCACCGGAAGCAACATCCGGTAGCGGGCGTGGCAGTGAATACACCATGGAAGACATACTCGGTCTTGATCCTGACATCATCTTAGTAGATGCGAACAATGCAGGAGAACACGAATACTATTCCGCGATTCTTACCAGTCCACAGTGGGCAACACTTCGTGCGGTGCAAAATGGAAACGTGTTTGAAAATCCGGTCGATGCCCCCTGGAACTGGATTGGACAACCGGCATCGTCCTTCAGCAAAATCATCTCTATGATTTGGCTGGGAAGCGTCTTCTACCCGGATGTCTTCACCTATGATGCAAAGAAGGAGATTCAAACCTTCTACAAAACAGTACTCAACTATGATATGACAGATACGGAAGTCAGCGACCTGACCAGATACACCCTTAATAAAGCAAATAAGGCAGCTGCTTCTACACCGGTTCCTTTCCTCGGCATCATAGCAGGACTTACGGCTGTTCTCTTCCTCGTCCGAAAAAGAAGTTAATTTGAAACAATTAACAAACTCTTATTTTTGCAGATTGGTTTAATACAAATAGATTACCCATACTAAGTAACAATGCCTCAGACCACCCCGCATATCCTAAAATCGGACCGCAGAGCTCCAAACTATCGATTAAGATTTGTTATTTTAATCGTTCTAGCCATACTCTGTGTTTTCTTTTCCTTGGGGGTCGGGAGGTATTTCATTTCTCCTTTTGATGTAATCACGAATCTCTTCAATCCGATGATGCCGATTGACGACATCGAGGCATACCGGCAATGGAGCGCTCTCTTCAATATCCGCATTCCGCGTATCCTTGCAGCGTTTCTGGTTGGAGCGGCTCTGGTAACCGCGGGAGCATCCTATCAAGGAATGTTCCAGAATCCGCTGGTATCACCGGACATTCTTGGTGCATCGGCTGGTGCAGGACTCGGTGCAGCTTTTGCCATTCTCAACAATATGGGCTCCGTTATGATTACCGTCTTTGCATTTTGCGGAGCGATGATTGCGGTTGCTCTTGCCTATCTGGTAAGCAGACTTGCGAAAGGAAATGCAACACTCTCGCTTGTGCTCGGTGGAATTCTTGTCGGAAGCCTGTTTACTGCAGGGACATCCTATATCAAACTCGTAGCCGACACCGAAGACCAGCTTCCGGAGATTACCTATTGGCTGATGGGAGGGTTTGGAGGAGTCGAGTACAGCGATGTTATTTTTGCCGCCATCGGCATTGCAGTCGGCATAATACCGTTGATTCTTATCCGCTGGAGAATGAATGTGCTTACGCTCGGCGATGACGAAGCGCGCAGCATAGGTGTGAACACTCGTCGTTTGCGCCTGGTCGCCATCTTCTGCGCAACGCTGATTACTGCCGTAGCAGTTTCCATATCCGGTATTATCGGCTGGATCGGGCTTGTCATCCCGCATTTCTGCCGGATGATTTTCGGCTATGACTATCGGAGAATTATTCCAGCTGCAATTATTTTCGGCGGAGCATTTCTCGTACTCGTTGATGACTTCGCACGGACGCTTGCCGCAAGTGAAATTGCGATAGGCATTCTCACCGCCTTTGTCGGCGCACCGATTTTCGCCTATCTCCTGATTTCCGGAGGGAAACGGTCATGACCGGAACTGAACTTGTCATTGAGGACCTTTCTTTCCGCTATGACAAGAAAGGACCTGTTGTTCTTCAAAAGGTAAACTTCGCTGCACAGGAAGGAGATCTTATTGCCGTGCTTGGACACAACGGCGTCGGAAAAAGTACCATGTTCAAATGCATCCTCGGTTTCTTTGAAAAATACGACGGAAACATCATCCTTGATGGAACGAACCTGAAGGACCTGTCACACAAACAGATTGCACGTCGCATCGCCTATATCCCGCAATCCACCTATCCGACATTCAACTATGATGTTATCGATGTAGTCATGATGGGGATGACTTCGCAGCTCTCTCTCCTTGCAGCACCCAAAGAGGAACATATTGCCAGAGCACACGAAGTTCTGGAAAGTCTCGGCATCGGTCATCTGGCAGAAGCAGGATACGGAGAAATCAGCGGAGGCGAACGTCAGCTGGTTCTGATTGCCCGTGCTCTTGTCCAGAATGCCAGAATTCTCATAATGGACGAGCCGACTGCTAACCTCGATTATGGAAACCAGATTCGCGTCATGTGCAGAGTTGCCGAGTTGGCAAGAGAAGGCTATATTATCATTTTATCCACCCATAACCCGGATCATGCTTTCCTTTACGCAAACCGCGTTCTGATGCTTGACAACGGAAAAGTGATTGCCGACGGAACACCCGAGAACGTGCTGGATACGGATCTCATCAGACAGGTCTATCATGTTGAAACCAGAATTGAAACATTTTACGATGAAAACGGTATTCACCGGATGTGTATCCCTGTCAACTCATCACTGAAATAAGACGATTGCTTTTCCGATGCGAATAATACAATACAATACCAAAAATGAATTGAAATATCAGGAAGTCGGCTAATGATTGAGAATCAGATTTGTCAATGCTGCGGAATGCCTCTCAGTAAGGAAACAATAAGCAGAGAACCGGATGGGACACCAAATGAAGACTACTGCAAATACTGCTATTCCGATGGAAAGTTCAGATATATCAGTATGCAGCAGCTTATCGATTTCTGCGTTGAAAACGTTAAACCGGAACAGTTAACCAAAGAAGAGTTCCGAAAATTCATGTCAGAACTGTTACCGCAGTTAAAACACTGGAAATACTGAGAAAAAATATACTTTTTTAAACCAGGAAAAACAAAGAATTGGCTCCAAATGGCGAGAATATTATAATTCAAAAAAAGTGGTAAGTTCTTCTCAGAACTTTGGCAGATTTCTCTGTGAATACACAACAAACGCCAGATAAACAGAAATTGCCGCAACAACAATTTCAATGATGCCGAAAACCATCGTGGGCACACCATATCCGCCGATACACCACATTATGAAAAACATAACACCGTAGAGAATATTCATTATTCCCGGCAGGATTCTGGATTCTTCTCTGAGAAGAGCAAACAGACCGATGATGATGAAGAGGGCCCCCAATCCTATTGACATTGCATCGGTTGAATATATGCCGAAAATGACAGTCAGTGCCATCAAAAAGAACATGACCGGAGTAAAACGCATCTTACCGACAAAGAAGAGCAGGAGGGAGACTAATATCAGTAACACTGCACAAAGAAGTTCAAGTGTCTGCATCGATGTTAACGTTAATCCAAGAGATTCTCCAACCAGGTTGTATACTGCCCATGCAACGATGATAAACGCGAATAGGATATACCCGAGAACAGAACCGGATGCCCTAAAGTCGGTTTCCTCATCGGCAGTCAGGAGGTTTCTACCCGGAAGAAGAATCCATTCAGAAGCACAGACAAAGGCATAGAAGAATGAAAGAACAGCAATCATTAGTCCGATGATAACATAACTATACTTTACAACATCAGATGCAATGAGGTTAACTGAACCCATACCGACAATCAGATAGAGGACAAATCCAAGCACTGGTAAGATGAATAAAAGCCATTTCTGTTTGTCTTTTGAGGTAAGTGTGACTAGTGCGGTGAGAAGAATAAATCCGGTTGTTAATACATACCATGCTCCTAATGGCATATAGGAGGAAAATAAGACTGCCAAACCAATCATGGTAAATAGAATAGCTATCATATCCCGCTTTCGGAGGACGATAAGCAACACAGATATGAGAATTAATCCGATTCCGGCTATCAAATCCACATTGGGAAACACCATCGGAAGACCGGTTAACATGAGAATGACATTGAGGATATACTCTGCTCCGAGTACAAAGAATCCGGCAGCAGTTAGATAATTGCGTGCTTCAGTTTTGGCGATTTCATCCATAAATTACCGCCCCTGACATCTGGAATAGTCTGGCATAAAAGGACATATTAGGTCTTCAAAAGTATATATCTGTCGTAATCAGAAAGAAAAAACAAAAGCAACGGTAAATGAATGACGAAGTAATAACAGACTAAGATACTCGAGAAAAAGAGATGGTGGTAATCCTATGGGGATTAGAACCAGTAATCATCTGAGTATATCGAGTCAAACTCAATCTCGCCACCAGGGAAACTCGAAAGGAAGTCTGGTCCTTTTTCAAGATTCATTCCGGCAAGAGTCAGTATTCCGCTTTCCGCATTAAACGTACAGCTCTCTCTTCTGCCATCAATAAACTGCAACGAGTAAGTATTTTCTCCTTCTGCACTCCAGGAGAAAGAGGTCTGAGATGAATCTCTGGTTTGACCGTGGTCTACCATGGTAATGTAAGTACCGTTGTAGTCTCCATAAAAGACCACATAAGTAAATGTGGTATCCGTCTCTAAAGAGTAATCACCTACGATAACGTCAGAGCTGCCGGTACATCCCGCGGTGCAGAGAACAGCACACAGAAGAAGTGATACAGCTATTGTGAGAATGAGCGTTTTTCTCATGATTTTATAATTTTGTGCGGAAGATATTAAAGATTTGTTGAAAACTTCTCTGGAAATAACTAACGACTATTATGTCACAGTCTTTATATTCCCATAAGACTATGAATAAACCATGATTCTTCAATTAAGATGAGCGGAGAAAGCGATTCGTATTTGGAGAATGATTCTAAGGAATGAACCATAATGTCTGTTGCAGTCTCTGAAGAACTTCTGGATAAAGCAGTTGATACGCTCGCCAGAGCTTTTGTCCATTACCCTTATCCCGGCGGTGCCATTTCCGGTGATGAACGCCAGAAAAATGCTCTTTCTATTATGTTCTCACTTGAATTGAAACGCGTGTCAGCATTTGGAGAACTCGTTAGCGAAAGCCATGACTGCAGAGGAGTTGCTGTATGGTGTCGGATGGGAGAATTAAATGAAGGAGTTTCTCTACCCCAACAGTTTCGTGCACTCATATCCTGTATGAGACCGCGAGAGATGATAAAAACGGTTCGGCGCTGCATGAGTATTGAAAGGGGAAGAACCCGTCTGCATCTTTCAGACGATACAGTGTACCTGTATATTTTAGGAGTTGAGCCGGAATCTCAGGGTAAAGGTATCGGGTCGGCACTGGTACGCGAAAAACTTGCAGAATGCGACAAAGAAGGCTGTGCGGTATACCTCGAAACCAATTCTGAGCACAATGTCGGATACTACAGTTCGTTTGGATTTACGCTAATCAAGAAAGTCGTGGAGGAACATGGTGCATTTACGACGTGGTATATGATTCGCAAACCTGCCGATAAGAAATAATCCGGCAGGAATACCCCAATAATCTCTTTTTCTTCGATTTTCTGCACTTTTCCATTCGTATATAAAACACATAGATACTTTATTGTTTTTTGTAAAAATTTATAACATAATGCTCTAATTACATTGATTGTTAGAAGATGATACAAAAACCGGCCCCATGTTCACAGTGTTTCCCAGACATACCCATGATTTTTATCAAAAAGCAACTGGAAAAAAGAGCGTTCTGGGATTGTAAAACTCTGCCATTCCCATAGACAGGAGAGAAAATGGACACTGTTACTCTTATTATTGCAATAATCGGAATCTGTCTTGCAATATACTTCAATGTCTGTAACGGAAAAAATGATGCGGCAAATACCGTAGCAATAACAATATCTACACGGGCACTTTCTCCCGGAAAAGCAGTGATTGTTGCCTCTATTTTTTGTCTCCTTGGACCGTTTATTTTCTCAACAGCAGTTGCCTCAACAATCGGAAAAGGACTGGTAACAACTGATATTATCACACCTGTTCTTCTCTTAGTTGCATTATGCGGCGCGATTTTTTGGGTAAGTTTCTGTTCAAGGAACGGACTCCCCGTCTCATCCTCTCATGCCCAGGTAGGGGGACTTCTTGGAGCAGGGATTGCTGCCGGAGGAATTCAGGCAGTAATCGGACCGTCGCCTGACATGTTTTTCGGAATGCTGTTTTATCTCGGATGCGGGGCGATAATCGGTTGTATCCTAGGACTCATTCTTGCAGTTATCTTTAAAGGTTCAATTAAACTGTATATGATTCTTGGAGCGGCAGTCGGGGCAGTTATTGCTATCCCTCTTGCAATGATTTGCTTTGGATTTGTTTTCGGCGGTATCCTTGCAATCCTATTGTTTATCTGTGTATCTCCAATGCTTGGACTTGTGGTGTCATATATTCTCACCGTCATCATTATGAATATCTCTGCAAAGATGACAAAAGCACCTTCAAAACTGAATAAATGGTTTCAACGTCTGCAAATAGTCGGCACAGCATTTCAGGCCTTAAGTCTTGGCGGAAATGATGCACAGCATGCGATGGGTTTTATTATGGCAATTATGATTTCCGTCGGATGGATTGGAACAAATGATCCGCTTCCATTCTGGGTTATTCTGATTTCAGCACTGGCGATAACCGTCGGACTTCTTTCAGGAGGATGGAAGGTAATTCGAAGTCTTGGCTCAGGTATTACTCGTATTCGCCCTTATCAGGGTTTTTCTGCAGCACTTGCAGCCGGATCGGTTCTATCATTCATGGTATCCTGTGGAGTTCCTGTTTCTTCGACGCATTTGACAAGCGGGACAATAATGGGAACCGGAGTTACCAACGGTGTTGGAGCAGTTAATTGGAAAACAGTACGGAAGATGGTTATTGCATGGTTAATTACGATTCCCTGTGCAGGAATAATTTCCTTTGCAGGGTACCTGATTATTGCATTACTCTTCGGGTTATAAGTCCAGACATTTCCATCATATCCTTTTTCTGCGCTTAAATACTGAATCACAAAATAGAAAATGAGGATGCTGTTATTTCTCTTTCCTCTCTTGAAATTGAACGTCAGCATTTATCATCGGATTATTCCGAGAAAGGAAAAGAGATATCCAATAGACTTCTTGAACTTGGATTTGCCAATGGGTCAATAATCCCCGCCAGCGGAAAAGCGCCGTTCGGAAACCCGCATATATTTACCATTCACGGCGGAAAACTTGCATTGCGTAAAGAAGATGCAGAATGTGTTCTGTGTTTCTTCTTTAATGAAGATACGTTCTCATTATATGTGAAGTCTGCTTGGATTTCACGTAATCTTTAGGTATGTTTGGTGAAGCGAAAACCCACTGAGAAAAACACATTATTTAGAAGCCCCACCCAAGGCTTTCCCGCCTCCTTCTATTTCAGACGGTTTTCTTTCCTTAAACCATGAAAAGAGCATTCCGATAAATGCAAATGCCGCACAGACCAGCATAGCCGCTTGCATCCCAGAAGTAAATACAGATTCTGCTGCACCATTACCTGCGTTGGAAAGTCCGAGAGATAACACCTTCATCGAAATAGCAACGGAAAGAAGTCCTCCGATTTTTCGTAGAACAGCAATAAGACCGGACGCAGTCGCCGCATCTTCCCTGCTGACAGAACCCATCACAAGCTTTGTATTTGGTGCACTGAATAACACAACACCGATACCAAGGAGACCGAACCCTATTAAAACATGGATAACCGGTGGAATCGGAATCCAGCCTGCACCTGAGAGGAACAAAGCACCGAGCATAATAAGCCCCATACCGGACACCGTAAGATGTTTTGTTTCCATTTTATCTGCCAGTTTACCAACAAGAGGCGAACCTACAATCTGAATTGCCGGCTGAAGCAGAAATATAATACTGGTTTCTGTTGGCGTGAGTTTTCCAATGTACTGCAGATACAGACTGATGATGTCAGTAATACCAGTTGTTGAACAGTAACTTAACAGAAGTGCGACAGATGCACGGGTGAACTGTTTGTTTCTGGAAAATAGCTGCAGATTCAAAGCCGGCGCTTTAACTTTCCGTTCACATATGATAAATCCGATAAGGAAAAGAATTCCAGCAACGATGAAATGAAGTGCAAACGGCTCATCAAAGCCGGCAAGACCATTCATCAGACAGAATGTCATACAGCCGAACAGTACATACCCCGCCCAGTCAGACCGCGTCTTTTTGCCGTAATATTCTTTTCCGCGAAGGCTGATAAAGAGCAGTACGCAGGAGAGCAGAAGGAAAGGAATAGTTATAAGGAAGTTTACCCTCCAGTCGAGGAATTCAGTAAGTACGCCGCCAAAAAGCGGACCGACAAAACTGGCGATAGACATACCTGCAGTATAGATACCTATAGCAAAACCCTGCTGTTCCGGCGCAAATATACATTTAAGAATGGCAAGTCCTGTAATCTGCACGAATACGATGAAAAATCCGGTCAGAATCCGCATCGTAAGAAGATACGGATAATTCGGAGTGAAGGCAGATAAGAAAAGAAGTATCGCAAACGCAGCAGCTCCCAGAAGAAATGATTTTTTATATCCAAGTTTTTCTACCACCTTAATTGCAGGGAGCATAAAGATAATTCCTGCAAGCATATAGGATGTTTTCATCAATCCCATTTCAGCGGTACTGACATTAAACTCGGCATACATTACCGGAAGGAAAACGGTAACCATGCTGTTCATAATCGGCGTTATTACAGCACCTAAGCAGATTGCAGTAAGGATAAGTATGTGGGATTTATCTCTTATAGTATCTAAAGCCATATTTTTTACCCGCGGGTATTTTATCCGAGATTTAGATTTATATTATTTGAACTTGATGAAGTATTATTTTTATGAACAATTCAGCCCTTTCCATGAAAGTCAGTTGTTCTGTTTGTTCGGGGAAATTGAGAAGAAAAAACCTACACTCAGAAAAATAGGAGTGAACAGCTGCATTATTTCTTTTGAATCTTCGGATTTTGTATTTGTATCTCTGCAGCGCTTTCAGCAGGTATGATGGGAACCGTGTCACAGGTACAAGAAATTAATTAGAATAACTGATAATAGTAATTTAAATGTTGTTATCAATTGCTCTCTCAGGTGCAGGGGTAATCATATCTCTCATTGTTTTCATAGTCAACATCTGTGCCCTGATTACTGTTATATTCCTCGAAAAACGGCGGCCGACCGCGGCTTTCGCATGGTGTCTTCTGATTATCTTTATTCCTATTGTAGGATTTATCGTCTATATTTTTCTTGGAAGGCATTTCTACCACAAAAGACTCTTCGACCGGAAGGGGATCGCTGACCAGGCACTGAATACATATGTTGAAGAGGAACTTGCAAGTGCAGCTGCCGACAAACAGCTCTGGCATGAAGGATGCGGCGGTTTTGAACGGTGTGCGGTGGCACTTCTAAAAACAGATAATGCACTGCTCACTATTAACAACAAGGTAACGGTCTACCGTGACGGGTATGAAAAATTTGAAGCACTGAAAGATGCCATACGCTCCGCAAAACACCATGTCCATATTGAGTACTTTATCATCAGGGATGATGAACTCGGACGTGAGATTGTATCAGTTCTTGCAGAAAAAGCAAAGGAGGGGGTTGAGGTCCGTGCACTCTTTGATGCAGGAGGGGTCCCGCGGAGATACAAGAAACTCTTCGCACCGATTCAGGAAAACGGCGGGGATGTCAGAATATTCTTTAAGTCAAAACTACCGGTAAGTCCCCGCATTAATTTCCATGACCACCGTAAAATCCTCGTAATCGACGGAAAGCTCGGATTCATTGGTGGCTTTAACATCGGAGATGAATATCTCGGAAAAGGAAAACTCGGAAGATGGCGTGACACCCATCTGCGGATTTTCGGCGATGCCGTCGGTTCGCTGCAGCTGCGTTTTATCGCGGACTGGAACTACACTGCAAAGGATAAACCGATTGAAATTAACGAGACAGACACCCAATACTTCCCGGAAAAACCAGAAGATCAGTGCGGGCCGTCAGTGGTTCAGATTGCATCATCAGGACCTGATACAAAGAACCGCCCTATTTACTCAGGCTATGTGGATCTCATCGGCAGAGCTCAGGAGTCCATTTACATCCACACTCCGTATTTCGTCCCGGACGAGGGGATGTTTGAGGCGCTCCGCCTCGCTGCACTTTCCGGAGTCGATGTAAGAATTGTCATTCCCTGTAAGCCGGACCATCCGTTCATTTACTGGGCAAACCGTTCCTATCTCGGCGATTTGATGGAGGCAGGAGTCCGCGGCTATGAATACAAGGACGGGTTTATCCACAGCAAGGCAAGTATCTATGACGGAAAAGTATTCTCTGTGGGAACGGCAAACTGGGATATCAGAAGATTCTCGCTGAACTTTGAGACGCAGGCATTTGTCTATGACGCGGAGATTGGTGCGGAGGCAGCACAGCGTTATCTGAAAGAGCTTGAAACCGACTGCCGTGAGATAACACTCGAAGAGTACCGTGGCAGATCGTTTTGGCAGAGGGTTCTTGAAGGAATCTCCCGTTTGTTCTCACCGCTTCTCTAAAGAGTCCAGGGAGGCATCCCTCTCTTTTCTTTTACCCATTCATTACTATTAATTTGACGAAAAATACAGAAAACAATCAAATTAATACTGAAAAAGAACAAAAAACTAA
>DALTWK010000010.1 GCA_029987115.1 Methanocorpusculum sp.
ATTGCGCGGGAATGTGAAGCAAAATGAGTTATCTAAATAAATACAGGACGTTACAGGCATTGATTTAAACAGTAATGTCAAAGTCACCAGTGAATGCGGCGAGGTCATTGTGAAAGCTATCGTGGCAAGACAAACCTGTCCGAAAGGTCTCTGTCATATTCGTCAGGGTGTTTGGGCAAATCAGGTAGTTCCTCCACGGACGCAATCCACCGGCGAACCGCAATATTCCGGATTCCCGGTAACTGTTGAACCCGCTCCGCATGAGCGTATTGTCCCAGCCGTTGAACTTGTTCAGAAAGCCTGCAACAAATGGAATGGCAAATTGCTCTGGCCAATGTGAGGTAAGAAACTATGCAAGAAGTAATTAAACACGTTGCATGTCCGTACTGCGGAGCATGCTGTGATGATCTTGAAGTTACTGTTGAAGACGGTAAAATTCTCAGTGTTAAAAATGCATGCATGATTGGTACTGAAATCTATCACCATGCATCCCGCGAAGGAAGAATCGGACTTCCACGCAGACGTCAGCCGGATGGAACCTATAAAGACATCTCGTACGAAGAAGCCATTGATTTCACTGCAAAAATGCTCATTGATGCAAAGAAGCCGTTAATCTATGGATTCGGATCTACCAACTGTGAAGGAATGGCCGCAGCAGGTCGTGTTGCAGAAGATGCCGGTGCGGTTCTTGATAACTGTGCATCCATCTGTCATGGTTCTTCTTTCCTTGCAATATTCGATACCGGATATCCGTCCTGTACGTTAGGCGAAGTCAAGAACCGTGCAGATGTTGTTATCTACTGGGGATCGAACCCGCAGCATGCGCACCCGAGACACCTTTCCCGGTATGGTGTATTCCCGAGAGGATACTTCACCGGTAAAGGACACAAAGGAAGAAAAGTCATTGTTGTCGACCCGCGGTATACTGATACTGCACGCTGTGCTGACCACTATCTTCAGGTCCAGCAGGGTCATGACTATGAACTCTTTGATGCATTCCGTATGGTAATGCACGGATATGCAGACCAGATTCCGGACGTTGTTGCCGGCATTCCAAAGGGTAAGATTCTTGAGGTTTGTGAGGTTATCAAAGGCGGAAGATATGTGCATATCTTCTTCGGTATGGGTCTGTGCCACTCTGACGGAAGAAACCACAACGTTGATATCGCAATTAACTTAGTCCGTGATATCAACGAGTTCACCAAATGTACCATTATGGCAATGCGCGGACATTACAACATTGCAGGTCCGGGTATTGTATGGGCATGGCAGTTTGGATTCCCATACTGCATTGATTTATCCAAAGGATCTCATGCACACATGAATCCGGGAGAGACATCTTCTGTTGATTTAGCGAACCGCGGTGAAGTTGATGCATTCATCAATATCGGAACCGATGCAGGAGCACACTTCCCAATTCGTGCATTCGAACAACTTGGTGGAAAAGTACCTATGGTAACGATTGACCCGTCCGTTAACATGGCAGCAACGGTTTCGGATGTCCACATCCCGGTCGCAATCGTTGGTGTTGAAACTGGCGGTATCTGCTACCGTATGGACAATGTTCCAATCCAGTATCGTGCTGTTGTTCCTCCGTACAACGGAATCTTAACCGATGAACAACTTTTCGACAGAATCTACGAGCGTATGCAGGAACTCAAGAAAGAAGGCTATGGAAAAGCAGAAGGCAAGTGGGAATATGCAACTCCGCTTGCTGATGTCAGACCAGTGAAGGAGGTCTTTGAATGAGTGAATACCTTATCAAAAACGGTGCGGTAATCGACCCGGTTCAGGGCATCAACGGTGATGTAAAAGATATCTGTATCAAAGACGGGAAGATTGTCGATAAGGTCAGCAAAAAAGCAACCGTAATTGATGCATCCGGAAAACTTGTCATGGCAGGTGCCGTTGATGTTCACTCCCATGTTGCAGGACCGAAGGTTGATGCAGGACGTCTCTTCAGACCGGAAGACAAGCTCTTTAAGTCCCCTATGAGAAAGTCCAATCTCAGAATGGAAATGGGTTTCTCTATTCCGTCTGTTGTAAAGACCGGTTATGACTATGCCCGTATGGGTTTTGCATTCGCTGTTGAAGCGGCAATGCCTCCTCTTGAAGCGGCACACGTCCACGAAGAAATCCGTGACACCCCGATTCTTGATGAAGCGGCAATGCCGGTTATGGGTAACAACTGGTTCTTACTTGAATATCTTAAGAACCATGAAATTGAAAATGCAGGTGCGTATGCCTCCTGGATTCTCAATGCAACCCGTGGATTCGCACTGAAATGCGTCAACCCTGGAGGAACTGAAGCATGGGGATGGGGTCTTAACTGTCTCACTATCAATGATAAAGTTCCGTACTTCGACATCACTCCGGCAGAAATTGTCAAAGGTTTAATTGAAACCAATGAATACCTGAGACTCCCGCACTCTGTCCACGTCCATGCAAACAACTTAGGAAATCCGGGTAACTACACCACTACTCTCGACACCCTGAAACTTGTTGAAGGCTACTCTGCCAAAAACGATTTCGGACGTGAACAGGTAATGCACCACACCCACCTTCAGTTCCACTGCTACGGCGGAGACTCGTTTAAGTCCTCTTCCTTTGAATCCAGATCCAAGGAAGTTATGGACTATGTCAACAAGCAGAAAGGACTTACCATTGATACCGGTAACGTAACGCTTGATGAGACAACCACCATGACTGCCGACGGACCGTTCGAATACCACTTGACCCACCTCAACCATCTGAAGTGGACGAATGTTGATATCGAACTTGAAACCGCAGCAGGTATCGTTCCGTTCATCTACGACCCGAAGACCTATATCGCAGGTGCACAGTGGGCAATTGGTCTTGAACTTTCGCTCTTTGCAAAAGACAAAGATCGCTGCTTTATTACCACCGACCACCCGAATGCCGGTCCGTTCTGGAGATACCCGAGAATCTATAAGTGGTTATTATCCGCAAAGGCGAGAAATGATGTCATTGATAATGTCTTAAAGTATGGAGACAAAGTCCGCGACACTACCTATATCGGTGAACTTGCAGACAAAGAGATTTCTCTCTACGAACTTGCACAGATGACCCGTTCCGGTGTTGCAAAAGCTCTTGGTGTATCCCACCTCTACGGAAGCTTAAAGACAGGAATGAATGCAAATGTTGCAATTTACGACATTGACCCTGCAAACCTTCCAAGCGACCCCGAACAGTACGAAAAGGCTTTCGGAAATGCCTATGCATTCTTCAAGGACGGTGTTTTAGCTGTTGAAAACAATGAAGTTGTCAACTACTCTATGCCGAAGAAGACCGTCTGGGTTAACTCAGTTGTACCTGAAAACAAACAGGTTGAACGTGATGTCCGTGACAAATTCTTAAAGGCCTACACTGTTGATCTGGAGAACTATGCTGTCTTTGATGAACACGTACACAACCCGTATGCAATTAAGGTTGATATTACCCAGTAAGGAGAAAAACAATGACAGTAACTGTTACTCTTACCAAACAGCCGGAACTCTACCTTGAGGCAGATTTAATCACTCCGGATAACTTTGCAGGAAAGTCTCTTGAGGAAATCGGCGCAATCGAGATTTCCGAAGGAAAAATCAAATACCCGCTTTCTGCATTTGCAGAAATCTCCGGTACCGCAGGATCTACCGCTGCTGCAACCACGATTGTATTAAACGGCGACTGGACCAAGGTAAAACGCATCGGTCAGCAGATGACTGCTGGTGAAATCATCATCAACAGTGACGCGGATATGTATATCGGCGGATGGATGAAAGGCGGAAAACTTACCGTCAACGGAAATGTTGATTCATTCTGCGGAATTGCCATGGCGGGCGGAGAGCTTACCATTAACGGAAATGCCCAGAATCATGTAGGCAGTGCTTACCGCGGTGACTGGAGGGGCATGAGTGGCGGTGTCCTTCGTGTCAAAGGCAACGCAGGAAATGATGTTGGTACCTTCATGACCGGAGGCACTATCATCATTGAAGGCGATGCATTTATCCATGTCTTAACGCACGGAAACGGCGGAAAGATTATCGTTAAAGGCAACGTTGAAGGTCGTGTCGGCGGTCAGGCTGTTAAAGGCGATGTTTATGTCAATGGAAAGATTGAATTTATGATGCCTGGTTTTGCCTACAAAGACGATGTAGAATGTGAAGTTGACGGAACAACTGCTGTATATCAGCACTTTATCGGTGACCTTGGGGAACGCCACGCGGTTATCAAAGGCGAAACGGTATTCAGCAACCTGTATCTGAAGAAATAAATCTCTTCAGATTACTATATTTTTTAGAAATCATGACAACCAATAAGAATAAACCGGTCTTTTTCAGTTCGAATCTTCATGATGACTTGGATCGTGCATTTGGAGATCTGGATGATATTTCTTCAACACTTACGGCAATTGCCCGCAATCTGGAAGACTATGCAGGAAGTGTTGAAAATACGGAAATTGAACGATATCTTCGTGATGTTGCGGATCAGCTTATTGGGCAGACCGATAATCTTGAAAAATGGGTAATCACTCATGAGGATGCGGTATGTGAGAAGCTCAAAGATAATAAATTAGTCTATGAACGTGACACATATCAGACACTTGGGCGTATTCTCCAATGGGATAAAGCAGATGTCCGTCAGCTGGCACGCTGGATTCGCGAGTTAAAAATACTGACAGAAAAGATTGGTCTTACTATGCCTTATCTGCTGCATGTAAGACAGATTCCGACAGAACCTATTCCTGATGATGTCTCAAAGTATCCTGTCTTTGTTATGGACAGACAGGGGTATTGTTTGTGCGGCATGGAGCTTGCTGAAGTAAAACATCTTGATGAAGTTCGCGATTTGATGTCATGAAACCGACGAGTCATATTTATGAAAAAAGCGGAGTTATCACCGAACGTGATAATTCCTTCTGTACTCTCCGTCTCCGTCTTCCGGGCGGCGTCATTACTCCGAAACAGCTTCATACGCTCTATGAAACCGCAGAGAAATATCATCTGGCTGATGTCCACCTGACGACCCGTCAGACGGTGGAAATTCCGCATATTCCTGATACGATACTTCCTGATGTTGCAGACACACTTGCTGAAGGCGGCTGTCTTCTTGGTGCTGAACGCGGAGAAGTGGTCAATGTAACAGCATGTCCGGGAAATTCACGCTGCAGGTTTTCTAATATTGATTCTTTGGCTCTTGCGTATGAGATTGATAAACGGTATTTTGGACGTGAGATGCCGGCGAAGGTTAGAATTGCTGTTTCAGCATGTCCGAACTCCTGTGTCAGTGAAACGCTGAATGAAATCGGTATTACCGGTCTTCGTATCCCTGTGCGTAATGAAGGTCAGTGTACCGGTTGCGGTACTTGTGTTCAGTATTGCCGTGAGGATGCTCTCTATGTTAATGAGGGGCATGTTGTTCTTGTGAGGGATAAGTGTATGCACTGCGGTATGTGTGTTGATTCATGTGTCTATGATATTCTTGCCTCAACACCGACAGCATATAAGGTAACGCTCGGCGGAAAACGCGGAAGGCATCCGGTTGTGGGAAAGCATCTGATTACGGTATCTTCATCTGAGGCTCTCCTCGCTGCTGTTGATTCCGTTATTGACTGGATTTACCGTTATGCATCATTTGGTATTCCAGTTCCGGATCAGATTGGTCGTGAACTTGATGTGAGTCTTTTGAAAACAACACTGATGAAGAATGTTCCTGCTGATTCGATTATGGGTGTCGGAGATATGCTGGAAGGTATCTGAGTGTTGATTTTGTGGACAGTGTCCCGAATTTGCTGTAAATTAAAAACGGTTGAATAGTAAAAAAAGTATGTGAAGATTATTCTTCAACTTTCTCATCATTTGATGAGACATTCTTCGCCTGCTCTACAGCAGCTGCGATTTCGGTTTTGTCAGGAAGATCGCCTAAGATGCTTTCATCAAGATTGTCCAGATTCTTCTCATCCGGCTCAAAGGATTCCTCTCCTCCAAGGAATTTTGCACCCTGTTTAATCAAAGAGGAAATCTCAAACGGATAGATAATCTTGGTAGCCTGTCCGTCAGCCATCTTCTGGAGAGCATCAAGCGAGAGGACCGTTACGGAACGCTTGTCGAGCGATCTGCTTCCCAGGGATATAATCCGGAGACCCTGTGCTTCACCCTGAGCCTTTAAAATCTGACTCTGGCGTTCACCTTCAGCACGAAGAATCTTACTCTGACGTTCACCTTCGGATTCCAAAATCATACTCTGACGAAGACCTTCAGCCTTGAGAATTGCAGCACGCTTTTCTCCGTCTGCTTTGAGGATTGCCGCTCTTCTTTCACGTTCTGCGGCGGTCTGCTCGGTCATTGCCTGTTTTACAGCTCCAATCGGGTTAACTTCCTTGATTTCTACACGTTCAATCTTAACTCCCCACTGGTCGGTTTCTTTGTCAAGAATGTCACGAAGGCGGGTGTTAATCAGGTCACGGTTGTAGAGTATTTCATCGAGTTCCATATCTCCGATAATACCACGAAGACTGGTCTGTGCAAGAGCAACAGTTGCCTGACGGTAGTTGGATACTTCAAAGTACGCACGTTCCGGGTCCATAACACGGACATAAATAATAGCATCAACATCGGTCGGCGAGTTATCTTTTGTGATAACTTCCTGAGACGGAACATCAATAACCTGAGTACGCAGGTCAAGCTTTACGACTCTGGTGATAAACGGCACAACCCATTTAAAACCCGGGTTCAGCTGACCAGTATAGGTACCAAGTCTAATAGCGAGACCTTTCTGATACGGCTGAACAATGACAACTCCTTTTGCGAACAAAAAGAGAATCAGTATAACAAGGATTATTCCAAGAATAACAGTAAAATCCATTTTTATTTCTCCTTTTCAACAATTACATGAACACCGCGAGATTCTTTTACAATAACATACGTTCCTGCAGGAATCGTCTCACCGATGCTTTTTGCACTCCAGAGAGCACCTTCAATTTCAACTTTTCCCGTTAAGGAATCAGGTGTTGCTTCAACAGTCATCAGTCCTTTCTTTCCAATAATAGTATCCTTCGAGATAGTCGAAGGTTTTCTTTCTGGAGATATTTTACGGTAAATCAGGATTGACACAACCGCCGCTGCAATAGCAGCAAGGACTGCAACTATTATTCCAACAGGGGTGAGAAGAAGGTCGTAGGCAAAGAACGAGAAGATGCCCAGAGCAACCAGGGCTGTTCCGGGAACTCCCAGGAAAAATCCGGGAGACATTGCCTCGATAATGAGGAAAACCACACCCACCCCTATCAGAATCCACGGAAGAACTGCCGGAGATAAGAGTACTTCAATCATTTTTTATCTCTGAAATAGTATCAGGTTGTGTGAGTGGAAATAGTTTGTTACTGAGGTGATTTGGAAGAAAAGAATATTTCAGCGATTCGTTTCTGAAAAAAGTATATTTGTGGATGAACAGCTGAGTTAGATATATCCAGCCTCTGAGTAAGGCATGAGCAGTTCTCTCTGCTCACGTTTTGGATCATCAACCATTTTCAAAGTATTGTCGTTTCCAAATATCATCGTGGATCTGGTATCATAATTATATTCTGTCCACCCGTATCCCGGGTCTCCGGTTGTAGCGAAATTCACCCATGCAGATGATACTGCAGAGGCTAACTCTTTATTCACCGGCCCAAATTCAGGATTGTCTTTGACATTGTTAAATACATACGAGAGGTCGATTGCATGACATGCGCCAAGAATCCTGAGTTTATCCAGGGTAACACTCTTTTCAAAGAGATACATATATGTTTTACCCGTACCTCCTGCAGACAGATGTGCTTCTGCAGTCTTCAGTGCGGGAATCCTGAGTGAGCGTTCAGTTATGAACTCCGAGTAATTCCAGATACCAGGATATCTGTCGGCATATGCTTCATTGTCATAATTCTGCAGACTGAAAAATTCTCTGAGTAATGCATCTTTGTCCGGATAGGTTTCTAATAATACATCTGTCCGCTTTTTAATCCAGGAATAATACAGCTCAATTTTTTCATCAAGATGGGTTTGCCAGTCAATATTCGGTTCCATACAAAGCACCCAGTACCTCATTTCATCAGCGGTTGTGCCAATCATTATATCAACATCTTTACCCGCACCTTCTGCCATAGCTTCGTAGGGTTTTTCCGGAATAATGCTGCCGCTTCCGCGGAGTGGGCGGTTAATCAGGTCAGCAAGGTCAGATCCTCCTTCAGGTCCTTCTTTTCCGGTATCCGTCTCAAGTGCTTTCTTAATTTCTTCTGTGGAAAGCGCCATGAGGTCGTCCATATTTTTTGAACCGGTAATTTTCAGCAGATAGTCTGTCTGCATATTGTCTTGAAACATTTTCTGGAGATAGGTTATGGATACATCTCCTGACTGCAGAATAGCACGCTGGAACAATCCTTCAGCCGGCTTTGCAACAAGAAGACAGCCGACGGTGCCTCCGCCTGCAGATTCACCGAAAATCGGTATATTTTCCGGATCTCCACCGAATGCCTCGATATTTGCTTTCATCCAGTTCAGTGCTTCAATAACATCAAGAACGCCGAGATATCCGGAATCCGGGAAATCCACCCCTCCTTCGACACTGCTGAAGTCAATATAGCCGAGTGCATCGAGACGATAGTTGACACTTACGAGAATAAGATTCTCATGAGCATCAGTCAAGTACTGTCCATTATAATTGGGATCAGCACTGCCGCCCCATCCATAACTTCCCCCGTGGATAAAAACCATGACCGGTTTCTTTTCACCCGTCAGGTTCTTTGTCCAGAGATCTAACGTAAGACATGCCTCACTCTGCTCGCGTAAACTCGCCGGTTCAGTATCATCCCTGGTCTGAAGCGCTGACGGTCCGGATACAACCGCATCAAAAACATCATCGCTTGCTTCTGCCGGCTGCGGTGCTTTCCATCGCAAGTCTCCAACAGGCTGTTTGGCAAACGGAATGCCTTTGAAGGTGACTACGCCGGTTTCTTCCTCATATGTACCGACAAAAACACCATTCGTACAAACGGCTGACGGTCTATCATCTACAGACTGCTGCCCGGAGCTGATACACCCGGCAGAGGATAGTACAAGCAGAAAAGCCAGCCCCACAACAAGAATGGCGGTAAGTTTTATTGATTTTTTCATAGCAATACCTGATACCACAATAATTGTTACTTCATAGTTGTGTCACGAATTATAAATAAATTCGGCACGGAGAAAAGCGTCTCTTCCCAGTGTATTCATCATAAAAAAGGAGAAAAATCACAAGTCTCCCCTAATCTCTGTCTTATCCCATCTTTGCTGAAATGGCGAACGATGAATTAATATGAATCTAACAAAAAACTATTTAATACATGAATATTATTCAGAAATGGAATAGTATCAACCTTGTACTGCGTATTGCATGCGGTATTGTGATTGGTGCTATTCTTGCACTCCTTATTCCTCAGGCTGAACCAATCGGCATTCTGGGTACCCTGTTTGTCGCAGCACTGAAGGCAATTGCACCTATCCTGGTTTTTGTTCTTGTTATTTCTGCATTATCACGCGGAAAAGCAAACGGCGGATCCATTGGTAGAATTGTGATTATCTATGTCATCGGAACGCTTGCAGCAGCAGCATGTGCAGTAATTGTGTTTAACTTCTTCCCGGTACTTATGCCGATAGACAACACAATTGCAGCAGCAGAATTTACCGGACCGGCAAGTCTGTTTGAAGAAATTTCCAGTCTTGTCGTTAACATGGTCACCAACCCGCTTATGGCTGTAGTAAACGGACAGTTCCTTGGACTGCTCTTCTGGGCGGTTATCTTCGGTCTTGCATTCCGCAGAGCAAGTGAGGGAACAAAAACAATTATCAAAGAAGTTGCGGACATGGTTTCCGTTGTTATAAGATGGATTATCTCGTTTGCTCCGTTCGGTATTCTTGGTCTTGTCTTCACTGCAGTAAGTACGAGCGGTCTGAGTATCTTCATTGATTACGGATTCTTAATCCTGATTCTCGTCGCAACAATGGCGGCAGTTATCTTCATCGTTAACCCGTTAATTGTCCTCACTCAGACTCACAGCAATCCATACCCGCTGCTTTTCAAATGTCTGAAGAGTTCCTTTATTCCGGCATTCTTCACCCGCAGCTCCGCAGCAAACATTCCAATCAACCTTGAACTGTGTAAAACATTAAAACTCAATGAGAACACCTATTCAACAACGATTCCGCTTGGTGCAACCATTAACATGGCAGGAGCTGCTGTTACGATTTCTGTCATGACATTATCCTGTGCATACACACTTGGAATTGACATCCCAATCTACATGCAGGTCCTTCTCTGCTTTGTATCTGCTCTTGCAGCATGCGGTGCATCCGGTGTCGCAGGCGGATCACTGCTGCTGATTCCGGTTGCATGTTCCTTATTCGGTATCCCGACCGACATTTCAATGCAGGTTGTCGGTATCGGATTCATCATCGGTGTGATTCAGGATTCAATGGAAACCGGTCTCAACTCTTCAACAGATGTTCTGTTCACTGCCGCAGTTGAAATGCGTCAGCAGAGAATAGAAGCAGCAAAAGCTGAAGAAGCAAAGGAATAAGGTTATCCCCTTTCCTTTTTTTAAACCAAAATGCCGATTCCTTTTAGAAAGACGGCATTTACCCCCAAATCTGAACTTCTTTTAACTCTACGAAATGATTCTCGAAAGAGAAAGTTCCTGAAACAAATACGAGCCTGAACACATATATTTCAAACAAAGTGTTTATAGCAGCACAGAACATAGTATCAGTATTCGAATCCAGTATCAGCAAACTGTCAATACAGGAAGAGGGGTTCGGGAAGGAACGAGCATGGCACTTCCATCACATCAACAAGCACCAGATACTAAAACCGTAGTTGCCGGATATCAGGGACTGGAAAAAAGCATACAAGCGTACTATATCCTCATGGCGGCAAGCGGCATACACAGTTCAGCCTTTTTCAAGATATTCAGCATTCCCCCAGAAGAACGAAAAGTACTCCATTTCCGGCAATCCGACATTCCGGGTATGAAATCCGATGTAATAGCTATCGAGGTAACAAAACCGACCGGAGGAAATTGGCGTATTGAATGTGCATGTTTTCCTCCGGAATTGGAAGAAGCGGTCAAAAACTTTACCATAATCTGGAGCCCGGACCATTATAAAAGCTCAGTCCGTCTTTCCAATGAAACAATCGCCATCAAAGATGTCCGACAGTGGAACTTTTCACTCATACTCAACGCCTGCTGGAACGCAAAGGACATGCCGAAATCTCCTGAGCAAATCAATAATCATCTTACTGAATGTTATCGTCTGGCAAACATCGTACATGGGAATATTGCCGTCTGTGAACAGAATAAAGAATTTGATCACAAGAGACGGATGGAAGAGGCAATTGTAACATACTCATACGCTGCAAAAGAAATCGCCGAATCACTCTCCCTGCCTGAATACCTGCTCAAAGGTGAGACACGCTTTGTTCCCTCTCATATATCGCCGGAAGAACGTGCAAAACGCGATGCAGAAGTCGTCAGGATGCTCAAAGAAAAAACACCATCAGGAAAGTACCAATATACCCATCGGGAGATTAAAGAAGCAACCGGCATAACTTCCAGAGCATTCAATGAACTCATCGCAAAGCATCATCTGGAACGGGGAATCGCAGGAGGCAGGGCAAAAGGACTGCCGAAACCGCGGAAAAATACGAAGGCGTAAAGAGCCCTCAAAAATAATTCTTTTTTCGGAACCGGAAGTTACAACCAAAAAATAGAGTATTTTTATTCCGTCTTCGGTTTCTTACCGTTCGTCCATTTCCAGTCAACATTCGGATTCACATATCTTCCGTGCTGGTTGGTTTTCTTTCCAAATTCTATTGCTTCCTTCCTGCAGCGGTGCAGACATTTCAGACAGAGATTGCAGCGGTCAGCTACCCAGACCGGACGCTTGTCACGCATCTCGATTGCATTCGAATTGCATGATTTGGCACATAACCCGCAGCCGATGCACAATGAATCATTGACACGGAAATTTTTCGTTGTTCTGATTTTTTCGTAGATTGGATAAGCAGTCTTAGTTCTGATTGCCGGAAACTTTCCTTTCAGCGTATCGAAATCTCCTGTGTCACGCTTGGCAATCTGCTGAAGAATACATTCCTGATCTTTCTCTGCAATAGACAAGACCTCAAGGATACCCTCCGGAGACGGCATCATAAGACCCGGGACATAGTTGTCAACAGTTCTCAGGACATAGTCGGCATTGAGAGTAATTCCGCGAGCGGCAAGACAGGAGCGGAGCATCTCGGTAGTATTTCCGGTAATCATGCCACAGGTAACTGCAGAGAAGACATATGCTTTTTCTGCATTTTTCAACTCGAGTTTTTCGATGAATTCCTTTACTGTTGAAGGGAGACCAAAAAAGTACGACGGGAAAATAAAACCGACAACCTCATCGGCTTCATAGGTGTACTCATTCTTAAGTACTGCATCATGAATTGATACCAGTGCAGTATCTTCCTGTTCTGCAATTTTCTGTGCCAGATAAAGACTGTTGCCGGTTCCGGAGAAGTAGAATAACATTTAAAGAAACACCCCAATGATGTTTGATACAAAGATGATAACGATACATATCGGACAGAAGTACCGTATCATAAAGATGTAAAGATTATCATGCTTAAACCTGGTAAAGAGTTTAAGTTCATCAAGAATTACATTACGCTTAAGGAAGAATCCAACCATAATACAGACGAGCAGTGCGATGATTGGAAGCAGAATATCTCCCGATAACTTGTCGAATATTTCCAGGAGATAGAAATCTCCAATATGAATCCAGGATAAAGGTCCGTATCCTAAACTGATAACTGAACCGACAGCAAGTGTGAAGAGCGTGCCGAAAAGGACAGTTACCGGGCGTTTAATGCCGAATCTGTCTTTCATAGCTGCGACGACCACCTCGAGAGCTGCAATATTAGAAGTGAGAGCGGCAAAGAACAACAGGACAAAGAAGATTGCTCCCACTAACCATCCGTAAGGAATCGTATCAAAGACAAGGGGAAGAGAGGTAAATAATTTGCCGGACCCGAGAATTGCTGGATTTCCATTTGTATAAAGGAAACTTGCAGGGATGATAATCGAACCTGCAATAAATGAGATAATGAAGGTGAATACCCCGGTTGACCAGGAGGAATTGATTAAATTAATCTTTTTGCTGAGATACGAACCGAAAGTCAGCATAATTCCAAACCCGAGCGATAATGAATAAAACACCTGCCCCATGGCTACCAATACAGTATTCAAAGTGAAGGTAGAAAAGTCAGGAGCAAGGTAATAATACAACCCGTCTATTGCATTCGGAAGCGTCAGACAATAGATTGACAAAATTACAAGAATCGCTACTTCTAACGGCATGAGGTATTTACATACGCGTTCAACACCGTTTTTAAGACCGAATAAACAGACAAATCCGGTAAGAAGTACAAATACAGCAAACCAGAAAAGCGGTTCAGCCGTGAGAGAAATAAAGTTATCAAAGAATCCCGGTTGATTTACCACACTGCTTTGCCCGGTGATATACATGAAGGTATATTTGGATACTTCACCGCCGAGAACGGAATAATACGGCTGAACCAGTCCAAAAACGGTAAGACACAGTCCCCCTAGGAAAGCAAATTTTGGATTAAGTTTTTTAAATGCCCCAAGAACACCCAACTGTGTTTTTCTTCCGATGGCTACTTTGGTAATCAATAGCGGGACTCCCAATGCCGCAAGCAGCACAATATAGGTAAGAATAAACAATCCTCCGCCATTATCAGCTGCAAGATAGGGAAAACGCCAAAGACAGCTGAGACCTATTGCTGCGCCGGCCGCTGTTAGAACGAATCCAACTTTTCCAGAGAAAGACTCTCTATCTTCCGTCATGATTAAGAAATAGTCTGTTTTTAATGAATATAAAAAAGTTCGTTCACACACTTGATCTCCTGCAGGATTTCTTATATTTTGGATGCCAATAGGATAGTATGGAAACTATCTACCTGGCGGCTCCGCTTTTTACCGAAGCGGAAAAACGGTTCAACTCGTATCTTGCAGAGAAACTGCGGGAAAAAGGACACACAGTCTTTGTTCCGCAGGAAATTGAATACGACTACCGGGTAAAACCGCTCTCTCCAGAACTGAAGCAGGAAATCTACCATAATGATATTCAAGGGCTCACTTCGGCAACGCTTGTTGTTGCGGTCATTGACGGATCAGATGCCGATTCAGGAACAGCTTTTGAAATCGGCTATGCAGCAGCACGTGGAACTCCGGTCTACTGTCTCCGGACCGATGTACGCAAGGTTGACGATTTCGAATATGTGAATCTTATGCTGGAAGCAGAAACGACAGTTTTTACCTCAGTTGAAAAACTCCTGAAAGCTTTGTAATCAAAATCGGGGAAAAATACTCACTCATTTTTTCTGGAGCATATCCCACTCAGAGAGAAACTCATCAATAAATTCATGCATGAAGGCATCCCGCCGTTCCGCAATTTGTTTCGCGGTTTCTGTGTTCATCAAATCTTTTAATAGGAACAATTTCTCGTAGAAGTGATTGACGGTCGTCCCGTTCCGCGTTCGATATTCTTCTTCCGTCATATGTTCTGCCGGTCTTTCAGCAGGATTATACATCGCCCTTCCCCGGCTTCCGCCAAAGGCAAATGCCCGTGCAATACCGATTGCACCGATAGCATCAAGACGGTCCGCATCCTGTACAATTTTTCCTTCCGGAGTTGACGGCGTAACAGTATCATCCCCTTTAAAGGATACAGTGGCAATCGCGTCAATGACACGGGCAATTATTTCGGTGGATATGCCTTCTTCTGCCATAATTCTCCGGGCATTTGCATAATTTTCCGTATGAAACAGTTTTCTATCATCAACATCGTGCAGGAGTGCTGCCAGTTCCACTATCTCTTTGTCACAGGGTTCATAATCAGCAATATAACAGGCATTCCGATAAACGCGGATGGTATGCCAGTAATCATGACCTGAATAATCATCTGCAAAGAGTCTTTCCAGTTTTCCGGTTATGGATTCAATGATAGAATGCATAGAAATCTGTCTCCTTGCTGTAGTGTTTGAATCGTGCCGATATATAGATTCTATTCCCAGAGCATCAGCAACCTCTTCTATCTTGAAAGCTAATTAAATTATAGAAATGACACTGAGGAAACAGGTTCGAGAAGACCTTCTGCGTGAAGGCGATGCATTATGGGCCAGGATGAACGCCCTTATTCATTACCTGAATCAGAACTGGCAAAGCGGAAGCCCTTCCTGGGTAATATCAGCCGAGTCTTCCGAATTCGTTTCCGAATATCTGGCACTTCTGGAAAGACAATGCACCAGTCTTGATTATGCACTGGATCTCTTTTTCTGCTCCGTAGATCTTGACACATCAGATGATATTCTTTCTACCGAAATGCAGATGCGATACCGGGAAGCATCAGCCAAAAGCCTCAAAAAATCTCTGAAAGAATTTTCGGATAATCTGAAAGCAGATTATCAGACCCTCTGTGAAAAGGTCAGAAATCTGCAGGGATAACTGGGCTTCTTTTCTGTTTGATAAATTCGTTTAGATAATGAGTCCTGTGGAGTAAACATTCCACGTTGCAAATTCCTCAGCGGTTTTCGGAACAACGATTTTTCCTTCAATGATATTCTGCTCCAGTCTGCTTGCTGTTTCAACGACCAGTTCCGGCACGACATCACTGATACTTACAATACCAAATGCCCTTTCCATATATCCCATAGATATTGGTCCCTGGAACGTTGTTCCATTACTGAATGCCGAAATAACATAGTTGACAGCGGTTTCAATATCTTTTGTTGCACTAAACAAGACATTATTCGGTGCATAGACATTCATATCTTTATCAACACCAATCACATACTTGTCATACGTCATGGCAGCTTTAATGCATCCGAATTGACTATTACCACAGGGAGAAAAGATGATATCGGCACCATCCTTATACATCTTTTCCGCAAGTTCATATCCCAGCAGTTCATTGGAATAATCCATGGTGTACGCCAAGAGCGTGGGAATTGAGATATTCCGTTGTTTTTCCGCAATTTCAATACCGGCCTTAAAGCCATACAGGAAACGGCCGATATTTTCATCATTCATTCCGCCAACAAATCCAACTTTTTTCGATTCAGTCATCATTCCAGCAATATAGCCGGTCACTAAACTGACTTCTTCGTTTTTAAACTGAATATCCGCAATATTATCAGGATATGATTCTAATGAACTGTCAAGAATGAGGAAATAAATATCCGGGAAGAGCGGGGCAGTAGCCAATACCTCTTCTCTTGTGTTGTATCCGGGAGCAAATACTAAATCATATTTTTTCTTCTGGAGGAGGGAGGATAGTTCTTCATATTCTCCGGGATTTGTACCGAGAAGAGCCAATCCGAGAGTGACTGGTGAAGTCTCCTCCAGGGTACTTGCATAACCCCCGGTTGCAGAAGCTATTGTGAAAGGATCATCGAGTGATGAAATGGGAAGAACCATAAGGACATTATAGGGATTTGCCTCTTTCGGGAAGAATTCCCCTGTTGAAAGCATGAGCCCCGTAGGTACGCCGAGAAGCACAACACAGACGAGCACCACGACGAGTATTTTTCTGTTTTTTGGTTCCATTGATTATGTAACCATTTGTTATCGGAAGGTTATATAGTTATAGAGAGCCTATTTTTAAGAAGAATGGTATTGTCGGATCATTTCCCTTTTATGAAAAAATTCAAGGAGAAATTTGTATTCTTCGGACCTGGCTTTCTGCTTGCTATTGCCGCGGCCGGCGAAGCGGGTATAGCTGATGCACTCGAAATCGGCGCTGAGTTCGGAGTATCACTGACGTGGATTGTTGTCCTGACACTCCTTTTCAAATATGCTTTCACCACCGGTATTGCCCGCTACACCCTGTCAACGGGAAATACCATCTATCAGGGTATAGTTTCCCTTCCCGGTCCAAAACACTGGGGAGCATATTTTACCATATTTGCCTATCTTCTGGAAAGTATCGGTATCGGATCAATGCTGTATTTTACCTCAGTATTCTTCGACTACCTTATTCCCGGAACCTTCCTGCTTCTGCTTCTCGGTTCAATCCTTCTTGTGCTGGCGCTCATTATTCTCCGCACTCACCTGTACCATCATTTTGAACCAATCATGGCAGGAATCGTGCTTCTCATAGGATTGTTTATGGTATTCTTCATGATAGACAATCCGATGCTCCAGACAGTGATTTTCCCGGAAATCGCAAACGGCCTTATTCCATCCATACCTGAACACTCGGAAAAAAGTATTCTGGCAATTCTCGGAGTTGTCGGTTCCGGACTGACACTGATGCTGTATTCTGTGTGGCTGGAGAAAAAAATCCGCAATATCGCACCAAAGACAGAAGTCATCGGAGAGGAGAGAAAAACAATCTATACTACCTATCTGAAAAGTGTCCGCTTGGATATTCTGTTCGGATTCATCCTTGTTTTTCTCTTAACCATAGGATTCCTGGCTGTTGGATATTTTGGAATGCAGGCATCCCTGATACCGCACGGAGTGGAACTAACCTTCGATATGCTCATGACGGCAGCAATGAACTTCTTCCGGGTTTTCCCCTTCGGAAAGCAGATTATGCTACTGTTGTTCGCCCTGCTGTTCTTTGGAGCGCTTGTTGTCAGTTTGGATGCAAGAGCGTCCGCTCTTACCAAAGTTATCAAACAGCTGCGCATCGAATCCGGAAAACCGGTGAAAAATTCATCCATCGTTTATAACATCTGTCTGCTGCTTATCTCGACAATCGGTCTGCTTGCAATGATTTTCGGCAATCCGTTAGAAATTCAACTTTTCGTTGCGATGTCATGTGCAATTCTGTTTGGTCTGTACGGATTCATCCTGATTTATCTGAATTCCAAACTTCCGGAATATGCAAAGGGTAACAGGCTTTGGGTGCTGTTCATCAGTATCGGAAGTGCTCTTTCCATCTATTTCGCTTTCGTTCTCGAAGGCAATATCCTTTCAACAGGTGTTCCTCTCCTGAAGAACCTTGCTCTTGTACTTATCATCCTCTTCCTGATTTGCCGGTCTAAGATGTTCAAGCGTATTGTATCCGGAAATGGCGCCCTTACTGACAAAGTTTGGCTGATTCTCATTCTCGGAACCGTTTCAATTCTCGGCACCTTATGGGGAATTAATGCAGGGGATTATATTATCAACTTCCGTGATGTGGGAGCCATCGTCGGCGGAATTATCGGCGGTCCGATAGTCGGCGGCATCATCGGTTTTATCGGCGGAATATACCGACTGACTCTAGGCGGAGCTACAGCAGTTCCCTGCTTTATTGCAACAGTAGTTGCCGGTGTTGTTTCCGGCTTCGCTATTCGGATATGGAAAGGAAAACGTTCCATTCTTAAACTCATCATTCTTGCAATTGTCGCAGAATGTCTGCATCTGCTGGTTATTTTCCCAACCTATGAAATCCTCTTCGGCACCATGGGTGCTTTGGAAGTCTGGGATGTCATTCGGTCCACAATCGCACCTATGGTTGGTGTAACTGCCTTCGGTCTGCTGGGATTCTTCATTTTCACACGGAAAATCAGTCAGTTCACCGGCCCTCTTGAGAGGTTCAGCCTGACAAGACTGAAAGAAGATATCAGGAAACTTACATCGCGAGATACCGATGACGGAGATGATACGAAATGACGCATGACGAGCATCATAAGAAGTTCTTCGGCGGCTGGAAGCTGACAGTAATTCTTATATGCATACTTGTGACGCTTCTTGCTGTGGCACTTGTTCCGCCGATTATAACAACAGCTACAATAGGAGACGATGAGATTGTAGTAGGTGCAATTCTGCCTCTTTCCGGCCCGCAAAGTTCCTTTGGTCTGGAATACCAGCGTGGTATCGAACTTGCTGTTGAGGAACTGAACAACATGGGAACAAATATCCGTGTTGAATATGCGGATTCGATGAGCGAAGAGGCCATAGGACTGGATGCATTTTTGGATATGTACGAAAATGGAATCAAGGCAGTTATCGGACCGACAACAGTTGCCGAGGCAAAAGCCATAGCACCGTTTGCAGAAATTTTTAAAATAACCGTTCTGCCATTCGCCACTAGCGAAACACTGGATCTCTACAAAAATTATCTCTTCCAGTTCGTTTCATCGGACAAATATCTCAGTAAAACAGCAGCCTCCTATGAAATGATTCTCGGAGAACATTCGCGTGTTGCAGTTGTCTGGACACAGGACGACTTCCCGAAAACATTTATCCCCTCGTTAATGAGAGAAGCAGAGAAACTGAATGAGGAGTACGCCCTAACCAATTCCTCTCTCGAAATCTTCAGTATTCCTTACACGACAACTGAAGGTGTAATCAAAACACTGCTCGAAAGAAGGCCGGATGTCGTGCTGATTGATCCGGAATCTCCAGCACAGCTCAGTGAATTTTCAACAGCATTGCGCAGCCATCCGGAACTGAACTATCTCACCGTTGAATCAACCGAACGGGGATTGGGAGACGAGGTCATCTTCAATGTTAATGCGGTCACCACGCTTGTCATCTCTCCAAAAGGATTTGTAACCGACAGTTTATTCCTGGAAAAATATAACGAGAAATACCATCTGGATACAAAAACAGAAAACGGATGTGCTCCGCTCGGCTATGATGCAATGAGGACACTTGCCGACATCATCTATACCAAAGGATATTCTTCAGAAAAAATCGCCGAGGCATTAAAACAATACCGCATCGTCGGTGACACCGGAGCAATTTCTTTTGATAAATATTGTTCAAGATATCCGGTATTTGAATCCAGTATGGCATGCTACTCTGAATGGAAATACAGTGATATTATTAATGAACTCGTTGAAGGGAAAGGAACACCGGAATTCAGAAAGGAGGTTGCCAGATTACGAGCAGTCATGATTCAAGCATTTTATGCAGGGGATATGGAGTCGGTGAATGCTATTAATACGATCTTTGCCTCAAACGACTACTCCCGTGATGTGTCGGCAATTCTGGAAAAATATCCAGTACCAGAAGAAACACTGGTAAACATAAAATAAAAAAATAGAGGGAATAGATTAGCAGGGAGTGATTCTCCCATCTTTTAACGGGTTGGAAGAATGGAGCTCTTTTCCGTCGAAGTAGTGGCAGACCGGAGCAATCTCTGCAATCTCCTCATGCGGTATGGTAAAGATGTCTTTGTCCAGAACAACGAGACATGCCATCTTTCCTGCCTCAATGGAGCCGATTTTATCATCCAGACGCATACGTTTTGCACCTGCAATGGTGTAGCCGTGAATCATCTGCTCAATGGTGAAACATGCCTCTTTCGGCGGATGGAAGGAACCAGGGTACTCTGAAGGGTCTAGCGGCCACATCGGGTCGATTCTTGTGATACCAATCTGAATGCCGAGGTAAGGGGACTGGCGGACAAATCCTCTCGGATTCATGTTGTCACTGGAAAAGTCCATATTTGCGTCTTCATCCATTGCGATTCTGTAATTAAACTGATTCTCATACCGGTCTCTGCCAATGAAGGGGATTGCATCGTACCCGCCGCGTCCATTCCAGTGCGGAGTTGTGTTGAAGTAAATGCCGAGTTTAATGGCTCTTCTCATGTCTTCTGGGTCGAAGAGTTCGATGTGTGCCATGGTAAAGCGCATAACCCATTCGTCTTTGCACTCTTTCTTTGCTGCCTCGTATGCATCAACAAACTGCCGGAAGGTACCATCACAGCAGCAGTGGACATGTAAATCAAGTCCTGCAGCATTGATTTTCAGCATGACATTTTTCATCTGTTCCACGGTGAAATTGCAGTGTCCGTAGTTCTTTCCCTCCGGATCGTTGGAGAACGGACGAAGACTTAAGACATCGCCAAACTCGTTAGATCCGTCACCGAAGAATTTGATAATTCTGGTGTGGATGTGATCACTGTCATATTTTGCCTGCCAGTCCTTTGCCTTGGCAATGGCTTCATCGACATCATCCACAGAGATGAGGATTGATGTTGCCTCATAATAGAGGTTCAGACGATCTTCCTTGTCGAGCTGTGAAAGATACTGCATATCCTCTTCCGATTCCGTATACCCGTCCATGTAGGAGACCACACCGAAACAGCGGAGCGAGTCATGGGCAGGTTCTGCAATTTCATCAATGAGTGCCTGCGGAGGCATCCAGCCAAGTGCCTGGAAAATACCGATATCGCCTATTGGGAATGTCTGGTGTGCCCATCCCGTATATTCACCATTTTCATCCTTGTCGAAGCTTTGTCCCGGAATCGGACTGAATGAATAAGGAACACCCTCCTCGTTTTTCAGCATCTCGATTGCCATACTGTTGTACAAACAACCGTGTCCGGAGTCATCGTTCATCCGCGCCGGGCGATCTGAAACGATTGCATCAAGGTCACGCTTGTGCGGTCCTTTGTCGCCGAATGTCTCATTCTTGTAGCTGTCATAGACGAAATACGGTCTTTCTTCCTTTGGATACAGCTCTGCATATTTTTTGACATTTGCAAACAGTTCATCCTTATCAGCGGTTTTTTCACCGAATACGACCCAGGTTGCTTTTGCCATGGTGGCAATGTGGGTGTGACCATCAATCAGTCCGGGAAGCACAGTTTTTCCATCGAGGTCGATGGTTTCATAGGAAAGCTTTTGTTCAGCGGCATATTTTTCCGCTTCTTCATTATTTCCAACAAAGGCAAATTTTTTGCCTTCAATAACAACTGCCTCTGCCCAAGGCATTGCTTTGTTTTCGGTCCAGATTTTTCCGTTAATCAGAATTCTGTTGGCCATATTATCAATTATTGGTCGCATTTTTAAAATAGCTTCCTATTATCAGGTGGTACGGATTTTTGTCAGTCACCGGACCGGAGAAATAAACAATAGTTCACATGAAACATCGAAGACGAAAAAAAGAGATTTGATAACAATAACCCGAATGAGTTATTTTTTCTCGTAGGTTTTTCCCATATACTGGTGTTTGTCCGAGTCGCCGCCTTTTGCAACAACATAGAACCACTGGAATCCGGAACGCAGCAGACCGAAGTTCATATAGCGTCTCATTGAGAAGCCGATAATCATCTTCATATCCAACTGGATTTTTCCGAACTTCTTCATACGGAACGGCAGTTCGAAGTCATCTCCTGCATCGCAGACACGGTACATTCCCGCCTCAATGAACTCCTTCTTGCGGAATGCCGTGTTGGCACCGAGCGTTGCGTAGAACAGTTTCATTTTTCCGGTTGCATGGATGAACCGGTTGTAGAGGAAGACTTCTACCTTGTTCTTTACTCCCGGTTCAATCGGATAAATCGGACCGTAGAAAACAACAGACTCAGGGTGGTTCTTGAAATCATTGACGATGGTTTCCAGCCAGGACCGCGGGAAGAAACAGTCTGCATCGGCGGTTACCACCCAGTCATACTTGGATGCCATAACACCGTCGTTGCGTGCTCCGCCGACTTTCTTACTGGTCTGGATGAAAACCTTGTCTGCATATTTTGCGGCGATTTCCCGGGTGTTGTCTTTCGAGTTGCCGTCAACAACGATTATTTCATACTGGTCACGGGGGAGAGTCTGGTCGCACAGACTCTTGAGACAATCCTCAATACCCTCTCCTTCATTGAATGCTGGGATAACTACTGAAATCATATTACTGCTTCTCCACGAAATTCAAAACGCTTCTGATACAGGCGTCCATGTTGATATACTCAAACTGTGAGAATCTTCCGACCAAATCAAGTCCGGATGTTGCAAAGTACTCCTGTACGGTCTTAATGGTAGCAAGATAATCGACATCATAGACAACATAGGCATATTCGAAACGATCAACTGCTGTGTGAACAACATTGTCCCCGACAAGCCCCATCTCTTTCAAACCGGAGACGGTGTGGTCGATAATCTCACTGTCGGTCATTCGGGAAATGTCGTCGCCTTCATTGTAGGTGATTTCCGCAAGGATGGAAGAACATCCTTCCGGTGCAACCTGAGTCGAGAAGTTGGACGGGAAGGAAAGACGGTTGAATGCACCCCATTTCATTTCCGGAATATACATCCACGAGATGTCAGGGACTTCTCCTTTGATACCGACAGAGATGCAGGCAATGGAGTTGTAGTGCAGATTTGCAACTGCCTTCTTTACTTCATCCGGAATCTCAGAGAGCATCGGAATTAAGACCTGCAGCGGAAGAGTAGAAACTACTCTGTCAGCTTCAAAGACCTCGCCGCCTGCAGTAATCTTCCACCCGTTTCCGTTCCGCTCAACTTTGGTCACTTCAGTATTTGTTTTAATGAACTCTTTGACAGGAGCTTCAATCGCTCTGACCAGTGCTTCGATACCGCCCTCTATCGGGTAGGTAAAGACCGCCTGGTGCGTATATCCTTCGGTCTCGATACCGACAGCTGATTTGATGATGTCTTCTACCGGCGGTCTTGGAACACGTCCGTCCATCCAGTGTTTCGACATCTTGTCAGTTGGATAGTTCCAGATCTTCTCGTTATACGGAACCAGATAGCATTCGGCAATTCCTTTTCCGAATGTGTAGTAAATCCAGTCTTTGAAATTTTGCGGTTCCGGAACTTCTCCTTTTTCCACAGCAACAAGATTCTTCACATATTCATTGATACAGAAGAAAAGATCATCTTTCGGAAGTGCGGAAAGCCCATTTTCAAACGGATATTTCACATACTTTCCTTTGTAAAAAATCTTGGTGTTTCTGTTGCGGAATTCACGGTTTTCTTCCAGAACATTCTGCATGAATGTCAGTACTTCTGTGTCGCGGGAGAAGATGATATGCGATCCGCCGACATCAAAGGTGAATCCATTTCGTTTTTCAGAGATGCAGAGTCCTCCGGTCTTTGCATTTTTTTCGAAGACCACAACGTCATCTCCTTTTTCATGAAGAAGACGTGCTAGAGTTACCCCTGTTAGTCCTCCGCCGAGAATTGCCCATTTCTGTGTCATGATTATTTAATCAGTTTGTGAATGATATTGCTTCCGAGAGACCGTTTCATTTCGATGGCATCATATTTGCACATCTCATGGCAGCAGTAACAGCGGATGCAGTTTGTTAAGTCGAATGTTGCTTTACCGTTGATAACCTTTGCCGCTTTGACAGGGCAGATACGTTCACACTGCTTGCAGCCGATACACTTCTTGTTATCGATGACCGGTGATGGTGCATACAGTCTTCCGGCACGCTGAAGGCGGCGATAAATATTCTTTTTCGACCAGGATTCCTTAACTTCAACGCGGTAGGTGGACGGCGGTGCGAAATCCGTCAACGGAACAATTTCATCTCCTCTGACCTCGACTTCTTCAATGAGACCGCGGTGGAGTGCAGAAATTGTTGTGCAGATTGTCTCCGGAGGCATTCCAATCAGCGTCTGTGCAGTAATATCAATACCGTAGACGGATTTTGATGCCAGAATATAGCCAACCTGCTTTGGCTGACCTCCCATTGGACCGTTTCCTTCCATACCGATAACCGCATCCATAATGGCAAAATTCGGTTTAATCAGTTCATTCAAATCCACCAGCATTTCAGAGAAATCGGTGAAATTCGGAAACCGTGAATGGAAGACGGGTTTGTCAAGGCCGGGGACAACACCGAAGGTGTTCTTGACTGCACCGGAAAAGTGTGCAAACATGTGGGTTTTCAGTTTGCAGACGGAAATGATGATATCAGCGTCACAAGCAGGGTTTATGACGGTGAAATGTTTCATTATAACGCCTTCAGAGAACTTGCGGTCTTGATAGCCAGTGTCATAACTCAACTGGATTCCCAGGTTTTTGGCAACTTCCTCAAGTCCGCATTTGTGATAGACACGCTTCAAAGAGTGCTGGTTATACATGATACCTGCACCAGGGCTGTCTGCTATGGTTAGAATACCGCCGGCATCGAGAATCATTCTACCAACTGCTTCAATTACAGCCGGATGAGTGGTGACAGCACGGTCGATATCAGCATCGGAAAGGAGATTCGGTTTTAAGAGAACCTTTTTCCCTTTCAGTGGCGGCAATCCACCTGCGGTTGCAACCGCTTTCTTTACTGCTGCAAAAACCTCTTCCTTATCATAGGTTTTGCATCGTGCAGATCCGGTTATTGTCTTCACTTAGTAACGTCCCCTGCGAACATTAAATATTACTTATTGGTTTTCATTCTATAAATAGGAGAATAGTGCTTCGTCACTCAACGAATGCGAAAAAAAGAGAGGAAGTTATTCTAAGGAAAGCGTGCCGACGATTCTCAGTTTTCCGCCGTCAAGATAGTGAATTACAGCGGTGTCCCCCGGTTTAAAGACAATCGGCGTTTCCAGTTCGATGGTCAGAGTAGGGTTGTGCCAGTCAGCACCGTTGTCAACGCCGGTAATTCTGGCGGACAGGAACTGCATCCAGTGTCCGAGAGAAATAACCATCTGTTCCTTTATCTCTGCCGGCCAGTATTTGACGAGTTTTGCCTTGCAGGTCAGTTCTGTTTTGTGGATTACTTTCGGGTCGGTTGTCAGAACATAACCGCGGTCCAGATCATCTGCCTCAATATCTTTCAATGCGCAGCCGACACGATCACCTGCAATGGCGGATTCGAAGTCGTCATCGTGCTTCTGGACAGAACGAATCTGGCAGGTCTTGGTTGTCGGTTCAACCCGCATCTTGTCGTGTTTTTTAATCCAACCGTCCGCAACACAACCGAGAATAACGGTTCCAACACCTTTCACATTAAAGTGATGGTCAACTGGAACGGTTCCGACATAGCCGTCTTTTGGATCTTCCTCCGGGCGTTTTGCCGCTTTGGCAAGATAATCTGCAGTGAGTGTAATGAAATTCTCTTCTGTTATTGCATAGGATTCAAGAACAGTTCCTTTAATGAGCGGAGCAATCTGTTCCGGCTGTATATAGTTCTTTAAGATGATTGTTCCTTCTTTAACCCCTGCACAGTCAAGCATGAGAATCCATTCTGCAAGCATCGGAGTAATATCCGAAATGACCACGATAGCTTCGTGAGCCATAGAAACAACGTAAAATAACGGAGCGAGCCGGTCAGGGTACCGTGTCGGTTCCAGGAAGGTAACCGTATCATGACCTTTTTTGAGATTATAGAATGTAATATCGGTACTGGTTCCTTTTTTGCCCAAATCACGGGCATATCCATTCGGAGCGAGTACTGCTACTGTTAAATTCGGCATATGAAGTACTATATTTGTCACTCGTCAAGATTAATATTTTAGCCATCTCTTTGGGGGAGGACCAAAAAGATTTATGTACTTATCAAACACACATTATCCATATGAAGAACGTAAAGATGAGTGTAGATGGTGACATCTTAACCATTAAGGTAGATCTCACCCAGGATTTCGGTCCGTCCGCATCAGGAAAAACCATTATGATTGGCTCGACTCTCGGAAACAAGCAGGTTTCCCGCAAATTCCCAGATGTCCGTGTAGGTGTCAACGTCTACAAGAAAGCATAATCTTTTTTTAAAAAATTTTTCTTATTCTTCTATTGGTAAATCATCATGAGGCCGTATGTTATCATCAATGCCGCCATGAGTGCAGACGGAAAGATTTCCACTCCGCTCAGACGCCAGACAGCAATTTCCGGAACTGACGATTTTGCCCGTGTTCAGCGACTACGGGCTGACTGTGATGCTGTCCTTGTCGGAATCGGAACCATAAAATCCGATGACCCGTCACTTCGCATTAAAGACGAAAAACTGATTGAGGAACGCCTGAATCAGGGAAAAATGCCCGAACCGTTCAGGATTATTGTCGACTCAAAGGCGGAGTTCCCGCTTGACTCAGACATGTTTAAAAAAGGAGCAGGAGAGATTATCGTTGTTGTCTCAAAATCGGCTCCGGAAGAGCGTGTTGCAGAACTGAATGACTGGGCACTGGTTGTTCAATGCGGGGAAGACAAAGTCGATCTTGACGCCATGCTTGATGCACTCGGTGACATCGGCATTGAAAAACTGATGGTGGAAGGGGGTTCAACGATTCTCTGGTCGTTTATGAGCCAGCGTCTCTTTGACGAAATCCGCATCTATGTCGGCGCACTGATAATCGGCGGTGCGACCTCACCGACCTTTGCAGACGGAGAAGGATTCACTAAACCGGAAGAATTCACCAGATTAACGCTGAAATCAGCCGAAAAGATTGATGACGGCATTCTCCTCACCTGGTTAAAAAAAAATAAATTAATCTTATAATACTTTTTTCAGCAACTTTTTGTACTATACAATACCCATAATATAGACAGGTGTTTTTATTCGATGGATACAAACAGTGTTCCCGCTGAAAAAACGGGAAAAAAGTTCCAGAATCCCCTCACAGAAGGACCGATTCTCAAGGGACTGCTGATAATCGCACTGCCGATTATCCTGAGCAATCTGCTTCAGAACGTCCTTGAACTGGTTGATATGTATTTCATCGGCCAATTAGGGGATGACGCAATCGCTGCCGGAACTACCAGCGCATCAGTTATCATGGTTCTGATGGCTATCATGTTCGGTGTAAATACGGCAGGCGCCGCATTCATATCTCGTGCATATGGTTCCAAGAAATTTGACCGTATTAAAGTAATTATTTCTCATTTATTCTATGTCGGTATTCTCTTCGGTATTATTTTCGCAATCATCGGCATCTTCTTTACCGAACAGTTGTTCGTAATTATTGGAGCGGACCCTGCTGTCATAGCTGAAGGTGTCAAATTCCTGCGTCCGGCACTCATCGGATCGGTTGTCCTCATTCTCCTGATGTTGCTGACAACGGTTTTCCAGAGTACGGGAGATTCCAAGACGCCAATGTTCGTGATGATTATTGTCAACATCATCAACATCGTTCTGAACCCGTCGCTTATCCAGGGTCTGTGGATTTTTGAACCGATGGGAATCGCCGGATCGGCATATGCATCTCTTATATCCCGCGGAATCGGTCTTGTTCTCCTGATTCTTGCCATGTACCTGCTCCCGTCCAAACGCGACGGTCCGCTGAAGTTCCCGAAGAAGCTGACCTTTGAGCCGCGTCTTCTGCGCGACATCATCTTTGTCGGCATTCCATCCGCAATTCAGAGCGGTATCAGAGCAGGTGCATTCCTCGGAATGACTGTTGTCATTACCACCTTCGGTACTGCGGCAATGGCAGCTTACGGAATCTGCGGACGTCTGGATATGCTCGGCTACATGCTTGTTATGGGTCTCTGTACCGGAGTAGCAGTTATGGTCGGTCAAAACCTCGGATTCAACAAACCTGACCGGGCAAAGAAAGTGGCAAAATACGCAATAATTATCAACGCCAGTTTCATGTTCGTCGTAGGAATCCTCTACCTGATCTTTGCAAAGAACCTGCTTGAACTCTTCGGTGCAACTGCAGATTCACTTGCGGCAGGAACGCTCTTCATGCAGATTGTTCCGTTCTCCTACTTCATCATAGCAGCTGCAATGACCATGGGATTTGCAATGAATGGTGCAGGAAAGACCATGCCGGGAATGATTGCTGCCCTTGTTGGTCAGCTGATTTTCCAGGTTGGACTTTCGGCACTCTTCACCTATCTCGGATTCCCGCTTCAGGCAGTCTGGTTCTGTATCTTTGCCAGCGGATTTGTGGTGTTCGGCGTAGATTTATTCTTCTTCCTCCGGGGAAGCTGGCTCAAGAAGAAACTCGACCTGGGCGGAGAAGCCTAACATCATTTTTTTATCAGAATATTCTCATTTCCCATTCAGGGAAAACCTACTAATCTCTTTTCAAATAGCACACTTTAAGACTGTAACGCACTAATGGTTATAGAATGGTATCCAAAGGTCGTCTGCTCTGGTTCCGTATAATGTACCAGATTTTTGTAATTGTTGTCTGGCCGTTTGTCCGGTTCAAGCTTCATTATACCTACGACAAAGTCCGGTCAAAGAATCAGCCGTATGTTGCATTTTCCAACCACACTACATTGTGGGATTATCTTCTGGTCGGCGTTCCTCTCCGCCGTCAGATGCATTTTGTTGCAGGTGAACATCTGTTCAGAAACAAATACCTCCGCGGTTTCGTCACCGCACTCGCAGGCATTATCATCAGAAAGAAGGGAGCACCGGCTGACGATATGATTGCTGAGATGAAAGAGGTTCTCAAATCCGGCGGAAATGTCTGGATGAGTCCGGAAGGAACACGTTCCATCAACGGCGAATCCGCATTCATTTCACCGGCAACCGGAAAACTGGTGAAAGAATGTGCAGAACTCGGAGCAGGTCTTGTTACCTACCGTATTCACGGAGGTTACCTCCGCCGCCCACGCTGGGGAAAACACCCGAGAAAGGGAAAGATGTGGGGAGAAGCAGTCGGCGACTATTCTGCTGAAGAACTGAAAAAGATGTCCGTGGATGAAATCAATACAATCATCAACCGCGACATGTATGTCAATACCTTCGAGGATCAGAAGAAAGACCCGACACCGTACAAAGGTAAGCAGCTTGCTGAAGATCTTGAGACCACACTGTATGTCTGCCCGAAATGTCATGCAATGGGAAAACTTCACAGCAAGGAGGATATCCTTTCCTGTGAATGCGGATATGCAGTTCGCTTCACCGAAGCAGGTCTCTTTGAATCCGCCTGCGAAGAACCGGTAATTATCGATAATATTGCAACCTGGGACCACTGGCAGCGTGATTATCTGAAGGCAAAACTCCCTGAATTCCTTGCCTATCCGGATGACAAACCGGTTGAAAGCGATACGCGTCAGATTTTAAAGAAGATTGGAGCGTTAAAGTCGGTTGATATTATCGGCCGGGGAACATTCAGTATCTACAAAGACCGCCTGGAATTCGTTGATGACGGAACAGGAGAAAAGCATGTCTTCTACTTCAAAGATCTGGCAGGATTTGCGTTCTCTCTGCAGATGAAGATTCTCTTCTCCTTAAAAGACGGAACCTACTATGAAGTCGACTCGGAAATTCCGCGTTCTGCATTCAAATATATGGTTCTTTACCGCTTCCTTATCGGTAAGGAATACTACTAATCTCTTTTTGTAATAGAACACTTATAATCTCGAAAAACGAAATTTTAGGGCATGAGAAAAGTTCTTGTAGCTCTTGCAGTCGCCCTGGTCGCTCTTCTTATGGTATGCGCAGGGTGCACCGGTTCCGACGGTACCGCAAAAACCGGCGACAGTGTCAGTGTCTACTACACCCTTTCCGTGAACGGAGAGGAGATTCAGTCCAATGTTGATGCTACGCCATTAACGTTTACGCTCGGAGCAGGAGAAGTCGTCAAAGGATTCGATTCCGCCGTACTTGGAATGGCAGTCGGACAAACCAAAACCGTTACCATCCCGCCGGAACTCGGGTACGGAAATCTGACGCTTGATAATCAGGTCTCAATGTCCTTATCCAAAACGGAAACCGACCTCGGTAAAACCGTGAAAGAAGGGGACGGATTTACCGTGTATGTATCCGGCATGCAGTACCTGGCTAATGTTCTTTCCATTGACCGGAGCAAAGATACAGTCCTTGTTGCATTAAACCATTATCTTGCAGGAAAGACGCTCGTCTTTGAAATAACACTTTTCTCAATTAACGCCTGAGGGAAACCATCATGCCAGCAGTAACAGGAAATACCGTTAAAGTACACTACACAGGAAAACTGACCAACGGAGAACAGTTCGATTCGTCTGAAGGAAAAGACCCGCTTGAATTCAAACTTGGTTCCGGCATGGTTGTTCCCGGATTCGACAAAGCAGTTCTCGGAATGGAAATCGGCGAAACAAAGACCGTTACCATTCCCTGCCAGGAAGCATACGGAGAACATACCGACGATATGACGGTCGATATTCCAAGAACAGAATTCCCCGCCGACTTCACCGCAAACCCGGGAGAACAGCTCTTAATCACCTTAGGAGACGGAAATCAGATTCCGGTCACCATCACCAAGATAGATGACGAGATTGTCCGCCTTGATGCAAACCACAAACTTGCCGGAAAAGATCTGGTCTTCACCATCGCCCTTGTCGAGATTGTTTCATGATAACCGTAACCATTCACGCATTTGCAAAATACCGTGACTTATTCGGTGAAGAAACGAAAGTCGAAGTTCCTGAAGGGGCAACCATATATGATGCCCTCATTATTTTTGCCGGTATGCGACAGAAAGCACAGACGGAACTCTTTGAAGGTGCTACGCTGAAAAACCAGGCAGTTCTCATGTACAACCACGAACGCATTGATACTGATGATGCTAATACCATCACTTTGGAAGACGGCGACGAGGTTGTTCTTTATCCACCGGTTTCCGGCGGATAACTTTTTTTCTCCTAAGTATTCTATACTTGCAGAGAGCAATAATACTTAGAAAGGATGCGCTATCACTATACGAAACACAGCCTCACCGTCCGCGGTGAATTCCGATGCCTGACGCTCGGCGGTTCTGTGCAGAGCACCGCGGTGTTTGAGCTTTCCTTAAACGATATCCGCAATCTCTGCATCCTCCAGTACGACTATATCACCGTCTTTGCCGCAATGGATCAGCCCGATACCATAACCCTGGTAATCACGTCCGATGAAGGGCTTTCCGATGAAGCTCTGGAAGAAGCGGCAAAAACAGCAGAACGTGCGCTCGGTTCTGCAAATCTGACGGCACTGATAACAATAGCTTCAGAAGGGGAAGTGAAGCATACCGCGGCAGGAGAAGATACGGAAACCGGAAGCCGGATATGTTCAGGAATTGTGAAAAGCAGGGAAGTGGCGGCAAAAGAAAAGGATGTGAACCGCCCGTCCTACTTCATCTACTCCCGCTATGAAAATACCGGATGGTTTGAATGGAAAAAAGAAGGATGTCCCTACTACCCCTGTCACGGAATTGACGGCCAGGTCTGCGATTTTTGCTACTGTCCATTCTACCCGTGTGAAGACGAATCCTGCGGTGAATGGCTTGCGAGTACGACAAGCAGAACAGGCAGGCTCTGGGCATGTTCCAACTGCCTTATGAATCATGATCCGAAACGTGCGGCGTACCTGAAACAACACCCGGACTGTACCTTCGAGGAATTTAAACATGCACCAGGAATCTATTAAGACGGTAGCTGCTGTCCGGTACCGTGACGGAACGGTTGAACAGATTGAAGATCAGATTATCGTTGAAGATACCTTCAATCTGTACCTGAACGGCACAAAATATCTGTCACTGGTCGCAAGCCGTGATTCACTGGAAGAACTCGGGGCGGGATTTTTCATTGCAGCAGGGATTGCAAAACGCATCCGTGACGTAAAGACCGAAGGACAGGATATCTTCGTCACAGCAGAAGAAATAACGAAGAAGAATTCCGCACTGGAATCTGCAGGAGGAATCGATACCGGCATTCCAGATGTTTCCGTTTCCGGCACGGTTACGGTAACGCCGGAAGAAATCTTCACCATCCGTGCTTCCCTGAACTCTGAAGTCTGGGAAAAAACAGGAGGACTGCACTGCACCGCTCTCTATCATAAAGGAAAGGTAGCCGGACTCTTCTCTGATATCGGCAGACACAACACCGTAGACAAAGCGGTTGGTTTCATGGTTCTTCACAACTTCGACCCGTCTGAATGCATCATTGGCTGTACCGGAAGACAGCCGAAAGGAATGGTTGCAAAAGCGGCAAACGCAGGGATTCCTATTGTCATATCCCGTGCCGCCGCAACAACTGCAGGAATTGAAACCGCAGAAAATACCGGCGTGACCCTCGTCTGTTTTACCCGTGACCGGTGGTTTACGGTATATACTCACCCGGAACGTATTTCGGGCATCGTATATCCATAGAATTACTATCATTGAAAACATACATACTAAAAACATGGCTGTCGGAGATCTTTACCGCATAGAATACCGGGAACAGAATCGAATCAAAAAATACTATCTGATTCGTGAAATCTGTACAGACAACCGGAAATTCACGGCATCACACCTGATTACTGCAGGAACACCTCCGACAAAAACAGAATCCAACAGATGTGCCTCACTTTACGGCTCTGATCTGGAACTCAAGTGTGTTGCAAAAGCAGCAAAATTCCGGGTTGAGCGGTTCATCTATGACCAGTACGATGACACTGATGCGGCCTATGAAATCGAACAGAACCGTCTGCTTCAGGAACGGAAAGCCGAACTGTCCGGAACGCCGTCCTCAGCCGAATATATCTCTACCTGCCACGGTGTTTCCTTATCACCAGACGAGGTGAAAAAACTCTTTTCCACCGGTGCTATTCCCCGGGGAATGACCCTTGATGAGGTGAATATTGTACAGAATCTCAACAATGCTGTCAAATCCCGCAAACGAAAACCACTTTCCACGGCAAGCCTTTACAAACTTCATTCCGAACTCTCCCGGAATCTCGATGTAGCGCCGCTTTCCCCGGACTATGAACCGAAGATAACGCAACTCCTGCAGAAATTCTATGAGCAGATAAAAGAACGGTATTACCCGTTTGAACAGTGTCTTCTGCTGTATCTAACGTTACAGGAACTGCTTCCGGAGGAACAGCGGTTTGTTGATGAAGTATATGCCCGTATGCTGGAAAATTACGGATACCGCATTCTTCCCTCTCAGGCACGCTCCTGGGAAGAAACCGTCTCCTTCGTCCGGGAAGAAAATCCGCTTCTGCAGTTTGACGTGCGTCATCTGAATGAAATTAAATTCAAGGTGAAAACCGGCGGAAAACAGAAACATCTTGATTTCTTCTAATATGGTGAACAAACAATGTCAATGAATCCTGTCCCGAAACTCGACCCGGATATTCCGGTGGAAAAACGAAACTGGAATGAACACTTTTACTACTGTCTCCAAAAACCGTTCTGGATAATCGCCGCCGGAATTTTATGTATCGGTCTTCTCATCTGGATGATTATCTTCGGCTACATGACCGATCTTCTGAGCCTGTTTGTCGCAATTCTTCTCAGTTTCGGCATTATTTACGTTCCAATCGGACTTCCCGCATCAATTATTTATGCAACAGTAATGCGGATGAAATTCGCAAGAAAAACAGAATAAAATACTTTTTTTCCCACTTTAGCGGAATAAAGTCCTCTCTGGGAGACATACCATTAATATGGTATTAATAATAAATAGTTTCTGTATCTCGGGCAAGCGCCCGTGAGGTGTGTATAAACATGCAGAAACAAACTGTGATCAACATCATATCCATTGTTCTCACTGTTATTGCATTTGCACTCCCGCTTCTGAAGTTCGGAGCTCTTCCGGACGGCGGAGATGCCGAAGTGATGGCAGCAACCTATGGATTCATGACGATCATTCCTCCATTACTCGCACTGCTTCTGGCATTCCTGACGAGAAACGTTATTCTGTCTCTCTTCCTCGGTGTCCTGAATGGTGCATGGATGATTGCTCTTGTCCAGGGAGATCTCCTGAACGCAATTACGGGAGCATTCTTCAACTCTACTGACTACTTCGTCGGTATTCTTGCAGACCGCTGGGATGCCGGTATTATCATGCAGGTCTTAGTCATCGGTGCATTAATCGCATTAATCACCAGACTCGGCGGTATGAAGGGTATTGCAAACTTAATCACGAAGATTGCAAAAGGTCCGCGTTCCACCCAGGTTGCAATCTGGCTGTGTTCCTGGGTCATCTTCTTCGATGACTATGCAAATGCACTTATCATCGGTCCGATTATGCGCCCGGCATGTGATAAATTCCGTGTTTCCCGTGAGAAACTCGCATACATCGTCGACTCCACCGCAGCACCGGTTGCAGGTATCATGATTATCTCTACCTGGATTGGTACTGAACTTGTTAACATCAACCAGGGTCTTGCCATTGCAGGCATCACCGGTGTTACCGCATACGGTATCTTCATTGACACCATTCCGTACCGGTTCTACAACATTCTTGCTCTCTTCTTCGTCCTTGCATCCGGATTCTTACTCCGTGATTTCGGACCGATGCTGAAAGCAGAAATCCGTGCAAGAACCACCGGAAAGACGCAGAACCCGGAGACTCTTGCTGAAGTTGCTGATGAGTCTGACTCCATGGATGATGAAAAGAAAGAAGTCAAAGAAGACTATGCAATCCTCAAGGCATCCAAGAAGATTTCCCCGCCGAACATCTGGAATGCAATCATTCCGATTGCAGTCTTAATTATCTCTGGTGTTGTCCTCTTCTACACCAACGGAGCTGCATGCGTTGAAGGCATTGCAGACATGCCGTTCTGGGACGGAGTCCGTGAAGCATACAGCAATGCTGATGCATCCATTGTTCTGTTCCAGGCAGGTCTTCTTGCCTGTATCGTTGCAATTCTCATGGGATTCTTCGAGAAGATTTTCACCCTCAAGGACGGAATCGAAACCTGGGCACACGGTATGAAATCCATGGTCTTCGTCAGTATTATCCTGGTTCTTGCCTGGTCCATCGGTTCAGTCATTGGTGAACTCGGAACTGCCCACTTCCTTATCGGAGCACTGGCAGAAACCCTCCCGATGTGGATTATCCCGATGCTGATTTTCATCATCGCAGGTCTTGTTTCCTTCGCAACCGGAACCGCATACGGAACAATGGCAATTCTTATGCCGCTCGTTATTCCGCTTTCCGCAGCTGCAGCAGGTTTCGGCGCTGGAGGAGAACTCTTAACCAGTTCTGCAATCTACACCTTCATCATTATCTGCTCGTCTGCAGTTCTCACCGGAGCAATCTTTGGTGACCACTGTTCGCCGATTTCAGATTCTACCATTCTCTCCTCGATGGGAGCAGGATGTTCACTGCTTGACCACGTCACTACTCAGATCTGGTACGCAGTTGTCGTCGCCGTTGCAGTTATTATCGGCTACATCCTTGTCGGTATCGGACTTAACATCTGGCTTACCCTGCTCATTACCGCAGCACTCCTTGTCCTCTTCCTCTTATTTGTCGCAAAGAAAGTTCCGGCATACGAGGGAGACAAGAAAGCAACTGCTGAGAAGACTGCTGAATAATCTGAAAAACGCAGAAGGGATTTTCCCTTCTCTTATTTTTCTCATGTTCTTTTGACTGCTTTTTTCACAACCGGTAACCATCTTCTGGTAAACGACAGAACCTAAGCAACATTATTTGCCCCATGAAAAACTCTGCTTGTACCCCATACAACCCGGTTTGACAAATAGTTCAAATTTGTTTCGAAAAATCAATTTTATTACAATAATTTTGTTAATTTTGCAATATTTTTTGAAAATTTTGACGTAAAATAGAATTGTTTTTATATTCCCAAAAGAAATTCATGAGTATGACCATCGTAGAAGATGCAAAACGCGGCATCATTACGGAAGAAATGAAAGTGGTTGCCAAAGACGAGGGCGTCACAGAAGATTTCATCCGCCGCGGCATTGCTGAAGGCCATATTGTTATCAATATGAGTCCCTACCGCAAAGTCAAACTCTGCGGTATTGGAACCGGACTCAGAACAAAAGTCAACGCATCTATCGGAACCTCTTCTGATATCGTTGACGTAGAACAGGAACTTGAGAAGGCACGTCAGGCAGAACTTGCCGGAGCAGACTCACTGATGGAACTTTCTACCGGGGGAGATTTCCTTGACATCAGACGTCGCGTTTGTGAGCAGTCCAAGTTATCTGTCGGTTCAGTCCCGCTGTATCAGGCTTTTATAGAAGCCGCACGTAAGAAGGGCGGTGTCGTCTTCATGGACGAAGATGATCTGTTCAATATTACCGAAAAGCAGGCAAAGCTCGGAACCAACTTCATGGCAATTCACACTGGTATCAATTATGAAACAGTCAAACGCCTGAAGAATCAGGGACGCCACGGTGGTCTAGTATCCCGCGGAGGAGCATTCATGACAGCATGGATGCTGCACAACGAGCAGGAGAACCCGCTGTACCGCAGATTCGACTATCTCCTTGAAATCCTCAAAGAACATGAAGTAACTCTTTCGTTTGGAAACGGCATGCGGGCAGGAGCCTGTCATGATGCAACTGACCGTGCTGCAATTCAGGAACTGTTAATCAATGCAGAACTTGCCGACAAGGCACACGACTTCGGAGTCCAGTGTATTATGGAAGGACCGGGTCATATTCCGCTCGATGAAATCGAAGCCAACGTCAAACTCGAAAAGCGTGTAACTAACGACAAGCCGTTCTATATGCTCGGCCCGCTGGTAACTGATATCGCACCGGGATATGATGACAGAGTTGCAGCAATCGGGGCTTCGGTTTCTTCTGCCGCAGGAGCAGACTTCATATGTTACGTAACGCCGGCAGAGCACCTTGCTCTACCGACTCCGGAAGAAGTCTATGAAGGCGTAATGAGCTCCCGCATTGCAGCACACGTCGGTGATATGGTAAAACTCCCGAAGACCAGAGCCGCAGATCTTGAAATGGGTCATGCACGCCGTGATCTCGACTGGGAGCGTCAGTATGCCGTCTGCATGAATCCGGAAAAGGCACGTGCTATCCGCGAGTCAAGAATGCCCGCAGATGCAGATGCCTGCACGATGTGCGGCGACTTCTGCGCCATCAAAATTGTTCAGAAGAACTTCAACTTCTGAACAGGCCTGAAATCAGGTGAAACTGCGAACGGGGACCGCAGGTATAAACCAACTGTGTCATAAACCTACCACTCCGATACCCCGGTCGGAGATTCATTCTTTTCTTTTTCCACTCCAATCCTTTACCCGGAATAACGCTTCGTAAAGACGGAAGATATCGTATCAGCTTATTGGGGAGGGAGGTGTGTTTTGATTCTTTAGGGTATATTGATGATTCGTTTGAACCGGAGGCATGTTGAGTTTTTGAACAGTTATCATCTCACAAAGAACAGATACGAAACGCCCGCTTTGAGAGTAAACATACGAAATACTTCCTTTCCGAACAATCCATACATTAATAATTCGATAGACCAATCATTCTATTACTATGACTGAATTATCCCTCTCTGCCATAACAAGAATAGCAAAGAACGCCGGCGTCGAACGAGTCGGAAAAGATGCCGAAGAAATTCTGGCAAAGATGGCAGAAGACTTTATTGCAAATCTCGCAACAGAAGCATTCAAATATGCCAAACATGCAGGCAGAGTCACCATCAAGACCGAAGACCTCAGAGTTATTGACGGCCGCAACTACAATATTCGTGTGCCATAAGTCGCAAAGATTAAGTAAGTTCAATAAAAATAGATATTCATCGAGCAGGTAACTTAGATCGACACTAAAAATGACCTGCCCGATGCTCTTTTCAATATTAGTTACAAATGACAATTTTGTGTGAATAGTGTTCTGTATCGGAACTGCAAATTTTCATCTGGTATCAGACAGGTAATTACTATCACATACTGCGTTACAAGAGACGCATCAGAACACTGAGAAAGCGATAAAAAAAGAATTATTCCTGTTTCGTCTCTTCGAGATCTCCTTCTTCTTCGGAGTCTGCAGAGACGATGGCAATTCCGGTGACTTTATCGCCGGAATCGACTTTGATGACGCGGACGCCCTGAGCAGCTCTTCCCTGTATCGAGATGTCTGCAGCATGGGTACGCATGACAATGCCTGCAGCGGTGGTGACAATGATGTCGTCGGTGTCAGAAACACCAACAGCTGCAACAACCGGACCTCTTTCGAAGTTCGCCGCAATGGATCGGACACCCATAGTTCCGCGGCCGTGACCGTTGAATTCTTCAAAGAGCGTTCTCTTTCCGAATCCCTTATCGGTTAAAAGGAAGAGATACTGCGATTTTTCGGTTATCTGAGTAAGACCGCAGACTTCATCTCCTTCATACTTCGGGCGGATACCGATGACTCCCTGGGAACCTCTGCCGGTCGGACGGACCTCGCCTTCATTGAATCTGAGGGTCTGACCGAACTTGGTGGTAAGGACAATATCCGCTTTTCCATCGGTCTCGACGACATCGACGAGTTCATCATTGTCCAGGAGCGTCAGACCGATGATACCGCCTGCTCTCGGACGGGAGAAGAGCTGCTGATTCATCTTGCCGATTCTTCCGCTCTTTGTTGCATAGAGGAAATACTTCTCCGAATCGAAGTTTCTGAGAGGGATAACCGCCGAGACATCTTCATCAGTCAGATTCAGCAGGTTGACGATTGCCTTTCCTTTTGCAGTACGCGATCCTTCCGGAATGTCATAGACTCTGAGCCAGTAAGCACGGCCCTTGTTGGTGAAACAGAGGAGATAGTCGTGAGTATTTGCCATGAAGACTTTGCTTACGACATCTTCCTCCTTTGTCGTCATACCGGTTACGCCGCGTCCTCCCCGCTTCTGCTGACGGTAGATGTCGACTGGGACACGCTTGATGTAGTTCTGCTCGGTTAAAGTGACCAGGACCTGCTTGTCTTCGATGAGATCGGTTATTTCCATGCTGGTGTTGGATGTGTAGTCAATCCGGGTGCGGCGTTCATCGCCGTATGCTTCACGGATGTCGAGCGTTTCTTTCTTGACGACCGTCAGAATATTTGCTTCAGACTCCAGAATCCAGGCAAGGTGCTCAATCTGCTTTTTGAGGTCCTCTGCTTCGATTTCAATCTTCTTGTGTTCAAGAGCTGCCAGACGACGGAGCTGCATTTTCAAAATGGCATCAGCCTGAATCGGAGTGAAGCCGAACTTGGCAACAAGCGCCTCCTGGGCGACTGCCGGTTCGGGTGATGCCCGTATGGTTGCAACAACCGCATCAATCATGTCAATTGCTTTCAGGAGACCATCTAAGATATGGAGACGCTCTTCCGCCTTTCTCTTGTCATGTTCGGAGCGGCGTCTCACGACTTCAGCACGGTGGTGGATGAAGTTGCGCAGGAGGTCAGGAAGCGAAAGAATCTGCGGTTTCTTATCAACAATAGCAAGATTGATGACACCGAAAGATGACTCAAGAGGAGTGTGTTTGTAGAGCTGGTTCAGGACGATATTTCCCTGTACATTCTGCTTGAGTTCGATGATAACGCGGATACCGTCTTTGTCGGACTCATCACGGATATCGGAGATTCCCTCAATCTGTTTGGTCTTGACAAGTTCGGCAATCTTTTCAATCATGACTGACTTGTTTACCTGATACGGAATTTCCGTGATGACAATCTGTTCAAAGTTCTTCTTGCGTTCTTCGATTTCCGCAACACCGCGGACAACAACCTTTCCCTGTCCTGTGAGATACGAATTCTGGATACCGGTATTGCCCATGATAATACCGCCGGTCGGGAAGTCCGGTCCCGGCAGAATCTTCATCATTGCGGCGACATCCATTTCAGGATTGTCGATGTAGGCGCTGACCAGGTTGCAGACTTCCGTCAGGTTGTGCGGCAGCATGTTGGTCGCCATACCGACTGCAATACCCATCGTACCGTTCACGAGAAGGTTGGGGATCTTGCTTGGAAGCACATCAGGTTCAACCGAAGATTCATCGAAGTTCGGAATCATATCGACAGTTTCCTTGTCGATATCCTCCAGCATGGCTTCAGCCGCCTTGGTGAGACGGGCTTCGGTATAACGCATTGCTGCCGGAGAATCTCCGTCGATGGAACCGAAGTTACCCTGACCGTCAACTAAGGTGTACCGGTAGGAGAACGGCTGAGCCATCTTTGCGAGCGTATCATAGATTGCGGTATCACCGTGCGGGTGATAGTTACCCATGGTTGCGGCAACGGCTTTTGCGGATTTCTTGTACGGATTCGACGAAGTGTTGTTTTCGTCGTGGTACATTGCATAGAGAATACGGCGGTGTACCGGTTTCAATCCGTCGCGGACATCCGGAATAGCACGGCCGATAATGACGCTCATCGCATAATCGATGAAACAGTTCTTCATTTCATCTTCGACGGTTACTGGAGCTACTTTATGTCCTTCCTGCGGGTTGAATTCCTCTTCAGATGTCAAGGTTCTTCACCTCCCCTGCGTGGCGTTTAATGAAATCCTTTCTCGGGATGACATCGTCTCCCATGAGTTTCTCGAAAATTTCATTGGCATAGCTTGCATCATCAATTTTAACCTGTTTCAGAATACGGTTCTTCGGATTCATAGTGGTTTCCCACAGCTGACCGGCATTCATTTCACCAAGACCCTTGTACCGCTGAACAGATGCCTTCTCGCCGAGTTCAGCCAGAGCATCCTTCATTTCATCTTCGCTGAAGACATACTTCTCATTCTTTCCTTTGGAAACACGGAAAAGCGGCGGCTGGGCAATGTAGACATAGCCTGCTTCAATCAGCGGACGCATGTAGCGGAAGAAGAAGGTGAGCAGAAGAATCCGGATGTGTGCTCCGTCGACATCAGCATCGGTCATAATGACAATGTGGTGGTACCGTGCCTTGGAAACGTCAAAGGAGTCGCCGTATCCGGAACCGACTGCAGAAATCAGAGTCTGAATTTCCAGATTCTTCAATGCCTTATGCTCCAGCGCCTTTTCCACATTCAGAATCTTACCGCGTAACGGAAGAATTGCCTGGAATCTGCGGTCACGTCCCTGCTTTGCCGAACCTCCTGCAGAATCTCCTTCCACAATATAGATTTCCGATTTTGCCGGATCGCGTTCGGAACAGTCGGCAAGCTTTCCCGGAAGACCGGACATTTCAAGCGTGCTCTTTCTGCGGGCAAGTTCCTTTGCACGGCGGGCCGCCTCACGGGCATTTGCTGCTTCCATCGATTTCTTGGCGATGGCTGCAATGACTTTCGGATTCTCTTCAAAGAAAGTGGTTAATGCCTGATAGACCAGACTGTCGACCAGTCCTTTGACATTGCTGTTTCCCAGACGCATCTTGGTCTGACCCTCGAATTGCGGGTTTGCAATTTTCACGCTGATAACTGCAGTCAGACCTTCTCTTACATCTTCTCCTTTGACGGAGACATCCTCTTTCAGATGTTTGTTTGCATGTGCACTGTTGTTGATTGCTTTGGTAAGTGCTGAGCGGAATCCTTCCAGATGGGTTCCTCCCTCTCTAGTATTTACTGAATTGACGAAGGTGTAGAGCGTCTCGGTATAGGTAGTATTGTATTGGAGAGCGATTTCTACATCAATTTTATTTTCCGAGTCGGATTTGTCAAGGTAAATCGGATCTGCATGGAGAAGCTCCTTTCCCTCATTCAGATGGATGACAAATTCACGCAGTCCTCCCTCATAGCAGTAGAGTTCACTGTCGCCGGATCTCTTGTCCATAATGCGCAGCTCAACTCCTTTGTTCAGGTAGGCAAGTTCACGGAACCGGTGAGCAAGAACATCATAGTCGAACTCTGTCGTTTCAAAGATGGATCCATCCGGATAGAAGGATATTCTGGTTCCGGTAGTATTCCGGTCGGAAACTCCTTCCTTGTTCATCCGGATCATGCGTTCCTTGAACTCTTTTTCCGTCTCATCGCGTGAGTCCATCTTCTGGACAATGCCGCCTTTCGAGAACACCATGGTGTAAATCTTTCCGTCACGGTAAACTTCAGCGACAAGCTTTGTGGAAAGTGCGTTTACCACCGATACACCGACGCCGTGCAGACCACCTGAAACCTGATAGGTGTTCTTGTCGAATTTACCTCCTGCATGGAGCACGGTAAGAACAACTTCAAGAGCAGATTTGCCCTGTTTTGGCATGATGTCAACTGGGATTCCACGGCCGTCATCTTCAACGGACACAGAACCATCAGCATTGATGACAATACTGATGTGTTTACAGAACCCGGCTAATGCTTCATCGATGGAGTTATCGACAACCTCGTAGACAAGGTGATGGAGACCTCGGGTATCGGTGCTTCCAATGTACATTGCCGGACGTTCGCGAACCGGTGCCAGCCCCTCAAGAACAGTAATGTGAGAGGCGTCATAATTATCAGTCATTTACAGTTTTTTCTCCTATATGTAACCAGATTTTTCAAATGCAAACAAGGGTTTTTTTACTTTTTAATGAATAGGTAATATATTTGATTTGAAATGATATAAATGTCTTGTATTCTCTGTTTATTTGGAAAACAGAGATAAAATTCAGGCTGTTTTTAGTTGACGATTTGGAAATTTACGGTCAATTTGACTCCGTCTGAAATAGAGCACAAATACGGCTTAAATCGGCAAAATACGCCTTATTTTATGCGTTCATGAAACGGTGTTGAAAACCGGTGAAAAAAGCGCCAATATCATGCTGCAGAACCGCGAAAACTGAAACAATAAAATGCAGGAATAGAATAAAAAAAGAGAAATCCAGGATTAGAATAATCCGGAGATTTTTCCGTTGTTGTCAACATCAATGCCGCATGCTGCCGGAACCAGCGGAAGTCCCGGCATGGTCATGATATCGCCAGTCTCGACGACAATGAATCCTGCACCGTTACAGAGACGGATAGTTGCCGCATTAATCTTGAAGTTCGTCGGTCTGCCGAGTTTGTTCGGATCATCCGATAATGAGTACTGAGTCTTTGCGACACAGATTGGAAGGTTTCCGCGACCGAGTGCTTCGATGTCTTTAATTGCTGCTTCTGCCTGTGCAGAGTAAACGACACCGTCTGCTCCGTAGATGGTCTTGCAGATGGTCTCAAGCTTCTCTTTAATCGGCTTGTCGAGTTCATAGATACAGTGGAAGTCGGACGGCTTTTCACATGCTTCGACAACCTTCTTTGCGAGTTCAATACCTCCGTCTCCTCCTTTGGCGAAGACTTCGGATAAGGCAAAGTCTGCTCCTTTGGATTTGCAGAACTCTTCTAACGTCTTGAGTTCTTCATCGGTATCTGCACTGAAGCGGTTGATTGCAACAACAACCGGGACACCGAATTTCTGGAGATTTTCAATGTGTGCTTCGAGGTTGACCATTCCCTTCTTCATTGCTTCCACGTTCGGTTTTGCCGTGTCTTCCTTCTTGACACCGCCGTTGTATTTCAGGGAACGGCAGGTTGCAACAAGAACGATTGCATTCGGCTTTAATCCTGCATAGCGGCACTTGATATCAAGGAACTTTTCCGCTCCAAGATCGGAACCGAAACCTGCTTCCGTAATCAGGTAGTCTGCCATCTTCAGACCGAGTTTAGTTGCACGAACCGAGTTGCATCCGTGAGCGATGTTTGCAAACGGTCCGCCGTGGATAAGACACGGGGTGTTTTCCAGGGTCTGAACCATGTTCGGCTTGATTGCATCCTTTAAGAGTGCTGCCATGGAACCGACTGCTTTCAGGTCTTTGGCAAAGAGCGGTTTGCCGCTTCTGGAATAGCCGAAGATAATATTTCCGAGGCGTTCTTTCAGGTCATCGATATCTTTTGCAAGACAGAGAATTGCCATGACTTCAGATGCGACGGTAATTAAGAAGTGGTCCTCTCTCGGGAAACCGTTGGTCTGACCGCCGAGACCGATGATACAGTTACGCAGTGCTCTGTCGTTCATATCCATGCAGCGCTTGAAGATGATTCTTCTCGGGTCTATGTCGAGTGCGTTGCCCTGGTGGATATGGTTGTCAATCATTGCGCAAAGCAGGTTGTTTGCCGCAGTGATTGCATGGAAATCACCGGTAAAGTGAAGGTTGATGTCTTCCATCGGAACGACCTGTGCATATCCTCCGCCGGCTGCTCCGCCTTTTACACCGAAGACCGGACCGAGTGACGGCTCACGCAGAGCAAGCATTGCCTTCTTTCCGATTTTCGGCATAGCTTCGGCCAGACCGACAGAGGTGGTGGATTTTCCTTCTCCTGCCGGGGTCGGATTGATTGCGGTGACCAGAATGAGTTTTCCGTCTTTATTTTTGGAAAGACGCTTCTCCAGTTCGTCGGAGATTTTTGCCTTATAGTTGCCGTAGAGTTCAATCTCATCGGCACCAATGTCAAGAGATGCAGCGATTTCCGTGATTTTTTTCATCGGGGTCTGCTGTGCAATTTCGATATCAGATAGCACGTATATCAACTCCTAAATGAGTTAATATGGGGGTGTATGCTATTTAAAGATGTCTTTAAGAGTTGACACCTGAAACACGGAAGCTAGTGAATAAAAAAGTTGGATTCTTCAATGAAAAAATTAGGTTTTCTTTATCAGCTCAACCATGACGACCGATACTTTTCCTGCTTCTATCGGACCAACCGGAACAGGATCTATGGTTTCATAACCATCGGCAGTAACAATTGCTGTACGGACAGGAGTCCCGACCGGAAGATCGAAGAAAGCCATCTCATCAGAAACCTCCGCTTTCGCGACAAGGACCTTGCCGTTGAATAACTGAACAAGGGCACCGTTAACATTGCAGCTGACAACAAGCGTACCGTATTCTTCTATTTCAGTATCCCCACCTGGTATTTCGATATCCCCGCCCGGAACAAAAGGCGGATTATCCTCAGCAATACATCCGGCGGAAAGGACAAGGGTCAGAACAGCAATTCCGATAAATATTCCATAAGCAATCTTCATTTCTCCACCCCCACAACCTCAACAACATCCTCGTCATCTTCCTCGTCTTCGGCGATTCCGGTACCGCGGTTCTGCAGAATTTCAAATGCCGAATCACCGAGCTTCTTCATGATTTCAGAGATTTTATCTTCAATATCAATTTCATCATCAATATCGAGGGTGGTTCCTTCAATCTCGAGAATGAAGCGGGCGACTTCATTTGCTTCATACAGAATGTCATCCAGTTCTTCATTCGTGAAGAAACCGCACATGGCACCGTAGAGGAAAGTTGCTGCTGATTTCCGGACTTTCCTCTTGAAAGCAACACGTGCCTGATTAACTGCCTGCGGCGAGTACGGCTCCATCATAAACGGACACAGACGCGGGAGATTCTCGCCGATAAATGTCATTTCAGCCCCATACGGTGTTCTGAAATCAGAACAGAGACGGGCGATTGCCCATTCACGAGCAGTAATATATGTTCTCTTCCGGAGGAACTGGTTGATTCTGCGGTAGGTATCGCCATCGACCTTTTTGAACTTGCGGTACTTGTTGATTTCCTCTTCGCGTTCCGCCTCATCATAGTATTTGAGTTTCGGCGGAGGAGATACAGGAACGTCCTCGATTTTCTCCCCGGAAGCTGGTTCCGCAGATTCTCCAGCCTGACCGTCTTCAGATACAGCCTCCACAGGGGTTTCTGCTACCGGTTCCTCAGCAGGTACCTGTTCTTCAGAAGCTTCTATTTTCTCTTCATTTACCTTAGCAACCGGTTCAAGGACCGATTCCTCAGCAGGTACCTGTTCTTCAGAAGCTTCTATTTTCTCTTCATTTACCTCAGCAACCTGTTCTTCTGAGGCGACATTCTGATATTCTTCTTCCATGGTTTTCCTAGTATTTCGTGTTCAAATGGTTGTATAGCAATATATGGTTTATTCCTATCGTATATATTGCTTGTGCAAGTCCATCAGGACCTACCGTTTGCCAACGGGAAGTACTGCTGATAGGACTCTTTACGCTCGGAAATGTTCGTATGGACGTATATTTCCGTTGTTTTTATGGACGTATGCCCTAAATTCTCCTGTACAACGCGAATATTGTGTGATCTGCTGTAGAGTTCAGACGCATAGGAATGGCGTATTTTATGCGGCGTAATACCCTCAGGAGCGTATAAATTGAAGAAATGCTGCACCATACGTGCAGATATTCCAACTCCGCGTGTGGATTCGAAAACGGGACCAGAATTCCGCCCGTCAAGATATTCGGAAATAAGCTGTAATGTGTCGGAATCGCAGAAAACAACCCTGAATTTGTCTCCTTTACCATGCAATACCTTGATGGTTCCTTCTTCAAAATTGATATGAGAAACTTCCATTGAACAGATTTCCGAAATACGCATTCCTGTGGCGTAAATCGTCCGTACAATCAAGGAATTGCGGTTTCCGTTGCCGTACTGCTTCAGTTTTTCAATGAATTCCATTACTTCTTTATGGCGAAGATACTTCAATTCACGATCTTTAGATTTCGGTCTATCCACCTTATCCATCGGATTTACATCCATAATGTCCTGTTTTACCAAATATTTGTAAAAGGAGGACATTGCCGAATTGTACTGGCGGATGGAAGTCGGCGATAAATGGCATTCATTTCGGATAATTGTGAAGAAATCTTCAATTTCAAACGAAGAAACGTCAATATTTGCCGATAGATCAAGATCCGTGAAATCGGACATATGCTCCGGAGCCACGCCATCATGTGCAGAACAGTATTCCTCATACTTTGCAAATAACACGAGGATACGACGGTACGCTGCAATAGTGTTCACAGAGAAGTCACGGTTCTGCAAATTCGACAGATACCTGGGTATCCAGGTACCGAAAGTTCTCTTCATCTCAACCATGGTTACTAGTATCTATCTATTTCACCCCTGAAAATATAATAATTGCGCATAATATGTATTATACGCAATAATTCAGGGGTTTTTCACCATCTAAAATAAGGACAATATTGCTTTTATTTGACAAAATAAGACCAAATTAGAGTTTTTAAGATTTTGGGTGATTTTTCCCCACCCATGTATGAGATGACGCCTCTCAAAAATGAGTAAACGAATAACGGGATTTTGAGACGTTCAATTTTCCAAATGACCAAATACCTTACCCGCATTACAAAGTGTCCTCAAAATCACGATATGAAGGGCAATTTTTGCCACCTTCTCTTCAAAAATTCATCACCTTTCAAAACACCGGCATGCGTTCCGGGGCTGCATAATAGTTACAAAATGCAACATCAATGTAACAAATTGTAACATAAGAAAATAGATAAAGAAAGGACACGAACACCATTAACCATATGATTTGTCCAACATGCGGAAAAGAAATGAAGAAGGGTTACCTATTCTGCTCGAAAGACGGAGCCTTCAGTTTTGCAGATGAAGTACCAGGGGTATTTACCAATGCAAAGAATACCCCGGGCTTTATCCAGATAACCCCGTTAAAGCCGTCGAAACGAACGAACATCGAAGCATACTGCTGCGAAACGTGCAGAAAACTGATTATCGACTATTGAAACCAAAGCTGAAGCACAGGAGTTGAAAAAGCCGAAATCATCTCCTGTACAGCTAATAACCACTTTTTTTAACGATTTGAGATAGCGAAAGAATCTCCTGTCTAACTGATGCATTACCGAAAAATCACCGCTGTTCCCGGTTATCGAAGCACACACCTTTCATTGCAGCACAGATCCGAATAATCTCCACATCGGTAATACCTGCAGAATTCCCCCTGAATAGAGCAGGAAACGAAGAAGTCCATATAACCGGAATTTCGAGGAATACCAGCCATCTAACGCCGAATTAGAGAGTCGAACCGCAGAAGCAAACTGCCCCATTTTACCAAAGAACCCAGGAATCCGAGATGCACAACTCAGGCAACATCTGCAGGATTTCACTGAAACAGAACCGGCCATCGAAGATCTCCAGATACCCGGTATGTGCTGGAATACTGGATTTCTCACTGTAATTCGGAGATTCAGCACCAGGAACCATACTGCATACCTATGAGGAATACAGCTGTCTTTCTAGAACCTCTTTTCTGAATCAGACGAATACCCGCCATAGGAGAATATCGCAGGAATATACCCCCTAGAGACGGAATGAGAGCCATATACACCCCTACCCGGCATTTCCTACCATCCCCGCAGAAAACAGCTTCTGTACCCGAAAATACCGCAAAAATGCACACCTGGAAGAACACACCCCACTAGATACAACATTGAAACATATGTAATAAACCATATAATGCTATACAAAAACACCTCCCAAAATGCAGAAAAAATGAACCACCCATTCTCTGCAGAATCACCCCCATGATTCACAGGAAACCGGACACTTCCTCTGAAAGAGAAAAGACAAACAACTATTTTTCAGATGGGTGATATACTACTAAACAGCACATGCGCAAACAGATTCGTCTATCAAAACTCACGCTGCTTCCCGCAATACTCATCCTCATCATCGGAATCCTCGGAATAGCAGTATATTTCCTTTTCAAAACCTTCTTCCCGGATTATCTCCCCTTCGATAAGTTGTATATTCTCCTTGGAGGAGTGCTGCTTGCAGCAGTCGGACTCCTGATTCTTATCCTCCTGATAAAAACGAATTCGCGTACCGGACTGGATATCATAAACCGGGAACTTCTCTACTTTAAAAACGGAAAACTAAAGGCGCGTCTGCATCCCGAAGATATCACCAAAATTGACATCAAAAATGGGAAACTCAAAACCGGAAAAATCACCATCCATACCGAAAAGAAAACCTACCGGGTTGGAACGGTAGCAGATATCCAGACAGCAGTTCAGATTCTCTCCGCATTCCGCAAATGGATTGCCGAAGATGAGAGAAAGAAACCGGTACGGGTAAAAAAGACTGCAGAACGGAAACTTCCTGCAGATCAGAAGACACTTCCGGAAACACCGGCTGTTACCAAGAAACCGACACGCAGATCAGAGAAAAAAGCAAAAACCGAGTACGAGGAACGGAGCGGAGAAAAACTCGGCGATGTCTTTGAAGAGGAGGTTTACAGCATTTTATCCGACCGGTCAGTCATTCCTTCCTATCACAAAGTACTCAAAGGACTCTTTGTCGAAAGCGACAACGGAAGAATTACCGAAATCGACGCCGTTGCTCTGACCAGAAACGGCATTTACGTCATTGAGTGCAAGGATTACTCAGGAACCATTGTCGGCACAAAAGATGCTCATGACTGGAACGTCGTCTACGACAACGGAGAAATGCACAAGCTCTACAATCCGATTCTGCAGAACAGCGGACACATCACCGCACTCTCGCACAAACTCCGCCTGGCACGTGCGAAGTTCCGCTCGGTGATTATTCTTTCCGGATATTCCAACCTGAACGGCATAAACTACGACAGAGAAGAGGCAACCATTCTCTCGCTGCCGAACCTCGGAAAAGAACTGCGCTACTTAACCGAATGCGGACAGCCGATATTATCAAAAGAAGAAATTGATACGCTCTATGCAACCCTCGAGCCGATGACAAATGCCACCTATGAAATGAAACTGCGGCATCTTTCCCAGGTTGAACAGAAAAAAGAAGAAAATAAGAATATCTAACCCATTTTTTCCCGCATCATTTCATACGCCGCAAAAGTACTCTCTCTCAATAAGAACACGCTATTTTGCAGCCCCTGGGGCACTTTCGCACCGCACGGTCGGGTGTTTAAATATCCATCTTTCAAATGAGTAATTGTAAACTCCAATCCCCGCGAAGTCAAAGGTTCAGACAGCGTCCTTTCATCGCTTTGACGCATCCGTGAACCAGCTTCCCATTATTTTCAGGTGATTTAGAATATGATTAGTTATACCATAGACAGAAAAGACTCTCCCAATCTCGTTTCCATCCAGATTGACAGAAGCGTGCAGGAACGGGCTGAAGAGTTCTTTGCCGAGTTCCGGGAAATGACCTATTCCGATATCATCGATCTTTTCCTGACGCGGGAAGGATATCCGGCGGTGCAGAAGTGACACGAAATGTTGTTCTTGAAAACGTCTCCCCGGAAACCATTGCCGCGGTGAATACGCTCATGAAAAAAGAAGGAAGCCCATTCACCTCCATCGAAGACTGCATTGAAACCATGCTGTCCTACCGGGTGATGCTGCAGGCATCCGGCGAAGACAAACGGGCAGAACTGCTGGATACGCTGTACCATCTCTCCGGCATCAAGGTCATCGTCAATTATCCTGTAAAGGAGTGAATTCCATGCAGCGGACCATCCAGACACCGTTACTGTATTTTTCTGAGGCCCGCAATGTTCCTGCAGCCGACCGGTTTGGCGTCCGTCTGATAACACAATTCATCTACATCCCGAAATACCAGTTCTTTGTACCGTATCTTGCCGTTGTCAATGAGAAGAAATCACGAACACCGTATCATATTCCCGACGGCTACTTCACGCTTCCTGACAACCCGTACCTCCGCTATACGCTGAAGCTGCGGCCGTTTCGAAGAGAGCTGCCGGAACTGATTTCCCGGCAGTATTTCTTCGCGGAAGCTCTCGAGGTGGAAGGCGTACATGACCGGAGAGCGATTGAATCAGGCGAAGTCATTCGCGGATTACTGAAGAAGATCAGCGGGTGAATACCGCGTGGTACTGACAAGATACGCATCTTTGGTACGAACGTAGAGTGGACCTTCTTCACCGGTTTTTCCTGTCGGCAGAAATCCCGCTTTTTTGAGGACACGCTGTGAAGCGATATTGGAATCTTCCGTTTCAGCCGTAACAGACGTTACACCGGGCTCATTCAATGCCCAGTCAACAAGTGCAGATACCGCTTCCGTTGCATATCCATGGCCTTGATACTCTTCCGCAATACCATAGCCGATTTCGGTACTTCCGTTCTCGCTGATGCCTTTGAAACAAAGCTCGCCGATGTGCGTACCATCCTGTAATTCTATCATCCAGATTGCATACCACGCCCACTGATCCGGATGGGACAGGCAGCCTTCCAGCATTTCCGTGTACGCTGCTTTCAAACCATCGGCAGTCTGCACTGCAATGAAGGATTCCATTTGTTCCCGGGACGCCGCATATATCTTCAATCGATGTGTTTCTATCATATTTTATGGGACTCCTGGGGGTAACAGCGCTGCTTACTCGTTTACCCAGCTGGTGTATTTTTCCGCGGTACCTTTTGCCTTTTCGATTGGGTATTTCAGTTCGTTCCGGCTGATTTTTTCCGCAACAATATCGTCCGCATTCAATTCGAGTTTGTCAAGCAGATACTGACAGTAAATTAGAACATCGGCAAGTTCTTCTTTTACGGCATCCCGGTCAAATTCAGTATCATTCCACTGGAAGCACTCAAGAAGTTCATTGGCTTCAATTGAGATGGATTTTGCCAGATTTCCCGGTGTATGGAACTGTTCCCAGTCGCGTTCGGCCGAAAATTTCCGTATTTTTTCTACAGTTGTTTTATTCATAGTTTCTACTCCGTGTCGATTACTGATGAGAAGTATTCACGAAGAGCCGGGTCACAGACATAGAGATAGATTCCCGTCCATAATCATTACAGGGAAACTGCTTATTATCGAGAAGTTTAAAGAGCATATCTTCCGGCATTGCTTATATAATGAATGAGCAGGGATTGGTAAAAATATTATCCCTTCCTTTGTCCTGGTATCAGCTTTGTCGAAATGCTACGGATTTTTGAAAAAATATAATGAATAAGCAATATCCTTAACACATTTCAGCAATAATTATTTGATACAAACAATGAGTACATCAATCGAACCGGTATTCGTCAAAATCGAGGAAAAGAAGGGATTTCTTGAATCGATGAAAAAGAAGATTCAGGAAGAAGCGGGAGGCGATGCTGACCTTCTTCTTAAATATCCGGTTCTGTACATGCATGTCTGGCAGAATAAAACCGACAAACTAAACGACCGCTTCAGCGTTTACGTCGGTGAAGCAAACGACCTTCTCCGTCGGACAAAAGAGCACTGGGCTATGGCGAAGATAGGAACTGCATCTTCAGACGAAGATGTCTGGCAGCGCCATCTGATTGAGGATAAGGATGAAAACGGAAATCCAGTTATCCCGACTCTCTACGCCTTCGGTCATGAAAAGTTCCAGAAATCCCTGACACTTGATCTGGAAAATCGGATGATTGAATATTGCATTTCCATGGCAACCGCACACCTTCAGAACGGCAGATCCAACCCTCAGGGAGACTACTACGGTCATGATATTCTGGATGCGATTTTCGGGAAAATCTGGAAACGGCTGAAACAGGAAAATTCTGATCTCTTTCTCCAAGAATCAGAAATCCTGAAATCCGCCATCTACAAAGCATCTCCGTTTCATAAATTGACCCTAGACCAGCGTGAGGCGAAACAGAAAATCATCGAACGCGTAGTCGACGCCGTCACCAATAAAAAACGGAATCAGCTGATTATGGTGGAAGGGGAGGCCGGAACCGGAAAAACCGTTCTCACGAGCAGCACCTTCTACGAACTCCTAAGGAATGATATCCAGAAATTTTCCGCATACATGCTGGTCAACCATGAAGAACAGCTGAAAGTTTACAAAAAGATTGCAGAGAGTATGGGATACAAAGAGGATATTGTTCTCAACCCGACGAAATTCCTCAACACTCACACCACTGACGAACCGGTTGATGTCGTCTTTATCGATGAAGCGCATCTTCTCTGGACTCAGAAGAAGCAGGCGTACAACATGGGTGACAATCAGTTAAACGACATCATGGCCCGTGCGAAAGTAACAGTCATTATGTTCGACGAGTGTCAGATTCTGCGCAAGGAACAGTATTACGAAGAGGAGTTCCTGATAGAGAAACGAAATTTTTCCAAGGAACAGAAAAACTACATTGAGCTGAAAAACCAGCTGAGAATGGCGTGCAGTAAATCCACTATGGACTGGATTGATGCTCTCACCAGAGACCTGAAAGTAGGCACTCTGAGTCCTGACATCAACGGATATGAGGTGAAAATCTTTGATGACCCACAGTCGCTTCATGAAGCAATCAAAGTGAAAGCACAGAATAAGGATACGGAACTCTCCCGCCTGATTGCAAGTTATGACTGGGATTATGTTGCGGACAAAACCTGCAGGGATGTTCATCCTGAAAGTTCAACCAAGTATTGGGAAGTCAGAATAGGAGACTGGCATCTCCCCTGGAACCGGGAACTGTTTGACGACCTCAACCTGAACAAGCGGGACAGGAAAAAACTGAAAGAAATGAACTGGGCAGAACAGGAACACACCATCAATGAGGTCGGTTCTACCTTCACGATTCAGGGATTTGACCTATGCTATGCCGGTGTTATCATCGGCCCCTCTGTCAGATTCAAAGACGGAAAAATCTGGTTTGACGAAAGCAGGAAAGCATATGACAAGATGAAAGGTAAACGAACGATTTCCAACGGAGGAACAGTCGCGGTTTCCGACCTGCTCTCCAGAAATGAACTGCGGGTTCTTCTGACACGGGCAACTAAGGGTCTCTACATCTATGCATGCGACCCGGACCTGCGTGCTGCTCTGAAAGCTGCTGTGCAGTAAGAAAGATTCCGGCATGTTTCTCTCTACCGTAAAACCCATTAGAAGAAAAAAACATGACCGCAAATGCCGGGTGTTGTACCCGCTCTCCCGATACTATATGCAGTCATGAGGGATAAAGTTGGCAATTGATCCAGCAAACGTATATCATCCCGCATCGGATTATGACATGGTGCGGCGCCACTTTAATCCAAATATACGTTATTGCAGGATTAGTTTTTCTATCTCGGTACCGCATCAAAGATATTTCTCGAAAAAAATGAACGCATGCGTTCATAATTGATACTACGTGATGTTTTCTTCTGTATCTGATGATGAGTTTGTCTCTTCCTAAGGCAGCCCCTTCCTGCTACATCAGTATGTGCTCTGACACCGGTGGATATGCCGAGGGTTCCTGCTTTCGCTAAACGCTCGGCTTCTTCATCTTCGAGTATCAGCTCTGCTTCCAGGCGTGCCGCACCGTCTTCCGGAATTTCCGCAGACAGAACAGAACCTGCCCGCCGGAATCCGGCCGGGATTGCTCCGTTGTCGATCAGTGCCCATTCAGCAGGTGATTCTGGATGATGAAGAACTCCGCCTTCCGGTTCTGCAAAGAGCAAGGGAATGTTTTCCCAGTCGTCTGCATTGCCGAACGATTCATGGGAGTAAAACACCGGGACACCGCCGTTGACGTGGGTAACGTCCAGGCGCTGCAAAATAGCATGGTGTTTGTAGGATGCTCCCATGCCTAATAGATAGGATAATGAAATCTACGTACATTTTCCGAAATGTACGTATAGGGGGTGATGCGGCACGCCTCATCTTCGCTATATGCATGATGAAAGACTCTTTTGAAGCTATTATCCATGGTGTTCTTTCTACAGTCTATTCGTGCCGCCCTTTATTACCGAACCGGATAAAGGAGCCAGGATGTCCACCGGCACTATTTCTACGGGTGTTTTTGCAGGAAACAGATGTCCATCAATGGGCTGCATCCATGCCGTAATCTGTTAATCTCAAGTAAAAAAGTTCGGAATACAATGCCGGCCAAAGTACGTATTCCGAAACGATAGTACCACCAATGCCGTCTTTGCTAAACTGAAATTTGGCCACTATGGCCGATAACAAGATACGATGCAGGGGTATATAAATCCCCGACCGTGCACCGCGAAAGTACCCTCTGCCCTTCTAAAGAGACGGAAAAGATGCTTGAAAATAACAGGGACTTATTATTGCGTGATTCACAGCATCTCTGTTCCCAAGCCCCGTGTCCCCAGCAAAACAACAATTGCCATCACAGCTTATAAGAGCATCATCAGATAATCAACCGCAGATATTCCAAACAGAGCAAGGATGAATCCTGCAGTCAGCGGAATCAGAAACGGTATGCCAACGGCAATCCAGAGCTTGTCGCACTGCTGATAAAGACTGATTTCATACCGGTATGCCTGCTGATGTTCTCTCAGGTTCCGCAGGAACTTTGCTTTGTCGGTACGAAGCGCTGATGCATTCTGTTTTGCAAAGGTGCGTCTGATGGTTCCGTCCGCTTCTTCTGCTATGTCTTCAGCAATGAATCCGTGATAATTCAGAATGTCTGTTCCGTTGACCGGAAATCCGGATGCACGGGTAAGAAACGGCGCTTTGTTCTTTTTTACTGCATTATAGATGAGAAAAACTGCAGGTACAATCATTGAAAGAATGCATGCGTTCACGATTGAGGAAAGCGCAAGCGACGGAACTGCGGATTCTGCAAACGGGGAAACAGGAACAGTCAGCGCAAGGAGAATCAGCGCTTTTGCATCAGCTTTTCCAAACAAACCGAAGAGTGAAAAACCTGCCATGAGTGCCGCGGTACCGAGAGAAAAAATCAGAAGAATCACCGTGTCAGGCATCGTCTGTACGTAGAAGATGACAACAGAGACGAGACCGATGACAAACGCCGGATACCATGTTACACGGTAAACGGTACGCGAGAGGAAGTCCTGAACTGCTGCGGCAATGAACGTAATGAGAACAGCAGCTGCGGATACGGCTAATGCGGTAATCATGGTTACGATTTTAAGGATAGAAAAAGAGGTTTGTGGAGTTGAACCTCTTAGGGGATTTTCAGGGTGTGGAGCTGCCCTTGTTCAAAGGATTGTTATGGTTCGGCGATCTCTTATGCAGTCACGGTGACTGTACATGATGCAGATACAGTCGGAGAACCATCCACTGTTGCAGTGAGGGAGCAATAACCAGCGTCACCACTCACCGTAATACCACTGAATGTTGCTACCCCATTTTCGTCAATTGTTACTGTTGCTACCCCATTGATAACTTCTGTTGACGATTCTCCTGTTCCATTCGTAAGCGTGTATCCACGAGACACCGCTGTTAATTTCGCAGATCCATCTTTATAGGACAATGGAACAGTAAATGTAACTGTCATCTCGGTTGTACCGCTGGTAATAGAGGTTGGAGTTGCAGTCAAACTATACGTTTCAACAACATTCTCCGGATTAACAACAAAACTGCCTTTGGCAACAATCTGACCTCCGACAGTCATAAATTTATATTCTACGACAGATTCACCTTTCACGGAAGCATCTAGAATACCGTAGACGGGATTTGCAGTAATTGTTAATATTTGACCAACTTTCCATTTACCTTCATTATAACTTCCCAACGCTAACGAATTGTCAGCCCCCTCAAACGTAAAGACAACTTTCATATCAGTTAAATCAAGATCATTACCGCCAATGTTCTTGAAACACAGTTTCGTTAAATCAGAATTCGGCCCAAACGAAGTATCGTATTTGGTAAACTCATATCCGTCAACTTTCACGACTGCGTTTGGTGCTACTTCAGTTGATGTAACCACTCCGCTCGCAAATACCGCAACAACTGCCGCAATCACAATTGTGACAACAAGCATCAGCATAACACCGACAACCGGCGACACTGCAGTATCTGCGTTCATTCGTTTTTGAATCATAATACAGTTACCTCCTTGTCATAGATGACATACCCATCTGAAGTTATAGTAACGCTCATCTTTGTCCCAGAGGTGATAGTCTCATAGTTTTCTCCGAAAATTGCCTTCCACGATTTATCTCCTGCAACTGTGACATTACTGGATCCATTACCATCAAAATACGCTACATTCAAACCGTTGGATACAATTGTATCTCCGGGTTTTAGCACATATTTACCAAAACCAATAGCGTCATTAACAGTAGTTCCACTGATAAGCATTACACTCGAGTTGTAATACATCGCAGGGATATTATTAATAGCATCGCGTGACCTAGTCGTTGCCGCATCTGCATTCCACATCTGGTCGGGACCAATTCCGGTATACGTATTACTATGAATCTTCCCATCAGAACCAACCCAGCTCGTGGTAATCGCCATCTCCGATGTCTTTAATTCACTCGTTCCTGTTAAATACTCAATTGACATAAGAGGGTAAGTATACGAATATCCTCCGTGACTTGCCGAGTGCGTTGTTTCAATACTCACATTCATTACTGCAGTAGGAGCCACTTCCTTCGAAGTAATCACTCCACTAGCAAATACCGCAACAACAGCCGCAATCACAATCGTCACCACCAGCATCAGCATAACGCCGACAACCGGTGACACGGCATTTTCTTTGTTTTCAGTTCTTTTCATAATCGGAGTCATACATTCCTCCACAAGCAAAATGCCCACACCCGAATTTCATCCTATGAGAATAGGATGCGAAAGGTCATTTCTCCCTTCTGCAGAGACATGCCATTTTGCTTATATGGATATTTCTCCCTATCTTATATAAAATTAATTTGCTTAAACACATATTTTATTTACATAAATTTTCGGCATGCACCGTCATCGAACACAGTAAACAATGAACTATGGCACAAGAAAAACGTAAAATTGTGACTAAAAACGTCTATTCTGTTTTATTCATGGGAAATTTCTTTTTCCAAATAAAATAAAATTTTTTGATATCTGTTAAAAATTCTTTTCGTTTTTGAACAGTATTCCGCGCAGACAGCGTCAAGATCTCTGTCGGCGTGCATTGACAAAAGCTGATTCACCCAGTGTGGCTTTTCCGCCGAATGTTCAACGAGCTCAGTGAATAATGATACAGACCGTTCCATCTGTTCTGCTGCTTCATCAATCAGTTTCATGAAGTCTGCATAATCCTGATGCTTTCTGCGGTCTCTGTTCTGCAGAATCTCAAGCATCTGATCACGCAACCGATCCTCTTTTCCCCGGATACTGACACCGCGTTCCCATCCGTCAAAGGTAAACAATTCCCCGTCCCATGCGCCACAGAGATACCGGTGGTCGAGTTCCACCTGCTGCAGATACACATTGTACCCTTTTCTCATAGGCTCGATTTTTCCCACAGACGGCACATCCTTTTCTCCACTTTACGA
>DALTWK010000011.1 GCA_029987115.1 Methanocorpusculum sp.
ATTCCGCTGACTGCAGGATTCATCCTTGCTCTGTTTGGAATATCTGCGGTTGATTTTCTGATGATGCTCTTATAAGCTGAGATATGCAGTGGCGGTTTTACCGCAATACTATAAGCGCACAGAAAACCTATATCGTTTTATGATTGGGTTCCCGAAGAAAGCTGTTCACGGCGGACGCATACAGGAAATCAGACGATTATGCTCTAAAGATATTCTTGATGTCAGTGCAAGCCTGAATCCCTATACGCCGGCGGTCGACTGCACCTTCTCAATGGACGACCTCGGAAATTACCCCGATGATTCCTATGTTTGTCTGAAGGAAAAAATCGGTTCTGTCTTTCACCGGAATCCTGCTGAAATTTGTGTGGGGAACGGTTCTGTAGAACTCATCCGCACCTACTGTGCAGTAATCGGCGGAACAACCTGCCGGATTGATATGCCTACGTTCGGGGAGTACGGGCTTGCTGCACAGCTTGCCGAAAAACAAATTGTCAGCAATACCAAAGCGGACATCCGTATTCTCTGCAATCCGAACAATCCCACAGGAATCCTGCTCAGACGCGACGAGATTCTTCGGATTCTTGAAAGTGAAACACAGCTGTTTGTCGATGAAGCATTCATGATGCTTGCCAGGAAAAACGAGTCCGTCGCCGACAGACGCGATGACAATCTTTTCGTACTCCGTTCGCTTACCAAATCATTTTCCGTACCAGGCATCAGATTCGGATTCGGTTTCGGGCCGGAAGATCTCATTGAAAAAATCGAGACTGCGCGTGCACCCTGGTCTGTCAATTCGTTTGCGGAAAAATACGCTATTGCTGCATTAGATCATCTTGCGGAACTGGAACAGGCGCGGGAAAAAATTACCCTGGAACGCGAACGAATGATGCGCAAACTATCCGATATCGCTCTTTCCTGGTATCCAAGTGAAGTAAATTATCTCACTATCCGTCTTCCGGAAAAAGCGGCTGATGTTGCCGAACGCCTCCTGAAAAAAGGTATTCTGGTTCGTGACTGCACCTCGTTTGGTCTCGACACCTGTATCCGCATTGCCGTTATGACGAAGGAGATTGATGACCGGGTTCTCGATGCACTCGCCGATGTTATCCGAAAAGAATGAGCAGAACAGTTCCGGCAAGTGCAAACAGTACGGTTGTCCAGCGCATTGCCCGGATAATCGCTTTCCCGCCGTCTTCGAGTGAACGCTCAGGACTGCCGATTTGATACACACCGGGTTTATCAAACTGGATGCCACATCCGCCGGCAATCAGCGCCATGGGGATGCCGCCGTTAAAACCGGGACGTTTTTTTCTGTCGCGCATTAGAATGTGCCATGCGTCGCTCACTTTTCCGAGAATCATGAAGTACAGCAGCAGAAATATACCGGTAACTCGCGCCGGAAGAAATGCCAGAACATCATCGGCGCGTGCGGAAAACCATCCGAGGCGTATTCTTTCATCTTTGTAGCCGAGCATGGCATCCATCGTATTTGCCGCCCGGAACAGGATTGCCCCAAGAATTCCCATGCCGAACAACAGCTGGAAGATGACAAACCAGAACAGCGGCGCAATGATACTGTCAACAAGATTCTCCGCTGCGGATTCATAGGCTGCGGAACGAATCTGTTCGTGCGACAGGTGCGCTGTGTCGCGTGATACCAGATAAGATACTGCTTTGCGCCCCTCGGTATCGCCGAGTGCGAGCGCCTTCTCGACAGAGAAGACATGCTCTTCCAGAGAGCGCCAGCCGATGCAGAATGCCAGTGCAACCGCAGAAAAAATCAGCCCCACGTACCAGGGAGTAAGACGGAGAATCAGAAATCCGGGGGCGAGACAGACGGCGACCGTTATCAGCCAGAAAAGTACGCCGAGAAAACGCTCCGCTTTTATCGGATACCGCCCGGTTCTGCCCCATAATCCAATGAAATTTCCGAGCAGTGCGACCGGGTGAAACTTTCCGCGCGGATCGCCGACTATCCGGTCAAGAACGATTCCTGCAACGAACGAAACTGCACTAAGCATATGATTATCTTTCTGTCTCCATAGCGGGTAAATCTACTGTAAACACCAATGAAAATTAATTTTACTTTAACACAAATAAAGTCACTTATTTATCCCGTGAACACAGATATAGATAGTAACATATGAAAGTACAGACTCTTCTCAAAATTACAGGTGTTCTCCTGCTTGCTACAGTTCTTGTGACAGTACCGGTTGCTGCTTTCTCACCGGTTACTTTAACAGATGCGACGGGAGCCGAGATTGTAATCACTGAACAGCCGTCACGTATTATATCTCTTACTCCGGCCGTAGCAGAAATTCTGTTTGCAGTCGGTGCAGGAGACGCTGTTGTTGCAAGTTCTGAAAATACGAATTATCCGGCCGAAGCAGCAGCTCTCCCAAGTGTAGGTTCCTATGCCAATCTTAGTAAAGAACGCATTCTTTCCTTTGAAGCAGATTTGTTAATCGGTGAAAAATCAATGATTTCCGAAGATGCGCTTGCGTATCTCAGAGTGCATGGATGTAAAGTGCTTATAATCGCATCTGATGATATCCAGTCAACTATGGAAAGCATCGTAACTGTCGGCAAAGCGGTGGGGCATGCTTCCGAGGCGCAAACGCTTGTTGACGAAATGCAGAAGGAACTGAACCTGATTGTGGAGAAAATTTCATCCATATCCGATGAGGAAAAACCGAAGATTGCCCATCTCCTGTGGTACGATCCGATTTATGTCTCCGGTAAGAACACCATGCAGGACTCTATCATTTCAGCTGCAGGGGGCATTAATGCCTTTGCTGATGTCGACGGGTGGGGTGTCGTCAACATTGAAAAATTCCTGACGACTAATCCGGATATCGTCATCATCAATACCAGTATGGGCAATGGCGAAACTGAGGATGACGTAATTAATATGTACTTTGAGAGTGATACGCGGTTCAAGATAGTTTCTGCCTATAAAAATAACAACATCTACGTTCTTGACGGCGATCTTACCGACCGTTCCGGTCCGCGTTTCATCCAGGCAGTAGAAGCAATTGCCATGGCGGCATATCCGGACATCTTCGGAGCGTACACCTTTGAAAACACCGGAAGCGCCAAGACTCCGGGATTTGCTCCGGTTCTCGTGCTTTTCGGTGTTGCAGCAGCAGTCTTCCTGAGAAGACGTTCCTAATCCTTTTTTACTGAAAACAGCGTAACGTACGAGTACTATGACACTGATGATTCTTGGAACGGCTTCAAGTGTTGGGAAGACTACAATAGTTGCCGGTCTCTGCCGCATTTTTTCTGACGCGGGAATTCGTGTTGCACCGTTCAAGTCGCAGAATATGAGTCATGCCGCAGGAATTGCAAACGGCAAAGTCATTGCAGAGGCACAGCTGCTTCAGGCAGAAGCGGCACGGATGAAACCGGTGGTAGATATGAATCCGATTCTTCTGCGACCGCTCGGTGGGACAACAGTAGAGATTTATCTTATGGGAGAATCTCATGCAGAAGAACATGCCAGAACCTATTATGAGCAAACCGGGTTTTTCCTGGAAAAAGCGCTGGAAGCATATCACCGTCTTGCTGCCGTCAGTGACTGCGTCATTATCGAAGGTGCCGGAGGGGCTGCTGAAGTCAATCTGTATTCCCGTGATATCGCCAATGTTCTTCTTGCCCGGGAACTGCAGGTGCCGATTATCCTGGTCGCCGATATCGAGCGCGGAGGTGTATTTGCCCAGGTTTACGGCACCATCGCCCTTCTCCCGGAAGACATACGGAAAAATGTGAAAGGAATTATCATCAACAAGTTCCGGGGTGATTCCTCCCTCTTCGAAGAAGGAAAAACAATTCTTGAAACACGTACCGGTGTTCCGGTTCTCGGCGTCATCCCCTATCTGAATCTGCATCTTCCGGAAGAAGATTCCTTATCTGAAAATCCTGGAAAAACGGCGGAAACAAAAGAGGAACGGGATGCCGAGTTTGATAAACTGGCAGCGCATCTTTCGAAACATCTGGATCTGGATGCCGTGTTTAATATTGCCGGGATATCGGGATACTGATTCCTATAACTGCAGCACAGAATACAGCAGTTCTGCTGATGCAACCGGCATCAGATGCGTGTATGCTGCAATACAATTCTTCTTTTTTGCCCCGTCTTTTCCGTTCATGATGCCTGTTCCGCGGTCGAGCGCATAGGAATATACAGCATCTTTCAGATGTACTCCGCTGTAGTGGAATTCGTGGCCTTTGAAATGAATCAGCCTGGCTGAGATATTGGCTGTTCCTGAGACATACCCGAGGACTTTTTGGACAGGTATTTTCGCTTTGCCGTCATAGACGTTGCACATAGGATACGTGCCGCCGGAAGCATTGTGCCACCCGTCTTCAATTGACAGGGAACTGCAAAGATACATCAGTCCGCCGCATTCGGCATAAACTGGTATGTCCTGCTTTACTGCAGACAGCACATCTTCGCACATGGAGGCATTCTCTGCAAGTTCTTTTGCAAACAGTTCCGGATACCCGCCTCCGAAAATGTAGCCGTCGCAGTCCGGCAGTGAATCACGAATCGGACTGAAGTAAACAACCTCGCCTCCTCTGCTTTCGAGAACGGCTGAGAGTTCTCCGTAATAGAAGTTAAATGCCTCATCATAGGCAATTCCGATTCTTTTGGTTTTGCCAGGATGCTCTGCCAGTTTTTTGGTGACTTCGTTATCCTCGGGCGTCACATTCTGCGCAACTTCTTTCAGCGCATCCAAATCTACATGGTCTGCAACATGATTAGTTACTGCCTCGATACGTGAGGTAAAGAGTTCATCGCCGCCCCCTTCCCGGAACGGGACGAGACCGAGATGACGCGATGCCAGTTGCATTTCATCCGAGCGCGGAACCGCACCGAGAACCGGAATGCCGCAGTAATGTTCAATGGCTTCTGTCGCCTTCTGAACATGCCGCCCAGGCCCGGTGTTGTTCAGGATAACTCCTGCAATGTGGACATCAGGGTCAAAGACCTGGAAACCTTTTACGATTGCCGCTGCGCTTCGGGTTATGCTTCTTGCGTTCACGACCAGAACAACCGGAAGATCGAACCGTTTTGCAACTGCCGCGGTACTTCCCGTGTCGGAAAGCGGCTCACTTCCTTCATAAAGTCCGCGAACACCTTCAACGATTCCGAAGTCAGCATCCCGGCTCCCGTAGGAAAACAGCCCGGACATTTCTGCGTGACTTTGTACGTAGCTGTCGAGATTGTATGCCGGACGTCCCGTTACTCCGGAAAGATACGAGGTGTCGATATAGTCCATTGCAACTTTGTACGTTTGAACGGTCGAGGTCTTCGCAAGAACCGCGGAAATGCCGAGTGTGATGGAGGTCTTTCCTGCACCGGAGCGGTCGCCGGAAATCAGAAACGATTTCACAGCAGACTCCTGAGTGTAGCGCCGAATTCACTTTCAACAATATGATGAACACCGAGTGTTTTCGGATGCAGATCGACTTCCACCATGACATGCGCATGTCCCTGTTCTTTCAGAGGTGCAACCTGGCGTGGACCGTTCGTCAGCGCAAACGACTCGGTTCCGGCAATCGCCTCAGGGGTAACGGCATGGGGAACTCCGCAAATCAGCAGATAATCCGGGTTGACTTCGGCTATTCTTGCAGCAAGACGTTCTCCGTTCAATCCGTATTCATCCAGTGCGCCAATCAGTTCCGGATTAATTCCGCGTGACTGGAGTTCCTTCAGAATTGCTGCTGCATCTCCGCGTACCTTGGGGAGACCGCGCAGTTCAAGGTTGCAGACATAGGTGATGTTTGCATCCGGTGCTGCTTCATGCAGTGCACAGAGGTGATCGGCAAACATGTACGCCGTTTCTTTTTTCGCGTTCATAACTGCCATTCCCTTTTTACCGGAACGTGCAAGGTCAAGCAGTTCTTTAGCTGCAATATGTTTCACATCACCGCGTGATGGCGCAATATAGGTTCTGCAGGCGGCTCCCCGTGCACGTTCAGTCCGGTTGGCTGCAGCAAGAACTTCTTTCTGCCGTTCAAATTCTTCTGCAGAAATCCATCCTGCATGCATTGCAGGTTCAAGCGCTGCAATCACTCCCTCAATATTCTCCCGATATCCTGCATGGATTTTCACGCCGATTGCTTCGGTGGATATGCCGGATGCATCAATTCCTGCTTCAAGATCCTCTCCAATAATCATAGATACGCAGGTCCCGACAACAGCAATCCGGTTTGGGTGAAATTCCTGTTCGGCATACTGCAGGACATCTTCTAATATCCGCTGTCCGCCGAAGACAAACTCTTCGTCCCCGAGTGAAGTGGTCAGAACACGGATGCCGTCTTCTTCCAGCAGTCGTGCATGTTTGAACGAGCATCCTGAAGGTCCGTGCAGAATCGCAAGATCAACATTCAGATCCCTCAATGTATAGAGTGCAGCAACAATGGAGCTCGGGCGCGGCTGCACATAGCGGATTTCCTTCATCTCCATGTTTTCACCGCCAGGAGAACACAGGCGTTATGTGTTTTTGCAGCAGACAGCGCCTGACGTTTTGCCGTTTCAAAGGAGAAATCATTCCCAACCCGGAAGACCTCTGCCGGCTGAATTTTCTGTACTGCAGATGCAATTTCTTCCTCGGAAAATCCTTCGCAGACTGCATGATGTTCCTGTCCTATTACTAGATAAACGTCCTTATCGGTAATCGAACGAAGGTACTCTGCTGCATCTACTGCATTTTGTGCATTCACCCCGCTGTTTGCATTGTCCAGCACTGGAACATCATCGATAGTAAGATACTGCATTCTTCCTTCAACTGCTTCAAAGGATGCAAGTACTGCCGGATCTTTTCCCAGAAGAAGTGCCGCCGCAGCTGCTGTTTTGATAGCATCCCGGTACACGTCAATCCGTACGAGGCTGTTATTGAAAGACCCTCCTTCGTATCTTACGGTACATCCAGTAACCTGTACCAGGTCATCAACACAGAACCACCCTTCCCGAAGTGGAATGCCGCTAGGGACCAGTACTCTGCTGCAGCGGCCAAGAGACGTCAGTTTCGCATCAAGTGCACTGCGTTTTCCTGCTGCGATACGGTAATCCTCAGCTGATGTCAGAATTCCGAGCGTTCCGCATCCTGCAACACCGAGCGATTCTTCTGCAACAATCCAGGGAGCCTGTTCTTTTTCTGCTGCGGTTACGGCAAACAGCAGCGAAGCGGGCGTTATGCTTTTTCTGAAAAGAAGTTTGTTTCCGGAAAAGGTGCCGCGGCTGGAATGGACTATGCCATTTCCGCCGAGAACATGCGATAATGCAAACGCTGTGGTTGTTTTTCCGCGTTTTCCGGTAATCTCAATCAATGGTATATCTATTCCGTCACAGAGTCGCGCCGTCATTTCATGATGACTGATGAGAGTATTCGTTTGCATGAGCGGATAGTCGGGATCAAGATGAACCGGCGCTGTAACCAAATCATATTCACGGTTGCAGACTTCCTCGGGGGTAAGTGTCCCTCCTCGGTATACATCGAGCGCATCAACATCATGCCCTTTTCTCAGAAGCGCTTCGGCAAGAACCGCTCCTCCATGAATCGTGTCCAGAACAAGAACCTTCATGGTTCAGCTACCATAGACAATGCAGTTTCTGCGTTTTTCAGCATAAGTTCTGCAAGAAGCGGATCAATCCCTATCGGCTCTGCATAGAGAAGCGGAATAACTTTTCCTGAGAGAAGTTCCAGTTCTCCTTTCTTCGATCCCTGTTCCAGGTGGAGCAGATTTGGAATGTCGCGCAGGATATGCATTCCTTTTGCAAGAAAGAGAGGGACCACCACCAGGGTATCAATATCTTCTTTTTTCATCTCCTCCAGCCCTTCGGTTACGGTAGGATTGCTGAATTCCATGAAACAGGATTTAATCAGATATTCCGGTTTCTGCTCTTTCATCAGTTCTGCGGTAGTGGTAATCAACTGTTTATTGTATTCAAGACGGCTTCCATGGCCGACAAGGAGAAGTCCCGTTTTCATACTTTTATGTGTATTATTCATAACATATAAAATAGTATGAATAACATACTATATTCGTAATACTAAATGTAAAACATAAAATAATTAATAAGAATAATTATTATGTTCAACATTGGTTTGTTTGAATGAACTATGGTGCTGAATCTCTCTGAAACACTGGACCTGCTCCGTTCGAGCGAGAAAGATGATCGGGCGAAGGCTGCTTCCTATCTTGGCAGTCTTGGTACAGACGGGGTTGAAGCAGCCTCTTTCTTCCTTGCTGATTCCGACTGGCATCTGCGTTACCGGGCATGCGAAATTATCGGACTTACGCGTGAAAAAAGCGGCATACCCTATCTCCTTCCTTTACTGAAGGATGAAAAAGACCATGTACGGTACATGGCGGTAAAATCTCTTGGATTCTGCGGAGGGAAGGAAATTGTTCCGCATATTACTCCGCTGCTTGATGATGAGAATCCCTTCGTTGTCCGCATTACTAAAGAAGTTCTGCAGAGAATAACATGAATCCGGTATTTCAGTCAGGACTCCGGGCATACCGGGACCATCGATATGAAGAGGCAGCTGCTGATTTCCGTACGGCGGTTTCTGAAGATCCGCAAAATCCGAATTATCTCTATTATCTCGGTTGTTCTTTGTCTGAACTGGGAAAAATGGAGGAATCTGTTGAGGTTCTCTCAGAAGCACTGGAGATAACTGATGCTATTCCAATCCGTTATATGAGAGGTGAAATAAATATGAATAGAGGATTATTATCTGATGCGGAAGATGATTTCTCATCAATAATCATGCACGAAACTGCAGATAACCGGTACTGGGTGTCGCTTTCTTATCTCAACCGCGGTCTGTTGAGATTGGGAACGGAACAGATTGATGAGGCACTGTCCGACATAACCGCAGCGGAAAATCTCGCACATCAGGAAGAAGATGCAGTTCTTCTTTCACGAATAAGCAGTGTTCTGGAGAAAAACGGATTCTAATAAGAGGGACAGACATGAAAATAGCAATAACCCGTCTTGCGGAAAAAGGCGATGCAGATCAGGAAATCTGCTCGAAATATGGTCACAGTCCTGTCTTTGTGCATCCGCTTCATGCTGAATACAATGCAAGCCTTGCAAACCGTTTTGTTCTCGCGGCAAATCAGGGTGAGTTCGATGCTATCTTTTTTACCAGTGCATATCCGGCAAAAATGATTGCGCCGCTCCTTGATCGTTCCGCACTGCGAAACACCCGCGTCATTGCCATTGGGCCGGAAACCCAGCGCATTTTGCATGAGTCCGGCATTCTCGCAGAAATCCTTCCGAGTTTCTATTCAAAATCACTCGCCCCGTATCTTGGAACCTGGACTGAAGGAAAATCAATTGGAATTCCGCGGGCTGATGTGCCAAATACATCTCTCATATCATCACTCGAGGATGCAGGAGGAATTGTCTATGAATACCGTGTTTACAAACTGCAGCCGACCAATGATGTCCTCAATCTCGAGGGGTGTGACGCAATACTGTTTACCAGTTCCTCATCATTTACCAAGGCGCATCTTCCTGACCTTTCCGGAATCAGAAAACTTGCAATCGGGGAAATCACCGCCGATGCTATGAGAAAAGCAGGGGTTGAACCCGATGTCGTGGGAAACGGTTCTCTGGAAGGAACTCTGCAGAATCTGGAGAAGATACTATGATTCCGCTGATGCTTGATTTACATAATGCTGCTGTTCTGATTTTCGGAACCGGGAGAGTTGCAACCCGCAAAGCACAGCATTTCAAAGATTGCCGGATAACCTCGGTCTCCCGTTCCACCGGAACCGACGTTTCAGTCATCAGCGACAAAGAATTAGAGGAACTTATCGCATCGAATGATATTATCATCGCAGCGCTATCTGATGCAGCTCAGAATGAGCGTATCTGTAATATTGCCGACAAATGCGGAAAACTCTATAATTCCGCGACTGCGAAAGGAAATTTCCTGATTCCCGCATCATTTGAGGAAGGCGGTGTCTCTGTTTCCGTTTCAACGGGGGGCAAAGCTCCCGCACTGGCGGCATGTATCCGGGATGATATCAAAAAACGTTATTCATCTCTGGAGGAACTTGCCGATCGTCAGCAGAGACTTCGCGAAACCTTGAAGAAAACAGAACCTGATGCAGAGAAACGAAGGGAGGAAATCCGTACTGCTGCAAAACTGGGACTTGTTGATACGAACGGAATAAATATCGCTCTTGCATCCTTTGATTATTCCTCTCATAATCAGGATGCCCTTGCCTCCTGCCGGTTTGAGGAGGAAGAGTTTTTCCAGAGAGAAAATTTTGCAGGAGCAGTCCTTCTCCAAACCTGCAACCGGATTGAAATTCTCATCCACGGAACGGTACCGGAACTGGAAGAATTTCTTGCCGATGAGAACCGCAGGGATTTCAAGATATATGAAAATGGAGATGCCCTTCTGCATCTGTCGAGACTGGCGGCAGGCATCGAATCCCTCATTGTCGGAGAAGATCAGATTCTGGGACAACTCCGTTCCGCGCAGTTGCTTGCTGAACGTCACGCTGCATCGGATATGGTAACATCCGCATGTATTGAAACGGCAATCCAGTTGGGAGCCCGCGTCCGGCAGCAGACATCGATTAACCGCGGTGCTGTTTCCATCGGTTCTGCTGCAGTCCAGCTGGCAGAAAATATCTGCAGGGATTTGTCCGGGAAAAACATCCTTGTTGTCGGAGGAGGGGAGATGGGGAAACTTGTCACAAAAGCGCTTTCTGAAAAGAATCTCCGGGCAATCTATGTTACCAACCGAACCTATGAAAATGCGCTGAAACTTGCTGAAGAAGTGAATGGTCGCGCTATGCATATGGACCAGCTCTACACCTGCATCGGTCTTTCGGATGTTGTGATTTCCTGTACATCCGCACCACATGAAATCATCCGTGCAGAACCGCTTCAGGAAATTATGGAAACACGGCTCTGGCCGCTTGATGATGAACCACGACCGTTGATACTTATCGATATTGCAAATCCCCCTGATGTTGAGAAAGCATGTTCTGAGATTCCCGGAGTGAAGCTCTTCACCATTGACGATCTTGCTGAGATTTCAGAACAGAATATGTCCGCCCGGCGTGATGAGTGCCGGTATGCAGAAGAAATCATCAAAGAGTTCCAGCCTGAGTTCATTAGAACGGTTAGAAGAATCGCCGGTCACAATGTCCTTGCAGAACTTTATTTGTGGGCTGAGGAAATCAGGTCGAGAGAAGCAGATCATGCTATGCAGGCACTTGAACATGGAAAACCTCCTGAAGAAGTTATCCAGCGTCTTACGAAATCGCTCACGAAAAAACTCATGGATGATGCTTCTGCAGGAATCCGTCGTGCAGCAGAAGAACAAAGCCTTGACAAGGCTGAAAAAATTGTCAGAACCATTACCAGAGGTCAGTAATGTATCCGGAAACACGCATGAGAAGACTGAGACGAAGTATCCTTCGTCCGTTATTCACCGAGACAACACTTTCGAAAAATGATTTCATTCTGCCGATTTTCTTTGATGAAACGGCAGAACAACGTACAGAAATTGCATCTATGCCGGGGCAGTTCCGCTACCCGCTCTCAGAAGCAAAGGACTTGGCAAAGATTCTCTCTGCAGAGGGGGTGAAAGCCGTCATTCTTTTCGGTATTCCAAAGGTGAAAGATGAACAGGCTTCGGAAGCATTCGGGGAAACAAGCGTCATTCAGACGGCAACCAGATTGATGAAGGAAGCAGCCCCGAATCTCGTTGTCATTACTGATCTCTGTGCCTGCGAATATACCTCACACGGACACTGCGGTGTTATTGCTGAAACCTGTGACGGACCTGACCTCGACAACGATGCTTCGCTTGAACTTATTGCAAAGATTGCGGTAAGTCAGGCGAAAGCAGGTGCGGATATGGTTGCGCCAAGCTGTATGCTCGACGGTATGGTTTCTGTCATCAGAAAGGCGCTGGATGAAAACGGATTTTCAAACCTCCCCATCATGTCCTACAGTACCAAGTTTGCTTCAGCACTCTACGGTCCCTTCAGAAGTGCAGCCGACTCAGGAATGGCATTCGGTGACCGTGCCTCTTATCAGATGAATCCGGCAAATGCACGCGAGGCTTTCCGCGAAAGCGAACTTGATGCCGAAGAAGGTGCTGATATCCTTATGGTCAAACCTGCAGGTCTCTATCTTGATGTTCTTGCCGATGTGAAAACCATTGGCCTACCTACTGCTGCATACCATGTTTCCGGTGAATATTCTATGATTAAGGCAGCGGCACAAAACGGCTGGATTGATGAGAAACGCGTTGTCCTGGAAACTATGACCTCTATCAAGCGGGCGGGCGCTGATCTCATTATTACTTATTACACACGCGACATTCTCAGGTGGCTGAATGAGGAGTAAGGAATTATTTGAAGAAGCAAAGCTGTGCCTTTCCGGCGGGGTCTCCAGTCCGGTCCGTGCGATTCAGCCGTATCCGTTCTATGTGAAATCGGCGAAAGGTCCGATTCTCAAGACAGAAGACGGAGATGAACTGGTTGACTGCTGCATGGGGTATGGGCCGCTTCTCCTGGGACACGCATTCGAACCGATTGCTCACGAAGTCGAACACCAACTGGAACGCGGCTGGCTTTTCGGCTGTCCGACAGAACTGGAAATCCGGCTGGCACAGAGAATAGCAGCAGATTATCCATCCATTGAAGCTGTCAGATTCGTCTCTTCCGGATGCGAGGCAACTATGACCGCGTTGCGTCTGGCACGCGGCGTTACCGGAAAAACCGATATCGTTAAAATTGAAGGCGGATTCCACGGAGCACATGATGCTGTTCTTGTTGCCGCAGGGAGCGGTGCATTAACGCATGGGGTTCCTGATTCTGCTGGTGTTCCGGAAGATTTCGTGAAACACACCCACCAGATTCCCTATAATGATGCTGAAGCGCTTGAAACTCTTCTCAGCAAAAATACCAATATTGCTGCACTTATCATGGAGCCTGTTATGGGAAATGTCGGCCCGGTTCTCCCGGAAGATGGATATCTCAAAGCTGTCAGAGAAATCACGAAAGCACATGATGTGCTTCTGATTTTTGATGAGGTCATTACCGGATATCGTCTGGGTCTTGGCGGGGCGCAGAAGAAATTTGGAGTCACTCCAGATATCACCACGCTGGGAAAGATTGTTGCGGGAGGATTCCCTATCGGGGTAATCGGCTCTTCTCGGAGAATAATGGAACAGTTAGCGCCTGCAGGTCCGGTGTATAATGCCGGAACATTTAACGCAAACCCGCTTTCTATGACCGCAGGCCTTGCTGTAACAGAGTATCTCCATGCGAATGAGCATCTCTATGCAAAAGCGGAAGAGAATGTGAAAAAGATTGCAGCATCCGTTCCTGCATCGGCAACCGGTTCCTTTGTTTCGCTTGGTTCCATGTTCAAATATTTCTACCGTGCAGAAGCACCGAGAAATTACCGTGAAGCAAAAGAGTGTGATACTTCCGCCTTCCGGAGATTCTTTGAGACCGCGCTTGGAATCGGCGTCTTCGTTCCGCCTTCCCAATTTGAAACGAATTTCCTGTCGTTTGCGCATGATGACGCAGCAGTTGCGAAAATCTGCAGGGCATACAGATTCGTATGATTCGCATTGGAACACGCGGAAGCAAACTCGCACTGGCACAGACAAAAAAGGTCATCGTTTCTCTTGCTGAACGCGGTATTGAAGCAGAACAGGTTATTATCACTACTAAGGGGGACAAGGTTACCGATTGCGGTCTTCATAAGATAGGAAGTTACGGTGTATTTGTCCGTGAACTCGATAATGCGATTCTCTCCGGAGAAATCGATGCCGCAGTTCATTCTATGAAAGATATTCCCGCGGAACGGCCGGAAGGTCTGAGAACCGTGGCAGTACTTCCACGCGATTCCCCGAATGATTTCCTGGTAACCAAAAAAACACGCGAGGATATCCATGTCATCGGAACATCATCCCTGCGGAGAAAAGCGCAGATACGTCGCAACTTCGGAGATACGGTGGTTGTAAAAGATCTCAGAGGCAATATCGATACCCGCCTTGCAAAACTTGAGTCCGGAGAATTTGATGCAATAGTTCTTGCAGAGGCAGGTCTTCAACGACTTAACATTTCAGTTCCTGGTTTCAGACTTCCGGTAGACGATTTCATCCCGTCACCTAATCAGGGAACAATCGCAGTTGTTTCCCGAGATACACCCGAACTTCGCGCTCTTCTTTCTCCGCTGAACGATGCAGTATCGGAACGTGATACCGAAAGCGAACGTGCAGTGATGGAGGAGTTGGGGGGCGGTTGCTTTACTCCGCAGGGTGTTTACTGTCACGGAGGAAAGCTGATTGCCGAGGTCCTTTCGCTTGACGGAACGCGTGTTGAACGTCTCTCTTCTGATAATATGTCGGCGGAGAGTGCAAGAGCGTTAGGACGCGATTTGAGAAAACGTGCTCTCCCGCTCATTCAGGAAGCAAAATCTGTACTTGAGGTGATGAAATGACGGTATATCTTGTCGGTTCCGGTCCGGGAGGACTCGGTCTTCTGACTGCGAAAGCACGCGAGATTATTGATACTGCAGAGGTTATTCTCTATGACCAGCTGCCTGGAGATGAGATTCTTTCCACGCTACCGGATGCAGCGGAAAAAATTGACGTCGGGAAATACGGCGGTCATCACACCATGAAACAGGCTGACATCGAGTCGCTCATGATTGAAAAAGCGAAAACGTATTCGCGTGTTGTCCGCCTGAAAGGAGGGGATCCTTTTGTTTTCGGACGGGGTGGCGAAGAGATGGAAACACTCCGTGCTGCAGGAATCAATGTTGAAGTTATTCCCGGAATTACCAGCGGCATTGCAGTTCCGGAAAATGTCGGTATTCCGGTAACCCACCGGGATTACGCCTCCTCGGTGACGTTTGTAACCGGTCATGAAAAAACCGGCGGCAGGGGTCCTGACTGGGACTGGATTGCGAAATGTCCCGGTTCCGTTGTTATTTACATGGGTGCCAAAGGTCTGCCGAAAATCGCAGAGAAACTCCTCAATGGAGGAATGAATCCGGAACAAAAAGTTGCAGTTATCGAGAACGGATTCAGAAGCAATCAGAAAGTGACCATCACCGTCCTGAAAGATCTGCCCGGTTCAGACGGTTTCCAGCCTCCGGCAATTGTGATACTGGGAGACGTGGTGTCTCTCTATAAAAGTCAGTGAATCTCACTGAACAACCACGATTTTATCAAACACAGCTCCGCCTGTCGGTGTATGCCGAAGAACAATATGAACTTCCGTTCCTGCCGGAAGCAGCGCCATGACTCCGGCGTCTTTGGTGGGCGTAAAAAGTCCTGCATCATCAGCTAGCTTTTCAAAATGGGTTTCAAGGCCGTGACCGAAGAGCGCATCCATGAAAACACTCCCTTTGTGCACAACTTTTGTTACCCCGTCGAAATTCTGAAACAGATAGTTGCTCCCGCTTTCAACATGACTGCCGGGTGTGAGAACAGCCTCTCCCCATTTTGCAGAAACATTGCAGTTCAGATAGAGCGGTGTTTTGTACAGGTAGTAGAACCGTTTGTCAAAGGCATATTGTTCCCCGGAATATATGGTGCGGTATGCCGTTCCGTTATGATTCCAGGAGAACTCAAGTGACAGTTCCGACGTATTAAGCACATCTCCGGAAATATGGTCTAGCGTAAAGTGAGGTGCAAACGTCTGCGTCATAGTGCCTCCAACGTTGGCACAGGATGAGAGTGATAGACAGAGAACTGCTTCCGGCGTATTCATTGCTGAAAGTATCTGTTGTTTCAAGATAATAATTGTTTTAGTTATATCCAATAATTTTGATAAATGAAGATAGAGCAGAACCGATGTTTTTCAGAGATACTAGAAAAAGAGTGGATCCGTCGAGACTCGAACTCGAGACCTTCGCCGTGTGAAGGCGACGTCATACCACTAGACCACGAATCCAAACAAAAGAACTAACAGAAAAAGAGTGCACCGACCGGGATTCGAACCCGGGCTATTGGCTTGGAAGGCCAAAGTCATGCCTCTAGACCATCAGTGCCTGATTGCGATAATAACATTGTTTCTTGTTAGTTATAAATCTGCCGAATGTAACTGTCCTCTTCTGTTTTTCTCTTAACGGAACAAGGGTATTTTTACCGTTGAAAAGGTAATTTTTAAAAACCCGTTCTGAGCTCAATTTGATGTTGTTTTTGAAAAATAAGCTCAAATATACCGTTATTTTACCGTTATTTTTACCGTTGTGCTGGATAAACAGCTCTGCTTGGATATCAAGTGATTTCCAAGTATTCATGTTTCCTGAATAAGGTAGTACTTCATCTATTATCCGATTTCCCCTTGAGTCGGTGCAAGAATTGAGAACTTGATTTATCCAGTTCAAAAAAAAAGAGATTTAGTATCCTCGGATTTCTGCTTTAACCTTCTCGAGGTTTTCAATACGCTTTTCCAGGCTCGGGTGGGTTGAGAAGAGTTCCATTACCGACTCGCCGGAAATTGCCGGGATAATGTAAAAGGAATTATTTCCGGATACTTCACGTTTTGCTTTGCGGGGTGCAGATGCAACACCGGCACTGATTTTTTTCAGTGCTGATATAAGCGAGTCTGGGTGTCCGGTAAGATATGCGCTGCCGCGGTCTGCTGCAAATTCACGGTAGCGGGAAATTGCCATTGTAACGATTGTTCCGATGATATAGATAACGAATGTGACTGCAAGAACGACAAAGTATACTGCAATACCCGCTCCGTTTTCATCATTGTCACGCATGCCGCCGAGAATACCGATAATAAAGGAATTGTTGATAATGACGGATGCGAGCATCACGGCGAAACTTCCAATCGTCATAGTAAGCATATCACGATTCTTGATGTGTGACATTTCGTGTGCCAGTACCGCTTCCAGTTCCGGTTCAGAAAGCATGGCGCGAATCTTCGGGGTTACTGCAATTACTGCATGCCGCGGATTTCTTCCTGTTGCAAAGGCGTTCGGGATATCTGCCATTGCTCTGTGTTCAATGATTCCTACCTTGGGCATCGGGAGATTTGCTTCTGATGCCAGGTTCCTGATTATTTCATAGAGGCGCGGTTCTTCATGTTCATTTACTATGCGTACCTGCATAGATTTCTCAACAATTTTGTCAGAGAAGAAGAACTGAACAAAGGCCGATATAAAGACGAATCCGATAAGGAGGTAACGCCACCCTCCGGTCAGGAATCTGAAGGCAACCCAGATGATTGCAACATAGATTCCCAGCATGATTATCCATGCTATGGCTTGGCGGCCGGTCAGACCCCAGTCACGTTTCCATTTCATTGTACATATACATCGACGAGTGATAATATGAGGTTTCTGGAACTGATACCCGTTCTATCTCAATTGATTGTCTGCAGCGGAATCTCACTTTCCCTCGTTCTCAAAAACGGCTGAGTGGGAATCCAGAATTTTCAAAAAAAAAAAAAATTCGTATCCTTATTGATAGATCCGTTCATTTCCAAACAATAACCATATCCCCTTTCAAGTGAAATATAACAACATAATTTATGGCAAAGGACCAGATTCGATCCGGCCGCCTTGATGCGGAACGTTCCGAGGAGATAGAAGCGTTTCTTTCATCGATGGTAGCGGATCATGAAATTGCAGACTGCGATATTCGCGTTGACATGGCGCACATCCTCATGCTCCATGCACAAAATCTGATTGACACAGCATCCGCAAAGAAACTCCTGGTAGCTTTGAACGGCTATCTGGAAAACGGTCTTCCCGACAATGTCTTCGATCCGAAACGTGAGGATATTCACGCTGGAATCGAGGCACAGCTGATGGAAGATGCTGGAGCGGATGCAGGCGGCAGAATGCACCTTGGAAGAAGCAGAAATGATGAGGTTGCAACGTGTCTCAGGATGCGTACCAGACAGTACATCATCGAAATTCTCACCGGAATCTTCGAAATCCGCCGTGCGCTCATCGATACTGCTGACGAACACACTGCAACAATTATGCCTGGATTCACTCATCTCCAGCATGCTCAGCCGACAACGCTCGCACACTATCTCCTTTCGTACGAGAATCTTTTCGCACGCGATGCAGAGCGCCTGTTTGATGCTTATAACAGGGTAAACCGTTCTCCGCTCGGATCCGCAGCATTTGCAGGAACCGGTTTCCCGCTTGACCGTCATCTCACTGCTTCGTATCTTGGATTCTCCGCCCCGCTGGAGAACAGTATGGACGGGGTTGCAAACCGGGATTTCATTGTTGAAACCATCTCGGCACTGGCCATTCTCATGACGAATGTCAGCAGAATGTGCGAGGAACTGATCCTCTGGTCATCCGCACTGGTTAAATTCGTAGAACTTAACGATGCATACTGTTCTACCTCCAGCATCATGCCGCAGAAGAAAAATCCGGATACGCTGGAAATAATGCGTTCCAAGTCGGCACTGGTTATCGGAGAACTTACCGCAGCGTTAACGCTGATTAAGGCTCTTCCAATGAGTTACAACCGTGATTTACAGGATCTGAATCCTCACTTATGGAATGCATGCCGGCACACGAAAGCATCTCTCCCGCTCCTTGCTGAAATCATCGAAACCGCGGTATTTGATGAAGCAGCTCTGAAGAAGAGCGCCAAAGCAGGAAATACCGGGGCAACCGAACTTGCAGATTACCTTGTCAGGGAATATAATATCCCGTTCCGTACAGCACACAATATCGTCGGTCGTGCGGTAAAGGAAGGGTCTATGGATTTGGCAGTAATCGAAAAAGCGGCAATGGAACTTGCAAACATATCTCTTATTGCAAAAGGACTGACGCAGGATGATGTTGATAAGACGCAGAATCCGAAGACCATTGTCTCTTCCAAGAAAACATTTGGCTCGCCAAATCCAAAACTAACCAAGAAAGCTGTCCGTGCCGCAGATGTCAAACTTGTTCAGGATGAAGTTACTCTGGATATCCTTTCTGACCAGCTTGAAGATGCAGATACAAGAATGAAAAACGCAATTGAGGAACTATAAGCATGTCATTTACTAATACTGATCCGGTAACAGTATCCTTCGCCGGACTCGAAATGGATGGAATATACATCACAAAATCTGGTGATAACGCCGTTGTAAAGCTGAAAAGCGGATATAACATCTGCGTTCCGGAGACGCTCTGCAAGGCACGCGAGGTCACAGCAGGTGCCGAGGCAAAAGCAGAGACTCCGGAACTGAAGCAGAATGAGAAACTGCCGAAATTATCGATTATCTCCACCGGAGGTACTATTGCAAGTACCGTTGACTACACAACCGGTGCTGTATCTTCCAAATTTACTGCAGAAGATATTCTGCGCAGTATCCCGGAACTTGGTGAAATTGCCCAGTACCATACTCTTCAGCCGTACAATATTCTTTCAGAAAATATGAACGCAAAGATGTGGCAGGAACTTGCCCGTTCTATTTATGACGAAATAAAGAACGGATCACAGGGTATTATTGTGACCCATGGTACCGACACGCTGTTATACAGTGCTGCAGCGGTTTCCTTCATGGTCAACACGCCTGTTCCAATCATTTTTGTCGGTGCTCAGAGAAGTGCAGACAGACCTTCCAGCGATAATGCAGTAAATGCTATCTGCTCGGCCAAAGCAGGAGTCTCCGACCTGGGAGAAGTCGTGGTATGTATGCACTCAACCTCAAGCGACACTTCTTGCTCTCTTCACCGTGCAACCCGCGTCAGAAAGAATCACACATCCCGCCGTGATGCATTCCAGAGCATCGGACGTGATCCGGTCGGAACCGTTTCCTATCCGGACGGTGCAGTCGTTCTTGCAGAAGATGCAGTCAGACGAAATGCCAATACGCTTGAACTGAATGATGCCATGGAATCCCACTGCGGTCTTGTAACCTACTATCCGGGTATGAATCCGGCAGTTCTCGATGCCTTCATCGGATACCGGGGTCTTGTCATTTCCGGTACCGGCCTTGGTCATGTGGGAACTGACTGCATCCCGAGAATCAAGAACCTCACCGATGCAGGAACAACTGTTGTTATGACATCCCAGTGTCAGGCAGGAGGTGTCTGCGACCGTGTTTATGAGACCGGCAGATACCTTCTGGATGCAGGCGTAATTGAGGCAGGAAGTATGCTTCCTGAAGTTGCCCTGGTTAAACTCATGTGGGTATTAGGAAATGCAAAGGATGCTGAAGAGGTTAAAGAACTTATGCAGAAGAATCTCAAAGGGGAAATGGACTTTGACATCAGAGGTGAGTTCTAATGGATTATCAGGCACTAGGACTTAAAGCAGGTCTTGAAATTCACCAGCAGCTGAACACAAAAGAAAAACTCTTCAGTCACTCTCCGACAATAATCCGTGATTCGGAAGAGCACTATGATGTTGTTCAGCGCTATCTGCGTGTTGCTACATCAGAAATGGGAACTGTTGACCGTGCTGCCCAGGAAGAAGTCATGCAGCACCGTCTCTTCACCTATTACACCTATGACACTACCGGTCTGGTGGAGATAGATGAAGAACCACCAGCACCGCTGAACCGCGAAGCACTGGATATTGTTCTTACCCTTGCCAAGATGTTCAAGATGACTCCGCTTCCGGAAATCCACACGATGCGCAAGATGATTGTTGATGGTTCCGCCACCAGCGGTTTCCAGAGAACCGCCCTTGTTGCATTAAACGGAAGTATTGAAAATGAATGCCGCATTGAAACCGTGGCTGTTGAAGAAGAGGCATGCCAGCGTGTAGAAGATACCATTTTCTCAGTTGACCGTCTTGGTATTCCATTAATCGAGATTACCACTTCCCCATGTATGCACACTCCGGAAGCTGTCCATGATGTTGCAAAATACATTGGAATGGTTCTCCGCTCCACCGGAAAAGTAAAGCGTGGTCTTGGAACCATCCGTCAGGATGTCAATGTATCCATAGCCGACGGTGCACGTGTTGAAATCAAGGGTGTTCAGGAACTTGACTTAATCGCTGAAGTTGTTAGACGTGAAGTCCAGAGACAGCTGAATCTCCTTGCAATACGCGATGAACTGCTCGCGAGAAACGCCAAAGTAAATGAAGAGGTTCATGATGTTACTGAACTCTTCAAGAATACCAATTCCAATGTTTTGAAGAAGGCAAAGTGCATTCTGGGAATTGTTCTCCCCGGATTTGCAGGTCTTGTTGGAATGGAAATTCAGCCGGGAAGAAGACTTGGTTCGGAAATGTCGGACTACGCCAAAAAGTGCGGTGTCGGCGGATTATTCCATACTGATGAACTTCCGGCATATGGTGTTACCCAGGAAGAAGTTGATGTCCTGAAACAATCTCTCCAGGCAGGTCCGAAAGATGCTGTAATCATTGTTGCGGCAACGGAACAGAAGTGTCGCTGTGCTATGAAGATGATTATCCGCCGTGCCAAGATGGCATTTGACGGAGTTCCGGAAGAGACCAGAAAGATGTTGGAGGGAGGATCAACTGCTTACATGCGTCCGCTTCCGGGAGCTGCACGCATGTATCCGGAAACCGATGTACTGCCTGTTCCGGTTTCCGCAGAATACTTCGATGCAATCGAACTTCCGTTGCTCCTGACTGAGAAGGTCGAGAAGTACATCAAAGAATACGGACTTGACGAAGGAATGGCGAATCAGATTGCCTATTCGGAGAAACTCCCGCTATTCGAACGTGCTGTTGCTGCAGGTATCCGCCCTGTATTCGCAGCCCGTACTATACTTGCTTCTTTGAAGGAACTGTCACGTGCAGGAGTTGATTCATCTAAGCTTCCGGATGAAGCAGTTATTTCCGTCATGCAGGCAATTGAGAAAGGAAACGCGGCAAAAGAAGCCGTTCTTGAGATTTTAACAGCATGCGCGAAAGGCATGTCTGTAAAGGATGCTATTGCCAAGGTAGCTCCGGCATTCTCACGTGAAGAATTAACGAATCTCGTTAAAGGAATCGTCTCAGAACGCGTAGATTTTATTAAAGAACGCGGAAAAGCCGCCCTTGGCCCAGTTATGGGGGTTGTAATGAAGGAAGTTCGCGGTAGAATTGACGGAAAAGTTGTGTCAGAAGTTCTGAATGAAGAGCTTGGTCGCATACTCTAAAGGAAAGATAATCTTTAAGTGAATATGAGTCAAACAAGATAAGGAGTTCAAAATATGGGAAAAACTGGATCTATCAATTGGCACCAGGTAAAAGGTGTAAACGGCCAGATTCGCCTTGTCCCGCAGAAAGAGGGAGAGGTTAAGAAGCCAGGACCGAATCAGAGATTTAAGAGAGCAAGCATCGTCTCCAAGATTGAAGGACGTATGGCAAACTCCCAGCAGCAGGGTCGCGGACGCGGACCGAAGATTGCAGATCAGAGAATCCGCCGCAGAATCCGCCGCTCAAAGGCATCCATGATGGGTGCAAAGCAGACTAAAGGCAAGCGCTGAGTCTGTCAATATCTGGAGAATTATCTCCTACATCTTTTCGTTCTTAATCGGAAACCCCTTCAAGGGGTTCTTTCTTTATTCTTGCAGATTTTTAAAAAAGAGTTAGTGTTTCGGGAAATACGAGAGTAATTCCCAGGCAAGGGATTCTGATTTTTTCAGGTTTGTCATCATCGTATTAAGCCTGTTTGCGTTCGGTACTTCAATTTCCGTGTCCTTAAGATCCTGGATGAAGACATCGATGATGTCGCCATAGACTTTTCTGGTTCCGAATGAGGTTGGTTCGTAGCCCCATGCTTCCATCAGTGCCGCTGCCGGTCCGCTGACCGGACGTTTTCCGATGAATGGACTTACTGCTATGACGAACTTCTCCTTCAGCGCTTCGCGGATTCCTTCACATTCAAGAATCGGGCCGATTGAGGTCACCGGATTGGACGGGCCGATAATTACCCCGTCGCTTTCCTCAATTGCCTTGAGAGCGGCTTCTGTGGTTTTCAGAGGCGTCCCGTCGCGGGTCTTGCGGAGAACGCCAGTAATCGGTACATTCCCGCGTTTTCCAACCCAGTATTCCTGATAATGCATCAATTCACCCTCCCCGGGGACAACATAGGTGGTGACTTCCTGGTCGGACATGGGGAGGATATTAGCTGAGATGCCGTACCCTGCAGTAATCTGTTTTGTAGCTTCGGTCAGTGTCTTTCCCGAGGCGAGCATAGCGGTACGTGCGATGTTTGTTGCTCTGTCTTGTTCTCCGAGGGGGAGCTGTTCTTTATATCCTAATCGCTGCATTGCGTTGTAGGTATGCATTGTGTCCCCTTTGATTCCCCACCAGGTATCTGTGTTCAGAAGACCGGCAAAGAGATAGGTGACGGTATCAATATCGGGAGATACGTAATGTCCAGACATCCAGAGATCTTCTGCGGTATTGACGATAACGGATATTTCATTGTCCCTGAGAATCTGGCGCAGACCGCGTATCAATTTCGGCGTACCGGTTCCTCCGGAAAGAACTGTAATCATATGTAATCATGATTGACGGTAACAGATATCAAAATTCCGATATTATTCGGAAAAAAAAGGATTATTCAATGTCAATGCCGTATTTTGCGGCATTGGCATCAGCGATTGCCTGAATTTTTGCTATTTCCTCTTCGTTTCTTGTTGGTTTGAAGAGGTGGCGGAACCGTTTCTGTGCCTGTAAGTACGCATCCACTGGCACACGCTTGACTTTCTTCTGAGAGGTAAGAACGCCGTTTTCCATTTCATAGTTTACCCAAAGACCGCACTCAACAGCCATTCTTCCGATTTCCATGGTCTTGGATCCGTCGAATCCCCATCCGGTACAGCACGGGGCGTGGACTTGAATATAGCATGGTCCTTTGGTGTTCATAGCCTTTTCAACCTTCTTCATGAGATCCATCGGGTATGCCATTGTTGCGGTTGCAACGTATGGGGAACCATGTGCGACAAGAATCTGCGGGAGGTCTTTCTTCGGACGATTGTTTCCGTTGGAACAAACACCTGCCGGAGAGGTTGTCGTATCTGCATCATACGGGGTTGCGCCGGAACGCTGGATACCAGTGTTCATGTAAGCTTCGTTATCGTAGCAGATGTAGGTGAAATCGTGTCCGCGTTCAAATGCACCGGATATACAGAGTGTGCCGATATCCAGTGTTGCACCGTCTCCTCCAATTACGAGAACTTTCTCATTGCCGAGTCTTCCCTGCTTCTTTAACGCTGCTTCAATACCGGAAGCAACTGCCGAGGCGTTTTCAAAGAGCGAATGAATCCACGGGGTCTTCCATGCTGTTTCCGGATACGGGGTGGAGAATACCTCAAGACATCCGGTCGGAGATACTACGATTGTGTTCTCTCCTGCACCTTTCAGAATCATTCTGACAGCTGCCGAAGCTCCGCATCCTCCGCAGGCTCTGTGACCGCAGTCAAAGTTTTCCAGTTTTCTGTCAACCATTTAGAGCACCTCCTGTCTGAGTCCGTAGAACATGTCTCCTTCTCCTTTCTCGCATAATTCAACGATATTCTTGATGTCGGAGATTCTGATGTCGCGTCCACCGAGACCTAAGATGTAGTCTTTAATTGGAACATCCATTCCGTAGCAGGCATCCTTTACTTCAATGGCAACGGCACCTTTTGCACCGAGACTCACGTTCTTATCCAGAACTGCCACTCTCTTTGCATTGGACAAAGCTTTCTTGATGTCTTCTGCCGGGAACGGTCTGAACATACGGATGCCGAGAAGACCGACTTTCTTTCCTGCTGCACGCATCTCATCAATTGCATCCTTAATTGTTCCGCAGATGGATCCCATGGCAACAATCACGGTTTCTGCATCTTCCAGCTGGTATTTCGTGACAAGCTCAGAATAGTCTCTGCCGAACTGTTTGCCGAATTCTTTACCGTATTTCTTGAATGCTTCTGCTGCTCTCTTGACTGCTTCGTCATGTTCGTAGCGGAATTCAAGATAGTATTCTGGTGTTGCGTACATACCGAAGGAAATCGGATCTTTGCAGTCAAGTTTCTGATACGGATTGAACGGACCGAGGAATTTGTCGACTTCTTCCTGGGACGGGATGTCAACCGGTTCGTAAACATGGGATAAGATGAATCCGTCGAAACAGACGAAGGCCGGAAGCAGAATATTGTGGTCTTCGCAGACTTTGTATGCCAGAATATGCATATCAAGTGCTTCCTGGTTGTCTTCAGCATAGAGCTGAATCCATCCGGCGTCTCTCATCATGATGGAATCCTGCTGGTCATTCCAGATGGAAAGCGGTGCAGAGATTGCACGGTTTGCAATTCCCATAACAATCGGAAGTCTCATGCCTGCTGCATTGAAGACGACTTCTCCCATAAGTGCAAGACCCTGTGAGGTTGTTGCAGAGTAGACACGGCTTCCTGCTGCAGATGCACCGACACAGGCGGAAAGTGCCGAGAATTCGGATTCAACGCAGATGTATTCAGCGTCCAGTCTTCCGTCAGCAACAATTGATGCCAGTCCTTCAACAATATGCGTCTGCGGAGTAATCGGGTATGCTGAGATGACCTGCGGACGGCAGAGTCTGACTGTTTCTGCAACAGCAATGGATCCTTCCATAATTTGCATTGTCATTTATTTTTCCTCCAGATGCATTGAGATAGCTTTTGCCCGGTCTGGACATTCATAGGCACAGAGTCCGCATCCTTTACAGAAGTCGAGGTCGATAGCATAGGTCTTGTCCTCATTCTGTGTGATACAGCCTTCTGGGCAAATGAGCTGACATGTTCCGCACTTGGTACATTTTTCAGTATCAAGTATCGGGTAATAAACACGCCAGGATCCTGTTTTGTTGTTCCGGCTTTTTCCCGGGCGTGCAGTACATCCAATTCCTAGCGGCATCAGTATGCACCTCCTTTAATCAGTTCAAATGCGCGTTTTGCTGCGGCAAAGTTGGTTGCGGCTAGTTTGCCCGGGAATCTCTCTTCTATTGCTCCTTTCAGGGCGTCAAGGGTGATTTCACCGCTTGCGGCCGCAAATGCTCCCATCAGGGTAGTATTGGTAATTGGAAGACCAATTTCCTCGATTGCAATCTTGGTTGCATCAAAGGTGATTACTTTTACGCCCTTTGGAACATCATATTCAGCTTTCTTTTCGGTATTGATGAGTGCGATTCCGCCTTCTTTCATTCCTGAAAAGACGTTTACATCGCGAATCAGGGTGCTGTCCTGGACAATCACATAGTCCGGCTCATAGACCTGACTCCTCAGACGAATCTTTTGGTCACTGAACCGTACGAAAGCCTGTACCGGAGCACCGCGGCGTTCCACACCGAACGCCGGAAATGCCTGGGAGAAGACGCCTGCCGTGAACGCCGCTGTTGCAATCAGCTCAGCTGCGGTCACAGAACCCTGGCCTCCTCTTCCGTGGATGCGTAGTTCTCTCATAACGCATTATATTTATCATGATTAATCAATATCAATATGCCGTTATGCAGAGGACGTGTCTTTTATATGGTATCTAACCAAACTATGTGTATCTATGCCTTCCCGCTGTTCCATCTGCAAAGGAAAAGGGCTTTGTGGGCTCCCTAAGTGTCCTATCACGTCCCGTTTCCATGCACTTCGTGATACGCGTCCCATTTCGGAATATATGGGAGCATCGCCGTCTGTTTTTGTGGGAAGCTATGGTTATCCGAGGGTTGTCGGTGGCCCTCTGATGATTAATGATTCAGATAATCCGTTGGAGTGGGTGCGCAACAACTTATCCATAGAAGATATTGTGTCGATTCGATCTCGCACCATCCGTGGCGGAAAAGAGATGGATGTTAAGGTTCCTGATGTGGGTAAAGTGCAGGAAATCGCCCTCTCTTCAAAACCGTTAGATATTGAAGTTTCTTTTACAAAACCAATCCAATTTGATCTCACGTTTGATGGTGATGTTACACCAACAGGTCTTTCCGGGGAAATGAGAAAACTCGATGTAATTGACAATGCGAAAGTTACAAGAATTGTTGATTCCTGTACTTCAGATACTGATCTTCGGGCAACTGAGGCGGCGAGAATTCTTTTTGAGAATGGAACAGATGTCTACAAAATCCAGAATCTGTTAACTGCTGGGTTACTTGGTGTTGAAAGAAACAGAAGAGTTGTTCCCACTCGATGGGCAATTACAGCAACTGATGATATGCTTTGCTCATCCTACAAAAAGGAGGTTGTCCATCTTCCGTCTCTCCCCGATTTTGAAGTATACTGTGCAACAATGCATGGAAATACTCTCTGTTTCATCATGATTCCTGCAAACGACTGGAAGTTTGAGATGCTTGAGCGCTGGCAGAAACAGTCATTATGGGCTGATGATGAAGAGTCCATTATTGTTGATCGGGAAAATGGTATGACAAAAGCCAATTACTCTCCGATTGCCGGGGCTTATTATGCAGCGCGACTTGCAGCTCTTGAATATCTGCGAAAAACAGGACACTGTGCCCATGTTGTTTGTATACGTGATATCTCAGGAGAGTACTGGGCCCCCTTAGGGGTGTGGGTTATCAGGGAAGCGTCACATGCCGCTTTCGCTGCCAAACCTTTCCGTTGTGGAACTCTGAAAGAAGCATTGGATGCTGCTGTTTTCAAACTGGGAACAAAATTCTGGATTCCGCAGATACAGATGTTTCGTGATATGAAAGAGCAGAAAACAGTGTTTGATTTCTTCTAACCTTCTGCATTAATCATCTATCACGTCCCATTTATCTATAGACGTTATGCGATACTATCTGAAGTCCGACTGCCTCATCGTTCGCGGAAATTTCCGAGCTGCAAGCAACGGTGTTGACGGGGGATTGAAGGATGTTCGCACTCTTCTGAATATTTCAGTTCCGACGGGTTTCTCGGATAATGCTTCGCAGTATATATCCCGAATAGCAAATCGGTATGGGTTTCTGCAGCCGGATTTTGGTCTTTTAACTGCAGTCCCTGTAAATAACATGTGCATTTGCCAGTATGATGAGATTACTGCATTTGTGTCAGCAGCTGTTTCCGACAGAAACCGGACAATCAATATCATTGTAGTGTCTGCAAAGCCGTTTTCCGATGCCGCACTGCTTGGTGCTCTTATGACAATCACAGAAGCGAAGATGAAGGTCATAAACGAACGTAAACTGCCTTCCAGCGCTCTCTCAACAGATGCAGTGATTGTTGCTGCAGAAAAGAATTCGGGCGCACCTGAAGAGTTTGCAGGTCCGCTGACAGAAATTGGCGTGAAGATAACGAAAGCCGTTTCGCATGCTCTTCTTGAGGCCCTCGTTCGGTTTGATAATTATTTATTGGTGAACTGGGGGGTAACCCGCGGCTGGTCAAAAGGTAGCGCCTCCATGAAACGAAAACGACCGTCGTTTTTTATCTATAGCAGATACGGCGGGGATCATTGGAATGAATGGCTTCCGGAAGGGTGTTCCTACCACCCCTGTCATAATTTCGATAATCAATGCTGTGATTTCTGCTACTGTCCGATGTATCCCTGCAAAGACACCGAGTTTTCTGAAGAAATTGATACACCCCGCGGGAAGATTTGGAGTTGTATGGATTGCCGTTTTATTCACGAACCTGCGGTGGTCAGGCATCTGAAAGCAAATCCCGAAGCATCTATGGCAGAATTGAAGGCTGCCAGGAAGAGATGAAATGTATCTTGGAATAGACGACACTGATTCTCCTGACGGGATGTGTACAACATATCTGGGCGCATTGATTGCGGAAGATTTGAAACAGCATGGTTGTACCATTCAAAAAATGCGTTTAATTCGCTTAAATCCGAATGTTCCGTGGAAAACGCGAGGAAATGCAGGGATTTGCATAGAGTTTGACGGGGATGCAGAATATGCATTACAAACCGCCGGCGAGTTTATAGACAAATATGCACAGTTCTCCTGTGATAATACCAACCCCGGTTTGGTACTCTGTAAGGAGAAACCGCCGAAGGAATTCTATTTCCGTGCTTTGCAGGGTTTTTGCACCGTTGAAGAAGCTATTGCGGAACTGGAGGAAATCGGGGCAAAGTATGTCGGATATAAGAATAAAAGGGGGTTAATTGGTGCTTTGGCGGCAATATCGGCTGTTCTTCCGGACTGGACATATGAGTATCTCGCCTATCGTAAACCGGAGGTGTTTGGAACGGAACGTATTTTTGATGCGGAAAGTGTCAAACAGGCGGAGATGAATACCACTCCTCATACCTGGGATTCCTGGGATTTTACAGCTGAAAAAGCTGTTTGTTTCCCTCACGGCAAAGATCCGGTTCTCTACGGCATTCGGGGGGATTCTCCAGAATGGGTCATGAAAGCTGTGTCGTATTTGAAAACAGAAGAAGTCTCGCTTTCAGTTCTTTGGGAAACAAATCAGGGTACAGATGCCCATATTCTTTCATTTAGCGGAGAATTGCTGGAGGGAAGATCGTATTCTCTAAGAGGTGTAGTATCCAGTATGCCGGAAACACACGAGGGAGGGCATGTTTCATTTGAACTCGGCAATCTTCTCTGTTATGCATTTGAGCCGACCAAGATATTCAGGAGATATGTTCGTGCTCTGATTCCTGGGGATGAAATTATTGTTTATGGAGGATATCAGAAAGGAGTACTCCACCTGGAGAAATTTCAGTTGGTTAAAGCTGCATTGCTGGAGAATCGTGATTCTCCGCGGTGTCCGGTCTGCGGCGGCAGAATGACCTCTGCTGGAAAAGGCAAGGGGTACAAATGCCGTTCCTGTTCTGGAAGAATCCGGGAACCTGTATTTGTTCCCAGGTTGTTGTCGGAAGGTTGGTATGAGGTTCCGCCTGATGCACGCAGACATCTGGCAAAACCGGTAATTCGGATCGTTGGGCATTAATTATCCCGGAATTCTTTGAAATCTCTTTTTTATTATTTGGTGGGCATTCCGTCCCAGTTTCTTTTGTGAAATCATCGGAGTAGTGGAGTTTTATTTCATTTTTCAATAAATCATTATATGGTTTATTACTAATACAAAAATAGTAGGTTCCAGTGAACCATTTACCAATTTTACCCCCATATGTGATAATTTCTAAAAAAACAAGAATCCTGGGTGTAGTATGGGATGAAAAGTAATATCGGGCAACAGAGTCTTTTCAAAGACTGCATTCTTTGAGTAAGTTTATGTTCTTTGGGGGGAAATCTATTAGTAGAGATTTATTATGTTTGTTTACAGACACCCAGGGAATAGATCTGCCGCAATTGCGGCGTGAAATACAATGGATAACATAGTAGTATATATCGTTCTTTTTATTATATTGCTGATTTTTTCAGCATTTGCCTCCTCATCTGAGGTTGCTCTTGTCGCTTTGAATCGGGCCAAGGTTAATGCTCTTGCCGAAACAGGAAAACGCGGTAAAATTCTTGAAAAACTTAAGGATAAGCCGAATCGGTTCCTCATTACAATCTTAATTGTAAATAATATCGTAAACACTGCAGCTGCAGCTATTGCAACTGCTCTGGCGCTGGCATTTTTCGGAGATGCAGGTGTAGCAATAGCAACAGGTGTTGTTACCGTCTTTGTATTGATTTTCGGGGAAATATGGCCGAAAACTTATGCAAACAAACATCCGGATAAGGTTTCATTGTTAGTATCTCCAATCATTTATGCATTAACATGGATTCTCAGTCCGTTCTTTGCAATCGCTGAAAAAATTAAAGGAACTGACGACGAATCGGAGCAACCGTCTGTTACAGAAGATGAAATACGTGAATGGATTGATGTCGGGGAGATGGAAGGAGCTATTGAAGAAGATGAGAAAGAGATGCTCTACTCGGTTCTTAAATTTGATGATATAACTGCAAAAGAAATCATGACTCCGCGTCCTGATGTCATTATGATTGAGGATATTGCAAGTCTTGATGAGGCGGTTGCTCAGATTCGAGATACCGGATATTCCCGTCTTCCTGTCTATCATGATGTTCCGGACAATATTGTCGGAACCATTAATTTCAAGGATGTATTCAATGCATATACCGGTAAAAACAGCAGCTCATTAACGGTAAAATCAGTAATGGTGGATGTTTACTGCGTTCCTGAGTCAAAGAAAATTGATGATCTCCTGCGTGAACTTCAGGTGAGAAGACTTCACATGGCAATAGTACTGGATGAATTCGGAGGTTTCTCAGGCGTTGTTACATTTGAAGATATTATGGAGGAACTTGTCGGAGATATTATGGATGAAACTGATGTTGATGAGGTTTCCGATGTCATCGAAATCAATCCGAGGATGTATATCATCGATGCGCAGGTTCGTGTCGGTCAACTGAATGAACGCTTTGAAATAGAACTGCCTGAAGATTCAAGTAATTACGAAACCATTGGCGGTTTGGTATTCTCCAGACTTGGACGCATTCCGCGTATAGGAGAATCTATTACGCTGGAAGATGGGATTTCAATCTCTGTAACAAAAATGCGTAATCGCCAGATTCTCGCTGTAAAAATGATTCTTCCGGAACTTGTTGGAAAACAAGAGACTGAAGAATAATAACTCTCATCTCTTTTTACATCACAATATATATGCATGGAAGATGTTTTCATTGCTCGTGCCGGCGCTCTGTCCAAAGACAGAAACACTGAGAGTAAAATACAGGCACTCTGCTTGGCAGCCGGTTTGGAAAATGCAATTAATCCGGGTGATTTAACCGCTGTAAAAGTCCATTTCGGGGAACGCGGAAATGATGCATTTGTAAGTCCGCTGCATGTTGCATCAGTGGTGCGTGAAATCCAGAAAATCGGTGCAAAACCATTTGTTACTGATGCAAACACCCTGTATATCGGCGGCAGGAGAAATGCTGTTGACCATCTGGAGACGGCAGCATTGCACGGATTCTGCTACCCTGCAGTGCCCTGCCCGGTTGTAATCGCTGATGGTTTGAAGGGTCAGAATTATGAATCTGTTGATGTCTATGGAAAACACTTTGATTCGGTAAAAATTGCCTCTGACATCGTCGCCTCCGATAGTCTCGTGGTTGTATCTCATTTCAAAGGTCACGAAGTTGCTGGTTTTGGCGGAGCGCTCAAAAATCTGGGGATGGGCTGTGCCTCAACGGAAGGAAAACGTGAACAGCACTCTGTGCGTCCGCTGGTTCTGGAAGATAAGTGCATAACCTGCGGTGCCTGCATTAATGCCTGTGCGGAGTTCTGTATTTCAATTGAAGGAAAATCTATTGCAATTGATACTGAACGATGCATCGGCTGTTTAATGTGTATGAACACTTGTCCGCAACGTGCAATTGATCTGGATTGGCAGGATGACGGCGTCATCTTCATTGAAAGGATGATTGAATATGCTGCAGGAGCTGTTGCAAATAAGACAGGGAAAACATTCTACATAAATTTCTTAACGAATATCACACCTCACTGCGACTGTACGCAATGGAACGACATTCCAATTGTTCCGGATATTGGAATTCTTGCCTCCCGCGATCCAGTTGCCCTTGACAAGGCCTGTTATGATTTAGTAAACAATGCTGACGGAGTACACGGCAGTCTTCTTCCGGATCATCATCATGCAGGTGAGGAAAAGTTCACCCGTGTCTGGCCGGGAACAAATCCGGAATTACAGTTTACAGCGGCTGAAGAGATGAATGTAGGTCATGCAGATTACCGCCTTATTGAGGTGTGATGCTTTATCATCTGGCAGGAGAAAAATAGTAGTATGACTAGAGTGAAAGCATCTCATATCCTCGTAAAGACCGAATCAGAAGCAAAACAGATACTGCAGAAGATAGCTGCAGGCGATGATTTCGCAAAACTTGCAAAGATGTTCTCCCAGTGTCCTTCCGGCAATCAGGGCGGCGACCTTGGATACTTCGGCAAAGGCCAGATGGTCAAGCCGTTCGAAGATGCCTGCTTTAAAGCAAAAGCAGGTGATGTAGTTGGCCCTGTCAAAACGCAGTTCGGTTGGCATGTCATCAAAGTTACCGATGTGAAAAACTAAAAAATGAACGAGAAAACCTTTGCCAGACTCCTGCTTGACCTGAATTCAGAAGATTATGCAAAGGTCGAGGAAGCGGCAAATACTATCAGCGCATTGCGTGATTCAAATGCCCTTCCGCTCATTTTATCTGCCCTAGAAACAGGTTCTCCTCTTATCAAGAGGGTTATGTTGTGGGCACTTCAAAATTATCCGTCTCTTGATTATTCATTATTTGTATCATATCTTTCCTCGCCCGATTCTGATGTCAGTGAAGCGGCTCAGGTACTTTTCATGGTAGGAAAGGAGAAATCTGTTGATGTTCTCTCTCAGGTACTTCATTCATCTGCTGATGAAAAACTGATCTGTTCTGTAGTTGAGACACTTGGTCAGTATCGTGAAGAATATGTCTGCAGTCCCTTAATCTCTGCGCTGACCAGTCCTTTTCCGTCAGTTCGCGAGGTGGCTGCCTATGCGCTTGCGGTTTATCGTACACCGGCAGTAACAGAAGGGCTCTTCTCACTTCTTTCTGATGTCACCCCAGTAGTTCATGCGGCATTGACGGCCCTTCGGCACCGCAGTCTTGATGAAAACCGGATTAATCTGATTCTCCCGTTATTAATGCATGAGGAATCTGCCGTTAGGGTGGCGGCAGTCCATGTTCTCGATGCACACGTTCCGGACAGTGCCGCCGATGATGCTGATTCCAAAGTTCGCCGTGCGGTTGCCGAGACAACTGCAAACGTGGATGTCATCAAAAAACTCTGCAGGGATTCTGATTCTTCCGTGCGGATGGCTGCAGTTGACAATCTTCAGAAACTGGGAATCAATATGGATGATTTGTTTATTTCCCTTTTGAAAGATGAGAATCCCGGCGTTCGCCGTGCTGCAGCATCAGCTTTGGGAAAATCATCCGGGGATAAAGTCATTTCAGCACTTATCGAGGCGTTATCTGATGTAAAACCCGGAGTATGTGCGACAGTAGCATCATCCCTTGGGAAAATAGGTGGAGAGGAAGCAATTTCCGCACTTAAGAAATACGAAAACAATCGGAATCCAATATTGTCAGGAATTATCAAAAATGCCCTGTCGGAAGCATTAAAGAAATAAAATATTTCATAAATATTGTTTTTTTAAAAATTTTGTTTGATTTTATTGAGTTTTTCCAGGCTAATAAGTGCGGCATCTAATGTCCCGCATTCGATGACGGGGTGTTCTATATGATTTGCAGCAACTGCTTTCATGACTGCCTCGATGTTAATGGTCCCGGTACCAACCGCCCCGTGAGAATCAATTTCTCCCGCATTGTCATGAATATGAATGTGAACAAAGGGTTTTTCGAGAAACTGATCCAGTACTCCGCAGAGATGGGCATGGCCGATGTCCAGACAAAAATCGGTCCCGTCAACTGCCGGAAGTTCTTCCGGTTTCTGCAGATAAATCCAGCGCCATGATCCCATATTTTCAATGCAGACAGGAACACCGGCATCTTCACCGTACTTTGTAATTCGTTTCACCGAATCCTGGAAATAGGGGAGTGATTTTTCATATCCGTCATCACCGGAATAATTTCCCGGATGGAATACAACACGTTCTGCATTTGTTTCCGCTGCTAAATCAATACTCGCACAAATTGCAGAAATCGCATCGGCACGAATCAGTTCTGCTGCAGATGCAATATTCCCCCTACTGGTTGGAGCATGAATGGAGTAGTGCAATGGGTATTCCATTAATAGTGATGCTTTTTCGGTATAATGTCGCCCTTCATTCATCACCTCAATGTATTCCGTGTGATTTGAAATGATTTCAAGTGCTGTAGATAATTCCTCTTCTGCAAGACAGTGTGTAGAAATGGAAAACGGCGTATGCATGCAGTATTATCTGCAGGCAAAATGGATAAAAGAATGCATAATAAGCAACTCTTTAACTCTCTGGGTACAACGTTATTATACTTATGAGTGAGAAACGCAGTCCGAAAGATTGGGTGAAAATTATTCTGATTCGAGCAGCAAAATTGCTTGTTCCGATTCTCATATTTGTCGCTCTTCTTGGCTTTTTCTGGTTTGTGTTTCCACCCCCGGGAGGCAGTGCTTCATCATTCAGTCCGGAATATCTGGTGTTTATCGGATTGATGATTGCATATATTGTTCCGCCGTTCGGGAAAGAAACCATCATCCCTATTGCACTTATCGGCGGTGAAGGACTGACCAATCTTGTCGGCAATTTCATCAGTATTTCTGCCGACTCTGCGCTCGGAGGATATCCGCTTTGGACAGTCAGTGCTGGGATTATAATAATTGATATCCTCGTATCTTCCTTTATCACACTCAACTTTGATTTACTGCTGAAAATCCCCCTCATTGGAAAGTGGCTGTCGTGGATTATGCGGGGTGCGGAAAAGGTTATGAAAAAACGCAAATGGATTGAGGACCTTGCAAGCGCCGGGCTTCTGATTTTCATGTATCTTCCGTTCCAGGGTTCCGGGGCGATGACAACATCGGTGATTGCCCGTTTCTTAAATTATCGGCCGGCTCAGGCAATCGGTCTTGTTGGATTCGGGAGCATATTATCCGTTCTCACGGTATCGCTTGGAATAACTTCCATTGTGGAACTCTGGAAAGTGAATCCCGTACTTGCCATATTAGAAGGGGTTGCCATTGTTGCAGTTATTGCTCTCATTGCCCTCTTCTGGAACAAGATTGTCCATAAAATGACGGAAAAGAAAAAACAGCTGGATGCAAAGAAAAAGGAATCTGTTCAATGAACGATTCTCCCAAATGTTTATCTTTTATCTCATCCTTACTATAAGTAATTCTAAATTATGTTTGAACAGGAAAAGATCTCTCAGCTATTAGATATCTTGGGAAACAAGAATCGTCGCCGCATCATCGATCTTCTCCAGCACAAACCGTGTTTTGTTACAGAGATTTCTGATCGTCTTTCATTAAATCCAAAAGCAGTAATAGAGCATCTCGCTCTCATGCAGAAGGAAGACGTCATATCAAGTTATCAGGATGAACGGAGAAGGAAATACTATTATCTCGTTCAGGATATTCAGTTTTCAGTAAATATGCAGCCGAAGGAAGAGACTGCTGCTGTTTCTGAAAATAAGGAAGAGACACTCCCCCTGTCTGATACCATTCGTCATTTAAAAACTCTCATAGAGGCGCGTGAACACCTGATTGATCAGCTGGATTATGTTGAGCGGGATATCGATTCCAAAATAGAACAGCTCATAACAGAAGGTCAGGATATTTTTGCGGGAGGAATCGAGGCTGAACTCCTTATGGCATTAGTTTACTCCCCGCTTACGCCGATTGAGCTCTCAGATGCCTGCGGGAAACCGCTTCCGGAAGTTACTGCTGCACTCCGCACCCTTTCGGCAAAAGGGTATGTCGAGTCCAACTCCGGGAGATACGCTTTGAAGGAAGCGGCATAATCATACCATGATTGAAGTAACGGAAATAATCCGCTGCCGCGGTCATCCGAATGTTCGCGGTCTGCACAAGAGTACTTTTGAGATAACCAAAGAGACGGAATTATCTTTGGCCGGAGACTGTATCATTGCTGTCGGGGCTGATAAAGGAGCTGCGGATTTATCTCCTGATTTCCGAAGAGCTCTGGCGGCCAATGGTTCCAAGCTCATAACTCATTTACAAATCGGGGAAATTGAGGCAACGGTTGTGTCCGAAGGTGGCCAGGGCATAACACTCTCCCATCCCACAGATATGGTCTGGCGCCGCAGTACCTTCCTGTGCCCCAGAACGATTGGTATTTATTCAGACCATGCTGCCCGCCAGATTCCCCGGGAACTCATTGATGAATTGAAAAAAGGAAAAGATATGGTTGTTACTCTGACTGTTCAGAGTGATGAACTTCAGTAATTGTTAATTCTGCTTTTTCGAGGAATGCTTCACAGTTTCTAATCAGTTCCATGCCTCTTGCATGGAGTTTCACTGCGTCTTCAACACTGGTTGACGGATCGTCCAGTTTCCGTGCGACTTCCCGGAGTTCTGTAATCATTTCTTCATAGGTTGGTTCTTTCTCGTCGGTCATAGTATCTTTTCAATTTTTGCGTCAATATCGCCGTCGGCAAGACGGATGTTTAGCAGGTCATTCACATTGAGATCATGTTTGGAACGGATGATTGCTCCGTTTTTCCGCACCATAGCATATCCGCGTTCCAGTGGTTTTTTCGGATCTGCAGCAACTATTTTTTCTTTTTCAGTTGCAAGTTCAAGTTTCGCAGTTTTAATTCTAACACCTATTCCTGTGATAAGGCGTTCAGCAATTTGACTCACTAACGTATGTTCGCGGTTGAGAATCCGTTTTGTTGCGGAGGTAATCCGTTCATGGAGTTCTGCTGTCTGCTGGTGCATTGTGTCCAGTTTTTTCGTGAGGCGACTTGGGTCAACCCGGTAGCGGAGGTCATCAAGACGCTCGTGTTCTATTTTTAGAATGGCAAGGCTTCTGTCATAAATCCGTCTTCGATAATCTTCGAGTTTCTGGTACAAATCACTCCGATCGCGAACGACGGTTTCAGCTGCTGCTGACGGTGTCGGAACTCTCAGGTCGCTTGCAAAATCTGCAAGTGTGGTATCTGTCTCATGACCAATTGCGGTGATAATTGGTGTTTCGGAATACCGGATTGCACGGACAACATCCGGATGATTGAAAACAAAGAGATCTTCAAAACTTCCGCCACCGCGTGCAACGATGATGACATCAACAATTCCCTGTAGTGAGTTTATTGCAGAAACAATGGTTTTTTCCGCTCCTGCTCCCTGAACCTGTGCTGCAGCAAGAACCAATGGTACTGGAAACCGTCTGGAAATGACATTTCTAATATCTTGGAGAACCGCTCCTGTTTTGGAGGTTACAACACCCACTCTTTTCGGAAATACAGGAAGAAAACGTTTCTCGGCGTCTGGACGCGGGATAATTCCTTCTTCTTCCAGTTCTTTTTTCCATTTTTCTTTCTGCAGATAGAGACCTGTTTTTCCCATCAACGCTGGTTCGACTTTTTTAACTATGAACTGCAGCTTTCCGCTTGGTGGATAGATGTCGACATACCCGGTTAGGTTGACAGAAAGGCCGTTTTTTATTTCGAATGGAATTTTTCGGGCAAGATATTTCCAGATAGCACAAGGGATGCTGAATTCATCTTTTCCCTTTTCACCTTTTACTTTTTCTGTTATGGTAAAGAAGTAATGTCCGGAGGAATGTGGTTTATATCCGGTAATTTCGCCAGTGACAGTAATATCGGTTAATTTATCACAGTCCAGAATGGATTTGATTCTTTCATTAAGTTCAGATACTGTCAATATGGTTTCATCACGTTTTGGAAGTGGTGACGGATCAGAAATTGGAGTTATGACAGAAAGAGTACTTCCACTCTCCGCTAAGTCAAAAGATAGTGTTGACTGGTTTTTTGATGGCTGGGTGAAAGCCTTTCTCGGCATGCAATAGTATTGGTTTTCAAAGAAAATGAACTCTCGGTTTTACCGAAAAAAAGAAATTATTTGTTCTGCAGTTTCTTATAAAGTCTGCCCTGCAGTCCATAGAAGTTGGAGAATCCGATGGAGTCAAGCTGGTTGATTCCTGTGTTCGTATCAAAGGATACCAGATCTTCGGAGTAGAGGGAGAACGGAGAGGAACGTCCCATGATGTGCAGACCTCCCTTGAACAGCTGAACATCAACAGTTCCGGTTACTCGTTCCTGAGTCTTGTCAATGAAGGCATTCAGGTCGTGGTAGAGTGGTTCGTGAACTAATCCCATGTAGGCAAGTTCTGCCCACTGATCATCAACGATGTGCTTGAATTTCAGTTCGTTTCTGGAGAGGACAAGTTTTTCCAGGTCAGCATGTGCCGCGATTAAAACGGTTGCCGCCGGGTGTTCATAGTTCTCGCGTGCTTTCAGACCGAGGACACGGTCTTCAACCATATCGTTTCTGCCGACCGAGTGTTTTCCGGCAATCTTGTTCAGTTCAACAATAAGTTTCACACCGGACATTTTCTTGCCGTTTAATGCTACTGGAACACCTTTTTTGAATTCAATGGAAATGATTTCCGGTGTGTCCGGGGCATCTGCAAGTGCTGCAGTCCAGTGGTAGATTTCCTCTGGCGGGTGGTAATCCGGTTCTTCAAGGTGGCCGCCTTCAATACTGCGTGACCAGATGTTTTCATCAACACTCCATGGGGTATTTTTCTTCACAGGGACTGGAATGTTGTTCTTTTCTGCATAGGCAATTTCCCAGTTGCGTTTCATGTTGTGTTCACGCATCGGTGCAACAATTTCCAGGTCGTTTATGTGGAAGATGTAGTCGAATCTGAGCTGATCGTTACCCTTACCGGTACAACCATGTGCAACGGTCTTTGCCCCCTCTTCTTTTGCAATCTTTGCGATTTCTGCTGCAATGAGTGGACGGGCAAGAGCGGTACCCATTGGGTATCCTTCGTAGAGTGCATTTGCTTTAATCGCTGGGAAAACATGTTCTTTGACAAATGCATCTTTCAAATCAAGTGTATAATGCTTGTCCGCGATGAGGTTTCCTTTCTCGGTTGCCATCTTAACTTCAGCTTCCGGCTGACCGACATCTGCAGCAACTGTAATTACTTTCTTGAAATTGTACATCTCCTTTAACAGCGGAACACAGATTGATGTGTCAAGACCGCCGGAGAATGCAAGAACAACTGTTCCATTTCCTTTCTTTTTCGAATCCGTATTTGTTTTTGGTGAATTTGTTACCATGATATGAATACTCCAACGTACTCTGTATATTCATTGGTATTTTTAGATATTCAAATGATTGTAAAAAAGAAAATAATTAGGCTGTTTCCGCGTCGAATACATCACCGTCTTTTGTAATCGGTTCTGGTTCGGAACAGCGTGTCTGTTTTGTATCCTCTTCTTCGAAACGGTGTGTCATTATTGCGACAATTGCATCACGTGCAGTATATGGGTCGGAAAGAGGGCCGAAGGCGAGTTTTGTTTTTCCCGCATAGAGAATCAGTTTTCGGCCTTTTATTCGAATTGACTCAATTTTGTCAAATCGTGTTTCTCGGTATTTGTGTTTCCCTTTAATGAGACAAACACGTTTCTGTGTTAGATAGAGGTGCGGAGATAGGAGTCCAACGAGACCTGCTATGAGGATTATACTTCCGATTGCTGCAAAGATAATGCAGAATATAATCTGGAGATGTGTATATGACAGAACTGGTAAATTGTGATTGCCGCAGAACGTTTGAATTTTAGCAAGGAACTGAGAAATATATCCGGCAATAAAGGGTATTTTTTGAATCACCCAGACTGCTGCGGCGAGGGCGTAGAAGACAACAGCAAGTATGATGAATTTAATCAGATATGTACCAGAACGTTTGTCTTCACGCATAATTTCTTCATTGAAAAGATATCTTGACATTAATAACGTACACCAGTAATCATACGTTTTTGTTTAAGATAAGATAAATGCAACGGAAAAAAAGAGGGAATATTAGGAGTTCCGAGGAACATCCATGTGTTTTCCTAACAAAGCAAGTTTTTCCTCAAAAGCTTCTTTGTCTTCAGGAACCAGGGCATACCGGAGAACTTCTTCAATTCTGGTAACAGGGATAATCGTCACCATCTTGGCGTACTGCTCTTCGATTAAGACATCATCTATGTTTGATTCAGGGATGATGATTGTTTTAATTCCTGCTTTGGCAGCAGCCTCAATCTTGTAGGTGACGCCGCCAATCGGCAGCACATCGCCGCGAACGGATAATGAACCGGTCATAGCCAGATTTTGGCGTACCGGTATGTTTTCCAGGGCGCTGATTACTGCTGTTGCAACGGTGACTGATGCTGAATCTCCCTCCAGACCATTGTAGGTTCCAATGAACTGAATGTGGATATCCATTGATTTAACATCAGTTCCCGAGAATTTCTTAATGAGAGCACTGACGTTCTTAATCGATTCTCTTGCAATTGTTTTCAGCTGACCGGTTGCAATAACAGAACCCGCATTCTCCGCAAGCGACGGGGTTACTTCTGCAGTTACCGGCAGGACAGATCCTGCATCATTTCCTATGACTGCAAGACCGTTAACACGACCGACGCGTTCACCTTCGACAATGGTTAAGTCATAATCTTTCGTTCTCTTGATGTATTCGTAGGAAACCTGGTCTTCAACGGAGCGTGCAATCTGTTTTGCGGAAAGAACGTGATTTACCGTGGTAACTTCTGCATTGTCTTTAATTGCCAAATCTCCTGCTACACGGACAAGACCGCCGAGATCTCTCAGCCTTACGGTGAGATGACCCTTGTGACCGGAGCGGCGTCTTGCCTCACGAAGAACTTCTGCAACTGCTAGCGGTTCGAACGGCGGAATCTTTCCGTCGTTTCTGACTTCCTGGGCAATGAAGCGAACAAGTTTTGCACGGTTCTCCGGTGTGTCGTCCATGACTTCAGACATATATACTTCGTAACCGTAACCCCGAATACGGCTACGTAATGCCGGGTGCATATATTGGACAGCATCCTGATTTCCTGCAGCAATCAGAATAAATCTGCAGGGAACCGGTTCTGTTCTGACCATTGCTCCGGAAGAGCGTTCGGACTGTCCCGTGATTGCGAACACCCCTTCCTGGAGAGCGGTTAACAGGCTCTGCTGTGACGGAAGTTCCAGCGTGTTGAGTTCGTCGATAAAGAGAACTCCTTTGTGGGCACGGTGAATTGCTCCTCCTTCAACTCTGTCGTGTGCCGGAGTTTCCAGACCACCTGACTGGAACGGGTCGTGACGTACATCACCGAGAAGTGCACCGGCATGTGATCCTGTTGCATCAACAAACGGCGCTGAACTGTCCGGTTTGTTGCTTACAATCAGTTTCGGGACCATGGCATTGTCCTTCGGCATGAATGAACGGAATGCAAAGAAGATGAAAGCAACTGCTACAATACCCATCAGAAGCTGACCGGATATGAGAGCTATTCCGAGCACACCGATAATGATAACAATGAGCAGGGTATTTCTTGAGGATGCCTGACGCTTTGCATCTGCTTTATGGCGGGCAACGATTTCCTTTCCGCGGCCGGCCGGAACGACACGGATTATTGGATTGTTATTATCTTCCGGATTCGGGTATACCAATATGTCCTGCATCTCCTCTTTCGGGAGAAGTTCAGACATTGCTTTGGCGAGCATTGATTTTCCAGTACCGGGGCTTCCAATCATCATTACATGTCTGCGCTGGATTGCCGCTTTTTTGATGACATCAACGGCATGTTCCTGACCGATAACCTGATCAATCAGATTTTCCGGGATAGGAATGTCTGCAGTTGTGTCGAATCTGAGTCCGCCGAACGTTTCTTTATCGAAATCGTCTGATGCATAATGCTCTTTGACGACAGGAGCAGATTCTTCAACAGGGTTCTGTTCCGGCACAGCAGTAATCACGGGGGTATCTCCGGATGTTATTTCCGATTCTTCCTGTGTTACGGGGTTTTCCATAGTTATTGTACCTGCCTATGAGAATTAGAACTTATTAAATTTGTTTTGAATGATTTAAGTACTTTCAGTATTAAGATAGTTAATGCACTAATATGAAGGTCATCTATACTGAAAAAAGTCAGGTTCTTGCCTCCCGTGTTGCAGAAAAACTCGGATGCAAACTTGGTTCGGTGAAATTCACCACCTTCCCGGACGGGGAGCAATATGTCCGCATTGAAGATCTCGATGACGAGATGGTTCTTGTCGCAAGTACTGTTGACAACAACACCGCACTGCAGGTACTTCTGCTGATGGATGCCTGCGAGGGAAGGGATGTTACCCTTGTTCTTCCATACATGGGATATGCTCGTCAGGATAAGAAATTTAATGACGGCGAACCCATTTCCGCACGTGCACTGGCACGTGCTCTTTCCGAAGGTGCAAAACGGGTTATCACGGTAAATATCCATGATACCTCTGTTCTGAATCATTTCCGCTGTCCTGCGGTAAATCTGTCCATCGCATCGGAAATTGGCGCATACATCAAAAGCCAGGGTGTTGAAAACCCGCTTATTCTTTCCCCGGATGAGGGAGCCTGGTATTTCGCCAAAGGTGTTGCAGAACCGTTCGGCTGGGACTGCGACCACCTGGACAAGACACGTCTTTCCGGTTCTGAAGTGAAAATGGCTCCGAAGCATCTCGATGCAAAAGGAAGAGACTGTTATATCGTCGATGATATTATCGCAACCGGCGGATCCATGGCTCTTGCTGCCAGTATGCTGATGGAACAGGGTGCAAAATCTGTCCGTGCCGCAGGTGTGCACGGCGTCTTTGCTTCCGGTGGATATATCAAACTGATGCAGGGCGGACTTGCAGATGTTGCAACATCCGACACCATTGAACGCGCATCCAGTAAATTCTCTGCTGCCGGCATTATTGCCGATGCGATTCGTAAATAAAGCATGCAGTATATCTTGGATGCATCTTATTTTTTTGCCGAACATCCTCTAGAGGGGGAGCTCTGGACAACAGATGAAGTTCGGGATGAAGTCAAAGATTTCTCTTCACGGGCCAGATTTAATCTATTGCTGGAAAACGGGCTGAAGATTGGAAAAGCTTCCGTCAAAGAGTTGCGAGAGGTCCAGAAATGTGCTGAAACAACCGGGGATCTGCGTGTTCTTTCAGAAACAGATTTGTCAGTAATCGCTCTCGGTCTATCACTTAGGGGAACCGTTGTTTCCGGCGATTTTGCGGTTCAGAACTGCTGCTGCTATCTGCAGATTCCTGTGCTGAGTCTCAAAGAAAAAACCGCGAAAAAGAAGGTTTGGAAACTCATCTGTTCCGGATGCGGGGCTGAGATTCCTGCCGGGGAAAAAGACTGCCCAATCTGCGGGTCAGCTCCTATCAAACGCGGAACTGAAAAACGTTAAATTCTGGCGTAGTATTTTTTCCATTTATCTATTATTCTGTACTCCTGATTTGCCTGGAGAATTAACTGTTTCATCACTTTCTTGTCATCCGGGAAATGGTAGGTACAGACAGATAATTTCGGGGCTGCTTCTTTCAGTGTTTTCTGCGCACCGGAAAGCATCAACCGTTCCGCTCCTTCGATATCAGCTTTGATAAAATCAGGAACGACCTTGTATTCGTTGCAGAATTCATCTATTGTGGTAAGATTTGCAGATTCTTTTCTTCCTTCATGTGGCAGAACCATGGACGATCCGACTAAGGTGTCTTTCAGCACCGTAAATTCGGCAGTGCCTTTTCTGTCCGAAAGGGCGTACGGGATGACTGTCACCTGTTTTTTCAATTCAGGATTCAGATTCAGTGTCTGCTCGAGTATTTTTCTTGCGTCCTGAATCGGTTCAAAAGCATAGACCGCTGCCCCGCGGTATGCGGCAAACAAAGAGAAGATTCCGAGATTTGCCCCGCAGTCAAATACCACATCTCCTTTTTCAATCTCCACATCCATCCATTCATACGGTCCTTCGTCGACAAATTTGTATGAATCAAACAGTCCCGGGTAGAGTATATCGCCGATTTCCATTGCATAGTATGCTTCTTCACGGGTCGGGTGGGATGCATGTGAAAGTCTTGGAAGTGTCAGTTCCCCGAATTTCAGCGTGTCGGTTTTTTTGTCATGGTGCTTTGCAAAAAGATGCTCATATTGGAGGCGGTAGTAGTTTTCTGTTCTCTGTTCGTGAGTCAGGAACCAGCGTGCTTTGTCGAAGAAAGATATCTTTGATTTCATTCTGCCAGTTTCACCTTTTCGTCTTTTGCTTCCCGTTTTACGATAATAAATGTACCAATTGCGCCGAGAATCAGATTTGAATAGTACAGGACACCGCGGACAAGTACTACAAATATTCCGATTACTGATGTCGGAAGAATCATGGCGTAAAGGCCGGCGTAACAGATTTCAGAAATACCGGTTGCGCCGGGTGTGAGCGGTATCATCATGGCAATTGCTATTATCATCTGGAAGATAATGGAAAGCAACAGGTTCGGTGCATATCCGAGCCCGATCATAATTATTGATGCGATTGAATATTCGATAAACCAGAAAAGAATCGTCAATAAAAATCCGACAACTATTCCCCATCGGGCTTTTCCCGCAAAATGCCTGAATGTTGAGTAGAACTGGTCTACGCCTGTAGTTAGACTGTTATTCAGTTTCTCGCGTTTTTCTTCCGACAATTTCTTTGTAAAGATGCCGCTGATTTTCAGACCCCAGCGTTTAATGGATTCCGGTTTGCGGGCCATGAAAATCAGGACCCCGAGAATCACGGTAAATAATCCGGTTCCGCTCCATGCAAGTATCAATACCTGTTCCGGAATGTCTCCGTTCAGGTTTATGATGGAAAAGACCACAAGTGCGGTAATAACACCCACAACGAGGAGCACTGCTTCCAGCAGACGTTCTACAAGCACGATTGCTGTTGCATCTGCAATCGGGACCTTTGCTTTATAGATTTCATGAATTCGTATTGGCTCGCCACCGATACTTGAAGGAGTTATTGCAGCAAACAACTGTCCCGATGCTGCCATATTGATGCAATGAAATAATTTGAGTTTATAACCTAGGGACCGAGAAAGAACTAGAATACGTAAACCCCAGACTCCAAGGGCTATCACATGCAGAGCAAAAGCAATCGCAAGATATTCCCATGCAACTTTTTTCAGGGTTTCAATTGTGGTTGCATCGAATGTCAATGCAATTACAATGAGCATTATTCCAACGGAAATACCGATTGAAATCCATAAGAGTTTCTTGTATTTCTTCTCCATTTATTCTCCCACTTTTTTCCCTTTTGCTTCGCGTCTGACGATAATCATGCTGGATACAAATCCGATTGCAAGGTTGAAATAATAGAATATGAAGCGATAGATAAGAACAAAAATTCCTACAATTGATGCCGGGATAATAATCGCATAAAATGCTCCGAGTGAGATTTCGGCAACCCCGACACTTCCCGGGGTTAACGGCAGCATCATTATTGCTGATATCAGAAGCTGGAAGATTATTGAGAGGAGAAAGAGGTTTGGAGTCGGTTCAACACCGAGGCCCATACATATGAAAAATGCAATGATGAATTCGTTAGCCCAGTATAAAATGGTCAAAAACATGCCGAAAAAGATTCCGGACTTCGATTTGCTTATGAAGTGTCCAAGTGTTTCATAGAATTTGAAGGCATAGTCTTCAAATTTATTTCTTCGTGCGGTTTGTATTTCAACGGGTTTATTTCGTGTTGTCGCTCCTGCAATTTTATGCATGAGACCAATACCCCATTTCCGATTCTTTGCAAATACAAAGAAGAGAATTACCAGTCCCGCAAAAACACCCGCAGCAATGTACGCGGAAATCATCCATCCGCTCGGGAGCTGAATGTCTGAAAACAGCCAACCCAGAAGGAAGATACATAGTACTGTTCCTATTGCGAGCACAACACCGTCGAAAACACGTTCCATGATGACGATTGCAGTTGCTTCTCCTCCAGGAATTCCTGCTTTGTTCAATTCATACACTCTTACCGGTTCCCCGCCTACCTGCGACGGGGTGATATTTGCGATGAATGTATTGGAACAGACCAGGTTGAAACTATGGCCGAACGAAACATGATAGCCGAGTGAATGACTCATTAATTTAATTCTTAAAGCCCAGATACAGAGGGATGCTACGTGCAATAACAGAGATAGTATGAGGAAAGCGGGAATGCAGTGTTTGAGTGCTTCAAACGTATCTGCATTGATGGTGATAATAAGCATTACAAAGATAACTGCTAGACTAATCCCGAGAGAGATAAAGAGCCATCTCCGCTGTGCCTTCTTCATAGAATACTATTTTTATAGACGTTGCAGAGATAAATGTCTGTTGATAAAAAGAGGAGTATTATTCTATAGATATCTCAGTTTCACTATCCGTCTTTATTTTCGGGAGCGTGATTTCAATTACTCCATTTCTAAATGTCGCTTTAACATTATCGGCTGTTACCTCTGACGGCAGAACTATAGTACGCTCTTTTGATTCATGACCTCTTTCTGCGAATAAGTATGTTCTTTCTTCATAGTGAATATCTGTGACTGTTGCTTTCACTGTAATAGTGTTAGAATTACTGAGTTTAATCTGGATGTTATCTTTTTCAATCCCGGGCATCTCACATGTTACAATAAATGCGTCTTCTGTTTCTGCAAGATCTGTTGGAAAATTTCCTTTCATTCGTAATGGGGTGTTAATTATTGTCGATTTCAATGATGTGGTAGATGGAATTGCATCTCTGTAATGTTCCCCGATTTTCGAAAGAAATTTGTCTAATTCTGAACCAATCTGTTCGAAACTAATCATATCTGTGTTGATAGTCATTTTCTTATTCACCTTGTACTTACTAATGGTAAGTCATTGTTGTATAAATCGTTTCTCATTCTATTTGCGGTGAAGAAAGGAAGGTGTTTATTCCAGAAGACAGTAATTATATAGATAATTATGGCAGTCCAGAGTAAATCAAAAAGAGATGCCGCGGGACCGAATAAGAAGGTCAACTGGATACAGGTTTGTGTTGTCGGATTCTGTGTCCTCGTTGTGGTCATGTGTATTCTGTCCTTCAGTAATTTCTCGAATTTCTTTAATGATCGGTATAATGCAGGTTCTGTTGCCGAAGGTGACACTGTTTCGGTATATTACAGCACATTCGTCGGCGACGTAGCAACATATACGCTTTCAACTACCATTGTTGCAGGTCAGACTTATGAAGAAAACCAGTTCATAGACGTTGACGGATTTGAGAAGAAATTCGTCCTCTATGCTGACGAACTGACGAATATGGCAAAGGGAATCGTTAATCAGTCATATGGCTCAACCATATTAGTTTCAGGTGCCGGAACGGATGCCGAAACATATGCAACCACCTATACGAAAGCAGAATTCCTCGAGAATTCCGGAAGCATAACTGAGGAACAATATGATGCCTTTGTTCCGGGTGATGTATTAGTGACAACCGATTCAAATGCATACTTCATTACGACCGGCGAAGATGATTCGATGACAATCGACTTCGGTGTGCGTCCGGCGGTTATCACTGCAGTAGATGCAACCTCAATCACCTATAATATCGGTTCCGATAATATCGCTGTTGTTGCAGTGGCAGCAGCATAATTTTTCTTTTTTCCACAGGTATTTTACGTAGCAGTGACCAATGTAACAGTCATGTTTGACACTCCGACCAATCCGATGCATCCGGACGCATCTGTTGATAAACTTCTTCTGAATATGAGCAAATCCGGTTTCCAGGGGAGAAAACTGGGGGAAGCATTCCTTCTCTGGAAAAATATGATTGAAACCCCCGATATTCGTATAACAATCGGTTTGTCCGGTGCAATAATCCCGGCGGGCATGCAGGAATGCATAATCACACTTCTCGAAAATCATTATATTGATTGTATCGTCTCAACTGGGGCGAATATGTTCCATGATTTTTGTGAGCATATGGGGGTCAAACACTATGTTGGATCACATATGGTTGATGATGCCTCTCTCTATAAAAATGGAATAAACCGGATTTATGATGTTTTTGCATCCGATAAAGAAATAGGATCAATGGAATATTATATCGCTGAATTCGGCAAGTCTCTCGGGAAAAAGACGATGTCTTCACGTGATTTCTTTAAACATCTTGGGGAGAAAATTAACGCGGAAAAACCCGATGGTCGCAGTATAATCGGAACCTGTGCAAAGCTCAACGTCCCAATTCATGTTCCTGCTCTTGCTGATTCTTCCTATGGAATCGGTTTGTTGTACGGGAGAAGAAAACTTGGATCAGAAGTTGTCATTGACCAGTTATCAGATGCTGATGAATTATCAGAATTTATAGAAGTTGGGAAGAAAAGTGGAATTGTTATTCTTGGTGGCGGCACTCCTAAAAACTTCATTCAGCAAACAGAAGTTATTCATCCAAAATATCAGGATAAATTCCTTGGTGGACATATGTATGCATTGCAGATTACTACCGATGCTCCCCACTGGGGAGGACTTTCTGGATGTACGTTTGAAGAGGGAATTAGTTGGGGAAAGGAAAAACCCGAATCTCGAAAACTGCAATGCTTCTGTGATATTACAATCGCTCTTCCAATTCTCACCTCTGCATTAGTTTCAGCTGGTATCAAGAGGGCATAATCCTCATTTTTATGACATTAACAAAGAACCCCCGCCTCATAGCTGCAATCTCGGGTCATTTTATCATAGATTTGTACACGCCAGTTCTTCCTATTGTCCTTCCATTCCTGATGGAAACAATGGGTTTGTCATATTTTCTAGCAGGTCTTATTGTTACGGTTTTTAATGTTGTTTCTTCAATAGCACAACCATTTGTTGGTCTTTGGGGAGATAAAACCGGAAAACACGCTGATGTTGCATTCTGCGTGTTACTCGGAAGTTTGGGTATCTCGCTCAGTGTTCTGACGAGTAATTATCTTATCCTCCTCTTTCTGGTAATAGGTGCAGGAATTGGCCATGCACTGTTCCATCCAGCAGGAATGAATCTTATCTATAAATTGAGTCCCCCGGGAAAACTTGGTCTTTACAATTCAATTTTCACAACAGCAGGGAGTATAAGTTATGCACTTGGACCACTAGTTGCCGGTATTCTCATATCATTGTTCGGCTTACCCTCGGTAGTATGGATGGTGTTGCCAGGAATCATTGGGGCGTTCTGGATATTCCGTTTGACTCGAAAGAAGACACCTGCATATAGGAATGCGGAAGTTGACAGTGTTAAGAAAGAAGAGGTAATAGAGGGTAACAGGGTTGCTGCAGGTCTTGTGGTTATTGTCTGTGCTCTCAGGGCAATCGGTTATATGGGAATTATCACCTATCTCCCAACTCTTCTTATTCAAGGAGAATGGAGTATGAGTGCTTCACTTGCTTCTTTAGTGGTAACGTTCATGCTTTTAGCCGGTATTGTTGGACAACTTGCAGGAGGATGGTTATCTGATCGGTTTGGTTGTAAACTGATGCTTGTAATTGGCCTTATCGCGGCAATTCCTTCGTTCTGTCTAATTTTTGTCAGCGGATGGGTAATGTTTCTTGGAATTATGCTCTATGCATTTTTTGCAAGTTTCTGCTATGTGACCTCAGTGACTATGACACAGGAACTCCTACCAGGAAAAACAGGTCTTGCATCCGGTCTCACTCTTGGTTTTACCTTGGGACTTGGGGGTCTTTCTGCTTCTTTAGTTGGTATTATTGCAGATTATTCCGGCAATCTCTCAGATTCATTATTTTTGCTGATAATACCAATCGTGATTGCACCCATTGTTGCCTTATTTGTCAAGTACCGGAAAAAACGTGAATACAATGCATAATCTGTTCTGTATCCAATAGGTGAGATGAACACAAAACTATTATGTTATAAGGGCTGAAAAACTAATAATTACTTATCGGATTCCTCACTATGAACACCCGTATGCAATTCCTTGAACATGAGTTAGCTGAACAGGAACGTGAACAACAGAGAAAGACTGAAGCCGCAGATTGCCCTGTTTCGACTACTCCGGAAAATATCAAAGCAATAGAGAATAAACTTAAAGAACTTGATGCTCTCGTAAATGGTTTACGTGATCAGTTTCTCGATTTGTCATCTCAAGTCCGTAAATTGACATCAATTATGGAGAAACTTGGAGGGGCACCTGCTCCAACACGCGGATCTATTGAATCTCCTGTTCGCTCAGCTGTTAGAAGACCAGAAGTAACAGCAGAGATTGTTTCCGAAGATGCAGCAGGACAGCGTCCTCAGCCAACGCGTCCGGCGATTCAGGCCCAGCTACCGACTCAGGAGATACGCCGTCCAAGCCACACTGTTGAGGAACAGCCTGTGCACCGCCCGATATCTTCTCCTGTTACGCCAAAAGAAGAACCGGCAGAGGAAACGGAAAAGCTTGGTCCTAATGACTATGAGTTTGTTATGCAGCCGGATGGGACGATTCAGAAACGCAGGAAAACTGTGAAGAAAGAAAGTGTGATTATTGCCGGAACTGGTTTCGGTCAAGGTCACCATTCGCGTTCATCTGCAATACGCGCTGACTCCAGTGCAGTTATCGAAGCAGAGGAAGACGACACATTAGATTTAGATTCCTGAGGGTCGATACGTGCACATAGTTCAGGTTGAAATAGACAATTTCAAATCTTTTTCAAGGAAAACAAAAATACCTTTTTATGAAGGTTATACGGTTATTTCCGGTCCAAATGGTTCCGGAAAAAGTAATATAATTGACGCTATTCTCTTTGTTCTTTCACTATCTTCTTCGCGTTCTCTCCGCGCAGATAAAATGACTGATTTCATCAATTTAACTTCTGGGAAAAATACTGCAGAAGTTTCAGTTGAGTTTTCAGATGGGACCAAAATCCGCCGGAGAATCAAGCAGACACCGACTCAAACCTACTCCTATTATTATTTAAATGAAAAGACCAGTTCTCAGTCTGAAATTTTAGATTATTTAGCAAAAAATGGAATCCGTCCGCATGGATACAATGTTGTGATGCAGGGTGATATTAACAGTATCATGACTATGAGCGATCGTGATCGTCGTGGAATCATCGATAGTATTGCGGGTGTTGCTGAATTTGATGTAAAAAAAGATCAGGCGCTTACTGAGTTGGATCAGGTTCGTGCGAAGATTGAACGTGAAGAACTCCTGCTGGAGGAGTATTCCCGTCAGCTCACTAATCTGAGCAGTGCACGAGAGGATGCTGTCAAATATAAGAAACTGAATGATGAACTCACCTATCTGAATGCGGCAAAGCAGAGTGTCACTATTCATGAAAAAGAACATGAAATTGCAACAATATCTGAAACGCGTCTTGAACAGGAGAGACAGCGCGGTGTGATTGAGGAAAGCATCCGCCTTGAAGAAAATGAGCGTGATGCGAGAACTGAAGAAGCAAATGAAATTGCGCAGAAAATTTCTGCGATGCAGGGTCCTGAATATCTGAAGATTATTACTGGTCAGGAACAGCAGAAAGCAAATATCCGGCTTGCAGAAGACAGAATCAGGCGTGCACGAAAAGACAAAGAGAACGCTCTCGGAAAGATCACTCCTCTCTTCCAGGAAATCCAGAGAAGTCAGAACTCCTACAAAGATAAAGACACGGAAGTAAAGAAACTTCAGATTGACCGTGCCAATCTTGCGATGGAGGTAGAAAGCCAGAAAAAAATTTTTAATCAGGTGCAGGAGACTCTGGAGAAACGCGGAGAAGATAAAAAGGGAGCTACTGCAGAACTGACTGAGCTGATGCGTAATCTCGATCAGAAGAATGATGAGCGCCGTGTTGTTGTTCTTCGGCGTGACAGCATCATCGAGCAAAGCCGTATCCGCTTAAGCCAGCTTGAAAAATATCGTGAAGACCAAGAGGGTTTTGCAGAGGAGCGGACTTCAACTCAAGCGGAAATTTCCCGTCTCGAAGAAGAAATCGGCGATGCCCGGCAGGAAAAATCTGTCATTAGCAAACAGGTTGCCGAAGCGGAACGTCAGACCCTTCACACAAGAAAACAGCTTGAGGCACTGCGTTCAGAAATCCAGCGGCTGACAAACCGCCAGATGCAGCTTGAAGCAAATCAGCGTGCCGCCGGCGGATCGGACCGATCTATCGAGGCTGTGTCGGAATTTGACGGTGTGTTTGGTCCCATCTCCAAACTTGGAAAGGTCTTAAAGGCGGAGCATACTGTTGCCTTGAATATTGCCGCCGGCGGAAGGCTGAAAAATATCGTTGTATCTGACGATCAGGTTGCTGCTGACTGTATTGAACATCTTCGTGAAGAACGGTTAGGAAGACTTACCTTCCTTCCATTGAATAAAATGAAACCTCAGCCACCACTTCCGCCGCTTGCTGGAAATGGTGTTATCGATTATGCAATTAATCTGATTGATTTCGAACCAGAATATCGTGATGCGTTTAACCTGGTTTTCGGACAGACCGTTGTTGTTGAAAATCTGGATGCCGGTCGCAGGTTAATGGGCAAATACCGGATGGTTACGCTGCAGGGCGATCTTTTGGAACGCGGCGGAGCAATGACCGGAGGTTCAATCGACAAAAACATCCGCGGATTCGGTGTTTCCGTCGGAAGCGAATCATCGGAACTTGTCGTGAAAATTGCCGAGTTAAAGGAAGAGGAAACGGCTCTTGAATCTGCTGAAAAACGGTACAAATCTGTTTCGGACGGACTCCGCGAGCAGCTCAATACCCAGGGTTCAAAGATAACCAATCTGGAACTGACCATTCAGAACTGCAACAGAATTCTGGATAAGATTGCCGAGGATGAACAGAAAGGAGCAATATTAGTTGAGGAAACGGAACGCGATGCTAAAGAGAATTCGGATAAAATTGCTGCATTAGAAGTTGAAATAGAAGAAATATCTGCAGTAATTGACGGGCTGAACAAACGTACCGCGGAACTGAAAGAGATTCTGAATGAGGAGGAATTCAATCTTCTGACCGAACGGTATACCCGCGCTCAGAAAGAATATAACGATGCCCAGCGCCGTCTTGAACAGAAGACAACTAATTTGAATGATGTTCTCCTGGAGCGTAACTATTTCAAGAAAAATATTGAGCAAAAGACGGCAGATAAAGCGGAATTGGATGCAAAAATTTCAGAATACGATGCAGAAATTTCTCATTGTAATGAAGATATTGATAAAGCGAATGAATCAATCGCAGCTTTTGCAGAGGAACTGAAGAAATTTACCGGGGAAATAGAAGAACTGAACCAGGAACAGATTCGTATCCGCAGCATTGCAGATGAGGCTACATTGCGGATAACGAAACTTCAGGGCGATATAGAACGGTGCAATGTGCAGATTGCAGCGCTGATTGAGCATTCCGAAAAACTTGCAACCGAGATAGCTGAATTAAAGGGCAATATCGAAGAAGCTGTTGAATGTGATCTGTCAATGAACGAAATCCTGGATGGCATTGTCGCAGCCGAACGCGGAATCAAGCGTCTTGGCAATGTTAACATGAAAGCCATCGAAGAGTTCGATGAATTGGAGAGAAAAACGAATGAAAAGATGGAACGGAAGAATGTTCTGTCGCATGAACGTGAAACTATTCTGGAAAAGATAGAAGGTTTCCGCCAGATGAAATTCGAAGTTTTCATGAAAGCGTACAATGCGATTAATGAAAATTTCCAGCGTATCTATGCTCATCTGAACGATGGAAGCGGACAGCTTGTTCTGGATAATTATGAGGATCCGTTCCTCGGCGGCATGACGTTTGAAGTGTCCCCGCGTGGCAAGGAAGTTCACCGGTTGAACATGATGTCCGGCGGTGAAAAGTCGTTAACAACGCTGTCTTTCATTTTCGCAATTCAGCAGTATATGCCGGCGCCGTTCTATGCCCTTGATGAAGTTGATTCAGCATTGGACGGATTGAATGTCGAGCGTCTTGCGAACATGGTCAGGGACATCTGTCTTAATACTCAGATTGTTATTGTATCTCACAGAAAACCAATGATTGAAACAGCTGACCGGATGATGGGTGTTACAACACGTCCAACAGATAAGAGTACACTTGTTACCGGCATCATCACAAAAACTGATTCGGCAGCCGGTGCGAAAAGGAAATCAGAATCCGCGGAGACAGAAAAGTAATGTCTGAATTTGTTCTTCCGGAAGGAGAAAACGAGGAACCTATTGCTATTCTGGTGAAAATGGTAAAACAGGGTGTACTTGATCCCTGGAATATCGATATTGCCGATCTGACAGAAAAGTTCCTCGCAGAGCTGGAAGAACGCCGTGAAATGAATCTCCGGGTTTCGGGCCTCACTATTTTTTATCTATCCGTCCTTCTCAGAATGAAATCGGAGATTCTTGATGAACCCGAAGATGTTCCGGAAGAAGAATATGATGATGGGATTTATGATGAAGCAGAGGATGACATTACACAAGGACGCGCATTTACTCCTGTAGAACTTCTTGACCGTGAAATAGAACGGAGACTGAAACGCAAGGAAGTTCGCAAACGAAATACCAACTTATACGAATTAATTAAACAGCTGCGTCAGGCGGAAAAATCTGAAAGAAGACGGATCCGGCGTCAGAAGCTCATTGATTCGGATGATGAATTATTTGCGGAACCGGATACCGAAGAGGTTGTGGGTATTGCGCATGATGAGGATTATGAAAGACTTGCTCAGGAAATCTATGAGTATGTTTCGCGCTCGTCAGATGCGCATGATGTCGGTGTATCTCTCGATGAAATCTGCGCGGCATTCCATTGGCCAAAGTACTTAATTTACCTCCCGTGTCTGTTTTTGGTGCAGAACGGACTCGTTGATCTGGAACAGGAAATCATATTCGGGGATCTCTGGGTGGTGGTAACAAATGGTAATACAGCGTAGAAATCATAGAAAAAAGAAACTTGGCTGGATAATTTTAGCGGTTTTCCTATTTTTTGTAATAGGGATGTTTGCTGCTATGTTAATTTACTCAGTATTGTGTCTCACAATTTTCTCGTAAATTACAATTCGTCATGTTTATATTGGTCCGCATCTAATGTTGTTACCTCGAAAGTTCACTGGTTTCTGAGCCGGTGAATTGAGT
>DALTWK010000001.1 GCA_029987115.1 Methanocorpusculum sp.
TGACGAAAAATACAGAAAACAATCAAATTAATACTGAAAAAGAACAAAAAACTAAGTGCCTTCAGCCGGAATTGAACCGGCGACATACGGATTTTAACGGCAATAGTGCAACTTTCCAAAAATGAGTTTTTTGCGATTTTGGAAAGTGATGGTACTTTCCAAAAATAAGAAAACAGCGAGTCCGTCTGTAATCCAAAACCCGCGTATCTTTACTCTGTATCTACAAGCCAGCGTGCAATATCTACAATTCTAATCCCTTCATAATCATATTCTTCATGCTTTGTTCTGGCAATAATCATCTTCGAATACGCATCATTGATTTTCAGCAGCGGCTCATACTCTCTTTGGAAAGTATCCGTACTGCTTATATCATCTGCAACCTGAATATAGAATTTTTCATCCCGTTTCAAAGCGACAAAATCAATCTCTTTTCCATAAAGAGCGCCGGTGTATACTTCATATCCTCTTCTAAGGAGTTCGATTAGGACAATATTTTCCAGAGTTCGTCCATAATTCTGATTTTTTGTACCGAGCCTTGCATATCTGAATGCATGGTCTGCAAGATAATACTTTTCCTGCGTTGAAAGGTAGCGTTTCCCCTGAATGTCATAACGGTTTATCCGATAAAATGCATATGCACTGCAGAGGGCTTTTACATAGTTTCCGGTTGTTATATGATTCGTTTTAAATCCATCGGCGGAAAGCGAGGCTGATATCTTTCTAACTGATGTCTGATTTGAGATATTATCAATGAGATAATTACAAAGCCGATCAAGAACGGTTGTATTTTTAATCCGGTATCTCTGCACGATGTCACGAATCAGAAGCGTACTGATAACTTCCTGAATATACGTGTATTTATCATTCAGGTCTTTATATGGATATGAACCTGGCATTCCTCCTTCGCGCAGATATCGTTCAAATGCCTCATCGATGTCAGCTATCTCCCAGTATTTTCTGAATTCAGAAAAGGAAAAGGGAAATACAGCAATTTCAAAAACCCTTCCGGTAAAGAGTGTTGCCAAATCACCTGAGAGAAGAAATGCATTTGAACCAGTCAGATATATTGCATATTTTCCTGTGGCATGAAGGCTGTTTATTGCGTTTTCAAATCCCTCGCACATCTGAACTTCATCAATGCAGACGATATTTTTTACGCCGTCTTTATACTGGGTTTCAATATGGTAAAGCAGGCTGTGATACTCACGCAGATATTCATTTGAGGTGAAGTTGAAATTTATGTGTATGAGGTTGCAGTCGGGATAGAATTCTCTGATGCGGGTGATAAAAGATTCCAGAAGAACTGATTTTCCTGAGCGGCGTATTCCAGTAATTATCTTTATGTCTGGCGTTTCAAATACGGAAATAAGTCTTTCCAGATAGGTGCTGCGTTCGATGAGTTTCATGTAGCAGATACCTTATTGATTTCCAAAATAGAAATATTTTTGTTTTTGGAAAGTATGGATGATTTCCAAAAATTATTTTTTTGTGATTTTGGAAAGTTAATGTGCTATCAAAAAAAAATGAGTTACAATTCAACCCCATCACTGAAAAGAAGGCTTCTGGCATGGCTAAAGAAAGAAATACATGACAATTATGAAATAAATTCAACGGTTATGTCTACTATTTGGAAAGAAGAATGAGTGATTCATACATCTCATGTCACTATAGAATCAAGACAACCATTTGTATTTCAAAACAAGGGGCTGAACAGTTACAAATTAATTATCGAAAACTTGTACCCTATGTTACAAACAATGAGGGACAGTTACTTGTGCTGTACTGAATAAATTTGAATCACCTATAAGTACTAGCAGTATAAAAACTACTGTGGTACTTACTGACGAAAAATACAGAAAACAATCAAATTAATACTGAAAAAGAACAAAAAACTAAGTGCCTTCAGCCGGAATTGAACCGGCGACATACAGATCTTCAGTCTGTCGCTCTCCCTACTGAGCTATAAAGGCACTAATGCGATACAATAGTTAGTTTTTGTCGTATTTAAACAAATCGAATAATCATCCCAATTCTTATCACTCCTGACATCCTATTAGTAGAGCAATGGGCATCCTCAAACAATCCGCAACAACCGGGAAAAAACAAAGTATACAGGAGAAAATCGTCGGAAGATCCACCAATATCGTGCATTTAACCCATAACGACCTGGATGCGGCCGGGTCTGATGCAGTTTGCCGTATGATTTTCGGCGATGAAATACTAACCTTCTTCTCATCAGTCAATCGATTCGACTGGTTCCTCGCGCAGATTAGCGGGTGTAATGGAAAAGGAGACACCCTTATTATCAGCGATCTCGGATATCAGGTAGATATCGAAAACAGAGTCAAAAAAGCCCACGCCGCCGGATGGAAGATACAGTGGTATGACCACCACAAATGGACGGATGAGGAAAAGCAGCGCATTATGCCTTACGTGGAATCTCTGACAGTCGATACTTCACGCTGTGCAACTGGGGTTCTTGCTGTCAGCCTCAAAGCAGAACAGGCAGCAGAAGTTGCGAAAGTTGTCTGTGACTACGACCTCTGGAAACATGAAGATGCACGGTCGGCTATTCTCGGAATTGTCACCTCGGGAAATATGAATCTCAGTCTGGTCCGGGACAAACTGAGAAACGGCATTATCATTGACGAAGAGATCCAAGCAATCTACGATAAAATCAAATCCGACCAGGACCGGTGCATGAATAAGTCAATCAAACGAGCAAAAATCTTTGACGGAAAATATCGGGTTGCCGTAATGCCATCCTACGGATATCCAAGTGAAACCGCAGCGGAGGCGCGGAAAAAACTGGGAACAGACATCGAACTGCTGGTCTTTGATAACGGCAAATTTTCGCTCCGGAGTGTTCCAAACATTTCCCATCTGATAGCACGAGAATTCCACGGCGGAGGACATCCGAACGCTTCCGGAGGAAATCTCAATTACGGATGGAAAGAAAAGATTCTGTTCAAACTGTTCCACAGAATAAGCAAACAAAAAGAATTCCTTATGGTTGCTGAGAAATACTGAGTTCCTGTAGTTTTTCGGCAACCCCTTTAATCTCTTTTACTTCAGATTCGCACCGTTTCGCTATATCTGCATAATTCTTTTCATCATACATATCCCAGACAACCTTTCCCGTCGGCTTCTCCTCGCGTTCCGAAAGAAGTGCATCGGCCATTGCATTGTGCGATACTGGATACAGCCACGGAGTCAGTTTCGGCAGGTAGCCGATTCCGGCAGATGTCAACTCAATCACTCTGAATTTCGTCATGGTATCATAGACATCAGCCGCTGGTGCTACATTATACTCTATGCATTTAGCAATCAGATAAGGTAAATCAAAATGAACAATACCAACACCTGCAAGGCAAGGTTCAGCATAATAGGATTTCTTTCCGGCTGCTCTCGTCCGCATACCCAAAAATAACGAGTAAATATCCTCAATCAGATTTTTTTCTGACCTCTTGTCCCAGAGCCACTGATGAGTAAATGATGGATTAGTAACAACATCTCCGGTAAGAGGACAGAAAATATGAAAAACCCCGCCAAGCAGCGTATGACCCGGGCGATACGGATTCACCGCAAGAGAGATGCCGTTTCTCTTCCTGCGGTCTTCTTTCGGGACATAGGCTTCCAAATCGAAAACCATGCATTCAGTTGACGGCGGGAAATGTATCATATGTTCTCCTCAAACGAGTTTTTGATCCGGGATATTATCAGCCATTTCAAGTTCTTTGGCCTTCCGCATTTCTTCAAAGAAGATTTCATAGGCAGTGATTCCAAGTACTAGGAAAATCGGACCCATAACAAATCCAATCACACCCATAATAGCACCTCCTCCAAAGAAACCAATGAAAATCAGCATAGGACGAATCTTAACAAGTTTTGCCGTCATCTTCGGACGGAGGATGAAATCAATCAGGAATGAGAGCAGGAAATACCCGACAAAGACCGAAATCAGCACCCCTGCAATGCTTCCTATCGCTAATGAATAGATACTCATAAAGACGATGACAAAAACGGCACCAATCATTGGAATCAGAGCAGCTATGCCACAGAATAAAGCAAGGAATACAATCGAATCAATGGTTCCGGGGATAACGCCGGCGAGGGAAAGAATCCACCCATAAGGAAGAGCAAGAATAAAGACAAGAAGAGCCAGGAAAACATGCACCCCATAAAGGGAATAGAGGATTTTCTTTGTTCTGACCGCCATCATTCCGATACCATGCTTTGATTTTTCCGGAATGATGTCCCAGATATCAGCCCATAGTCGGTCTCCGGATATAATAAAGAGATAAAGCATTGCATAAAGCAGAACAAATCCAAAGACAATCGAAACAGCATCACTGACTGTACTGAAAATGACTTCCGGAGAAATATTCTTCATCATTTCCATCAAGGTGCTGAGAATCCCAGTCGACATATCGGAAAAGAATGAATTGCCATGCATTGGAATTTGGAAAATATCTGCAATCCAGACAATAATCCTCTGAATCATATCCGTAAGATAATACCAGTTTCCTGAGAAAATGACAGCGATGAATGCACAAAGTCCAACAACAAGTACAAAGACCGCAGTGGTAATGATTGCTGAAGAAAGCGGAGCGGGAATTTTCCGAATGAACTTCCGATGTATTGGAATGAGAACCACTGCAAGCGTTAGAGCGAGGATTGCCACGAACAGGTACTTCCAGGACATAATGATAATAATCAGGAAGACAAGAAGAGCAATCAGAACGCATAAGTGATTACGGATAAATGCGGAGACACTCATACTCTATCATTGTACAGGATTCCTATTAAGCACTCGTACTCTTCAATTGGATACGTTTATCTGAACAGCGAATCAATGAGTAATCATGCCAGCACAATATTATGAAACAGAAGATAAGAAGGTCTCCTATCTTGCCATCGGTTTTCAGACGGCATCAGCTATCACTGCAATCCCAACGCTTCTCTTCAGCATTGAAGCTCTTGGATTAGGGACAAGTTCTCTTCGGACAATATTCTGGTGGATTGCCTTCATCTGTCTCGTCATTGGCGTAATTTTTGAATACATCTCTTCCAAAAAACAGATTGGATCCTCTCGAATTACAGGTCGTGCTTCGTTGATTGGTATTGTTGCCGCACTGCTTCTGGTTATTTCCACTTTCGTAGGGATGATGTAAGATGGAAATACATTTCAGCCCAAAAAGCATGGGAAAAGGGAGAAGTGTTTCTGATCTCCGCAAAGAAGGAAAAGATCAGAGACTCCATAAATCTGCAACGGTTCTCCGCGACGGAAATGCGGACAGTTCAGGGATTCTCCGAAAAAGATAAGAGGATGATTAATCATTCCTCAGTATGCTGAGATACGAATCCGCTTTTTTGAACTGGATAAGAATCTGTTGCTTGGTAAACCGCTGATACGACCTAGAAAGGTATCCGACATGACCAACCAGTTCCTCGGCAACCTCCTTGGATGCAGCAAGAGAGAAACGGGAAATAAACCACTTTCTGGTCATATGCCAGTGAAATGATCTCGGCAATCCATTTTGCGGACCATGACCAGTCTTATCAGCTGCTTTTCGCAGGGCACTCTGAGCTGACCAGACCGGGTACGGGAACACAAATGGATTGTTATCAGTGCGCATCATAAGATACTTTTTCAGAGCTTCTGCGGCCTCTCTTGTCATATATGCAGTCCGTGAAATCTTGTTCTTGCTATTTTCAGCACGGATATAAACCGAGGGACGCGTTTCTTCCCAGTTTATATCAATCCGTTTCAGATTCATTGCTTCACCGAGACGTAAACCAGTCCCGGAAAGAAAGAGCAACAACACCTGACACCAATCAGGGAGAGCATAGTAGATTTCTTTGAAAAGATGCCGCGTTAATTCCGCCTCCTCTCGAATGGAGTATGCGGGCGGAATAAGATTCAGAACACGCTGACGGATTCTCCGTGTCAATCCCACTTGATTGTCATCAAACCAGAGACAGACAATCGAAATGTTCATATTCACATAGGAGGGGGAATACCGTCTCTTCATCTGGTTGACGGAATAAGCAAGATCGTTCAAGAGATTTCGAGAAGTCCGTAGTTCACTGATATAATCAGTAGCGACACGGTCCATTTCATCCAAATCCCGCGTCAACCCGGGGTAGAAACAAACCAGATAGCGGTAAATTGCATTCCAGTAATTAGTGAATGTTTTCTCGTTCAAATAAAAATTCAGAAAAGCCGTAACCGGTTTTTCTTCCAGTGATACAGGAATTAGTTTTTCCATGAAATAACTGTGAGAGAAATCACATCTATAATTATTGGAAGATGAAAAAAGAGAATGTGGAAAGAACTTATCTTTCCATTGTTGCCATTGACTTTCTGTTCAGGATATACGGAAGGGCAATACCGACAAGGACAATAACAACACCAACCCAGCGGAGTGGGGCAACAGTCTCACCGATAACAAGAACTGCCAGCAGAACTTCAACTGGGAGTTCAGCTGCATTCAGGATGGAGACAAGACCAGTTGAGAGTTTCGGAGCTCCGAGAGAGAGGAAGAAGATTGGAAGTGCAATTCCAAAGAATCCAAGCGGAATAATGTACTTTAATGCATTTGGATCAGCAAAGACAGGGAGCAGGTTTACTGCAACACCGTCATGGAGCGGAGTGAAGATAAGGATAAAGACAAGAGCTGTCACCATTGCAACGAGGGAAACGATGAAACTCTTGAACAGCGGCGGCATCTGCGTCTCGACACATCCAGATAAGTGGAAGAAAAGTGCATAACAGACAGCTGCAGCAAATGCAAGTACCATACCAAGCGGGTTTAAAATCATAACCGAGAAGTCAGCTCCGATAAGACCTGCTCCAATGATACCACCAACAACAACAACGATTGCGGCAATAACGCTCTTTAATGATGGAAGCTGTTTGTTTGCAATGCATTCAACAACAAGACCGACCCAAGCATACTGGAAGAGAAGGACAACTGCAACAGAGATATCAAGATCGAGAATCAGGAACGAGCAGAAGTAAAGAATGGTAACAAGAGCACAGATTACCCCGGTGGTAATCAGAAGTGCGACACGCTTTCCCATTTTTGCCGGATTCTTTTCCGGTTTCGGCTGTTTTCTCTGCCATACAAGCCAGGAAATCAGAGCGATGATGCCGAGAATGACACATCCCCAGAAGAACTGACCGAAGAGAACGGTGGAAAAGTCCAGTCCGTCAATAAATCCAAGTGTAGCAATTGTGGATAACAGTGCATAGGAACATGCAGTTAAAATGATAAGAACAGTTGCTACTACAATTGATTTTGTAGATGTCATGAATTAATCCATTAAATTTACGCTAAGGAAATATATGAATACATATGTTTTTAGATGAAAATTACAACATATTTGAGGAGTATTTGACAATTAATGCCGAAAAGTATGCAAATTTTCTTGTTAAGTTGACAAAGAAACTTGATGATGAACGCAGAATGAGAGGTGTTCTGAAAAAGTAAATTTGTATAATTGAAAGAAAAGGGAGAAGAAACTCCCATGAAAGTGGTTATGCACGCGTTCTGATTTCTTCAGTGATTTTCGCGAGGAACTCTTCTTTGGTCATTGTTACCGTCTTGCTGTCACGGGTTCTGACCGAGATAGTATTGGATTCGAATTCTTTCTCACCGATGATAATCATGTATGGAACGCGTTCGGTGTATTGTGCCTGGCGAATCATGTATCCAATCTTCTCATTTCTGTCGTCAAGTTCAACTCTGACCTTGGCATCCGCAAGAGACTGATAGATTTCACGCGCATATGTTTCGGCATTCTTGCTGACAAGAAGAACTTTTGCCTGCATCGGTGCAAGCCATACGGGGAACTTTCCGGCAAAATGTTCAGTCAGAATACCGATGAAACGCTCAATTGAACCGAATGCCACACGGTGAATCATAATCGGTCTTGGACGCTCATCATTCTCATCGACATAGGTGAGATTGAAGTTAATCGGCATCTGGAAATCGAGCTGAATAGTACCGCACTGCCAGGTTCTTCCAATGCAGTCACGGAGGTGGAAGTCAATCTTCGGACCGTAGAATGCACCGTCACCTTCATTGATGATGTACGGAAGTTTTAACGACTCGAGTGCATCTTTCAGACCGTTTGTTGCCGCTTCCCAATCCTCGTCGGAACCCATGCTGTTTTCCGGACGGGTGGAAAGTTCCAGGAAATAATCGAACCCGAACTTAGAGTAAATCTTGTTAATGATATCAACTACACCGGCGATTTCCTGCGCAATCTGATCCTTTCTCATAAAAATATGAGCATCATCCTGATTGAAGCAGCGGACACGGAAGAGACCGTGCAGCGTTCCTTTCAGTTCGTGGCGGTGAACAGTACCTATTTCAGCGAGGCGCATTGGAAGTTCACGGTAACTATGTGGTTCGTTGGCATAGACCATGACTCCTCCCGGGCAGTTCATCGGCTTGATACAATAATCTTCATCATCGATTCTGGTACCGTACATGTTCTCTTTATAGTGATCCCAGTGTCCGGAGGTCTCCCATAGGTGACGGTTCATGATGAGCGGAGTGGTAATCTCCTGATAGCCGTACTCTCTGTGGAGTTCACGCCAGTAATTCAATAATTCATTCTTGATAATCATACCGTTCGGGAGGAAGAACGGGAATCCCGGACCTTCGTCGGCGAACATGAAAAGTTTCATATCCTTTCCAATCTTTCTGTGGTCGCGGCGTTCTGCTTCCTCCTGAAGTTTCAGGAAATCCTCGAGTTCCTTGGAGGTGGCAAATGCAGTACCGTTGATTCTGGTTAGCATCTTATTTGCCGCATTGTTCTTCCAGTATGCTCCGGAAATGCCGGTAAGTTTGAAAGCCTTCAGAGTTTTAGTGTAAGTCAGGTGAGGACCGACACACATATCGATGTAATCGCCCTGCTGATAGAAGCTTAACGGGACGTCTTCAGCTAAATCGGAGATGTGTTCAACTTTGTACGGCTCGTTTCTCTCCTGCATGAGTTTGATAGCCTCATCGCGAGGGAGAATAAACGGTTTAATCGGCAGATTTTCCTTGATGATTGCCTGCATTTCCTTCTCAATTGCCGGAAGGTCAGCATCAGAGAGTTTCCTGTCCCCGAGATCCACATCATAGTAGAATCCTTTCTCCGTTGCCGGTCCATATGCGAAACAGGCATCCGGATACAGACGCTCTATGGCCTGTGCCAGAATATGAGCAGCAGTATGTCTGATGACGTGAAGTTCCTCGTCTTTTGGACATTCTCCTATTTTTCCATCGTTATAGATTACTTTCATGAGTAGTATCTCCCTTGAGAAAGAGATGCGTTATATATTTGTTACCACTGGGAAATATGTATTTGGTTATGTTCCAGAAAAGTACCGCAATCTACTAACGTTTACCGGTGAAAATAATATCTTATGGCTGATTCGAATAAACCTCGGGAATCCATCCGTTCAAAATATATCCGACTGTCGCGTACATCAATTCTTTGCGCATTAATAGCACTTGTAGTTGGATTCATCATGGGAGGGACACCGGGAGCACCGAACTATATCTTCTATATTCTAGCGATTGTTCTCTTCGTTCTTTCATTTGTCATATTCTACTTTGCAAGGAAACACCCGGAAGATAAATAATGAAAACTGTCACATTTTCCAGGAATGTCTTTCTCCCGCTGACTAACGTCTGCGCAAATGCCTGCGGGTACTGTTCATTCAAAGAACCCGTTCAAGACGGCTGCATTATGAAGCCAGAAGAGGTTCGTGCAACACTCGACAAAGGGGCTGCATTCTCCTGCACAGAAGCACTTTTTACATTTGGAGAACGTCCTGAGCGGGAACGGGGTTTTTCAGAATATCTCACCAGAATCGGTTACACATCGATTCTCGAATACTGCTATGACATGGCATGCTACGCCATCAATAAAGGAATTCTCCCCCACACCAATGCCGGCATTCTAACCGAAGAAGAGATGATTCATCTCCGAAAAGTCAATGCAAGCATGGGACTGATGCTGGAGACGACAGCCGCAGTTCCAGCCCATGAACACAGCCCGGGAAAGAACCCGGAAGTACGCATCGAGATGATAGAAACAGCAGGTAAACTGAAGATTCCGTTCACGACAGGTCTTCTGCTCGGCATCGGCGAAACCCGCAAAGATCACATCGATTCGCTCGAGGTAATTGCTGATCTCTCCAAACGCTACGGACATATTCAGGAGGTTATCATTCAGAACTTCTGTCCGAAGCCGGGTACAGAAATGTCATGTGTGCCCGGAGCAACTGTAGAAATTCTGGCTGACACTTTGCAACTTGCTAATGATATCCTTCCGAAAGAAATTGCAATACAGATTCCACCAAATCTCGCTGATGCAGGAAAACTCCTTTCATATGGAGTAGATGATCTGGGAGGTGTATCCCCGGTTACTATAGATTATATCAACCCGGAACATCCCTGGCCAGCACTCGATGAATTAAAGCGGATCGCAGAAGGATATGAAGTACGAGAACGTCTCTGTATTTACGAGAAATACTGCAATGAAAAATGGGTCGATGCATCACTTCTCCCGCTGGTTCTTGAATTGAAAAATAAAATTTATTGTTAAAGTTCCATCTGCAGAAGCTCAAACGCAGCAAGAGCTTCTGCATACTCTTTTCCATGACCCGGGTGCAAGTCAGGATGATATTTGTCCCTAAGTGTCCTAAAGGCAAGAGATACTTCACTGAGTTTTGAACCAGGGCCAACACCAAGGATTGCATAGGCACGTTCTTTGGTCATCTGTTCTAGCATATTATATCATCTTCTTTATACCGAAAAAGTCTTTGTGAAACAGAACCCTTCTTCAGTGAATGATTGAGGAACTCTACAAGAAAGCGTATATATAGGTACTAAAACCAATTTAACACTGTACTTTACTAATCTTCTCTTGGTGGGGAAGAACGTAGTACAGGAGTTAAACATGGAAACTTCAGCAATGATAGGAATCATTGCCGCATTTATTGTCTACTTCATTGTAATGCTGGCAGTCGGTTTCTTCTTTATGAATAAAAACAAGACAACAAAGGAGTACGTCTTAGGCGGAAGAAAACTGCACTATTTCGTATCTGCTATGTCTGCAGAAGCATCCGATATGAGCGGATGGCTTCTTCTGGGTCTCCCGGGTGTTGCATACCTTACCGGTCTCTCATCCGCAGGATGGACCGCAATTGGTCTTGCTATCGGTACGTATCTGAACTGGAAACTTATTGCAAAGCGTCTTCGTGTCTACACGCACAAGGCAAAAGACTCGATTACTATTCCTGAATTCTTCAAGAACAGATTTGGTGACAAGAAAGCATTCACTTCTGTAATCTCTTCGATTTTCATCATTATCTTCTTTGCAGTATATACAGCATCCCAGTTCGCAGCTGGCGGAAAACTGTTCCACTCCATTTTCGGAATTGACTACACCGTAGCAATGCTGATTGGAGCTGCAATCGTCGTTATTTACACATTCGTCGGTGGATTCAAGGCAGTATGTCTTACAGATACCATCCAGGCATGTCTGATGTTCTTTGCACTGATTTTAGTGCCGATTATTGCACTAGTACTGCTTTCCGGTGATGGTGTCTCTCTCGCATCACTTGACCCGCACATGTTCTCACTGTTCCATGAGTTCAACGCAACATCAGGAGTCTTTGAGTTCATCTCGGTCTTCACGATTGTATCCGGTCTGGCCTGGGCATTCGGTTACTTCGGTCAGCCACACATTCTTCCAAGATTCATGGGTATCGAGAATCCGGATGAGATTCCAAGAGCACGCAGAATTGCAATGATTTGGGTTATCATTTCCATGGCAGCTGCAATCTTCATTGGTCTTGTCGGTCAGGTGTTCTTCAGTACACCGCTGTTCGACTCCGAGACTGTCTTCATTGACATGTCAGGAGGCGTACTCGCATCACTGCCGTTCTTAGCCGGTATCATCTACTGTGGTATTCTTGGTGCAATCATGAGCACGGCATCTTCCCAGATGCTTGCAGCATCATCGTCCTTATCCCAAGATCTGTACAAGACACTGTTTAGAAAGAAAGCATCTGACAAGGAACTTCTGCTGATTTCAAAACTCGCTGTTCTGCTTATTGCAGCAATCGCATTCACCCTGGCACTTGATCCGAACAGCTCTGTCTTCGGAATCGTTTCATTCGCCTGGGCAGGATTCGGAGCATCCTTCGGTTCTGTTATCTTAGTCGGTCTCTTCTGGAAGAGAATGAACTGGCAGGGAGCACTTGCCGGTGTTCTCGGAGGAGGTATTACCGCAGCAGTATGGTATTTCGTTGTTGAGAAGATGCTTGGAAACCCGTTGTACGAAATGGTTCCGGGAGTTATCGTCTCGCTCATCTGTATCTTCATTGTTACGAAGATTACTTCCCCACCACCGCGTGAGGTCACTGATACCTTTGACGAGTACGTCAAAGAGATTGGTGACCAGAGAACGTGAGTTCTCTTCAAACCACTTTTTTTTGAAAATTATTAAAAAAAGAATTAGTAGATTTTCTTAATCAGTTCTGCAACATTAGCTGCAAACGTCTGTAATGTCTGCATACCTTCCGCATCGTTTGCAACTTCCCCCTTTGCATTGCCGAAGGAAATGTTCCAGTAATCAGATCCGCACACCGTCATACCGGAAATGAAGAACGACATGAGCATTTCCTGAAGCGTGGAAGTAAGTCCTCCGCGTCGTGCAACAACCACTGGACCTCCGACCTTTCCGGCAAGCCATTTACCGTTCGTGCGTGCAACCATGGAAACACGCTGAAGGAAGTTCATGACATCTCCGCGTGCAGTTCCGAAGTAAACCGGTGCACCGATGATAAATCCTTTTGCCTCCTTAATTTCCGGAAGGAAGGCATTCAGATCATCATTGAGAGAACATTTTCCGAGTTCACCACATCTTCCACACGCAATACAACCGCCAATCTGCTTACCACGCAGAGTGAGAATCTTTGCAGTAAGACCATGCTTCTCGATTTCCGTCTTACAAACATTCAGTGCGTATTCAGTATTTCCTTCAGCACGAGGGCTCCCCGATATGAGAATAACATCTGCCATATAACATAACTCGATGCAAAATGAATTAAAGGTTTGGAAAAAAGTTAGGCAGACTGGGAAATTACACGGGTATTCTTTCCCATGAGTTTCCCGCAGTGAACTTTGCCGAGAACAAGAATATTGACTCCGGTTACTGACTCCGAAGAGACTTCCGGCCGCAGGTAGACGTCTCCCTTGCAATTGATTTCACGGATTTTTGCACCGTCACAGACCGTAAGCGGACCCTCTGTTGCCATCACGGTTCCATTAATAGCAGAACTGCGTCCAATAACCCCTCCGGTACATATGACATTTCCGTTAATCTGACATTCCGGACAGAGATACAGATTGCCGGTTACCACAAGATTTCCCCAGATGGTGCAACGGTGAGCCATTAGAAAATCACCGTCAATTTTCACAGAACCTTGCAGAAAGGTCCCTTTTTCCGCCATATATTTTCTTCCTTTTACCAGAACAGCCATATATTAATAGAAATGTTCGACCTGCTTCGGTATAAAGGTTGAGTGTCAAAATGAAATGACGAAAGAACTAATAGCATATTCCGAGAAATAAATAAGGTGCATGGGCACATAGCCAAGCCAGGATATGGCGTCAGCCTCCTAAGCTGAAAACCCGGGGTTCGAATCCCCGTGTGTCCGTTCGGATAAACATGGAACTTCACGAAATTACTGAAGGGAATACTACTTTTTTTGCTCCAGTACAGGATGAAACCGCAAATTTCCCAGCTGGATCTGCACCTGTTTTCTACAACACCAGAATGGAATTCAACCGTGATATGACGGTTCTTCTAATGAGCGTACTACATCCGGAAGAATATCTTGATTCTATGGCGGCAACAGGTATCCGCGGGCTCCGCATAGCAAACGAGACACATGTCCCGGTTGTCATAAACGATTTCAATCCGGTTGCAGTTGCCACAATTAAAGAAAACGCCGCACGGTTCAACGAATCAATAGAAGTATCCTGCGACGATGCAAATCGCCTGATGTGTTCACGTAAGTTTGACGCGGTCGATCTTGATCCATTCGGGACTCCGATGCCATTTCTAGATGCAGCATCGCGTTCTGCAAAGCGATATCTGTTTGTAACTGCCACTGACACAGCACCGCTCTGCGGAGCACACCTGAAAGCAGGCATCCGCAGATACTTCTCAACTCCAGTAAATAATGCTGAATATCACGCAGAAGTTGGTCTTCGAATGATGATGGGAGCAATAGCCAGAGAACTCGTCAAATATGACCGTGGTATGGAACCTCTTCTTTCCTTTGCCATGGCGCACTACTATCGATCCCATGTGCGAATTCTGCCGAAAGTACCTGCAGCGGATGCCACCGTAGAACAGATGGGTTTCATTCACCAGTGCCCGAACTGTCTCTATCGCTCAGAAGAAAAGGGGAAGCTGCTTCCAACTGAGGAAGAATGTCCGGTTTGCGGTGCAAAAACCATTCCAATCGGACCGATGTGGATGGGAAAACTGCAAGGAGAGGGTATTATTCCTGCAATGCTAACTAATCTCCCGAAAATGCAGTTCGGAACTGCACGCCAGATGGAAAAGCAACTGACGCTTCTGAATAATGAACTTGATACCGGATTTTTCTATGACTATCACGTAATCTGCAAGTCACTTAAGGTCTCTCCGCCGAATATTGATTCGTTTTTAGAGAGAATGAATGCACGCGGATACCCTACAACCAGAACACACTTTTCTGGAACCGGAATAAAAACAACAGCGCCTCTGTCCGTCCTGGAAGACGAACTTAGAGGCTGATTTCTTCGTTTTCAGCATCAGATTCTTCTGCTGCAAGACGGATTTTCCGCTCTGCACGGCGGAGAATTCCATGCATTGTACTTGCTTCACGCACCGTCAGCTTCGTTCTTCCGAAGATACGCTTTGCAAGAAGAAGAGTTGCTTCACGCTTTTCAATCGGGTGGTCAATTGCCCCGAGGAAACGTCCGATATGATCGTAGAGCGCTTCCATCTCTTCATGCGATGCAATCCAATACTCCCCTCTCGGGAGGTGAGCTAATTCATAGCAGACCACACCGATTGCATGAGAGATATTCATAATCGGATATTCTTCCGCTGTCGGAATGGTACAGATGATGTCGCATTTTGCAATTTCATCGTTGTTCAATCCCCAGTTTTCTCTTCCAAAGAGAATCGAAATACGGCCATCGACATCTTTAATCATCTCGCGGAGTTCTGCCGGAGAATAATACGGCATACGAATTGGATGCGACACGGATTTTGCAAGACCCCCTGTCGTTGCAACGGTGAGATCACTGCGTTTGAATACTTCGTCTAACGAAATGTTCTCGGCATTGGATAACACATCTTTTGCATGGGATGCACGCGCTTCCGCTTCGATTGTCATCTTCGGAGGATTAACCAGAACCATATTGTGGAATCCAAAGTTTTTCATCACTCGCGCTGCGAATCCAATATTTCCCTCATACAAAGGCTCAACAAGAACAATATCAACCTGCGGCATCTAAATCACCCGAGATACTCCCGTACCAGTTTCTGATGTTTGGTAACAGTCCCTTCGCTGACACCGGTTTCCTTTGAAATTTGCGGAACAGGAAGATTAACGAAACGCTCGGGATTAGCGAAACCTGCTGCATCATATTTCTTTAATGTGACTGCCGGAATCTTTGCTTCTTTCATGCGGTCGAGATTAACTTTTCTTGCAGCGTCAGCAAGAAGTTTCGTTGCCTCGTCTTCGGTGAATTTTGCAGCAAGCAATGTTTCAATCGAAAGGACAGAAAAATCTGCCAAGGAACTGCATCCGGTATCAAAGAGTGCCTTAATAATTTTGCTCTTGCTCCGGCCTTTTCTGAACCCAATATATGGAGTGACAAATTTCTTGAGTTCAGCACGCTTCTTTAAAGTAATCTGAATCTTTTCACATTCTATCTGCAGGAGTTCTGCCTCAGCTTTAGAGATTGAGAGGAGTTCTGCGAGACGGTCGACAGTCTTTGCTGCAATATCATAGACGCTGTAGAGATGAACTGCATAGAGTTTGTCAATAAATGCATCATTCATCTGAGGAATCATCTGCAGAAGTTCTTTGTTGCTGTCGATGTGATTGCAGACCGGACAGCCGAATTTCCAGGGAGCTGCGCCTTTTCTGATTAGATTGATATGATGAACACCATGTTTTTCGCATATCTCATCAGTTTTCACAGCATATCCCCACATAGTCGGAGGAAGACCAACATTGAAGGTACAGTCAGGATATCCGGTACACCCGATGAATTGCTTGGTCACACCGATGTGCTTAATCTGGAGCGGTTTTCCGCAGACCGGACATGGACCGAGAAGATCGGTTTCACGGGTGCGGTTCATAATCTCATCTCCTATGCTCTTCTCATTCTTTTCAAGCGAGTCGAAGATTTCCGAGAGCATGGAACGTGATTCAGAGAGAACAGCATCCAGCTGTTTGGTTCCGGCCGCAATATCCTGCATGTGAACTTCAAGAGTCTGTGTCATTGCCGGTGCGGTGATGGTTTCTGCATATTCCTCAAGGGTTTCGGTAACCGCCCTGCCAATTAAGGTCGGTTTCATTGGATTACCCTCGATGTATTTTCTTCCCATCAGTTTAGTGATGACATCAGCACGTGTTGACTTGGTACCAAGTCCCAGTTCCTCCATCCTCTGGACAAGAGCACTCTGAGAATACCGTGCCGGCGGTTTGGTCTCCTTTTCCTCCATGTCCTTTTCAGTTAAGGGAAGTCTTTCGCCAACAGAAACAATTGGGAGGATATTTTCCTCTGCTTTACTGTACGGATAGACTTTCTTCCATCCAGGAACGAGGAGCCTCCCGCCGGTTGCCGTATATGGTTCTCCTGCCGCAGACAGATTCACCTTCATGGTTTCCCATTCTGCATCAATGGAGACTGTTGCAAGGAATCTACGGACAATAAACTCATAGAGTTTCCAGGTAACCGGATCCATCTGCTGCGGAACAGCGGTTCCAGTAGGATAGATTGGCGGGTGGTCAGTAGTCTCTTTCTTACCCCGTGTCGGAACAGGACGGCGGTGCTCTTTAACATAAACTACATCCTCTTTGAAATACCCGTGAGCGAAGACATTAAGCTGCTCGGTAATATCCAAGCTCTTTGGATATGTGGTATTGTCAGTTCTTGGATAAGAGATGAAACCGTTCATATAGAGCTCTTCGGCACGGTTCATTGCAGAGGCAGCAGAAATCCCGAGCCGTCCGGCGCCGACAATTAAGGAGGTTGTATCGAGCGGTGTTGGAGCACGGTCTGTTTTCTTTCCGGTGATGACTTCAGTTACGGTGAGCGGTTCTTTGGTAGCTTCGTAAGCCGCTTTTGCCTCGGCCTTGTTCGTGAATCTTCCGTGAACATGACGTGCTTCGATACTATCGGAACCTTTCGCGGTTTTCAGAGTCAGCATCCAGTACTTTTCCGGTACAAATGCTTCGATTTCCCGCTCACGGTCGACAATCATAGCAAGCGTCGGACTCTGCACCCTTCCTACTGATAAGACGTTTCCGGCGCTACGGTGGGCAGCAAGCGTGAGGAAACGCGTTAAGGATGCTCCCCACACCAGATCGATAATCTGACGGGATTTCCCAGATGCAGCAAGATTTTCATCAAGCCCTCGGGCATCGCGAATCGAGGTAAGAATCTCATCTTTGGTGATAGCAGAGAAACGGGCGCGGTAAATCGGCACCTTGGCATTTACCTGTTTAATGAGTTCAACTGCCTCTTTTCCGATGAGTTCTCCTTCACGGTCAAAATCGGTTGCAATGGTGACACGGCTGCATTTCCGTGCTGCAGACTGCATCATGCCGACAATCTTCTTTTCCGTCGGTTCCGTGATGATTCCTGCATCAATCAAAGAACGTGGCGGATGCTCTGCGGAACGCCAATTAGCATACCCTTTTTCGAAGTCAAGTTCCACCACGTGGCCACGGAGACCCATCACAATATTGTCACCGACTAAGTATTGAACGACATTTCCGTCACGCTTCTGCTGAACTTTCTCCTGTGGACTGGAAAGGAAAGCTGCTATACGCTCGGCAACGATGTTCTTTTCGGCGATGATTAAATGCAAGTTACTCTCCCAGGATTTCAGCAAGCATTGCGTGGATTTCACGCGGATCAGATTTTCCTTTCGTCTCTTTCATGACCTGTCCGACAATGAAGTTGAGTGCTCCCTTCTTTCCTGCTTTGTGATCGGCAACCGCCTGTGGATTTTTCTCAAGGATGGCTTCAACAATTCCGCGGAAACTCTCTCCGGATTCTCTTGTTAAACCAAGACGCTCGACAATAGCTGCTGGATTTTCGCTCTTTCCTTCCTTGTGGAGAGCATCAAGCCAGACACGGAGAACTTCAACACCGGCTTTGTCGGTAATCTTCTTGTCGCGGACAAGTCCAATAAGTTCTGCGAACTGATCTGCGTGTCCCGTGACTTCGGAAACGTGCATATCACGGTAATTGAGTTCTCCCATCAGTACATCTGCGGTCCATGATGCAGCAATAGCAGCTCCAATTCCTGCAACTTTCTCATAGAATTCAGCAAGTTTCAGATCACCAGTCAGGGTTCTTGCATGGTTGACAGCAATTCCATACTGCTCCATGAAACGGTCACGACGTGCATCCGGAAGTTCCGGAAGAACAATGTCTTTGACCCATTCTGCAACACGGATAACCGGCAGATCCGGCTCCGGGAAATAACGGTAGTCATTTGCGGTTTCCTTCGAACGTGCAGAGGTGGTGGTTCCTTTTCCTTCCTGGAAGTGTCTTGTTTCTCTTGCGATTTCTCCGCCACGGCGAATGAGGTTCTTCTGACGAGTAATCTCAAAGGTCAGTGCCTTTTCCACACCTTTGTAGGAGGTAATGTTCTTGATTTCAACACGCTCGTGTCCTTTGATGGAAATGTTTGCATCAACACGGAGCGATCCTTCCTTTTCCGGATCGAAGACATCGAGATATTCGAGGGTTGCCCGAAGATTGTTCAGAAGTCTTCTCGCCTCTTTCGGAGAGGAAAGTTCCGGTTCGGTAACCATTTCAATTAATGGGATACCGGAACGGTTGTAATCAACGAGGGTATACTGTCCGGTTGCTGCGGTTCCTTTGTGAACAAGTCTTCCCGGGTCTTCTTCAACGTGGATTCTGGTAAGGTTGACAACCTTCGGGTTTCCTGCGTCATCCTCGATTTCAATGTAACCGCCGAGTGCCAGTGGGTCATCTCCCATGGTAATCTGATATGCTTTGACCAGATCTGGGTAGAAGTAATTCTTACGGCAGAACTCACCCTCTTCTGGGATGTTGCAGTGAAGGGCTTTAGCAACCTTCAGTGCATACTCGACTGCTTTCTTGTTCAAAACCGGAAGTGCTCCCGGGAGACCGAGACAAACTGGACATACGTGGGTGTTTGGTGCATCAGAACGGAAATCTGCAGAACAACTGCAGAAGAGTTTCGTCTTGGTGTTCAACTGACAGTGAACTTCAAGACCGATAATGACTTTGTACTCTTCTTCGCTCATGCCTGTGCCTCCTCATATGCAAGTGCAGCATTAAGAATCGTTTCTTCGTCATATTTCCGTCCCATCAACTGAAGACCGACCGGCATGCCGTGTGCAGTGCCACAGGGGATTGATATTGCCGGAATGCCTGCAATGTTGGCTGGAACTGTCAAAATATCCGCCTGATACATCTCAAGCGGGTTTTTGGTGAGTTCTCCAAGTTTTGGAGCTACATTCGGCATAGTCGGACCGGCAAGGAAATCGCATTCCTTCAGGGCTGCTTCAAAGTCTTTTGCAATAACCTGGCGGGCATACCGTGCTTTCACATAGTATTTTCCATAGTAGCCGGCAGAAAGTGCAAAGGTTCCGAGAAGAATTCTTCTTCTGACTTCTTCGCCGAATCCCGCTGTTCTTACTTTGGTGTATGCATCATGCCACGGCATGTTCATTTCCGGTGCGATTTCTCCATAACGTACACCGTCGAATCGATCAAGGTTGGAAGATGCTTCGCAGGTACAGGTAACGTAGTAGGAAGCCAATGCATATTTCATCGATGGGATGGAGACTTCCTTGGTTGTTGCACCGAGTTCCTCGAGTTTGGCAATTGCTTTTCTGACAACTGCGGCAACTTCTGCATCAACACCTTCACCGAAGTACTCTTTCGGAATACCGATGACTTTTCCTTTGATATCAGCTTTGAGACTCTCGAAATTATAGGGTTTATTCACAGAGGTGGAGTCACGTTCATCATGACCTGCGATAACACTAAACAGTTTCGCACAGTCGGTAACATTGGTTGCAAGCGGACCAATCTGTTCGAAAGAGTTGGCATATGCGATTAATCCGAATCTGCTGACACGTCCGTAGGATGGTTTCAGACCGACAATGCCACACCATGATGCTGGACAGCGAATTGAACCTCCAGTATCAGAACCCAACGCCATCGGAACAAGACCTCCAGCAACAGCAGCTGCCGATCCTCCTGAAGAACCCCCAGCTGCACGAGTAATATCTCTCGGATTCAGTGCCGGACCAAAAGCACTATTTTCCGTTGTGGAACCCATACCAAATTCATCCATATTGGTCTTTCCTGCAATAGTTGCACCTGCTTCCTTTAATCTGGCAACGGCAGTTGCATCATATGGCGGGATATAACCTTTGAGAATCTTTGACGCACAGGTTGTCTCAATATCTTTCGTTGAAATATTATCTTTGACAGCAACTCTGACACCTGCCAGAATTCCCTGTTTATCCGATTGGATTTCTTTGGTACTTAGGAAAGCATTGAACTTGTCTTCCATTTAGACCACCTTCGGTGCACGGATATAACCTTCTTCGGGTTCATGGGAATTCTTCAGAGCGTCTTCTTGAGATAACGACTCTTTGACCTCATCTTCTCTGAAGACATTGGAAAGTGGGCGTTCAAGTGCCCCCTGAATCTCGAGCGTATCGAGAATATCGAAATATTCTAAAATTGCGTTGAATGAGCCTGTAAAAGCTTTCAGCTCAGATTGCGGGATGTTTAAATCCGCAAGACCGGCTATCTGTTGAACATCTTCTTCAGTAATCATGGTCCATCATAAAGTATGCTGTAGTTTATTTTACTCTATGAAGATAAACCTGACGACACACACTCAATGAGAACAGAAAAAGCAATTCGGGGAAAAAACTCTGAAACTGAATAAAACACTACCTTTATCTACTCATGAAACGAATTAATATTGTTCTTCTGCAAGGGGAACAATTTCTTGCAAGGGGTGGTTCCCACCCCATTTCCGTACAATATCTCTTTTGGGCCCGTAGCTTAGTGGTGGAGCGTTCGGCTCATAACCGACCGGTCGGGGGTTCGAACCCCTCCGGGCCCACATTTCAATGACCTAACCCAACATAGTTTTATTCTGAGCCGTCCCATAAATATACGGGACTAGCCCGGGTGGCTTGGCGTCACCTGTTATCCGAAATTGTCAATACGCGGAGGGCGAAGTCTGAGGACGGTTGTGGCAGTTCTTTTGACGCAACAGAGATTCCGATGTTGATTCCTTGTCCTACAAGGTCAGCGGATAGAGTTGGCGTATCCGGAGGGATGCGTTGCTGTATTATCGTGGGCACCGGTTCAGACCCGGAAGGGAGCAGACCTACCGCGGACGTTTGGCGCCTGTAGGGTTGCGGGGCGGAGTCGGGCTTTGCTGAACAGACTGAATATGTACTCCCTACCGAGGACGTGTCCCAATCTTTTGAGTATTTTTATGGCTAAAGTAACGATTATTGGCGCAACCGGACAGGTAGGAACCTATGTAGCTCATTCTGTATCGCAGTTTCCGCACGTACAGGAAATGTGCCTATTCGGCAGGAGCGGAAATGAACAGTACCTGGAAGGGCTGGCACATGATATGACTGACTCCTTTGCTGCGCGCGGTACGGATACAAAAGTTACCTTCGGAACCGACCCGAATATTCTGCAAGGATCTGACATCATTGTTCTGACTGCAGGCATTCCAAGAAAAGCTGACCAGACGCGTTTGGATCTGGCTCTTGAGAATGCAAGAATTGTGAAAAAATATGCGGAACTAATCGGCAGAATTGTACCAGATTCGCTTCTTCTGGTGGTTACCAATCCAGTTGATATTATGACAACGGTTGCACTGAAGTACTCCGGAATGAAACAAAACCAGGTCTTCGGTCTGGGAACTCACCTGGATTCAATGCGGCTCAAATCACGGCTTGCAAAATTCTTCAAAGTTCATGTTAGCGAAGTGCACACGAGAATTGTCGGTGAACATGGCGATACGATGGTTCCACTCTGGTCTGCCACCACCATCGGAGGTGTGCAAATTGACAATCTCTTGGGATTTGCACCGGTTGACCGGGAAAGGATGCTGGATGAAGTGAAAAACAGCGGCTCCCAGATTATCAAGGCAAAAGGCGCAACCGTCTACGGACCGGGAGACGCTATTGCTTCCCTCATCCGGACTATCGTTGAAGATGAAAATCGACTGCTGACCGTATCGACAGAAATCATTTGGGACTCATTCGAACACAAAGGCATCTGCATCAGTGTTCCGGCACGGATTACCAGAAACGGTGCATTTTCCGTGGGCATACGTATGAGCAAAGAGGAATCGGCGGCATTTATTAAATCAGTAGAACTGATTCAAAAAATCACAAATGATGTTTTCGCAGTTTTAGACAAGGAGTAATCATGATTGAGTATATTATTTATGAATCAAATACCGGCCATACCAAAAGGTATGCTGAAATGCTTTCAGAAGAGGTTGGGATTCCAGCAATGCCCCTCATGGAAGCAATCCGCTCGCTTCCGCCAAGAACCGAAATTTTCTTCTTGGGCTGGATTTGCGGAGGAAAAATTTCCGGTCTGCCATTTGCCCAGCAGAGATTTTCCATTGCTGCAATCGCTGCGGTCGGCATAGTATTCCCCAATGTTGAAGTTGTAGACAAACTGATTGCCCAGAATGCACTTGATGATGGACCGACTACGCTGGAAGGACCGTTTTTCTATCTGCAGGGCGGCGTGGAACCGCAAAAACTTGGTTGGATGAAACGTAAAGTCCTGAAAATGATTGCAGGAAACATTCAGAAGAAAACACCTGAATCCAAAGAGGAATGGGAACTAGTTGATGCACTGACAATTGGTGCAGATTATGTTGCAAAAGAAAATCTTCAGCCGCTAATCTCATGGATAAAAGATGAGAAGGAAAATACTTCAGCCGCTGAAGAACCGGTTATTGAAGAAACTGATGAATCGGACGCTGAATAAGTTCCTGACTACCACATACTCTTTTTCCTAACACTTCCCGTTTAGAAGTAATGGTAATAATCTGGCAAGCTAGCAGATTGAGATTTTTTCAGAAAGAAAGTAAAAAAAAGTATTTAGAGAAGAGTGAGGCCGTCGACCTCAACACTCTCGAGACCTGCGATGCCTTCGAAGGATGCTTTAATTTTGTCTTCTGCACCTTCGTCATCTTTGGTAACAACTGCAACTTTAAGTGCAGAGAGTCCGAATCCAATCGGTTCAACTTTAATATCGTTGACACCAATGACTTTTGCTCTGATGTCAGCCTGCATTTTTTCAAGGTCAACATCCGGGGATTCCGGCATGACTTTTAAGATAATTGCAACGTCTCCCATGTTTATGGCCCCTGGAACCCGCATTTCGGGCATGTGTATTTAACGCTCTGCTTTCTGCACTGTGCACAGCGGTAGATAATCTCACCGCAGTCCGGGCACTTGAATTCGGTTGCCCCGCGCTCGGAAAGTGGGGCATTGCAAGATGTACATTTTGCCATGATAGAACTCCTTAATCTATTGGCGCCATGATGTTATAAAAGTGTGGCACAACCAGTAGAGAGAAAAGCCGCAAGAGATTCTAGATTTCTTCCGTTGACAACAGCAATTTTCACCGGCTTCTCGGCGGCGAGTGTGAGAAAATAGGCATCGACAAGTTCTGAATCTGTTGTGTAATCACCAGTTCGCGATTTGATGAGAAGAAGACCGGCATCGAGATGCTGTGCTGCCCATAACGCTATGGAATCCGACGTCACGTCCCAGGAATGCGGAAGCGGATCCTTTTCCCGCATAATCCGCTCTGGCAAAAGAATCTGCAGTCCATTTTCCGGAAATTCCAACGTTTCGGTTGTTTTCAGACCATAGGTCGAGAGAAATTTTCCATACCGGTTCATTGTCCGGATAGCAGCCCAATGGGCATCATCGTCGTTCAGATTTTCCGCACGGATTTTATCGGCAAATACTCCACCTCCAGGGATAAGAAGCATCGGGACTGGTGAGTTTTTCAATTCCTGGAGAACAGAGTCAGCAGAATCCAAAAGGCTTCCTCCAATTTTGACGATAATACCTGCAGTCATACCTGATTATTCTATAGCAGTATATCACGGTAAACTAAATAGATGTTCCTGAAAAAAAGAAAGAAAAGATAGTGAGAGGGTTAGTAGGTAAACACTATCGACACAGTTGCCGTTGTGCTGAGCGTACCCGAAGATATTTGAGTTCCTCCTCCAACCTCAGCCGGAGCAACAGGGGACGGTGATGCCGCTTTCATCGCCATTGAATCCATAGTCACATTCGAGTAAGATACTGCATTATAACTCTGGCTCACCGAGATAACACCGGTTCCGGTTACACGGATGCCGAGAGCAGCTGCGACCGCATCAGCATCGGCGCGTGCTGCCTTCACTGCGGAGTAAATTGCTGCATTGCGCTGTTCTTTCTGCTTTTCATTGGATAAACCAAACTGCAGGCGGTTGACTTTGTTTGCACCGGCTGCAATCGCCTTGTCAATGACCGATCCTACAGAATCAACATCGTAGGTGATGACCTCAACTGTGTTTGTCACACTGTAAACGGTGTCCCCGATGTTGAAACCTTCAATCTTGTTGTAGTCATAAATCTCATAGGAATACATCGAGTATTGGTTGGTTTTGATGTTTTCTTCCTTGATACCAGCTGCTTTCAATGCAGAGATGACCTTGTTCATAATCCGGGAATTCTCCTCCTGTGCTTTGAATGCAATTTTATCAACGGTTTCAATGCCGAGGCTGATAGTTGCCTTGTCCGGAGTGGTCGTAGATTCGCCGTACCCGCTGACTTCAATAATATGATCTGTCAGATTATTATCTGCTGCAACTGGTGCTATCAGTACTACAAGAACTGCAAGAACTGCAATTGCAGCAGCGATGAAATGTGTTCTTTTCATACCAGATTATTCGAGGGATATTTAAAAATAGTTTATGTAAACTGCAGTTTTTTCTGCAGTTATTCACGGCGAGAACCGACGAGAGTAATGACGAGAAGCAGGATGAGAATTCCAAGTGAAACAAAGAAGAAGAGAATCACTCCAAAATCAATCTGAGATATGATATCAACACTTTGAACCACCTCTGATACATACTCCACAGGAGGGGCTATTGACGGTTCTATAGGAGTCGGAGACGCAAGCGTCATTGCCTTGACGGTTTCAAATCCACTGCCTGCAACTGAATCGGCAGTAAGAAGATTGATTTCATTAGTAGAAGGTATTTCTGCAGAACCGAGAACAAGGCGGGAAAGCAGTGGAACTGCTGCACAACAGGCGGTTAGTACACCAGCCGCAATTCCATAGCGCTCCACCATTTTCTTTACTGGAGTGGTCTTTTTCGGAGTGATAATGATGTCTTTCTGAATGACACGGTAGCGTTTCATCTGCCGACCTTTTTCACTCCACCGGACATCAGCAACCTCAATCAATCCCGCATCCTGCAAATTTTCCAGATGGTATTTGATGGTAGTAAGAGGAATATCAGTCCTATCCGCAAGATCGGTTGCTGTCATTGGACCTTCTGATAACAGATTCAGGAGAGTGCTCGCTGTAGCAGATGACATGGCCTTCGCCACTTTCAATGCTTCTGGAGAGCCCTGTTCCAAGATAACAGTCGTTTCTTCTTCCGGCATGTAATAGGATATTGGCTAGATAAAGGTAAAGCAATTTTTGTAACTGCGAAATAATTCGCAGTTTTCCCGATTATTTATTCGGATAATAATCTGTTTTTTCCGGAGAACGACCGCCGTGACGAGTGTATTCAGGAACAGGGAGTTCAGATCTGATATCCAGCGGTTCTTTAATCATATTCTCTTTTCTAATACGGAGCAGCTCATCCAGAACAGCTTCAACACCTTCCCCGGACACGGTGGACATATTGAAGTATCCTTCATAGGGTTTCAGATCGGACTTGTTGATGGCGGTAACCATAGGGACGGAAGTAAGATTGTCGATTTCCTCACGGAGTTTGAACTGTGCTTCAACCGAGTATCCACAGTTCTCGCTTGCATCGATGACAAAAAGCACAATATCGGCAACATAAATCAGTGCATTCAATGCCTGTTTTTCAATTGCATTCCGTTCCTCTTCACCGCGGTCCAGCAGACCAGGCGTATCGATGAACTGAATCTTTCTTCTGCGTTCAGCAATCCGATGACCAACAATAATTCCCTTCGTAGTGAAAGGATATGACGCAATTTCCGGTTCTGCAGACGTGACCAGACGTATGAAAGAAGACTTTCCAACATTTGGATATCCGGCAACAACAATGGTAAATTCTTCTGGATTTACATGCGGGAGTTTTCTCAGGACATTTCTGACATCGTTCAGATAATGGAGAGCATCATCGGCACGGTGAATGATAGAGGCGATTCTGGCAACAGCGCGCTTCCGTTCAACAAGCGTATCTGCTCCTCTCATGCCCATAGAGATGTTTCTTCCAACATCGCGCACATTTTTCGCCGCCCATCCAACCATACCCAAGTTCTTCCTCAGGTTTTCAATATCAAAGAGAATATCACACATATCGCGATAGAACGGCGGAAGTTCCTCAAATTCCGGGAAACTCTGAATTATTGCAACCAGTTTATCGTGTGCCGCCTGCGTGATTGAACGGACAAAATCTTCATCAGCACGCTTTCTGCTGGTTTTTTCCCGCATTTTCTTTGCCGCACGGCGAAAGACTCTGTCCAGTAACTCATCTGCAGTGGGCACAGTGGGGATATCATCGAAATACATTCTTCAAATCCATTTCCTTTATTAGTTTTGCAGTCAGAAAGAATCCTATATATGGACCTCTCACTGATTCAAAAGGATATTCTTATTACTCTGATTTCGCTCTATCATCAATATTCCCATCCGATAAAAGGCGAAGACATTGCAGAAATTATCAGACGAAACCCCGGCACTGTCCGTAATCAGATGCAGGCACTGAAGGTTCTTGGTCTCGTTGACGGCGTTCCAGGGCCGAAAGGAGGGTATCACCCAACTGCACGCGCATACTCCGAACTGAATATTACGCATGATTACTCAGAATCCGAAGTTCCGCTTGTTCTCAACGGATTGGAAATTACCGGAGTCAGTGTCAGTGAAATTGCCTTTACCACGCTCACACATGCAGATCTCTGTCATGCGCTGATTAAAATCATTGGAAATGTTCGAACATTTGAAATCGGCGACCAAGTAACTGTAGGACCAACACCTGTAAACAAATTGTTGATTAAAGGGGAGGTTTTCGGCAAAGACGAAATCAATAATGCACTGCTGATTTCCACCACAGAAATGACAAGTCTTCCCAAAAAAGCGGTCAGGGAATACATGTCAATGCCGTTGATTGTCTTAGAACCTGACATGACACTTGCATATGCCATGAAAACACTGCTTCAGAAAAAAATTCACGGAGCACCAGTTCTGGAAAACGGAGACCTTGTCGGTATTGTAACGCTCACAGACATCGTTTCCGCAATAGACTCGGGAAAGGAGACAGACAGTCTAGTACGCGACATGATGGTAAAGAATGTCATCACAATCCCGGGGGACCAGAAACTCTACGAAGTTGTCCGTCAGTTCAAAGGACAGGATATCGGTCGTATAATTGTAACAGAAAACGGTAAGCCATCGGGCATCCTCACCCATTCAGATATTATCAGAGTGTTTCCTGCACTATAAAAAGGAATATATATCCATATCACGAAGATATTGTTACTTATGCAGAACGAGCAGTTTACTCACAATATCAGAAGAAAACGTGTGATGAGCACCGATGGCAAAATCATAGGTCAGATTAAGAATATCTCCTTTGATGCACCAACCGGACAGCTTCAGCGTCTGATTATCCGCCCAGATCCAACCTTCGACACCACAGGATTCAAAGTAGAGAATGAAGCAATCTCTATTCCGTTCGAAGCCGTCAAGGATATTACCGACTTCATTGTAGTAGACCGCTACATGCTCCACTAACTTTCAATTTTTCTTTTTCAGCAGTTCCTGTAAGATACGTATTCGCTCTTCCGCTGCTTTCGTTTCAGTTTCGTCCTTTTCCAGTGTTAATGACAGGATATCACCCGACCGGACACCGATAGGAAGAATAGATAGCGGAAAAATACCGAGTGGTATTTCGCCGTCTTTCGTTCTCAGGAGAAGAGCTGCCGATAACTCATCTATAGAATCAACTGTTACCAGATGTTTCATGCAGCGACCAACTCCCCCTGGCCGGAGAAGAGAATTTGTAAATAGTCATGACCTTTGTTTTCCGTGGTAACCGTATAGGACTTCCCATCGGTTGCAACAGAAACGGAACCGTCGACATCTGTTCTGAAGATAGATGACGCAGGAACAAACTGCACAAGACGTTCCAGGAACTCGGTATGCGGATGCCCATAACTGTTGCCGGTCTCCTCCGTTCCGCAACTGATGACTACAACTTCCGGATTGACAGCACGAAGGAAAGAAGCTGAACCGGATTCGCGGCTTCCATGATGTCCACCTTTCAGGATTTCAGCAGAGATATCCTCGCCGGTTGAAAGAATATAGTTCTCGGTCTTCTTTTCCGCATCTCCAGTCAAAAGATAGGAGACAGCCCCATAGGTTATCTTCAGGACGATGGAATTATGGTTGACATCCTTGTCAATCAAATCCTGCGATGGAGAAAGAACCTTGATAGAGACATCAGACCAAGGAGAACGTACTGCATCGCCATACCGAATCTGTTTGTAGGAGACATCATTTTCCAAAAGGTAGGTCAGCAAATTCTCATAGGTTTTCGAAGTATGCACGAAACCATTGTCATAGACCGTGCCAACACGGTAGGTTTTCAGCAGATTCAAAGCTGCGCCAATGTGATCATAATCCTGATGCGTCATCAGGAAGAACTCCAGTTTCTTTACTCCGCGGGTATCGAGGAAACGGAATAGTTTCTGCTGTGCCTCGCGTGTGGACGGATTCATTGTTTCACCTGCATCAACCAAAGCGAATTTACCGTCTTTTTCCAGAAGTATGGCATCTCCCTGACCTATATCAACAAAGTGGACAATAAATTCCGATCCAGTAACAGGCCCCGGCGAAGGCGAATCCTGTTCAACAGGTTTTACCGGAAGAGATGGTTGTTCTTGTGCAGGATTCTGGTCGGAACCGGAATGTCCGAATATTTGTATTCCTGCGAAAATCAGAATTGCGAGAACTATTACTATTCCAACGACTGCAGCTGCATTATTTTTCTTCGCACGTTTCCGATACGAACTTGATGATCTTTTTTGTGCCATTTCTAAAGTTCCAGTTTTTCAGAGCAGAAGCGATTGAGTTCTTCTGTATAATTCTCGGGATGATTCATTACAGAAAGAGTATCGGATGTTCCAATCATCTCATACAAGGTTCTTCCTTCCACGAGTCCCAGTTCAGGAATAGATGAAGGAATAAGAGTGTGAATCGGAATTGGAGTTCCATAATTTGGATTTGCCACCCACCCCTCTTTTTTCATATAATAGTAGGCAGCACCATGCATCTCGTTGATTTCTCCATATTCACTTTCGAAATCAGTTGAGACGAGATTTGCCATAATCAGTTCCTCTTTTCCCGGGTTGATGGTTACATGACCATAACCGGAGGGAATGAGAACAATATCCCCTTTGCGTGCTGCAAGGACAATTACATCGGTATGCTCGCGATTTTGGAGGAGATAGTATGCATACCCAGAAAGCACCTCGTAGACTTCCGGATAGGCTACTCCCGCCGGGTTCAGCGGATGATAATGACCCTTTGTTTTATTGTATTCTCCATTAATAACTCCAGATGGTATTCTGGTAATATCATACCGCAGATGATGCCGTTCAAGCCAGGTGTGGTCGCCGTGTGTCTTGTAGAGATCACGGTACATATAGTACAGCGGAGTATTCGGATCCTGATTGGACGGACGAACGGCCAGAACATTCTCCATGTCTCCGATTGTTCTGACGGAAGGATTCGGAAGACCGGTTGGCCATATCTTATTCATGATATGTAAATGAAATGTCTGATAATAAATCAGTGTCGGTCGAGATTTTTCAAATAAAGTGATGAGATGCATTTCGAAAATGCTTTTATCTCTGATACCAAATAGCAAAGTATTGAGATGATGAAATGGCAGATACACTGAATGAATCAGATATTCTTGACCCAATCTCCCATGAGCCGATAATTTCATCGGAAGAACTAGCGGCTCTCCGGAAAAAGAATATCGATTATGAATCCCGGGTCGTTGAACTGAGGGAGACTGTGCGACAACTCCGGTTAGCTATAGTTGCTGCAGAGTCAGAACGGGACCAGTACCGCCGTGAAGCTAGGAAATACAAAGCGGAACTTTCGCAGATGAAAGCACCGCCGCTGGTAATTGGAAATGTCGAACAGATTATTGAAAAGGACAAGGTTGTTGTCAGAAGTTCGGCTGGTCCCCAATTCCTCTCTCATGTTAGCGAAGATGTGAAACCGGAAGAAGTGATTGTCGGTGCACAGTGTGCACTGCATCCTCAATCCTATGTTCTGGTTGAAATACTGCCGAAAAAGACAGACGCACAGGTATCTGCCATGGAAATTGATGTTGCGCCTGACGTCAGCTACAGCGATATCGGCGGACTCGAACACCAGAAAAAACTTCTGCGTGAGGCAATAGAACTTCCGCTCATGAAACCGGAACTCTTCGAAAGAGCCGGCATTGAACCACCAAAAGGTGTTCTCCTCTATGGTCCACCAGGAACAGGAAAGACCCTGCTCGCGAAAGCTGCAGCACACGAAACACAGGCATCGTTCATCAGGGTGGTAGGTTCCGAACTTGTGCAGAAATATATCGGAGAAGGAGCACGTCTGGTCAGAGAGATTTTTGCACTTGCCAGAGAGAAAGCTCCTGCTATCATTTTCATTGATGAAATCGATGCAATAGGTTCAATGAGAACTGCTGATGCCTATTCTGCGGGCGATCACGAAGTCGGAAGAACACTGATGCAGCTTCTTGCAGAGCTCGATGGGTTCAATGCCAGAGGAAATGTCAAAATTATCGCCGCAACAAATAGAATCGACATAATGGATCAGGCACTCCTTCGTCCAGGTCGTTTTGATAGAATCATAGAGTTCCCCTTGCCAAACCAAGCAGAGCGGAAAACCATTCTCCAGATTCACACAGCAAACATGCACCTGGAAAAATCCATTTCCCTGGATGAAATTGCAAAGGAAACAGAAGGATTTAACGGTGCTGAACTAATGGCACTGGCGGTTGAAGCGGGAATGAATGCAATTCGCTTCGGTCGGTCGACTATCAAATCAAAAGACATAGCTGAGGCATTAACAGCCGTCAAAAACGGGCGAACAAAACCGGAGGAACGCGAACTTGCGCCGGGAATGTATCTTTAAGTAGATACAGTTTTTTTTCTTTTTTCTGCAACCCAGTCCCACAGATACGGGAAAGCTATTCCAAAGAATAGCAGAACAATACCAATCCATTGTAGCCATGTGACATGATCGGAAATGATAATCACCGAGCATATAATTGATGCGGGAAGTTCCGAAGACGAGAGAATGACCGATGCACCAGCTGGTATTTTCGGCGTTGCAATCGAAAACAAGAAACTCGGAAGGGCACATCCGATACTACCCAAGAGAAGACCGTAGAACCAGATGTTGCTTTCAACAAGAATACCCGAGGTGAAATAACTCGGAGAAAACACAACAATAAGCGTCAGAAGTGCGACAGAGAGCACTAATAGACTGCGGGATGTCGAAGAGATAGATGGATCAATCTTTCCGAGGACGAAAATGTACACGGCATAGAATACTGCAGAAAGGATACCGAAAAGAACCCCGACTGGATTCAGATTTTCTGCACCCATTCCAACACCCGCCGCAAGGAGTGTTGACAATATGAGAATAATAACCGAGATTACAGTTCCTTTACTCGGCAATTTCCGTGAGATGACAGCATCCAGTATTACACCCATCCAAGTATACTGGAAGAGGAGAATCACCGAGATGTGGGCAGGGACTGTCTGCAGAGAAAGCATGAAGGTTGCACTGACCAATGCTATGGAAATACCAGCTAATATCAGCAGGATGACTGTTTTCAGTGAAGGGCGTTTCGGGCGGTGCAAATTACCCCTGATATGCTGAATAAGGAAAAATCCTCCAGTGAGAAGCATCATGAAGAGAACACCGAAGAAATACTGACTCATCACCATCTCAGAGGAAGAAAAACCATCCAGATATCCTAATTTTGTCAGCGAGGATGAGGGACCGAAAGCGCAGCCACCGAGGAAGACAAGAATTGGAAAGAGAAAATCTCCAGCTTTCATGAAAAGGCCTCTGGATGCTTCTTTCTCCGTATAAACTCAGCAACGTACGGAAGAGCGATGCCAAAGAACATCAAACCGATACCGATCCACTGTAACAAAGTAACAACTTCCGAAAGGATGAGAAATGAACAGATGACTGATGCAGGAAGTTCCGAGGAAGAGAGAATTGTTGCAGCACCGGTAGATACTTTCGGTGTGGCGATGGCAAAGAGGAAATTCGGCAATGCCGAGGCGGTAAATGCAAGGATAAGAACAAAGGGCATGAATCCTGGATTAACTGCTGTTCCAGAGGTAAACAAGGACGGGCCAAATAGAAGAAGCATAGCAATCATGCCGAAGAAGACCACATGGACTGAACGGGTTACCGGCATCATATCATCACTAGTGATGGACCCAAGGATTGCAATATAGATTGCAAAACATGCAGCGGAAATCAACCCGAATACGATGCCGAGAACATCAAGCGACCCTAAATCCCCACCGATGAATCCAGTAGCAAAGAGCGTGGCAACAAAGACGATGACAACGGAAAGAAACTGATATCTATCCGGCAGTTTCCGTTTCATGATAGCTTCAACAAAGACCCCCATCCAGGCATACTGGAAAAGAAGGACAATGGCGACATGTGCGGGAAGACGCTCCAAAGAATAATAGTAACAGATTGTCAGAAGAGCACAGCAAATGCCGCTGATAATCAGCTTCACCAGTGTCTTTCCCGAAAGACGATGGAATGAGATTTTCTTTTTTCGAACGGCAAGAACAGCTAGTGAAATCAGCGTCAAAAGAAACGCTGCGAGGAAACCGTAGAAATATTGACCGACGAAAACTTCACTGGGAGAAAAACCTGCTTCATACGCAAGTTTGACTACTCCTGCACCTGGGCCGTAACAGCAACCTCCGATGAAGACAAGAATAGGAAACAACAGAAAGCCGGCTTTCATAAGTTATAGACATGTCTTATTTTCAGAGGGATGAATGTTTCCAATTCCAAGAAAACATATGCGCGACGAGCAACTTTTCTGTAATGTATGACTATAAAAATCATTCGTACGCATTTTTTCAAGTTCCTGGTTGAAAAACATTTTAAAGTACCAAAAACTTACGTAAAGTAAACACAAAGTGAAGTGATACAAAATGACAGATAATCCCAATATTTCAGTAATCATTCAAGAGGCGAATTACGAAGATGCTCACAAAGGGTATGCCAGAATCAGTAGTGAAAATATGGCAAAACTCGGAGTCGCTTCCGGAGATTATGTAAAAATCACAGGTAAAAAGACCGGTGTAGCCAAAGTCATGCGTTCGACTACAATCGGATCCGGAATGATTGCCATCGACGGTGAGACCAGACAGACTGCCGGAGCAGGAATCGGAGATACTATCAGTGTCGAAAAGATTGAACCAAAAACCGCGACAAAAATCACCGTCCAGCCAGTATCCCAGAATATTCAGTTTGATTCAAAACAGGTTGAAGCAATTGTCGGAAACACATTCGCAGGAAAACCAATTGTTAAAGGACAGAGAATTACCATTGGAAGTTCAATTCCACAGACAGATTTCTTCAGTTCATTCTTCGGGGACTGGGCAGGAACCTCGAGATATGCCGAATCGTATGAATTCATCATTGCCGAAGTCTCACCGGGTGATATTGCCATCGTGGGAGCTTCTACGGAAATAACCTACAAACCATCTATCTACAAAGGAGATGATGCACCAAAAGGAAAATCCGCAGGAAATGTCCACTACGAGGATATCGGCGGTCTCGGGCGGGAACTTTCTCTGGTACGGGAGATGATTGAATATCCGCTCAGAAATCCGGAAGTCTTCGACAAACTCGGCATTGAACCGCCAAAAGGCGTACTACTCTATGGTCCGCCGGGAACTGGTAAGACACTGATTGCAAGAGCTGTTGCCAACGAAGCAGGAGCCTACTTTGATACTATCTCCGGCCCGGAAATCGTTTCCAAATACTATGGAGATTCCGAAGAGAAACTCCGTGAAATCTTCAAGAAGGCAGAAGAGAATGCCCCATCCATTATCTTCATTGATGAAATTGATTCCATCGCCCCGAAACGCGATGAATCAAAAGGAGAAATGGAACGCCGTGTGGTTGCTCAGCTTCTTTCCTTGATGGACGGATTAAACAGCAGGGGAAAAGTCATTGTCATTGCGGCAACAAACCTCCCGGATTCAATCGATCCTGCACTCCGAAGAGGTGGACGGTTTGACCGTGAAATCGAAATTGGGGTGCCGGATAAAGATGGTAGAGCACAGATTCTGCAGATTCATACCCGCAACATGCCGCTTGCAGAAAATGTCGACATCAAAAAATATGCAAACAGAACGCACGGCTTTGTCGGAGCGGATCTCTCGCTTGTCGCCAAGGAAGCGGCCATGCATGCTCTGCGCCGAGAATTCCCGAGCATGAACCCAGATGAGAAACCATCCAAGGAAAAACTCGACAGTCTGAAAGTTACCACCGATGATTTCGAAGCTGCAATGAAGATGGTTCAGCCGTCGGCTATGCGTGAAGTTCTGGTTGAAGTTCCAGATGTTCACTGGTCGGATGTTGGAGGACTTGACGCAGTCAAGGAAGAACTGCAGCAGGCTGTAGAATGGCCGATAAAATACAGTGATGTCTACAAGCAGTTTGCAACGAAGTCTCCGAAAGGATTCCTTATGTTCGGACCGCCAGGGACCGGAAAGACCCTGCTTGCAAAAGCCGTTGCCAACGAATCCGAATGCAACTTCATATCTGTCAAAGGACCGGAATTGATGTCCAAGTGGGTCGGTGAATCAGAGAAAGGTGTTCGGGAGATTTTCCGGAAAGCGCGTCTGGCATCCCCGACCATCATCTTCTTCGATGAAATCGACTCTCTGGTCCCGAAACGCGGAAGTTATGAAGGTTCATCCCATGTAACAGAGAGTGTTGTCTCACAATTCCTGACTGAACTGGACGGACTTGAAGAACTCAAAAATGTTATAATCATCGGAGCAACAAATAGACCGGACATGATTGATCCTGCCCTCATGCGTCCAGGAAGACTTGAGCAACACATCTTTGTTCCGCCACCGGATGCAGAAGGGAGAAAGCAGATTCTTGAAGTCTATTTGAAAGGCGTCAAAGAGATGATTTCCGAAGATGTTGATGTTGAAAAACTAGTATCGGCAACCGAAGGATTTGTCGGAGCGGACCTTGAAGCACTGGTCCGTGAAGCAAAAATGACGGCAATACGAGAGTTCATCGGCACAATGGCCGGCCGCGACACGGAAGAGATTAAGCTTGCCGTAAGAAGTGTGAAAATCTTCAAGCATCATTTCGACACCGCGCTGAAACGTGTGCGCCCTTCGCTTGACACAGCAGGAAGACGCAATGCGGAACGCAGCTCCTGGCAGTACCGCTTCAACGAAGACGAGAGAAATCTTCTCGAAAAGGCGCTTTCTGTGGTTGAAGCAGCAGAATTATCCGGAGAAGAGGCGGGAACAGAGGTTAAAGAGCTCGGGTCGCTTCTCATGGCGCATCAGAAAGACTTTAGCAGAATCAAAGAGATACTTAATAGCAAAGAGAACTGAAGACATCACTCTTCAGTTTTAAGAGAAAACCACTATGCCGGATTTACCAGATGATATGCCCAAAGAACTTCTTGACCTGATTCAGAAGTTAATGCACGGAAACCTTGGGCAAGGTGACAACGCTGAAATGCCGTCTATTGTCGGCGTCAAATTTATTGTCAGTGGCAACGGTGTGCCGAAGAAAATGCCAACAGCCGGAAAACCAAAGAAGCTGACACTGGAAGTTCTGAATGAAAATACCCACTATACAATCCAGACTGAACTTCCTGGAGATAGTGGTGACAAATACACTCTTGAATATCCGGAAGGAAAACTAAGACTTATCACAGGCAATAACCACGAATACACTGCAGAAGTCCCCCTTATCAACATTGACCCAGCAAAAACGGAAACTCATCTGACAAACGGCGTCCTGGAGATAATCTGTTACAAAAAACAGGAACTCTGAAAAGAGTGCTATGCTGAACGTCCCTACTTGGGACAAGAACCAATCTTTTTTGAACAATTTTTCCAAAAATTCTAATATGTTCCAGAAGTGAGGAATGAAAAAAAGAAAATTTATTCGACGACAATTGCCGGCTTGAACGGAAGTGCCGACTTTGCCTTCGGATGTTCGCTGGTTTCAGCTTCAATAATTTCTACAGTGAGACCAGATTCTTTCTCAAGGAATGCTTTTGCTGCAGTGAAGATGGAAAGTTCATCAACACCTTCCTCTGCAATGGCAGAAACCAGAGACGGGGAGAGAGAATGTACAAGTTTTACGGTCTGCACTGCTGCATCGGATGCTGCCTTTCCTTTTGCACGGAGTGTTTCGTTTGCCATGACAGTCTTCATGACATTTCTCTTGTCTTCTGCTGTTGCAACCAGCTTGAAGACATCCTTCTTCCATTCCGGAGAGAGGAAGAGAGTAATCTTCTTCGGCTGAATCTGGACAAGTTTCAAGATGGACTGAATATCCTCAAGTGTTCTCTGGAGCAGTTCCTCAGAAACCTCAACGGTACGGTTAATCTTGGACTCATCTGCAACCGGCCAGGATGCATAGGAAGCAAGACCTTCGTGACCGGTCTTTTTCCAGAGTGCTTCAGCAGTGTATGGAATAACCGGAGCCATCAAGCGGACCCACTGAGACATGATGTCTTTCAAGATAGTGCCAGGAGTTCCGTTGGACAGACGCTTGCGATACCAGGCAAGATCAGAAACAACACCGTTGTAGGCCTCCTGTAATGCCTGTCTAGTCTGGAAGTTTTCAAGGCATTTGGTTGCTGCAGAAATTCTCTGCTGCATGCGGGATTCAAGCCAGGAATCAATCGGGGTGACTCCCTCTGCGGATTCTGCATCAAGGACAAGCTGCCACATGCGTTCAATCTGTTTCTTGACCGATAATACCAGCTCGTTTCTCCAGTCGAAATCCTGCCACGGTTCTGCGGAACCGACGAGGAACATACGGACAGTATCAGCACCGAATTCGTTTGCCGCATCTTCAAGCAGGAAGACGTTTCCTTTGGATGAGGACATCTTCATACCGTTCAGGAGACCCATTCCGAAGACGACCATTCCTTTTGGCTGGAGATTCTCTGGGAAGATTGCTTTGTGATGGAACAACTGGAAGGTCAGGTGGTTTGAGATGAGATCTTTTGCACTGAAGCGATAATCGTATGGATACCAGTAGAGGAATTCAGCGCGGAGATCTTTCAGGGTTTCTTCGTCGACTGGAAGTTCAGCAGGGTTACCCTGTCCCAAGAAGATGTAGTCGAAGACAGCAGGGGTCAGCTTTTCCGGTGCAATCTTGACAATCTTGTGGGAGATGGTGTAATATGCCATGTAGATAGTCGAGTCGGAGAGCGGTTCGAAGAGCCACTTCGGGTCCCATGGGACATGAGTTCCCAGACCGACACGGCGGGAGCACGGCCACTCGCGGAGCCAGTCAACCGTACGCTCGAATTCAGCACGAACCTCCGGCGGAACCAATTCAATCTTCGGAAGTTCTTCATGAAGCTGCTGTTTCCATTCCTGATCTCCGTAGTTGATGAACCACTGATCATCAAGAATCTTAACATAGACACGGTTTCCGCAACGACAGATGACACGTTTCTGGCTCATCTCGTGGAACATGATAGAACCATAGTTTTCCAAGAATTCCTGAGTTACGTCCTCGCGTGCCTGGCGGACACTCTTTCCAGCGTGTGGACCGCATGATTCATTGAGTTTTCCTTTGGAGAATTCAGCGGTGTAGAGTTCCTGCGTGAGTTCATCCATTCTCGGATCATCCTGGTTTGGAATCTTGTTTTTCTCAACAATATCCTGAGCTGGGACTGCTCCGTAGTTCGGAACTGTGACAAGGGTAATCGGTTTGATGTCGGTGTACTTTCCCTGCTGTTGAAGGTCGCGGAGTGCAATGTAGTCAAAAGGTGCATGTGCTGGGACACTCATGACAAGACCAGAACCCATATCCGGATCTACGAAAGATGCCGGAAGAATAGCAACATCAGCACCAGTATATGGATTCTTGGCCTTCTGGTCAATAAGTTCGGTTCCCTTAATGGTTCCCAATTCCTTGACAGTGTGTTTCTGCATCTCGAGTTTCGTTGCAGCGTCCCTGGAAATAATCCACTTTCTTCCGTCAACTTCTGCTTTCAGGTATTCAGTTTCCGGATTGGCCCAAAGGTTGGTAACACCGAAGATAGTTTCTGGACGGAGGGTTGCACATGGAATCTGGAACTCGCCGAATTGGAAGAGTACAAAGACATAGTGCATGATTTCAGCAGAATCGCCTTCCAGTAAATCATGATCACCGACTGGTTGGTCACAGTTTGGACAGTAGCGGACTGGATATTCTCCCTTCTGGACTTTACCCTGACCGTATACATGGGTATACTGCCATTCGATGAATTTGCTGTATTGGGGGATGATAGTGGTGAATCTGCGTCTCCAATCAATAGAGAGACCGAGCTGCTGCATGACACGCTGGTATTCATCTGCAAAGTAGTTGACGATGGTAATTGGATCAGTGAATTTCTCCAGAGTCTCTGCTGGAACACGGTAGAGTCCGCCGTAGAGTTTCAGGGTCTTTTCATCTTTCTTGGCAATACGTTTTGCAATACCTAAAACTGGTGCACCGGTAACGTGGAATGCCATAGGGAAGAGGACCTGCTTTCCTCTCATTCTCCAGAACCGAGCAACAACATCAGGGATGATGTAGGTTCTTCCGTGACCAACGTGCATTGCGCCGGAAGGATACGGGAATGCAACGTTCACATACATCTTTTCTTTATCCGGATTCGGATTCGATTCAAACTGCGGAATCCAGTTTTCACGGATTTCAGGTTCAATTTCACTCATTACAAGATTTTCAGTCATATTTCACCTATTTTATTTAGTCCACCGGACGGAGTTTCAGATCTTCGCCAGCTCCATAGCGGCGAACCATTTCCAGTGCGATGCTCGAATTGCGTGCGAGATGGATTTCCCCGCGGTTGTCAACCGTTGCTGTGAAAAGGTATTCCTTTCCGGAGAACAAGTCGACAATCTTACCGGTGTGTTCCGGACAGATGATGGAAATCTGTTTTTTCTCGTTTCTAATCTGGAATCCCGGTGCACCCTGTGCCGGTGTGGAAACCGGGACGTCATCAAATAGGGCCTCCCTCCCTGGAAGGTCTGATAGCGGACGGACATCGATTCCAACGCCAACCTTACTGACAACAGCTGCAATGTTCTTGCCAGCTTTTCCAATCGCCGCTGGAACATCATTATCTTCGATATAGACAGCTGCCTTCGTATCGGAAATTACGCGGACAACTATTTCACCCTCGGTGAAGCGACTGATTTCATTCTGGATTTCCTTTTCCAGAACAACCCAAGCAGGGTTATCGGAAGTTACTTCATAGGTAGGCATAGAGTGCACTGCCGGTGCCTGACGATCATAATCGTAGGCTTCTTCTTCTGAGGCATACTCTTCTTCGATGGTTTCCTCCACAACCGGTGCTGATACCGGAACAGGTGCTGCTTTTACAGCCTCTGCTTTGATAGACTCGACAGTTTTAATCTTTGGAGCTTCCGGAAGACCTGATGCTGGCGTTACCATAACTTCGCCTTCGTAGCGGAAAGCTTCTGCAACAATCTCGGTGGTAATGATATTGGTGAGACGGACAACAGGGCGAATCTGGGGATCACCAATCTGCTCGAGCGCTTTTGGAACGCTGAACCCGATGGAAACATTGTATATTTCTGAAATATCGCCCGTCTTTACAAAGACCATAGTGGTAACAATCTGCGGGATGAGATTCAAATCCACTAAACTTGCGAGTCGAATTAATGCATCAAGAGCAGACTTTGCATGCAAACCTCCAACAACTTTGATGCCGGAAAGACGGAGATCAGCATATACTGCAAGTTCTTCACTTCTGCGCATTTCATCAAAAATCACATAGTCAGGGCGAAGGAGCGTCAGAACCTCGCCTGCTGCGGAAATGCTACCGTCAAGTGAAGTATATTGGGTAATACGGTCGGCAACCATCAAATCACGCGGAGATTCAATCGTCTTGACGATATAGTTCTCGGAAGAGAGATAGGTTGCGATATTTTGTTCCAGCGTGGATTTTCCGGAACCAGGAGTTCCGACAACTAGCATACCGCTGGATTCTTTCAGCCGGTCTTTAAGTGCAGCTGCAAAATTGTAGGATTCAAAGGAAACTTCACGTGTGGGACGGACAATTGTAACTTCGATACCATCAGAAAATGGCGGTCTAGTCGTAGTAATCCGCATAGAACCTATCTGAGAAACCGTGACTCCTGGAAGTTCGACTTCAACAAAACCATCCGGGTGACGTTTAGCACGCTCTAGGCATTCCTGGGAAATAGCACGAAGTTCATGTTCCGTACAGGGTGCATCTCTAATATTGACCAGCTTGGATTCCTTGATGGTTCCTTTGCGTGCGTACGGTGCGACACGCTCCTTGAGATAGACAGCAAATGTATTTTCATCAAAGAACTCATCAATCAAAAGTGGTGCAAAAGTGGTTGATGTCTCTGATTTCAGGAAAATGACATCAATGCCTTTTGCTTTAGCGACTTCCGATTGAACATAATCGCTTGTAAGGAAGGTTGCCTGGTGTTCGATTGCAACAGCACGAATCATAGAGTCAATTTCTCCTCCCCCGGCTAGCTTTACCTGATCAAGTTTCGGGCGTTCACCCACATATTGTAGCTGGATTTTTCCATCTTTAGCAAGAAGTGTTAATTTCTGCAGTTCGGCAAGACCGGAAAAACCTATTTCTCTTCCCTGATTTGCCTGTGCTTCAAGTTCGGCAAAAACGGCTTCTGGGATTATTATTGTCGCGTTTTCATATTCTCCGCCTTTTTCGACAAGGGCGGTGACGCGACCATCTATTACGACGCTCGTATCGGGTACTATTTTCATATTTTTATTCATCTATATTATGGAGTGTCCATTGGATATAAATGCGCTTAGGGTCGAAAAAAGAGAAGAGAAATTAACGTATTTTTGGTGGGGAAATCCCTGATATTTTTACCGATAAATCTCCTTTGGATCTTTCATCTGTTTCATAATTATATTGCCGTCAAGATCGCGGAAGAAGCAACTGCGGAATCCTTCATGGCAGGCACATCCTTCCTGTTCAACAAGGTACAAAATGACATCTGCATCGCAGTCAACTCTGATATCGACGATTTTCTGCAAATGTCCGGATTCCTCACCTTTTTTCCAGAGTTTTCCCCGGGAACGGCTAAAATAATGCGCAAAACCAGTTGAAACAGTCAGTTTAACTGCTTCTTCGTTTGCATAGGCAAACATAAGAATATCCTTGTTTCCAGCATCCTGAACAACAACTGGAATCAGACCGTGATGAGAGTATTTGAGATGACTGAGAAGTTCTGCAGACGTATAGGTCATATCTATGTATTGGTCCGGTGAAAATATGGATTTTGTCACAGGGTTCCTGTTCTGGGAACTGGGGTCATCCTATCAAACAGAATAAACACCAATCAATTCTGAACGAATATACGAAACACCGCGGATTCTCATCACCCATGAGTGCTGAGATACTTCACCCTCACCGAACAAATCAAAGAGCTCGTTCTCCGTGAAGTAATGAGTCATAATGCCATCTCCCCGAAGATAAGACTGATCTTCCACCAGTTCTCCTTTTCCATAGCGGAAATCATTGACAGAAAATCCCTTGAAGAAGACAGAACCTCCTTTCCGAGTAACACGAAGAAGTTCTTGTGCCGCTTTCATTCGATCCTCCCGTTTCAGATGACCAAGAACATGCCAAGAAAAAACATAATCAAAAGAAGAATCGTGGAATGGGAGTTGTCTGATGTCACCACAAACTGCTATTTCCGGACCAGCAAGACGCACCGCTTCGGATGAAATATCAATTCCTAGAACGGTAACATCCCTGAATACAGACAAGGTTTTTCCATTACCGCAACCGGTTTCAAGAACCCGCGAACCGGGAGTAAGATTCGGCAGCATTACACTCCCTGCCCACCGCGGGCCACGAGTCTTATAATCGGACTGGAATGCCCCGTTCATGGAGATATTCCTTGACCTGATGTATGGTCATTTCTCCGTAATGGAAGACAGATGCTGCAAGACAGGCATCTGCTTTCCCTTTCGTGAACCCGTCGTAAAAATCAACCAGAGATCCAACACCACCAGAGGCGATGACAGGCACATCAACTGCATCGGATATCGCTGCCGTGATGGTCAAATCAAATCCGGATTTCACGCCATCGGTTTCCATGGATGTTAGAAGAATTTCTCCTGCACCGCGGGCTACAGCATCCTGTGCCCACAAAACGGCATCCTTTCCTGTTCCTGTACCCCCTCCGTAAATTACAACTTCGTACCAGAACTCACGCCCGTTTTCCTGTAAAACCGTAACACCATCGCGAATCTCATAATTCCTGCGAACATCTTCGGCAAGAACAATACACTGATTACCGAATAGACGTGACCCATCCGTTATGAGATCTGGTGTTTTCACTGCAGATGTGTTCAGGGATACTTTGTCCGCTCCTGCACGAAGCATCGTTCTGATGTCGTCAACTGTACGGAGACCTCCACCGACCGTAAGAGGGAGAAACAGCTGGTCTGCGGCACGTCCAATAACATCGACCATAGCAGAACGACCTTCCTTTGATGCAGAGATATCCAGGAAAACAACTTCATCCGCACCTTGTTTATTATATCGGGCGGCGAGTTCAACGGGATCTCCTGCATCACGGAGGCCTTCAAAATTGACTCCTTTCACTACGCGACCGTCTTTCAAATCAAGACAAGGAATGATTCTCCGGGAGAGTGTCATTAGTTCCTCATGAACTCACGTAGTTGCGGGATGAGTTCCTTTCCGTCTTTATAGCCGTCTTCATACAAATTCTGTGTCTTTCTCTTGTTTTTCTCCAAGCGACCGATATTTACCGGTTTCTTCGGACGTATGACAAAGACAGTCCCAGCAATCTGCTCCTTTTCAATCTGTTCAAGTTCCTTATTGTATCTGATGTGTCGAGTAGCAACTTTTTTTACAAGTTTCGGAAAGAAACAGTACCATATAGCAATTAAAGGAACCAGTTTGTTGACTGGTTTACGATAGGTACTATCCTGCGTCAGAATCAGCACCGTCTTTTTATTACCGTCATCGATTGATCTCTGAAGGGGGAGCGAGTCCGAGATACCGCCATCAAGATACCGCTTTCCATCAATCTTTACCGTTCGGGAGATTATTGGGAGAGCCATTGTTGCTGCAATCTTTCTCCATTCGGCATCGACATCTTTAATCAGAAGATATTCTGTTTCTCCGGTGCGGATATTGATTGCCCCCACGTAGAATTTTGCGGGATTTGCATACGCTGTCGTATAGTCATAGGGATCCAAATCATGCGGAAGCGTCTGGAACAGGAATTTTATGCCGAATGCATTCCCAGTTCTCAGGAGATTGAGGAAACTAAAGAACCGATTATCATAGGCGTAATCCACGATAATACGGCGTGCACGACCAAACTGTTTGGACAGATATGTAGTCGCATGACATGCTCCGGATGAAACACCATAGACGTTGGTAAACTCGATATCCTCTTCAATAAGAGCGTCGATAACACCTGCCGTATAGGCCCCTCGCATGCCACCTCCTTCAAAAATCAGTCCTGCATCGTACAACATGTGTATATTCATTTGGTGTTTGAATGATATATTTACTCTTGTCATATGTTGGAAAACCAAGAATTAAATCCAGAAAACGCCAACTGGAATACCACAGCGCCATGGCACGCAAAAGATACTTTCCCCCCTGGCTAATTATTCTCCAGGTTACGCTTCTCTCAGTAATCGGACCACTTTCTACCGACATGTATCTCCCGGGACTTCCGGAAATTGTTCAGTACTTCGAAACAAATGAAGCTATTCTCAACATCACGCTCTACGGATTCCTGCTCGCACAAGCAGTTGCCATAGCTTTCATGGGACCTCTGAGCGATAAGATTGGAAGAAAACCGATTTTGATTGGCAGTCTTATCGTTTATACCATCTCCAGTATTCTCTGCTGGATTGTACCGAATGTGGAAACATTCATTGTTCTCCGCCTATTCCAAGGAGTAGGAGTCGGCGGATTCATTGTTATCTCAACTGCGCTGATTAAAGACTGCTTTGCAGAAAAGATTCGAGATAGAGTGCTGACGCTAACTGCGGCATTCACTGTTCTTGGACCTCTGATTGCACCGATTCTCGGTGCCTTCTTAATCAAAGCGGTAAACTGGCAATCCACACTAGTATTCCCGGGTCTTGTCACCATCATTGCCCTTGTTATTGCAGTCTTCATGAATGAGAGTCTACCGGAAAATGAAAAACTGAACGAAAGCATTCCAAAGGTAGTCGGTCATCTTTTCTCCGTTTTGAAGGATAGAAAATTCACCCTATTCCTAATATCGATGGGCATCTGGTTCTTCCCATTCATGAGTTTTCTCGCGATTTCCTCCTATATATTTGAGGGAGACTTCGGGCTTATTGAAATACAGTACAGTCTATTCCTAGTAGCAAACTCTGTCTCCGGAACCCTAGGGATGATAATCGTCCAGAAACTTTCTGGAAAAATCAGAAAGACAATGGTCGCTACAGCCATTATTGCCCTTGGGACCACCAGCGGTCTTTTGCTGATGGGTATTGGCAGTTTGAATCCTCTCGTCTGTCTACTTTGTTTCATACCAACATCAATTGCCGCAATCGGTTCACGTCCATTTAGTCTAGGAATCCTTATGAAACAACGGGATGGAGATACTGGTTCCATATCTTCCGTATTCAACTTCGCCCTGACCTTCCTTGGATGCCTGGGAATGTTCGCTGCAACCCTCCCCTGGCCATCGCATATTTTCGGTCTCGGCACATGTGTTTTGATTGCAGCAGTTGTGTCCATAGCTGCATGGATAGCACTGCATAAAGGTGGAATCAATCTGAAAGGGATAAACTAACTTTTTTGATAATTGGGTTATTTTATTTTGAAAAATTCAGTAAAAGAAGTAGCGAGGAATAGATTTGAACTATTGGTCTTCGGGTTATGAGCCCGACGGGATCTCCTGACTACCCCACCTCGCTCCACAAAACAAGAGTGCTGATATGGGGATTCGAACCCCAGTAGCCGGCGTGAGAGGCCGGCATGATTGGCCACTACACTATATCAGCACAAGTGCGTAAATAGATTAGAATCGTCAGTATTTATATCTGACGGAGTTTGGCGTAGAGATTTATTTACTTCCATAACCAATAGGTATAGACACATGGGTTTGGACGACGAGATACGTGCAATTGAGGAAGAACTCCGCACAACAAAATACAATAAGGCGACCTCACAGCACATCGGAAGATTAAAGGCGAAACTGGCACGAATTAAGGACGAAGCCGTCCAGCGGGCAATGAAATCGGTCGGTGGCGGGGAAGGATATGCTGTAAAGAAAAGCGGCGACGGAACCATAGTTCTCGTTGGATTCCCATCCGTCGGTAAGTCAACTCTACTAAACCGCCTGACCGGTGCTGAAAGTGAAACTGGAGCCTATGCATTCACCACGCTCACCGTCGTCCCGGGTCTGATGGAATATAAGGGTGCGAAAATCCAGATTCTGGATATCCCTGGTTTGATTGCCGGTGCAGCAATGGGTAAAGGACGTGGAAAAGAAGTAATTGCAGTCGTTAGAACAGCAGACCTTATCGTTATCCTTGGAGATGTTTTCAACAGCGTCCATGTTGACGTTCTGATGCGGGAACTATATGATGCAGGAATCCGTATCAACAAGCCCAAACCGGACATTACCATCAAGAAAACCACATCAGGAGGGGTGCACCTCCACACTGTCGGAGCATCGAGAGTCAATATCGAGGAAGTCCGTGCAATTCTCGCGGAAAACAAAATCATGAATGCAGATGTGCTCTGCAGAGGAAAAGACATCACGCAGGACGACATCGTTGATGCAATGATGGGCAACCGCATGTACATTCCAGCATTTATCGCTGTCAACAAGGTTGATCTCATCACTCCGGAACAGAGAAAAGAGGTCGAAGAGCACATGCGGGAAAAGTATGGTGTCGATCCGATTATGATATCGGCTCATGCAAGTTACAACATCGATAAACTGCAGGATGCCATCTACGATCACCTCGGTTTCGTCAGAATTTATCTGAAACCTTATGGACATGAAGCAGATATGGAGGAACCGATGATTATGCGCAAAGGAACGAAGATTGAAGACATCTGTACTCGTCTCCACCGTGACTTTGTCGACCAGTTCCGCTATGCAAAAATCTGGGGTCCATCGGTCAAACACGATGCGGCAAAAGTCGGTCTGCAACATGTGGTCGCTGATGGAGATATTGTTACCATTGTAACAAAACTCTAATTTCTTGTTTTTTTGTAGTACGTCATTTAACGAATTATTTCATCTAATTAACCACAGGATATATACCCTGCTGAAACTGACCTGTATAGATATATTATCCATAGAAAGAGATGAAAATATGAGTGGAAAGACATATAGAGACCCATCAGTCACAAAATATGACTTTACACAGGATGATTTACGTTCGCTGTATTCCATTGTCAGTTACGGAGCCCGTCATGCAACGACCAAGGGTGAAGCTATCTGGTACTTTGACAGGAGAATCACCTATGGTGAATTCATGGAGGATGTTGATGCCATTGCAGCAGGACTGGTTATTCAAGGTGTAAAGAAAGGTGACTACGTAACCATCTTCTTGCCGAACATTCCCCAGTGTGTTATGGCAGTTTACTCGGTAAACCGCATCGGAGCAATCTGCAATCTGGTACACCCGTTATCCACCAGAACAGAACTCGAACACGCCATTCACTTAACCGGAAGCAGATTCATCATGGCCTTCGAAGGAAACGAGGGTATCTGTGAAGGTCTCGGTGCAAAAGTTATCCGCTGCAGAATTCCTACCTTCTTCCCGACCAACATAAAAGGAAAGGCAATGCGTATCGGGTTCAAACTCCTGAAATACCGCGAAGCGAAGAAAGCATCCAATGCTGTTGAATGGACTGCAGTTTTGAAGAGTGGAAAGAACTTCATCAAACATGGAGGAGAACTTCCGGAAGATACAGTAAAACCGGAGGACACAGCGGCAATTATGTATACTGGAGGTACGACTGGCGTCTCCAAAGGAGTTATGCTTTCGAACTATGCTATCAATGCAAGTTCAACCGACATGATGCTACTGAAGTTCAATGACCGCCCACACATAGGAATGGCATTTCTATCCTTCCTTCCGGTCTTCCATGCCTTCGGCTTCTGTATGGTTATCCACCAACCGCTTTGCGGAGGAATGCGTCTGATTCTCATGCCTGAGTTCGATGCTAAACAGTGCGCCAACATTATCCTGAAAGAAAGAGTAGACACTGTTCCGGCGGTGCCGCCGATGTTTGAACGCATGTATCCATACCTCAGACATGAGGATGTATCTTTTATCTCCTACATTGCATCGGGTGGAGATAGAGTTGCTCCAGAACTTGCTGCCAAATACAATGAATTTATGAGCGTCAAATTCCTGCCAGGATACGGATTGACCGAGTCCTGCGGATGCTGTGTTCTAACTGATTCCGTCTACGATACGCTTCCAGAAGGATGTGTCGGAAAACCTCTGCCGAAAACACAGATTTGTCTTGTTGAACCGGGCACGACAACTGTCATCCCAAATACGGAAGAAGGAGAACTCTGTCTGCGCTGCCCTGGTCTCATGAAAGGGTACCTAAACAACGAAGAAGCAACCGCCGAAGTCATGAAGATACATGAAGATGGCCTAACCTGGCTCCACACCGGAGATTTAGTCACCATTGATTCAGAAAGTGGATATATTATCTTCCGCTCACGCTACAAGCGTATGATTAAGGTGAATGGATTCAATGTCTATCCAACAATGGTGGAAACCTCAATGGGTAGTTGCCCACTTATCAAGGAAGTCTGTGCAGTTGGTATGCCATGGAAAACGGATGAGAGAATCAAACTCTTCGTAACCTTAAACGACCCGACCATGAATCTAGAGGAAGCGGTTGTCGAAATCCGGAAATATGCAGAGGAGCATCTGAACCGCTGGAGTATTCCTAAGAAGATTTCGATTCTTGACGAGATGCCGAGAACAAAACTCAATAAAATCGACTACGTCTATCTCCAGCAGAAAGGAAACTAAGATTTCCTCACTCATCTCTTTTGAAACTGCATCGCTGTAGGAACTGCAGCACGAAAATGTTCATAGAGTGGACAGATGCGTCTTTTGAATTATCACAAATATAATACCTTCCAACTCAACAGAAGAACATGTCAGCACAGTTTTTCTTTTTTATTATTAATCTTAAATATTGGTTTAATTTGGAATCTGTGCCTAAATTTTGGAGTTTACACTTTCTTTATCGGATATACTGCCGAAACGGTGTTCGGTATTCTTATTTCCCATGCATCATATGCATCACCCCGGGAAAGCGTATAAGACAAGAAGTTCAATACATCGCCATGAAATATGAAGTCAAATATAATCAACCCATTGAGATACCGTACATATTCTCCTGTCAAAATTTTACTGCCGTAACGGTAAAAACGACGGTAAAATAACGGCAAAATTGAGGTTTATTTCGAGAAATAAGTTAAAAATAAGCGTGGGTTGGGATTTAAAAAAAATGAAAACAACGGTAAAATCCATGGCCGTTTTCTCTGAACATATAATTATACGCGCCCACTTCTTACATACAGCGTCAACAATATTATTTACCCTAAATTGTCTTCCTCATTTAATCACATTTCCGAAAGAAAGATACCCCAACCTAGAAGGAATCTCTTTTAGTGCTCAATACAAATAGAGTAAGCACTATGGTTCACACAGGAGAACAGAAGATTCAGTGGGCATCACAGTATATGCCGGTTCTTCAGGCAATCCGCAAGCGTTTCGAAAAGGAAAAACCGCTTGCCGGACACAGAGTTGGCATGGCACTCCACGTTGAAGCTAAGACCGCATGTCTGGTCCGCACCCTTGCAGCGGGAGGGGCGGAAGTATCGATTACCGGTTGCAACCCATTATCCACTCAGGACGATGTTGCAGAAGCACTCCGTCTCAGCGGAATTCCCTGTTATGCAAAGCGCGGATGCACTACGGAAGAATACTATGATGCAATAGACAAAGTCCTGGATATCAAACCAACCGTTACAATTGATGACGGGATGGATTTAATCAACCGTGTTCACACGGTACGCCGCGATGCAATGGACACCCTTATCGGAGCCTGTGAAGAGACCACGACGGGTATCCACCGGCTGATTGCAATGGAGGCGGAAGGAAAACTTGAGTTCCCAGTTATTGATGTCAATGACACCCCGATGAAACATTATTTTGATAATGTGCATGGAACCGGTGAAAGTGCACTTGCTTCCATCATGCTGACAACAAACTGCCTCGTTGCAGGAAAACATGTCGTTGTTGCTGGATACGGATACTGCGGAAGAGGAGTGGCAACCAAGGCACGTGCACTCGGAGCCCGCGTCATTGTTACGGAAGTCGATCCAAGAAAAGCACTCCAAGCACATTTCGATGGATTCGATGTTCTGAAGATGGCAGAAGCAGCTCCAATTGGCGATCTCTTTATCACCACCACTGGAAACTGCTCCATCATCACCGGAGAACACTTCCCACTCTTAAAAGATGGTGCGCTGCTCTGTAACTCCGGACACTTCAACAATGAAATCACCATACCATGGCTTGAAGAACACGCAACCGAAACCGATCACCGCGACGGTATCGATACCTACATCATCAATGGAAAGAAAATCCATGTTCTTGCGGAAGGAAGACTTGTCAACCTTTCTACCCCAAAAGGTATGGGCCACCCAATTGAGGTTATGGATTTGAGTTTTGCAGTTCAAGCATTATCGGTTGAATACATGGTTAAAAACGGAAAGAATCTCAAAGCCGGTGTACATGAAGTGCCGACCGACATTGATGAATTCATCGCACGGCTGAAACTGGAATCTGTCGGTGCAAGCGTTGATGAGCTGACACCGGAACAGATTGAATATATGAACAGCTGGAACCACGGGACCTAAATCCCAATCTATTTTTTATGAAATAATCCGCCGAAAAGTCCTTTACTTTCGGTGACATCAACTACAATTATCAGACTTCCTTTCTTCTTCGGCGACATCACGCCGAGACACTTGCACTCAGGCGGGATAATGCGGTCACCGGTTTTGGTGTTCGGCGGAATGGTAACTTTTATAGTTTTATTAATCAGTAACTCCAGTGGAACCTGACCGCCACGTTCTGCAATTTTTGCCGGAATCTTCAGGGTATGAATCAGATTGTCACCGTCGAGCTCCCAGCCCTCCTCGGGAATAACTTTTAGGTTGACATAGAGATCTCCTCGTTTCTTACCACTTTCAGAAGGGACACCTTTTCCTTCAACACGGTATCTGCGGACGCCCGGATAGACTTTAATCACGACATGTTCTCCAGCGACACGCATCGGTATTTTTCCTTTCCCGTAAGCAGCAATCGCCATTGAAATTGGATAATCTGTCTCAATATCCCCAGTCTTTTTAGCCATTCCTGATAATTTCTTCCCACGAGGGGTATCGGATTCCAGAACAACCCCTCCCGCTTTTTTCGTGCGGATTTCCTCATCATATGCCGCACGGGTTTCGGGATTGGAGAGAACATCGTAGGATGTCATGATTTTGAGAAGACGTTCGTTATATTCTTCTTTTTTGTCTTCATCGTCGCCGGCATGATCCGGGTGGTACTGTTTTACCAGTGCCACATATGCCTTCTTGATTTCTTCAGCTGATGCTGCTGAATCCACCCCAAGAATAGCGTAATGACTCTCGTCTTCCATTGAACTATTATAGGATTGAGGCACATAAATATCTTCTATGTTCATCGGGATTGACCATGGAACAACATCACTTCGGTTTTCAACAGATGCTGGAGAACACTTCAAGATTGCCAGAGAAAAAGCACTTGACTTTGAACTGAAAGATCTTGAAAAACTTTGTCCCCTGAAAGAAATTGAAGGAATTGCATTCAGTTATTCCATGGGAGACAACTTCACAAAAATAACCAACGTGAAATCACTTAAGAACCGCGGAGTAATTACTCAAGCCGGAGCAGGAAAACATATCGGTGGAGGCACAAAGATCTTTGATACGATTGCCGCATCGGATATTCCTGCAGTAGCCTTCCCTGGAATCCACCGCGGTTCCGATACCGATCCGCGTTTTAAAATTTATTCCCATCAAACAAGCCCGGAAAAACTTGGCATTGCCTACATGGTGAAACAGAAACTGAACGAGGATACGTTCATTGTATCCGATATCAGTTCAAACACAGTCTCGCTTCTGGTAGCTAAAAACAAAGTGATTGGAGCTTTCGATGCCTGCGTATTTGCTCCAGGAACCCGCCACGGGGCTCTCGATGTTGAAGCCATCCGAAAAATCGACAACGGCGAGCTGACGGCAAACGAGGCATTCACCACTGCCGGTGTTTCCTATCACCTGGAAGAGAAGTATCATAACCCAACTGTTGCCATGTGGGCAGCCATGGAATGCGCATCGCTTCGTCTCCTGGCACCAGAAGCATCCATTGCCCTTGCAGGCAGTCTGGCACCGGAACTTGCAGAAGAAATCTCAGCATTGCTACAGAAACCCGTCGCAGTCTTTGATGAGTGGGCAGCTGCAACCGGGATGGCGCTTGCAGCAAGAGACATTTTCAACGGTGCAAAAGACATTCTGGGAATAGCGGTGGAAAGACCGCTTCCACACAAATAAAAAATAATTACTTTTTTCAAACGGAGTAATATGTTACCCGTTTTCCTTTTTCTCGGTATTCTCCGGCATAGGTATCGAGATTGCGTTTGTATCCGATACGGTCCGTGAATCCAAGATTTTTCAATTCTTCACGAACACGCATGACATCCGACTCATCCTCCCAGTTTGCTGTGAAGACATAGATGACTTTCCGATCATCGCGAGAATCTTCGTTTTCGCGTGCAGTACTGACTTTTGCACCGATACCAAGACGCCCTGCGACCGTTGCATCCCGAATTTTTATCCAAGCTTCATCTGCTTCTGTAGGTGGAAGGAAGATAAGCCATTTTCCTGCTTCCTCAGCTCCGCAAGCATCATGTGCAACACCCGGTTTTGCCTGCTGAATCCAATACGTATGTCTAGTTCTTGTTGGGAGAATCGCTTCTCCACATTGATAGAAGGCAAGTATATCTTCTGCTGAACCAAACATCTCCAAAGGAACAGCAAGCATCGGATATTCTTCAGAGAATTTGCTTATGAATGATTCGAGACGTGGAAGCATATCATCTGTAGTCTCAATTTCCGAATAGAGCTGTTTTCCTTCCGAAGAAAGTGACTGCTCAACAAATATGGTGAACATGCCAAAAGCCAAATCAGTCAACTCTTCTGCGGAAACATCAATATCATTTATCTGCTCGTCATCGGTCATAAAGAATATTTTCTTCAAAAATGTACCTCCCTAATGTATATACTTTTTTGCACTTTTCCAACCAGAAAACTATCTCCCGATGCCATGAATAGCGCGATTTTGAGACGGTCTGCGTCAGGACATGCAATCATATTACCACATTAGAGATAATGTCTTAAAAACGTTCTGTAAAGGTCAAAAAATAGGATGAGGTTGATTTCTGCAGATGTTATGCTGCAGATTGATGGGGGTTGTAAATTCTTGAATAGTTGCGGATTCTTCTTCGAACAGTCCCTTCGGAATAGTTCGCTTGGAACTTGTCGGTGTGCTTGGCGAGAACCGCCTGCACTCTGGAACCTGTCAGACCGCTTGCTCTCTGATCCGATGCAAGTCTCCTGCACATTCCGGATAAAATGTGTCTGCGGATGTCAGTGCTTGTAAACGTCACAAGGGTTCCATCTTCCGAAACAGAAACCGCTATTGCTGCTTGTAGAATAGTGTCGTCCGTGAATGTCGGCGCTGCAGCTCTCGGAGTCATGCTTCATCCTCCTGGTATGTAACCGAGAACTTAGCCGGAGTGCCTGCATCACAACCGGACATAGATACTATGATAGGTTCTTTCGTCCCTGTCTGCATCAGTTCTGACTTGAAGCGGAAAGCATCTTCAACATTATCAAAAATAAGGGTTTTCATAGATTTATTCCCCCTCGCCGAAATCAAATGTTTTCCCGGACATTTCCGAGCGTCCAAATTCTGCAAATAACTCTTTGACGAGCTTCCTAAATTCAGGATCTCGAACCAATTCAGCTACAAGCGGATCGGTGGCGGTTTCTTGTGTCATGCTTCAACCCTCTCATGTTTGTCGCATTTCGTCCGGACTGCTCTTAATGCGCATGGGTTCGAAGCTGCCTGACATCTGACTCCAAGTACTGCAATATTTCCCGTTGGGAGTCTGTCGCAGTAGATGTTTCTCTGGGAACCGTGCTTGCAGGAAAGACAGAGGATTTCCATTCAGAAAACCTCCTGTGCATTCTGTCTGATGATTGACCGCATCACAGATTGACCGATATACTCAATCTTGGTGTTTTTGTTGGTCTTGTTCTCTATCCGGTATGCGATGTCACGGAACTCTTTCTTCTCCGATGAATCTCCGGTCATTTTATCGAACTCGGCGAGTGTCATTTTCTTCGCTGCATTGAAGGCATCCTCATCGAGTGTCCTGACGAGATCCAGAATGTACTCTCTGCCATATTTCACTACTAAAGCATTGAAAAGATATGTGTCCGATGGCTCCGCACGTTCCCAGACCTTCGGCATATTCGCCTTCAATAGAGACATGTCAAGGCATCTTGTAGGCGTCTTTCCTACGATGATGAAGTTCTGGTCTCGGTAGTCTCCAAGGTCGCTTAAAAGACCTTTATACTCGTCCTGGTATGCTCTCATTTCACGTTCAAGCATTTCGAGTTTGTTCTGCAGTTCGTATGCCCTGAGAACCCGGGAGTCTGATGCTGCAGTTTGTTCTTCCTTCATTGCGAAGTAGTCCGCAAGGGTAGCCGATGCCATTACAGCACCTCTATTATCCGGCTCTGGTTCGGGACAATCTTTCTTGTGAGTTTTCCCATCTCCTGCGCTCTCAGTTTGGTTTCGAGTTCATCAATACTGCACTCAATCGCCATGATTGCGACATCAAGGCGGCGAAGTTCTTCTCTCATGCTGCGGAGTTCCGCACGGATCTCCTCCGAGGTTTGAATTTGTTCGGTCATTTTGGTTTGGTCTCCAAATGTTTCCATCATTCTAAGACAAGTCTTAGACAAGTATATAGTTAGTTCTATGAATATATATAATTATCTAAATCTTAGACAAGTGCTTATTACCAACCTCGGCGTATAGAATATGCATGAACGGTATATTTTCGGTAAAATCAACAGATACCAAATTCTATGATATGAAAGAAGTTGATAGAGTTGGCGAGTTCCGAGCGAAGAGCAGCAATGGCAAGACCTACAAAAACGGTAGAATATACGTCCCGGAATCATGGATAGGAAAGCGCGTTCTCTGTCTCCTGCTCGATGAACTGCCAGACGAAGAGAATCAAGATAATCAATAAAACCCTATTTTATATTCGGGAGAAATCCCACTGTTAATGCGATATTATCACTCCGCGATTTTATCGCGATGCAGTTTATCTGAGAACCTCCTCATTGTCAAGAACCTATCAAGTCCTTAATGTGTCCAAACATAATTCGAAACTCCATGAGTTGTGTTCTCATCCCACAGTTGTTAATTTTCCGCTGTTGGTTGTCTCCTGACCAGGATGAAACAGAAAAGGAGAAATCACTATTTTTAAAAAAAGTTTAGAGTCTGCGATAGCCGATTTTGTCGGCGTTATCGAGAACCGCACGGAGTGTTTCCGCTCTCAGTGCTGCAGCTTCTTTCTCATCGATTATGTTTTGTAACCGTGCGATTTCTTCAAGGAGATTTTTGCGGATCTTCTTTTGCTCGATGAGTTCCCGATTGAGTTTATCGAGAGCTGCAGCTTCGTTTATCTTTTCCTGCTTGATTGCTTTTCTGACGTTACGGACAAGACGTTTCGTCTCTTTCTTGATGTCCTTGGTATTTACAAATTGGACTATATTTCCGTTCCCGAATTCAATGATGCTTGCCTTCGGTTCCCTGGTTGCTGAATTGTTGTTTAGTGATTTTGTTGTCATAAATTACTGCCTGGTCTGATAAGTACCTTGATAGGTTCATTGCTTCTTTGCTGATTTGTTTCGGTGTTTGATGCTTGCCCAAATAATAGAGCAGGTGCCGGAGTAGATATGTGTGAGGATTTCCTCCAAATGATTCAAATTCATCGTCACAGTACATCATGCCATCCGGGGAAACAGTCTTTCAAGCAGTCTCGGCTTATAGCAAAAAGAGACGGATATTTAGTGACAATATCTTCTCCGAAATTCTTTGCCCGATTCAGATATAGTGCGATAGTGTAAATTGAGGTCGGGTATCGTTCCGCCATGCCTGATGCCATCGCATCACTTAAATTCTTGATTTCCTTTTTTGACAGAATGTCGATGTCTTTTATCATTCGTAATCACTCCCGATGTATGTATATTTCCTCATCGTCTTTGACTCCTGGTCGATAAGTTTCAGTTTTTCATGCCTTGAGAGATACTGCGCAATGCTTCTGACTTCTGATATGTTTGGAGATAATCTCGGTTTAGGATCATCCCGATGTAACTCATACCAAACACCTTTAGACGAAATGAAACCGTTGGTAGAAAACACTCTTCTGACAGCTTCTTCAAGTTTGGCGGTCTGTGTCTGTGCTATGAGTGTCATTCGGTTCTCCTATGTAGAGTTTATTCATATCTCTTGCGATGTGTCTTATCTCGGTATTCTCAAGGTCGGAGAGCGGATAAGGTTCCGGCAGGTTCTCGCCCCGATGGAGTTCATACCATACCTCAGTAGCCGACAGATAACCGCATCGCATGAAGGAAGCATGAACTGCTGTCCTGATTTCCTCCTGGGTATATTCAGTCAAGCGCTTAATCTTCACTGCTCAAACCACATTTTAGAAGGTTCGTCTTTGAATCCAAAGGCGAGACGGTCAATAAACCCGATATAACCAGGGTATTTCTTATTATCAATGATAACCGCTGAAGGTAGAACTATATCCCAATACCCCGATGCTGCAGGATGGAAGTTCCATATCTGTTTCCCGATGCGTTCCATCATATCATCATCATAAGGCAGTTCTTCAATGAGTTTGCCTTCTTTGAATATGTGAATGTGACCTTCATCGAAGAGAGTGCGGACTCTGTTAATGCTGGATCTGCGTTCCGCTTCATCTGCTTCTTTCCTGGCACGTGCTTTTTCCTCCTCCTCTTTCTTTTTCTTCATATACTCTTCGTGCATCTGCTTTGCGTAGGAAACCTCGAGGGTTTCGCCTGCAGCTTTTTCGAGCATTGCTCTTTCGATGCTTGATAAACGAGTATTTACTCCGATTTTATAGCGAATTGTTTCGGCTGATACTTTGAAACCATCCTGGAATACATAGTTGTTGTCAATCAGTTCCGGGGTTAATGATAAGCGTCCCATTTTAGTTTTCTCCTTCTTCAATTTGGAAAATGTCGTTTAGTCTCTGCTCTATTCTTTCGAGTGTGTTGATAATGTCGGTCAATTCTGCTTCCATCCTAATTCCTGATTGTTGGGTTAAGTACCTGGTTCTGTGCATCCTTGATGCCTTTGTTGAACTTCTTGGTGTCAAGACCAAGAGTCGCATTCATAGTGCCTAAATCTAAACCCATAATATCATCTCTTTCTATTATTCTTCACGAGGTACCGCCATTGAATCCGGGAACCTCAAAGCGTCATCGCAATTCCAATCATTTATTTGAACTGCGTAAGTGGTCGGCTTGATTTCTGCAGCAACTTCTTCCGCTGTGAAATATTCCGCCTGAGGCGTCCAATATCCGTTAGATAAATCAGCGTTATCGAACTCGGTTTTGCTGAAAAGATAATGTGTCGCTGCTCTCAGGTGTTGCGAATTGCCCTCTTTTGTGGATGTAACCCAGGGAGCTATGATAGATCCGTTCGGAACTTCGGCGAGCGCTTTAATGAGGCGTTCACACATGATCCGGATTATCATCTTACCATCAATGCTGCAGCCATCACTTCTAACATAATCCCAAACTTCATCAGCAATGCATCGGGTATGCCCGTCTATCATCTCAGCAACAAGGATAAGCGCAGGTTTTTCGGGTTCGTATGTGTGGAACTCGCCTTTGAAAGTGTAAGTGATAACCGGAACCGTTTCGACATGGACATCGAGGATAGTATCGGCATCTATAGCGCCTTCAAGAACATCCCCGGCTTTTGATGTAAATTCGTTATTTGTTTGAGTTAATACGAGCCGCATTAGAGTTGAACCACCTCCCGAGGATCTGCTCCGAACAGCTCGGACAAATTATATTTCATACTTGGAAATCGTTCTTCTATGTATTTTAACAATATCTCATTCAGTGAGAACGACAGTCAATCACACGTTACCCGGGAACAATTTCGAGAAAGAATAAAAGATAATTAATTCTGCAGCATGGTTCGGAACCCATCCGCGCAAATAAGGGTTAATCCAAATCCTGCAATGATGCGCACTAAGTGGACAAAAAAGACATATAGAATTTTAGAAGATTTTGCAAGATTTTGCAAGATTTTGCAAGACTCAAAAAACCTTTAATTCCCAAGAATTTAATTTTCGAGTGATGAGGTATGTATTTTTACTGTCTGCCTTGTGTTCAAACAATTCCTGCGGATATGGGAACCTGTCTTTCTCATCTCCATATCCTCTTCCGGTTCCATAGTGACGAAGGTAATAGATACAGGCATCAATATCCCCGGCATCCGCTCGTTCACATAGTTTATAGAAAGCAGCTTCATAGATAGATGCCCTATATTCGTCAAGTTCCCATTGCAACTCCGGTGCCTTCCGTAAATGGTTGTAGATGGTCTTTCGTTCACAATTTAGGATTCTGGCAGCTGCAGCAACCTTTCCGCCTGCATCACTCAAAGCACGTGAGATATTCTCATCAGGAATCTTCCGGGTAGATTTCCGATTCATTGAAGTTATGTTGAATCTGCAGAAACATTTTATTTCGCTTGACTGTGTAAAGCCACACGCGATTTTATGCATTTTCTCGAGATTGAGAGGAGACCGAATAAACCGTATTTTTTAGACCTTTTTAGGATTTGTCTGGTATATTGGCATGTTAAATGTTCTCTCTGTATGGGAATATGCTATTTAACATATTTAACATTCATTTAACATACAGCATGTTAAATTAAAAACCTTCTAAAATCGCTCTATTTCTCAAAATAAGGATTATAATAAAAAAATATATTATTATATAATATAATTAACATTAATTTCAAGAATGAGAGAGTGTAAGAATCAGTATGTCTCTTTCTCTCTCATAACTCTGTGATGTGTTAAATTGTTAAATAGGCCTATCTCTCTGGGAGAGGTCTATTAACATAACGGTTAAAAAAAGGTGTTAATTGAAGTGTGAAATGTTAATTATTCACATCTTTCTTGAGGGTATCTCTGATTCAGTTCAAGCATAAGCTCTGTCGGATCTCTGTTATCGAGAGAGAATCCTTTGTCTCCTGCATTCCATGATTCATAAAGCTCCTTGTTCCAGGACACACCTTTTCTTGAGATGGCTAATGTGGTATCGGTCTGGTTGTCGTAACCCCTGGACGACATACCAATAACTGTGATTGCCGGACATTTTGCCACGAGTCCGTCTGTTTTTTCGTCGTTTCTTCCGTCTATTGCATATGTCATCTCAGAGTGTGCCATTCCTTTTTTTCTCATTTTCCCTACCATCATCATAATTTCCTCATAAGAGTAGATGCCTGATGGTTTGTCCTTGAGTGCTTCCAGGACACGCTTAGCGTTAGCGTTCAACTTATTGATCTGGGAACCGCCTTCGTCTTTCATCAATGGATTGATGATACATGCTGCTTCCAGAAAGTCCTCTTCTGTTGCGATAAGGAATCCCTCCGGAGATTTTTTTCTGATTGATGCATGAAGGATTGTTGATGCCTGGATGAGTGCGGTAAACATGTTTTGTGTTCTTGCGTCTCCGTCTCCTCCTGTGATTCTATCGGCGTAAGGTATAACGACATTCTTAATACCTATCTGCTTAATCAGATACCAGATTTCCCTGCATACACTCAGATACTCGTCAAAGGAATCTTTCAGTCCAGGATCCATCAGATATTTTGCCTGCATCTTGTCGCGTCTGCGTTTATGCTCTTCCGACTCATCGGCCCAGAACTTGAGCAGTCTGTCCTGTATCTGTTCGTCTCCTGCCCCTTCGGCTTTGGTGTTCCAATACGGACATCTTGGCGGTATCTCAAGCTTGAGCATTGACTGCTGCTTAACTGTATGGTGTATGGTCGGTTTGTCCCAACTCAGATTCTTAATGGTTCCTTGTAGGTCTGGAGATAAATCCTGGTCGTCAAAGTGTAATACCGTACCTTCAGATAAATCGGATCCTAAATAGAACAGTGCTTTATCGGACAACTTTCCGTTAAGCTGTGACTTTTCCGGGATGCACTTCAGCACCGAATTAATAATGTGGGTTTTTCCGGAACCTGCCGAACCTGTAATCTCTATGTTGATGCCGTTACAGTTCTTGACGAACACCGAAGCGTATGATAAAAAGAGCGCTCGAATAACGGGTTTATCGTCTGCATGGAGCTTAGCAACACATCCGCACATATAATTAAGCGCGGTGCCTTCTCGATATATTTCCTTGGCTTCTGCCGAGGAATCTCTGACCTCCAAGACTTCTGCGTTCCCAGTTCCACTATGTGCAAAGTCTGCAAGTGGCATTACAACAGAGGTATTAAGACCAACCTCATCGGATTTATTAGTGTTACAAAAATCTTGTTTCGCTAATTGACTATTGTCGGAGTCGGAACTTCGCTTTCCTTCTTCCGACATCATTTTGAACCTCCACAGATGGATTCTTTCGAAGTTTTGAACTCAGTAACCAAGAAGAGATGTATTTGTCCCGGTCTTTCCATTCGGATGATTTTGTTGAAAATCCTAATCGGGAATAAATTATTCTCTGAATATCTTTCACAGCGAAACCATGTCGTGCCTGCGCCTGCTTCGATTAGAGCATCCGTCAGAACATCATCAAGGGTTTCCTTGATATTAGATAAATTATAGACAATAGTATTGCCAGAGGACTTATTTTCAGGTTTGGTCTCCGTGAATAGTGTGTCCCTGGCATCCTCCATTGTCGTTTTTCTTTTTGCCATTTTCATAAACGAATATTCTCCGCACCTTCGATAGTGCATAAACCTTTGTCGCGGATCACAAGACAGAGCGCTCTATTGAGCTTCGACATTGCTCTGAACTCTTCTTTGGAGAAATGCAAGATTTCATTGTCTGGCGTCATCTGAGAATAACATCTCCTGTAAATTGGTTGATTGCTGCTTTGACGAACTGTGTCCGGGTATAGAACATACCTTTGCCTTTCCATTCGTTGTCGATTCGTTGGATCTCTTCCGGGGTAAACCGAAATGATACAATTCTGGTTTTGTCTGGTTCTTTAACTGCCATAATTAAAAATACATATTCGCGCTTTCAACCGCGCAAATTCAGTACCAGATTAAATATATGTACGACGTAGTATTTATACTCTTCAATTTCTAATAATATTGATAAAATAGAGTGTGATTAGAATGGGGCGCCCGGCATCAGATAAAAAAGCAGTAACTATGCGCATATCCGGATATTTACTCGATGGGTTGGATTTTGTAATAAGCATTGGGGATGCTACTGACAGAACCGATGGAGTTAGTCGTGCCCTGAGTCATTTCATATCATCTAATTCATGTCTGGTATGTGGTGCTATAAATGACAAAGATGGAGATTTTTGTTCGGTATGTGGCGCCCCTCTGTTTGACTCTGAAGAAATAATGGAAGGTATGTCAGAATATACGCAATTCTCAGACAAGGCATATTTTTTGGATTGCAGTTTTGAAATGCAAGAATCGTATAGAGAGATGGCAATGAATTTTATCCGTCAATATGAAAAAGCCGGGATGATTCCTGAGTTTATACCGAGATACCAAAGAAAGTACGAGGCAACAGAACCGGAGCGGTTCAAGATTTCAGTCATATATTATCTCCCTGATGGAAAAACTGAAGTGAAACCTGCAATTAATCTTGACTTCGGAGTAGATCCTGATGAACTCGGAAATTATCTTCTGAAAAAACACTTTGACCGCTTCGATGCTGCACATCGCAAGTTTCACGGATGCGGATTATCTTCATTCGATTTTCATAAGTGTCGCGAGAATTATATTGAGTCAGGGAAGTTTCACAAAAAAGAATAAATTATTTTTTTGATTCGTTAGAATCAACCATTGACAAATATTTCTTGAGCTTGAGGATTTCATCAATATCGAGAATCTCCGCCAGCTTCTCGATTTTTTCCTCTTTGCTCTGTTGAGCTTTGATTGCTTCTTTTGTCAGACCTGTTCCGCACTCCGAACAATATTGGGTTCCTGGTGGGTATATTCTATTACACTTCGGACACGTGACAGGTTTCGGAGCTGCTGCTTTCTTTTGTCCCGGAACTTCTACGCCAGATATTCCGAGAACCGCATCTCTGACATCCTGGTTCGTGAGGTGTCCATAGGTCGCAATCATCGGAGTTCGAAGGTTCCCCCAATATGCTTTCTTAGCTACGGTCTCAGACATGCCTTCCTGCAGCATGTGGGTTATTCTGCTGTGCCGGAACCGATGGAGAGTCACAGGTTTATCGATGCCTGCTCTCTCTGCAATTTCTTTCAATGCCTTGGAAACCGAAGCATATCTAAGCGGTCTGCCGGACGGAGTGACAAAGACAAAGTTATTCGGATCTGGATTGCCCGGGGCGTAATTGTTGCGCCAATCTATCAGGTATTTTGAATAGGTCGTGATTGGGACATATCGGAACTTGTCGGTTTTTGTGTCGGTCAATCTGACTTCAATACCCCATTGCTGAACGTTAATATCCTTCCATTTGAGATTAGCAATCTCTATGCTTCTTCCTCCGGTCTCGTAAAGTGTGGCTATGTATGCTTTGTATCTAAGGGATTTAGCAGCATCAATGAGACGCTCTATTTCTTCCGCACTATAAACATCATCTGTGGTCTTGGTCTCGGTATTCATTCTTTCAAGGATGGTGTCATTAATCGCTTTGATGCTGACTTTAGTCTCTCCTCGTTCATTCAGAACACGGAAGAACCGCTTCAAAGTCCGATAAAGTACCGCTCTGGAATTCTGCGTCAGCGGTTTCGGTTCGGTTCCCGGTTTCGTTCTTTTCAGTGATACTCCGGTCTTGATTCGGGACTGCGCCAAATAATATGCATCATCATCAACCTCCGCATAATCCATGTCGAAAAACCGTCTTAATGAAATTAAATGAGAAGTGGTACTCAGCTGCCGCCGGGGAGACATCTTTCTCCCTTCACGGATGAAGAAGTTGTTTATCAGCTTCGCGTCTGATTCACTGATGCGCCCTTCCCGGATTGCTGTTTGTATTGCAGTCTCCGACCAATAGAGATTTTTCTCATCGGTAGAATGGTATTTTTGATTCAAGTCCCCTTTGTCCATGAGGGTAAATTAGGGTTGAAAATATATGAAAATGTCGATAGAGTATATACTTTTGGTTGGTATTCTCTTCAAAAAAGTATATAGGGATTTTCATTGAGTGGCATGGCCACGGATAAAACCAGCAAGGAAGAGAAGAGCTCCGAGACCAAACGCTGAACCGAATGAAATCCAACCCCATGGGAACATTGAGAAGGAGTTAAGAACGGAAAGAAGGAAATACACACCAAACGATAAGATTCCAGCGACAATACTTGCCAATCCACTTTTCTTCCATGGGTTTCTGAGGTAGCAGGATATCAGATATAACGACCACACAAAGGCAATACATCCAATAACAATCGGGAATGCAATGGGGATGAACCACTGCCCGCCGACCCACCGTTCCAGAACCAGGAGGTACGGGAGAATCAACGTTGTTAGAAGCACCAAGGATAACTTCAGTCCGGAATTCCCCTTCAAAATCAACGGGAAGAACACCCCCCATGCGAATACAAGGGAACATACAGGATAAACGAGCCATGTCATTTCGCGCTGAATTGCAAAATTGCATATGAGACAAACTAGAATTGCTATACAGACGAAAATCGTTATCACCCACGCTTGTTTGTGGGATCCTTGAAAAATCTTCATAGCTGGAAAATAAGTTAAATGGCGCAGAATTGCGCCAAAATGGTTATACGCTTACGTGGACTTTCTTTCCTTGTTCTTTGGGCGAAGGTTGGTTGATCCACATTTGCGGCAGTTAGTTGCACGAACTGCGTTACGTGCATTGCATTTCATACATACTTTGACATTAAGGAGTCTTTCTTCTGCTTCCGGGAATCTCATGATATATATTCCTCTATTTTCGTGCTAACATTATACGTTCTTTCTGATATTAACGATTCCGCTACAAATCTTATTACAGGCGTGAAATATACCAGTCACGGAAGGCTGTCAACGCCCGAGAACGGTGGGATACTAGATTCTTTTCTGCGAGTGTCATCTCTGCAAGTGTCTTATCTCCCACTGCGAAAATCGGATCGTAACCAAACCCTTCATAACCGCGTTCTTCACCAGTTATTTCACCGTTTACCCTACCAGAGAAGATTTCTATGCCGTTTTCATCAGCATAGGCAATGACCGTCTCAAAGTAGGCGGAGCGATTGGAAACACCGGCAAGAAGCTTCAGCATTCCTGCGTTTCCGATGCTGTCCTGCACAAATGCAGCATAAGCACCTGGGAAGCCGTTCAGGGCATCAACAAACAGTCCTGTATCATCAACAATCAATGGGCGCTTGAGAGCACAGAATGCCTGCTTTGCCTTGGAACGCGCGACTTCTGCAAGATCAGCATCCTGCGGTTCAATCATTTCAACTGAAACATGGTCAACTTCTGTGATGCCGGCAAAAAATGAAGCAACTTCCTTTGCTTTCCCTGCATTCCCAGTTACCACAGTAATCATAGATACCGGCCCCGCAGTTCAATTTCATGTTCACGTTCAAGAACGATAGATGCATCAGGGAATACCGCTGAATAACCAGAGACAAAAGCCTCCTTCAATTCATCAGGGTGTTCAGTTGTACTTTCAAGTGTCTGGAACAGGACATGAATATCAACACCTCTCGGTTCAATTTCTTCGGTCATTTGGGAAAGACCAAAGTCAATAAGATAGACACGATTGTCGTGCCAAATCATATTCGAGGTAGTCAAATCGCCATGAACAAGACCGGTCCGATGGAGCTTGCCAACCGTTTCTCCTGCTGCACGGGCATATGACGGAGTAATGACATATTTCAGTACATCCCCCTCGATTTTTTCCATGGTAAGGGACGCGTTATGAACATCACGGATTACTGGAACAGGAACTCCGCCGCGTCTGGCAGCGGCAATACATCGTGCTTCTGCACGGGTACGTTCCGTCACCAGATGAGTATCCAGTTCTTTTACCCGGTATCCTTTAGATAGACGCGTTTTCACCGCAAATTCAGCAGTTAAGTCCACCGCTGCTTCTGCACCGCGTTCTGCAGTTTCCGACTGACCCGGGGCGAACAGTTCCCCAGCATCGGCACGCCAGGTTACATTAACCTGATCAGAACGGTAATGCGGATTCACAACAGAATCAGCAATGGAAATTGTCGATCCTGCCTCAAGCATGATTTTACCGGTGTAAGCAATCATTGCCCCGTTGTCTCCCATATAAGTACGCGGTGGCGCCATGAAGCGGGCACCGCGTTCCTCGCACATGATGTTGAGCATTTCCTGGAGACGCTGATTTGCCCCGACACCGCCAACGAGAATAACTTCATCTTTTCCGGTGTGTGCAAGTGCACGTTCGGTTACTTCAACACACATGGCAAATGCAGTTTCCTGGAAGGAGTGGCACACATCTTCCATACTGGCACCGCGTGCTGTTGCATCTTTTGCTGCACTCATAAGACCAGAGAAAGCAAGATCCATACCCTTGACTGTATACGGAAGCGGAATGTAGGAACCTTCCTTTGCCAGTTTTTCAATGAGCGGACCTCCTGGATGCGGAAGGTTGTGACTGCGAGCAAATTTATCCAATGCGTTTCCGAGACCGATATCCAGAGTTTCTCCGAAAATACGATACTTTCCATTCAGGAAACCGAGAACCTGGGTATTTGCACCAGATGCATAAAGCACAATCGGGTCGTTGAATTTCGTATACCAGCGACCAATTTCCACATGAGCAACACAGTGATTGACACCAATAAGCGGAACATTGAGTTTCAGAGCGAGAGTGCGTGCAGCAGTCGCTACCGTTCTCAGCGAAGGGCCGAGACCAGGACCTATGGAAAACGACACTGCATCAATCGGACCGTTGGCTTCAGCAAGCGTCTGGGAAATAACATCTGCGGCAACTGCGGCATGATGCTGGGCTGCCTCACGCGGATGAATACCTCCAGTGGGCGGAGTATATGGTGCCGAATGAAGACATACCAAATCGTAATCAAAAACAGCGGCACTGAAGTTCCATGCTGTTCCTTCAATGCCGAGAACCCTTTTTTCGGGCATGATAATATTTTATTGCTTGAATTCAGTGTATCCACACTTTCCACATGCAAAGCGATCCTTGTGTTCTCCCATGAAAACACCGGCACCACAGCGCGGGCAGGTCTTGTGAGTGGTGGTTGCCTTACCCTCTTTGTCAACGGTGTAGAGGGCACTGCGCTTTGGAGATTCCTTCTTTGCTGGTTTCTTTGCTGCCATATTTACTCCTCTTTCGCTTCAGCTTTCGGCTGTCCGCGTGCAATAAGGTACTTGTTCTCGGTTGCGGTCATTGCTTCTACAGAGTCATAGATTCTTGCAATACCCTGGACTGCTCTCTGTCCGAAACGGCTCTGGAGCGGGGAAAGAATGACAGTTTCAACAGGTACATTCTGTAATGCTGCAATCTTTGCACTGATGTCCATGCGGGACGGAGTTGCGCCATCGTAGTTGGCGGTGAATGCAAGCTCACTGCGGCTCAGGAGCTCGTTTCTGGTATTAGAGGTGATTTTAATCTCCATCGATATCCCTCAAATATTAGTTCCCTCTCTATTTAATACCCGCGTCATTGAAAGGTGAATTTACCTAGTATTTGCCCACTTAGAGTGCGCAGTGATGGGCCAACCTCGCAAAAAACTACCCCTTCATCAGGCTGTCCGTAAAGGATTACAGTGCCATCCTCAAGAAGTGGAATTAACGGAAGAACTGCCAGATCCTCTTCCCCTTCCACTTCAACAACAACAGGTTGGTGAGAAACAGCTTCCTTCAGAACAGTTAGAAGGCTGTCAGAAATGGTTCCTGCTGCATTTTTCGCATACAACCGAGAAACCCCCTCAGAAGCATCAGAAACCTCGGTATTCCGTTTGGTAACACCGTCAATTACAGCAACAGCTGGGGTAAGACCTGCAAGGTATGCGTTTGCTGTTACGACATCCCCTACTGTGCAGAACATACGGTCTTTGAGAAGCGGAACAATAGCAGAAAAATCAGAATAGAGATGGCCGAAAGGCTTCTTGAAAAGCCCGCGACAATTCTCCGGCAAAATGAGCATTAACGGACCTTTAATGCGTAACGGCCGTTGTATTCGATATTCATCTTCTTTGCTACATCAGAGTGCTTAGAATCAAGAATGACAAGATATCCGAACCATTCCGTTGTCAGTGCAGTTCCCTGGCACTCCGGACAAACGGTCTTGTCCGGTTCAAGGACTTTGTGGCACTTGCGACATGCCTGCGGAAGTTTCTTCTGAGAGGCGCGTTTTGCAACCATTAGTTCTTCCCCTTCTTCGCAGTTGCTTCCTTCTCACGGTCTTCATCAATCCACTCTAGAGTTCCCAGGCCCGGCTGGCGCATGGTAAGACCAATCTTGGATTCACGTGGATCGCGCTCATTTAAGGAGAGTGCAACAACACGTGCACGGACTTTATCACCGACACCAATGTGTCTTCCGGAGTCCTTGCAGACAAGGCGGGAATTCTTCTCGTCGTAGTCAATATATTCATCGGAAATCTGACTCATGTGAAGCATTGCATCAATTGGACCGAGGGAAACGAAAGCACCGAAGCTGGTCGTTTCAACAACAATACCCTCAATAACCTCTTGGAGTCCGAGACGGATAGTTACAGCCTCGAAATCAACATCATAGTAAACTCCTCCGTCACTGTAGATGATTTCTCCTTCGCCGACGCGGTCAACGCCGGTAACGGCGATGAAAATTCCCATTTCCTTGTCGACACTGCCCTCAAACTGTTCCTGAAGAACATCAAGAATGACAGTATTGAGATCTTCACCCATCCGCTCTGGCGGGACTCTGACTTTATCGTTTAACTTCAGTTTGTAATACATGGTATCATTTATTTTCCAATCAGCTCAAGCCTGCATCGAGAACGCAGGACAACAACCGGTATCCTCTCATCGAGAAGTTTTTTGCGTAGTGCTCTATCATTTGTCACTACAACAGCATTAAACTCTCTGGCATTATTCACAACTTTATCATCCACAGGAATGTCTTCATCCCTTTCCGGAAGAAGCGTGCAACGGTCCGCAACCGCCAATCCGAACCTTGCAGCGGCCTGATTCTTCCCATTTCCTATGGAAAGACCGCGCAGTTCAGCAACAACTTCCGGAGGGACCAGAGCATTATATGCACCGAGCAGCTCAGTAAGACCTCCGAAAAGGTCAACCCCAAACTGAGCAGGCATCATCAACGCGTTGGTGTCTAGGACAACATTTACTCTGCGAGAATTCCCATTCCAATCAACCGCCATCTTCCACCTACCTGACGGCTGATTGCAATCCGAGAACCAACCTCGGCGCAAACCGGACGTTTCAGAATGACTTCAACAACATTCTTCTTGGAGGTCATTACAACACCGACAGTAACTGCGGTCCCAACAGAGAGCATCAATGGCTCTTTGATGCGGAGCGGATCAATCTGCTGTTCCGATGCGGAACCAACAACACGATCCATAAGACGGACTTCAAATTTCAGTTTGTCCCATACAGGAGGGAGTGATCCGATGGTACCAGCGACCTGACCAACAAGTGTATCGCTTTTCGTAATCGCTGGATCGAGTTTTGTACCAATTGCCGAAAGACCTCCGGGGGTTGCAACAGCGACTTTGTGAGAGGCTTTATTCATAGAGGTAATTTTGGTAACAATTGGCTCCCACTTTGCCTTATTTTCAGAAATATACTGTCTTCCTGGACGGATTTCAATCTCATCACCTTCCTGGAACTGTCCCTGAATCAAAGACCCTCCGATAACACCACCTTTAATCTCTTTCCATGGGCTTCCCGGACGGTTGACATCAAAGGAACGGGCAATCAGCATTACCGGACTTGCCTCGTTATCACGGTCAGAATCAGGAATTGCCTCGTTCAGCGCATTGATTAACATATTGAAGTTGATTTTCTTCTGTGCAGATACCGGGATAATCGGTGCATTTTCTGCAACCGTTCCTTTGACAAACGCTTTAATCTGTTTGTAATTCTCCAATGCCTGCTTCTGCGGAACAACATCAATCTTATTCTGAACAATAACAATGTTCTTGATCCCAGTTAGTTCAAGTGCCATTAGGTGTTCTTTGGTCTGCGGTTGCGGACACGGTTCATTAGCCGCAATGATGAGCATGGCTCCATCCATGATAGCAGAACCGGAGAGCATAGTTGCCATCAGTGTTTCATGTCCCGGCGCATCGACAAACGAAACGGAACGTACCGGTGCCAGCTTTTCACCGCATATTGGACAAACGTCAGTGTTGGACCAACCTTCTGCCCCTCCACATTTCGGGCAGTGATAGAATGTTGCGTCAGCATATCCCAGACGTATGGAAATTCCACGCTTCAGTTCTTCACTGTGACGATCAGTCCAGCATCCGGTCAGCTGACTTACGAGTGTGGTCTTGCCGTGATCGACATGGCCGACAACTCCGATATTTACATTTGGTATTGTTGGATCGTGCAAAGTTACCAAAACCTCCAGACTACTTTATAATTTGGTTGTCTTCACAGATATAATTGTTTAAAGAAGAGAATGAACACAATTCACCCTCATAAGTCATAAAAAAGAAAAATTGAGGAGGATTATCCGCCACCTTCACAGCTGTTGTCAACATTCATCCATGCTGATTCACGCATTGCCTGAAGTTTTGCCTGTTCTTCAGCAGTTTCCTCTTTGACACTACGTTCCGTCTTTACAGAACGGACCTCTTCTGAAATTTCAATCAGTTGATCTATACGGTAGAGAAGACCGGTTGAATCAAGTTCAGCAAACTCAGCACCTTCTATTTCGGTAAATGAGACAATCTTACCGACAGTCCCAGTACGGGAATACCGCACAGTTGAACCAATCTTTAAGGAACTCATTGCCATTAAATTAAGTCGTAAAAACGAATAAAGATGTGGATTATGTCCCGTAAGGACACCAGATTGGAAGGTGAAGAAGAGCGGCTATACCGTGACAGTTTGGACCAACTAGAAGAATCTCTTTATTCATCTCAAGAACTTCAGCAATCTCTTCCAGAGTAGTGTCTTCTAGGAACGCCTCCCCATTGATAAGAACGAGATTCGCTTCATCAGCAGTCAATGTCTGGTGAATACCAGCAATATCTTTTCCGATGATATAAACCCGTTTTCCATTGCAGTGAGCAACGAGTTCTGCAAGGCAATCTTCGGCAAACACAGAGTTGCATGGACCAGTCTTTCGAACAAGCATCAGAAACGCAGCTGTCGAATTCAGTGCTCCCATCGCAGCGGCACGGGTCTTCGGTGATTTCAGCGGTGCACCATACATATTTTCCAGGTGCATCTTTGCCGTGAATGGTTCTGGAGTAGTGATTTCAGAGATACGTCCGCCGAACTCAACCGCCATTGGTTCTCCGGAGGAAAACTGGCACCGTTCATTTTCTGGTTTCTCCTGGTAAAGAAGATCACAGTCATCGATACCCATGGTATCTGCATGTTCTCTCAGTTTGGTTACAGCATCATGAAGAATCATTGTATCAAAAAAGTATTAGTAGCCGTTTCCATCAGCAGAGTCGATTGCCGCATCAATCTGCTGTTGGAGTGCCGGCGGAAGTCCGTCAATCTTGACATCGAGGAAACCGCGAATGATTGTTGCCGTTGCCTCGTCTTCGGAAAGACCGCGGGCCATCAGATATTCAATTTCATCACGGGCAATCTTTCCGACTGCTGCTTCGTGGGAAAGTTCCACATCAACAACGTGACCTTCGATTTCCGGAATTGCATGCATGATTCCATCTTTCAGAATTAGACCACGGCATTCAATGTGACCTTTGGTCTTTGGAACTTCAGCAACGACGGCACCGCGAGAAATAATGGTTCCCCCGTTAGTGATTGCACGAGTAATGAGTTCTGCACTGGTATTTGGCGCCTGCAAAAGGGCGCGAGAACCGGCGTCGACAAAGGAACCGTGACCAGCAACGATAACGCTTGAGAAACGTGCCACTGCCCCATCTCCTATCAGGTATGCTACCGGATACATCTGGACCTTCTTGGTCGGTTTCATACAAACATAGTTTGAGAGGAATGTTCCTCCCTCTTGTATGATAGAAGCCGTGCGTGGGAAAACTTCGATTCCTTCACCCCAAGTATGAATCATAGTGGAGGTCACTTTAGCATTCTTTCCAACGTAAATTTCATTAATTCCATAGTGAGATCCTTCTTTGGTCTTGGTCGAACTAGCGCAGCCAGAAATCAGATGAATCTCGGAACCTTCTTCGGCGATGACAATATTGTGGACAGTTTGAATCAAATCTCCCTGAAGGAAAAGACAGCTCTGGAGCGGGAAAGTGGTTTTTGCTCCTTTGTGGGCAATAACAACATATCCTCTCTGCGGGTGTTCAGAGACATATTTCGTATATTCATCTTTGTCTGCCGGAACAGCATTCCAGAAGTAGTCTTTAATCCAATCGTATTTTTCCAAGGCTTTGTCAATCATCAGGATTTCAACGCCTTCGGCGTTGGAACCCGCGTGCATGACATGGTCGTTCACCATGAGGAAACTTCCCGATCTTCCTTCCAAGGAATCGGTGTTGATTCCAGTTAAGGAAAGACGGTCTTTATCTTCCTTGCTGAGTTCACTGAATCCGTTCATTTCTGGCATGCAACACACTCCTTGTATCCAGAAGCTTTAACGCTTTTTAATATTTCACGCGGGTTTCCGCTACAACGCATGTAGCCATCGATTAATACATGGCCGACATCTGCTTCGATGTAGTCCAGGATGTATCCAGTATGGGTAATAATCAGTCCAGACTTGGTTCTTGAAACAATATGCTGATCTTTCTGAAGAAGGGCTGCTGCCGCATTTCCGAGAAGAGACATGTTTTCCACGTCGACACCGGACTCCGGCTCATCGAGCATGACAAAAGAAGGATTCTGAACGGTCAGTTGAAGAATTTCACTTCTCTTGATTTCTCCACCAGAGAAACCGGCGTTCACGTCACGGTCCATGAACTTAGTCATATGGAGTTTATCAGCCAATTCCGGAATGCATTCGGTACCAATATTCGTTGTTGCATTGATGAACTTCCCGAGTTTCAGACCGGAAATTGTCGGTGGGCGCTGGAACATGATTCCCATTCCCAGACGTGCACGCTCGTGAACCGGTTTGTTGGTCACATCAACACCGTTGAAGATAATCGATCCTTCGGTAACCTTAGAAGAACCGAATCCCATTATTGTTCTGAGAAGTGTGGTCTTTCCTGATCCATTCGGGCCGAGAAGAACATGAGTATGTCCATCTTGAATGGTGAGGGATACACCGTGGAGAACTTCACGTCCTCCCACCTCTACATGCAGATTTTTGACCTCAAGCATGAAAATTCAGATATTAGTTGGTTGTCGTTTCTTGTAAATGTGTGTATACAAATAAGGCATTATTCTTGCAGTTTCAATGTTACAAAAAAGTGAAAAAATCATTTGAATTTGTTTTATTTTAAAAATGGAGATTAATGACTGCTTATTTTTGAAAAGCGAAAAATGGAGAGGGGCACTTTCGCACCGCGCGGTAGGGTGTTTAAATACCCTCTTGATGATTTTTAGGTATGACAAGCATCGCATTAACATCAATTGCACAGAGAGCAGCAGACTACACACCAATTCAACGGAAGAATCAATTATCCAAACTTTGCTGGTTTGCTTCCGATGTCGTTAACTGCAATATGCCAAAGAACGGGAACTACATTATCTGCTAAGTACCTATGACCGAGACAGCGTCATTCTTTACGCCGGCATCAATCCTCTGGAAACAAAAGGAGAAGAACTTCGGTGAAGTTGTTGATACACCCGACGGAAGCTGTCTTCGAATACAATCCTCTTTTATCATACCACCGTCTCTTTCGGTATCCGAAGACGAAGTGAAAGCACGGATGCTTTCAGATTTCACACTGGTCCCGGGAATCGGACCGGTCCGCTCCCTCAGCCTCAAACAGCGGGGAAAGAAAACAATTTCAGACCTGCGTGGAACCCCATGGGAAAGCGCTGCCGAAATGATTACCGATATTCTCTTGGAAGGAACAAAACAGGAAATCCTCCAATACTTTTCAGCTATTCACCGGAGTTCCGATCCGATGCTTCTTGCTCTTGCCAATCCAAATCATACAATCTTTTTTGATATCGAAACACTCGGTATGGCACATGCACCTATCATTCTTTTCGGGTGTGGGCGATACAGTGGCAGGTCCCTTGCAGTTACCCAATACCTTATACGAAATGTCGAAGAAGAACTGCCTGCACTTCTCCTTACGGCAAATGAATTCACAGACGGAGCAGAAGCTGTCACCTACAATGGAAAATCATTTGATATTCCTTATTTGAACGAACGGCTTTCCTACTATGGAGAGCGTGAGGTTCAATTGAAAGCGCATTTCGATTTGCTTCCACCAACCCGAAAACTCTTCAAGCACCAGCTCTGCGACTGCCGCTTGGAAACGGTAGAATCGGCAATTCCATCGCTGGAACGAGGCGAAGATGTTCCAGGAGCACTTGTTCCCTACTATTACCACAACTATCTTCGGACTGGAAAAATATCTATTCTGAAACCAGTGATTGAACACAATAAAATCGATGTGGCAAATCTGGCATATCTTCTGAACTATGAGTGTGATTTAGTCTATGTCTGACCATACTGTTTACGAAAAAATCGAAGACGCGGCAGAGGCAGTTTACAAACAACCATCAATGCCCGTTCAGGAGAAACTGCTGAACTTTCTAGCTACAAAAAATATCCAAATGTATAGGCATCAGGCGGATACATATGATGCTATTCTCCGCGGGGAAAATATCATCCTGACAACACCAACTGCATCCGGCAAAACCTTTGCATCACTTCTCCCGCTCTTTGCAAAACTTGCCGAAAACACCGACCGCACTGCTCTTCTAATCTATCCTACAAAGGCCCTGACTCGTGACCAGCTGCTAGTGGTAAAGGAACTCGACAAAGAATTCAGAACCAGAGCAAAACCAGCAATCTATGACGGAGACACCAGACCGGAACTGAGGTCATCTATCCGAGCAATGTCGCGCATCATCCTGACCAATATGTACGAACTGCACCATATCCTTCCTTGGCGGTCTAAGTGGGCAGATTTCTTCGCAAACCTCTCCTTTGTTTTTATCGATGAAGCCCACAAATACCGTGGAGTGCTTGGATCCAATACCGCTCTTTTGATTCGACGTCTCCGGCGTATCTGCGATTTCTACGATGCAAAACCGCAGTTCATTCTTTCTTCAGCTACACTTGGCAATGCGGAACACTTTGCTGAAATCCTGACGGGACTACCAACAACGGAAATCTCGAAAGACGGATCTCCCCGGTTCAAACGGACTTTCAGAATTTACAACAATACGCATAAAAGCAGCATGACATCTGCTGCGGAACTGATGTCGGAAAGCATCAATGCGGGAAAACAGACCATCTGCTTTACCAAGTCGCGTGCTGGAGCCGAGATAACCGCGATTAAATGCCGTGAAGAACAGATGCTCGGCGATATCTCTGCATATCGAGGAGGATACCGGCCGGCAGAAAGGAAAATTATTGAACAAAAACTGAAAACCGGAACTGTGTCAGGTGTAGTCAGCACAAACGCGCTGGAAGTCGGTATCGATATCGGTTCGCTTGACTCAGTCATCATCAACGGCTTTCCAGGATCAATGATTTCAGTACTTCAGCAGGCAGGGAGAGCGGGAAGATGTGGTAACGATGCTGTCATTACTTTCGTCGCAGGACAAAATCCTATTGACCAATACTATGCAAACAACCCAAATGACTTCTTCAATGCAAAACCGGAAGAAGCAATTCTCGGTGTGGAAAACCCGTATCTTTTGGAAGCGCATCTTCTCTGTGCCACAGCAGAAATCCCCTACAAATCGGACCGTGACAGGAACTATTTCGGGGATACCGCAGAAGGACTGTTGGAAAAACTTGTTGAATCGCGCAAGGTGACGAAGACACCGCGCGGGTTTGTCTATTCAGGAATTGGAAACCCAACACATGAGAACACCATCTTCGGTTCAGTTGGAAAAACCTGGTCAATTATCTACGGAAAAACCACTCTGGAAACAATGGATGACGGACAGGCGTACCGAGAAGCGCATCCAGGAGCGATAATCTTTCATCAGGGTGAACGCTACCGCGTTGATTCGATAAACGAAACAGACAGTACTATCGTGGTCCGGAAAATTGAGGAGGAGTTACGAACCCGTCCGCTTTTTGATACAGAAATCCGCATCAACAAAAAAGAGAAGAGTGTCCATTACGGGAATTTACTAGTTCATTTCGGAGATGTAACTGTTTCAACACAGATTTTTGGATACTCCCTTCTTGAATATGACCAAATTGTTGCACGTGAAGAACTGCATCTCCCATCAAAGAGTTTTCAGACAAAAGCATGTTGGATTACCCTTGATGATGATGCACCGCTTACGCAGGATAATCTCGGCGGTTCTATTCATGGAACAGAACATGCACTGATTGCCGCTATGCCGATCTACGTACTGTCCGACCGTTCTGATATCGGCGGGGTCTCAAATCCGTGTCATCCGGACACTGGTGTTCCAACAATTTTCATCTATGATGGAATTGCAGGAGGGATCGGGCTTGCAGAAAAAGCTCAGGAACTGTTTCCGAAAATCACAAAACTTGCCTACAAGATGGTTTCCGAATGCAAATGCAGAACAGGTTGTCCTGCATGCATTCATTCCCCAAAATGTGGAAACAACAACCAAATGCTGGATAAGGCAGGAACAGTTACTCTATTGAATCACTTCCTGCAGGAAATGCAAAAGTAACTAGAAAAAAAGAAAAAAATTAGTGGACTTTGGTTCCATTCGGAACATCACGGAGCGGAATCAGAAGAGATGCCTGTTCACCTGCTGCAAAGAGCATACCGTTGCTTTCCTCTCCCCGGAACTTTGCCGGTTTCAGATTGACAATAACAATAATCTTCTTGCCGACCATCTCTTCCGGAGTGTATTCCAGAGCAATACTGGAAATAATCTGGCGGACTTCGGTTCCAATGTCAACCTGAAGACGGAGGAGTTTTTCAGTCTTCGGGACTTTTTCGCACTTCACAACTTCTCCAACACGGAGATCGAGTTTTGCTACATCGTCAATCGTTACAATTTCTTGGGATATCGGTTCTATTTCTTCAGTCATAGTAGTATTTCCTTTGTTCTTTGCATCTGCGGCACGCTTCGCAAGCGTTGCTTCAAGTTCTTCACGCTGTTTGTCCTCGATTCTGGAGAAGAGGGGTTTTACCGTTCCGAGTTCGGTGTTTTCGAATGGAATCAGTGCATCGGAGATTGGGTGGTCTTCTACCTTGTCGGTGTAGCCGAGCATCTCCCATAAGTTCTGAGCAAAGGTCGGCATGGCAGGCTGCATTACAAGGGCGCATGCCTTGACAATCTGTAGACAGTTGATTAAGACCTGCTCCGCCTTCGTAACATCTTCCTTCAATAGTTTCCACGGAGCCTCGGAGGAGATGTAACCGTTTCCGTATGAAGCAAGGAGCATGATGTTGTCAACTGCGGTCTTGAATTCATAGGCCCGGACTGCCTCTTCAATTGCAACCAAGGATTTCTTAATTTCATCGAAGATGACCGTTTCAACTGCTACAGCTGGAACATGACCAAGTTTATTCTTGACGAGCGTCATGCTACGGTTTGCAAAGTTTCCAAATGTATTGACCAGTTCGTTGTTGATTCTTGCCTGGAACTCTTTCCAGCTGAAGTCGAGTTCGCGGGTGTGGCTGGTGTAATCCAGGAGATAGTATCTCAAGTAATCTGCCGGGAGACCTTTATTGAGGTAATCTTCCTGAGTCCAGACGACATTTCCATGGGACTTGGAGAATTTTTCTCCGTCGACCGTGACCATTCCGGAGGCGACCACGGCTGTCGGGGGCTGATACCCTGCACCGTGCAGAAGTGCTGGCCAAAAGACACAGTGGTGGTAGATAATATCCGAACCGATGAAGTGTACTCTGTTTCCGTTGCACCAGTACTTCTTCCAATCAGCTCCTGCTTCCTGTGCCCATTCTTCTGTAAAGGCGATATATCCAATCGGGGCATCTACCCATACGTAACAGACAAGTTTGTCGGAACCCGGGAACTTGACTCCCCAATCCATCATTCTGGTGATGCACCAGTCTTTGAGTTCGTTTTCTACCCAGCCGATTGCATAGTTCTTTGCATTGACAGTTCCGCCTAGTGATGGGAGATATTCTAGCAGATAGTCACGGAATGCGCTGAGTTTGAAGTAGTAATGTTTCTGTTCGCGGAGTTCTGCTTTGGTTCCGCAGGTGGCACAGACCGGCTCTAATATCTCCCCTGGTTCCAGGTGGCGTCCGCAGCCTTCGCATTCATCTCCGCGGGCATGCTTTCCACAGTATGGGCAGGTACCTTCGACATACCGGTCGGGGAGGAAACGGTTGCACTTCGGGCAGTAACTCTGCTGGATGACCTGTTCATAGACGTAACCTCTCTCGATTAATGTATTCAGGATGGAGGTGGCACGATGGTGGTTGGCAGGGTCGTCAGTCATGCCGAAATGATCGAAGCGTACGCCCATTGCCTTGAATACTTCATCGAAGTGGGCATGATAGCGTTCACAGACATCTCTCGGAGAAACTTTCTCACTTTCTGCAGTTACGACAATCGGTGTTCCGTGATTGTCGGAACCGCAGATGAAGATGATGTCTTCTCCCAGCCGGCGAAGATAGCGGACATAGAAATCTCCCGGAATATAGGTGCGGAGATGCCCGAGGTGGCAGAGGCCGTTGGTGTAGGGCAAACCGCAGGTGACAACGGTTGGTTTATCCATAGTATGTATATTATTCGACGGATGAGCGTATCAATGCAATGTATCATTAATGCGGAAATCCAATGGTATTGATATGCGTGAACTGGTGCTGCCGGTAATATCTCTCGGATCAGCAGGTATGGAAAAACCCGACGCCGCAGATGTTGCGGAATGGATAAGAAAGCATACGGGACGGGCAGCCGATATCATAACCTATCAACTTGACAGACTCTTTTCCAGGCAAACCGGTGTGGATGAACCAGCCGCCGGCGGTGAATTCTATGCACCGAGAATCTGTGCTGCGTTTGGTGCAGATAATCAGAAAATAACTCAGGAATTCACCCTGGAACTAGACGAAATATCCGAAGATTTCCGTTTCATTCCAAAAAAGACCTCATTTTCCTTGCCATCATTTTCCTCGCTGGAACTTGAAGATTCCTATTTCCATGACGATGATGAATTTGCGGAAAACGGTATAAGCGCATTCAAAAAACTGACCCGCGAGCTTCGGGACCGCGATGTACAGAAAATCATTCTGCATGCAAAAGATCCAAGCGAACTGGAACTGGAACTGCTAACCGGCAGGAAGTATCTCTGGAAAACAACTGTCGAACATTTAGAGGCTGTTCTGGAAACAACGCGCGACCTGGTGCTTCCGTGTGAGGATATAAGATACCTTGTGGATCTCTTTGACTCCTACGAAATCAGAAATCTCTATTTACTGGATGCAACAGCTGATGCCGTCTCCACAGCGCTTGAATTATTTGACAAAGAATACCTTTATTCTGCTGGATATGCCCCTGCCGATGCTGATGAATTCTACTGGAAAAATCTTTCAAAACTGAAAATTCCCGTGGAAAAGTGCTAAAAAAGTATTGTTTTGGTGGATTTATGCACCAGTCGTCAATTTAAAGACGAGATTCAGAACGTATACTGCGATACCAATTGCTAATGCGACGATAAGAATTACGGTCGGTTTAAGGTGCAGAGATTTCTTGTTATCTGCATCGTAGTAAGTAACTAAACCTGCAGACGAAGAGAGTCCGCGTCCGGATGATTTTTGAGCCATATCCTATTATATTGATTCTTTACCCATATAAAAGAAGAGGGAATCATTGCAGATGAGCGAGCAGATACTTTGTGGAACTGGTTTTGTCGGAGAAACATATTCTCCAGAAAATTTGGAAATAGTCATTGAAAACGGCAGTATTAAAGAGATAAATCCTGCGCGCGGAGATGTTTCGGGGTATATTCTTCCGGCATTTTTCAACGCGCATACTCATATCGGGGATACTGTTGCCCTAGACATGCCGGTCGACCGCCCGCTCGCTGAACTGGTTGCACCGCCGAACGGTCTGAAACACCAGATTCTACAAGAAACACCGAAACCGATTCTGCTTTCCGGCATGAAAGCAACGCTCTCCTTCATGAAGCAATCAGGAACACTCGGATTTGCTGATTTCCGTGAAGGGGGGAAAGAAGGTGTGCTGGCACTATCCTCTGTTCTGGACCCGGCAATGCAAGCCTGCATTTTCGGACGCGAAGGAGGAGAACTTCTTCAGGAATCTTTCGGATTCGGTCTCTCAAGCGCTCATGGTATCAAATCGGAGGAAAATGCCGTTGCAGCTGCCAGGAAAGCAGGGAAATGCATTGCAGTTCATGCAGGGGAAGCAAAACATGATGATATTGAAGCCGCATTCACTCTGGAACCGGATGTCATCATTCATGCAACCTATTTTAATGATGCCGACATCAGACGCGCTGCCGATGAAGATATTATGATTACTATCTGCCCGCGCTCAAACTGGATACTTGGCGGAACATCGTCATCTGCACGTCCACCTGTTAGAAAACTGCTTGATGCAGGAGTTCGTGTGTCTCTTGGAACCGATAATGCCATGTTTGTTTCATCAGACATGTTTGCCGAATGCTCATTTCTTAGGACTGTCTATAAAGTGACAGCAGCAGAGGCAGTGTCTCTTGCAACAAGGGGATTCGAACTTGCAGGAATCCCGTCCGGCATAGCTGTTGGAAATCCGGCAAATCTGACGCTTCTCTCCGCTGACAATCTGCAACGATGGAGCAGGAACTCGCTAGCTACTGCCCTCACCCGATCTGCGATTACTGGGATTGTATCATCCATTAGCGGATTCGAATCTTTTAATATTCATCAGGATTAAAAAAAACTCATAATAGAGAGAATCATCATGTTTTCCAAAATTCTTGTCGCCCTTGATGGCTCAGAAATCAGCTTGCGTGCTTTTGAATATGCACTTTCCTTCGCGAAGAATGAGGGATCGGAACTTCATGCTATCTATGTAATTGAATCTGGTCACTCAGCACCCGGCCCGATGGACAACAACCGGGAAATTATATCTCAGAGATTTGAAAGTGAAGGGCGCGAACTTCTAGACAAAATTACCGCAAAAGCAAACGAGACCGGTGTCAAACTGAACGCAACGCTGGAACGAGGGCATGCCGGTGATGTAATAGTTAAATATGCTGAGAAATTATCCTGTGATCTCATCATTATCGGATCTCTTGGAAAGACAAAATTAGACCGTCTAATCCTTGGAAGCGTCTCCTCTTACGTTGTGAAATCCGCAAAAACGAACATTCTGATTATCAGAAACTAATCTTTTTTTAATATTATCATCATTCTAGGAACAGGTATCATTATTTACTGATGAAACCAACAATTACCATCAAATCCAATGTGAATTGGTAGGAAAAGAGAACAATGGATTTACTGGCAAAAGATTACATGACGAAGGACGTCGTTACTGTGGAAATTCCATCTGGTCGCGATGATGTTCTCCGTATTTTAAAGAGGACTGGTATCAGCGGGGTCCCAGTAGTGAAGAAAAAGACGATGGAATTAGAAGGCATCGTTACCCGCAAAGACATTCTTCACAAAGCAGAAGAAACCCAGATTGCACTTTTGATGTCGAGAGAACCGATCACGATTACTGCAGACACCACCATCTCCGATGCTGCCAAGATTATGACGGAAAAGAATGTCCGCAGACTTCCAGTATTAAAAGATGATAAACTAGTCGGTATCCTCAGTGTTTCCGATTTAATCAGTGCAGTTGCAAAGAAGAAGGATATGCGCGAAATCAGCTCTGGATTCGTCTCCAAACACACAGTAGCTGTCTGGGAAGATACGCCCCTCAACGTTGTTGGTCGTATCATGGAACTATCCGGTGTTGAAGCTGTTCCAATCCTGAACTCCGACAACGTCTTAACCGGTATTATTTCCGAACGCGATTTAATCCGCTGCTCCCGCATTGAAGACGATGTGCAGACTAGCGACTTCTCAACCGGAACTGACGATGACGAATGGACCTGGGAAAGCATTCGCGACAACCACACTATTACCTACGGAATCTCCAAAGTTGAACTTCCAATCAACCCTGTTAAAGACGCCATGATTAAGAAAGTTCTCGCGGTCCCGGTAAATGCAGAAGTCAGTGACTGTGCACTGAAAATGAAACGCGGACGCGTTGACCAGATGCCGATTATTAACAACGAAGGAAAACTTGCCGGCATGCTCTTCGACCGCATGCTCATCCAGGCATTAATCGAATAAATCCTACCGGTTCCAAAACCAGTAATCCTCTTTTTAGTATCCACAATCAGAAGTTATATGTAGGCATCTTTCCAATTCTTCTATATGACAAAACCAGTTCTTTACGATTTCTTCACCACTTGGTGTGGTCCGTGCAGAATCCAGAGCCCGATTATCGACGGCATTGCAGAGCGTCTCGGCGACAAAGTTGATGTCCGCAAAATTGATGCCGAGGAACATGGCGACCTTTCCGCAAAATATGAGATTCGTGTCGTTCCGACCATTATCGTCGAAAAAGACGGTAAAGTTATCCGTCGCTGGGAAGGAGTTACTGATGCAAGCGAGATAGAAGCAGTTCTTACCCCGCTCTACGAATAAACACATTTTTTTCTCTTTGATACCTATAATGATTATATGAGTCCGATAACTGTAGAGGTAGTTGCTTTCACATACCGTCCCTGCGGTCCGTTCCCGTGCGATGCAGAACGTTCCTGCGGACTATCAGAGTGCTTCGAAAAGGAGAAGATGAGTTTCGCATTCCCGGCACTACAGAAAGCACTGACCGAAAAATATGGAGACAAAGTATCCGTTGAACTTGTTTCCTTGGACAGCGGCATCCCTGACTGGGTTCAGGAGATTGTGAGAACTGAACACCCTCCGCTTCCGATTATTCTTGTCAACAAAAAAGTTGTTCCGGTCGGAGCAGTCTCTGTTCCGAAGATTTCAGAGTGGATTGATAAAGCACTCTGAATGTATTCTTTTTATCCGAAAATTTTCATGACCACTTCGGCGATGTGTTTGCCGAACAACTCTGCCTGATGGTAGTCTGCTTCTTCTAGTTTTCCGTCTGCGGCAAGACCATAGTGTCCACCATTGTGTTCCGCACCTTCCTGTTCCGGATCAATCGGATCGCCAACGACAATCATGCCGTGAATCAACATTGCCTGGACAATGGAAAGAAGAGTAGTCTCTTTTCCTCCGGTACGGTCACCCGAAGAGACGAAGGCAGCTCCAACCTTGCCGACTAGTTTTCCGCGGACAAAGGTAGTGTCGTCAATCAGTTCCTTCACTTCAGCAGCGACGCTTCCAAAATAGACAGGAGATCCAAGAACAATTCCATCATAACGGACAAAGTCGGTGGCGCTTACACGGTTGAAGGACATTACATCAACTTCGACTCCATCAACCTGTTTGATTCCACGCCCAATGGCATCGGCAAGTGCTTTGGTTTTTCCGGTTCTACTATAGCAGGTTACAAGTATTGATGGCATATATTAAGAAAAAGTTTAGACCGATGATAATAAAAGCATACAGGTCGGAACACAAAAAATGAGGTTAATAGTGGCTGTCGGTGTCAGCGTCTTCTTCGTTTCTTTCGCGGATACGCCAGAGACCTTTGGAAGCCCAGTCGAGAGACTTGCCATTCTTTGCTCCCCAATCAACAAGTTTTGCTTCCCAGTCCGCCCAGAGTTCCGGGTAACGTTCTTCAATATCTTTCATGCAGGCGATGTCCGAAGACGGACAGATGAAGCAACCGATTCTGTCAAGTCCTAGTTCATAGAGCGGGTTGTAGGGCGCCTTCTCGCGGAAAAGATAGAGCCAGTCATGCATGGCAGTCCAGTGCTGAATCGGAGCGGCTGATATCTGGCAGACCACATTTCTGTTGCGCCAGACACGCGGGCTCTGCAGACGTTTTGCTGACTCGAATTTGCGCTGTCCAATAAAGGAGATGGCTTCTCCCCAGGTACTTTCAATGAGGTTCTTTACCGGGGCGAGCTTGCATTCCCTGCAACACCAGCGGAAATCGACAGCGGGCGGACCCTGAATCTGGAATTCCTTCCAGAATCCCTCCTTACCAGAACCAGTGTAGCATTCGAGCCCGTATTTTTCTGCAACCTCGCGGACGTTTGCAACGGTCTCTGGGAACTCGAGTCCCGTATCGGCAAAGATCATTGGAAGTTTCAGGCCAGCCTTAAGCGTCAGAAGAAGGGTGACGAGACTGTCTTTTCCACCAGAATAGGAAACGGTCGGCGTGACTCCCGGATTCTTAGCGATAACATCATGAATGAACTCGATAGACTTCCGTTCATAGATGTCGAGGATAGTGCTGTTTGCCCTGATAGCATCATCCCAGGTTGACGGGTTGGCATCAACGACTGGTTTCTGGGTTCTCCGAGTCCTAACCAGTTGTCCGCGCTCGGCATCTTTCGCTTCGGCAGAAGACATTCTGGCACGTCCAACTGCAACACAATCACCAGACTCGGCAATAACATAGACAGCATCACCGACTGCGATGTCGTCAGTCATGCCAATTACACCTGGCATCAAAACACTGCTTCCATCCCTGATATAGCCGGCTGCTTCATCAGTCACATGCACCACATGCTTTGTAGGGGAAACATATGCTGCAGATGCCTCTCGTGGAAGAACTTCCCATTTTCCTTCTGTCGGCAGATAGCGAATGGCACCAACGACCGCGCCACCGAGAATGACTTCCTCCATTCGGTCCTCGTCTGGAACCTTGTTCAAGAGAGCGATGTGACCATCAGGAATCAGAGGCACACCAAAGTGATCGGTGAAAATGCGATTGACAAGGTTTCTATCACGGTCGAAAGCTGGACGAACATCACCAGGAGGAGTTACGGAAACGGGACGGGTCTTTGCACCGCATGAACAGAGTTTTCCCATAACCGGAGTGTGGCAGTTATCACACCAGTAAAACGGAACCGGCGCTAAAAATGGTGAATTTTTGGAGGGGTGCTTGTTTCCCATGGTTACTCCAGAAGCATCAGCATTACGGTTGTCATCGGATGCTCGAGCGCAAGACCGCCGGTTGGAAGCGGGGTGCCTTTTAGAACATCAAGTTCCCAGCCGTTCGCCCTGCAGGTTGCATATGCATCGATTCCAGCAGCCTCCATGCTCGGCCGCATTTTTTCACGGAATCGACAGTCGGAAATTTCTGCACCTTTTTCTTTTGCAGCGCATGACTTGCACCAGCCGCATTGGTGCCCGGTATAGCAGGTGACTTTGTAGAACCCATCTTCAAATGCCGTCTTTTCCAAATCATGCATCATCGTCTGTACATAATGCGTCGTTTCATGCGAGACATAACGTTTAGGATCTGTCTCCCCTACATCGCCGTCAAAACGGATGAGAATTGCAATGGAAAACTCACTGATGACCTTGGCAGTTTCTTCAGGAGTTGGAGAATACGGGGGACAGCTGAACCGTCTTCCGAATCCTTTGCAGCCGAAATAACATTTCATCCGGACCCAGTGTGCAGTGATAATAGTATCTGCCGGGATGACAATAGCATCTCCACCGCGTTCCTTCACTATGGTGATTAACTTAGCGGTTTCCTCTTCAATCGTGTTTCGCTTCATTTCTTCTCCTAACAGCTTCGTCAATTATCTGAGTGGAGGAGGTGAATTTCGAACCTGTGTAGGCGCCGATACGCACGACCTCGGCAGAGATACCACGATCCTTAAGCTGGTTCTTCAGTTTATTTTCATCGAAATACTGGTTGAAACCGAGCGTAATAATATCCGGATTGATTTCTCGGATTGGTTTGAACATGTCTTCCTTATCACCAAGTATAGCGTGGTCAACACATTTCAGACTCTGAATCATTTTCAGTCGCTGCTCTTCCGAAACGACCGGTGCCGCCTTATGACGGACGTTGCTCTCACGGGAGACGATGACCCAGAGTTCATCGCCCAATTTTCGGGATTCTGATAAGAAAAACACATGTCCCGGATGAAGAATATCGAATGTTCCTGTTGCTACGACGCGTTTCATACTATTTCCAGCTGTATCAGATTTCCTTCACGGTCGAATACGCGCCAGGCAGTTTCATCAAAAGGCTCTCCCACAATGATGTGCACCTGGCCCATTTCCGCGAAGGTTGCGTAGTCCGTATCCGAAGGTGCGATGATGCCTGAGGGGTGACTGTGTGCAGTTCCCGCGTAGGACATACCGAGCGGAACCATGTCCATCAGTATATAAGATGCGTCTTCACCGCCTGCAGAACCAGCAATCGGATAAACCATATTGATGACGCCGTTCTCTTCCCCAAGAAGAACCATATATTCATTCGGAAGAGAAGACTTGCCCATCTCTAGAAGCAGAAGAAGGACATCATGGTCAATAGCACGAACTCGCATTGCAGTTAGATATATTGGTACAGAAGTTAGATAACTGTTTCATATTCTATGGATACGGTCACGTACAAGGGGGAAGAGATTCCCTTCACAATTCTCTCATCCGAAAAACGCAGAACTATTGGAATTACGGTAAAACAGACAGGAGAAGTCGTCGTACGCGTACCGGTTCATGTTTCCCAAGAAAAGATTGTATCCTATATCCAGTCGAAAGCCGACTGGATTGCAAAACACCGCACGCGTTTTTTGTCGCGGGAGGTCTGTCATCGTACCTATGCCGATGGAGAAACGTTGCCGTATTATGGGCGGGAATTGACCATCTCTCGCACTGCAGGCGACTGTCTGAAAGCAAATATTATCGGGGACTCTCTACTGATAACGGTTCCTTCCACCCTCACGGAAGAAGAGACGATTCTTGGACTGCGGGATGCTGTTATCTATCTCTACCGAAGGGAAGGATTGAACACCTTAAAGCCAATAGTGAAAAAATACGCAGACTTGCTCGGAATTGAAGCACCACCTGTCCGTGTTCGGATTCAAACGGCAAAATGGGGATGTTGTACGCCGAAAAACGGCATCATTCTGAATGTGAAGATTCTGCTTGCCCCGCCGATTGTCGCAGAATATCTGGTGGTGCATGAACTTGCACACATTCCACACAGGAATCACCAGGCGGAATTTTGGGATGAGGTTGAGCGTCTTATGCCGAATTACCGCGACGCAGAAGCACTCCTGAAGAGCGACGGTTGGCGCTGGACATTCTAATTTTATTTAGTTAGAACACCTAATACTCTGTATGAATTTCGGGACCCTGCAGGATGTGGAAACCCGCGGTAAGACTGTTCTTGTCCGTGTGGATTTCAACTCCCCGATTGATCCGTCATCCAATACAATTCTTGATGACAAACGCTTCCGTGAACACGTACCGACCATTCAGGCATTAGAAGATGCAAAGGTTGTCATTCTTGCCCACCAGAGCAGACCGGGCAAAAAAGATTTCACCACGCTTGCCGCGCACGCCGAAAAACTTGAAAGTCTCCTCGGCATGCCGGTAAACTATGTTGATGACCTTATTGGCTCCTGTGTCAAGAAAACCATTCGCGAATCACACCCAGGTGATGTAATTCTTCTGGAAAACACCCGTTTCTCCAGTGAGGAAAACCTCTCCATGAAACCGGAAGACGGTGCCAACACTCACCTTGTCCGCAAACTGTCCTCGATGGCAGATCTTTTCGTTTATGACGCATTCGGAACAGCACACCGCTCCCAGCCGACAATTACCGGCCTTCCGTATGCGATGAAGACTGTAGCCGGACTGTTGATGGAAAAAGAAGTCAAAATGCTCTCCAAGGTTTTCACCTCAGCACCGAAGCCGGTCACCTTCGTTCTCGGCGGAACCAAGCTAGATGACTCGATGGCTGTTGCAGAAAATGTTCTTACAAACGGAACCGCAGACAAAGCAGTCATAATAGGAGTTGTAGCAAACGCATTCTACCTTGCAAAAGGTATCGACATCGGCGAACCATCAAAGAATCTCATCCACAATCTGGGCTACGACAGCGAAGTTGACCACGCCAGGGAGATTCTCGCCAAATACGAAGACCGTATCATCCTGCCGGAATTCGTTGCAGTAAAAGAGAATGGATCTCGTATGGAATACCCAGTAACAGGCGTTCCGAAGGACTGCCCAATTATGGATATGGGAAGCGCTTCCATTAATACCATCTCAAAAGAACTGAAAGAATCCGGAACCATCGTCATGAACGGTCCTGCAGGCGTCTTCGAAGAAGCAGACTTTGCAGCCGGAACCTTCGACATCCTGCATGCAGCATCCAATGCTGAGTTTACCGTCTGCGGCGGCGGACACACTGCAGCAGTCATCGAAAAACTGGGTCTTGCCTCCCAGTACTCTCACCTCTCAACCGGTGGAGGAGCCTGCATCGAGTTCCTGACCGGAAAGAAACTACCGGCAATTGCCGCACTTGAAGCAAGTTGGGAAAAATTCGGCAACTAAATACTCTTTTTTCCGCCGAGTATATACGTTCTTAACACATACATTATTGTATTATGGCAGATTCATACGAGGAAATGCTACAGAAGGCATATGCAGGCATTGATGAACCGACAGATACCGGTGAGCGTTTCGTCATGCCGAAGACCCGGGTCTACTTAGAAGGAAAGACAACGGTTCTAGAAAACTTCGCCGATATTGCCGACACCCTGAACCGTGAACAGGATCACTTCATGAAATACATCCTAGGTGAACTCGGAACAGCAGGAAAGATTGACGGTGCCCGCGCTGTCTTCAACGGTAAGTTCGAACTGGTGCAGTTTGAGACAATTGTGAAAAACTATGTTTCCGATTATGTCATCTGTTCCGAATGCGGAAGACCGGATACCATTCTTGTAATGGACAAGCACATCCTGATGCTCCAGTGTGAAGCATGCGGTGCAAAGCGCCCAATCAGAAAGCGGAAAGGAAAGACCGAAACCGTAGCCGTCAACACCGTCGAGGAAGGGCGCGAGATGGAAGTCACAATAGAATCCATCAGCAAGAAAGGTGACGGTGTGGCACGCGTTGGAAAATATATCGTCTACGTTTCCGGAACAAAAGTTGGCCAGAAAGTCAAGGTCAGAATTACAAAGATTTCCGGCCAGGTTGCTTTCACCCAGAAGACTCTTTAACTTCTTCTTTTTTCACAGATTTCTTTTCTTCAAGTTTCTTCTTCCGTTCGAGAAGGTAATTCTTTCTTTTGTAGTAGTTCAGCGGATGGTTGACCTTATCGTCATCGCAGAGTTTGTCTTTGTGAACACAGAGCCCGTTGGTAAGCATCTTCGGACAGGCGAGTGGAGTGTACTCATTTTCTAAAATATGGTTGACCTGGTACTCAGTCATTTCCGCATTGTAGTCAGGACTCTGTGAGAATATGCCTTCAATCTGTTCCGAAGACATGCCGATAGTGCGCAGGAAGGCGACTAGAGTAAAGCGTCCGGCGTGAACCAGATTTGCTCCGGATGCCGCTGACTGAATCAGCGCCTGAATGCACGGCGGGAACGCAGATTCATTGATGGTTCCAAACTCCTGCAGAGCGTTTGTCTGTACGTGAATAGAGAGACGTTCCGTCCAGGGAGCAAACTCCGCTTCGATTCCCCCTGGAACCGGCAGCGGAAGTTTTTCTCCGAGATAAAGCCGGATGCGTTCCCCTAATAGAATTTCAAGTTCATCAGGTGAGATAAGAACACGGCCTTTTTCCACATCACGGTTGATAAGCTGCCACTTGCTCTCGTTGAGTCTTGCTGCCATCTGAAGATACTGCACAACTGAAAGATACTCTGCCCCCAAAGAAATGCCGAACTCTCCACAGACACGGTCTTTGATGGAGGTGTTGGTTTCAGAGAGGAGATGAGTATAGACGCGTTTTGCTTCCCCTCTGACAAATCGGTCGATGACGCGCCGGTCTTTCAGACAGGAAACCAAGATACGTGCAAGAACATAGGTGACGATATCGGAGATATTGTCGCCGGATGTATCTTCAGGGTAGATTGCTTTGCCGTCAATTGCAACCTGCACGCGTTCGGTTGCTTTTTCAAGATAATGAAGACCAGTCGGCGTGGTGGAAAGCCCGGATACAGAAATTCCGCGGGAAGCAAGAATCTTCTGCGCTTCCGGCAAAAAAGGGTAGTGAATCAGATCCCGCAAATCAACAGCAGGCATGGCTGATGCAGTTAGTCTGCCTCAATTCTCGGAGCAAGCAGGTATCCGATTTTTCCTTTGCCTTCTGCATATTCAAAGGAGAACTGAACCGGGTGGTCGTTGCCAAGTCTAATCTGTACTTTGTTTGCATGGCTGATGCTCCTTCCCATATCTTTTAAGTAATCGAGGGAGAACAGGGAACGTGCATTTGCGATTTCGATGTAGTGAACATCGTCTCCGGATAGTTCACGCATGATGCGGTCGGTGTCGCCTTCTGCGTTCATGGTAAAGATGTTGGTTTCAGCGGAAACGGAGAGGGAAATCTTGTCGGAAACCATTGCCGCTGCCTTGATAGCATCGTTGAACATCGAACCTGCAATCTCGAAAGTGGTCGGGAGTGGCATATTCGGTGCGTTCGGGTCTTTTCTGATTGCCTTGGTATCTAATAGGGTTATTGAGTATTCATATCCACCGAAGCTGAGTTTCAGTTTCTTTCCGGCGTCATCGAGATCGAGAGAGACAGTTTCGGCCTTTCCAATCATTCCCATCATGGAACGAATTTTTTCGATATCAAGACCTACCTCAATCGGATCTGCAGAAACATTGTAGGTATCAAATGCATCCTTGTTGAGTTCAAGAGAGACCATTGCGACGTTAGAAGTGTCGACGGTGATGGTTCTGAACCCGTTTGCATCAATGTGAAGACGGCATTCGTTGACTAATGCGGAGACTGCGTCAATGGTCTCACGGAAAATGTCTGCTTTGAGTGTTGCTTGTAACATTCGTTTGATTCCCCTTTACTGACAATACCTAATGTATTGGCACGATAAAGTTAAAATTATATTTATATGTTCTCTCATAATAGATAATAATTATTGGATGTGATTCCCATGGGATCAATGTGGTCAAGAGATGCAGTCTATAGAAAATCGGTGAAGGAAGGATTCCGTGCACGTTCCGCATACAAACTTCTCGATATCAATACCCGTTTTAATATCATCAGAAAAACCGATAATGTGGTTGACCTGGGTTCCGCCCCGGGAAGCTGGCTTCAAGTCTTAAAAACGCTTACCGACGGTCAACTCTGCGGTGTGGATTTGAACCCGATTGCCCCGCTGGAAAATGTGATTACATTTACTGGGGACTTTACCTCAACAGTTATTCAGGAAAAAATCCGTGCAGCAATGCCGGTCGTCAATGTGGTTGTCTGCGATGCAGCCCCACACCTGTCCGGCGCGAAGGACTATGATCAGGCGCGGGTAATGGCACTCAATGAGGATGCGCTGAACTTTGCAGCAACGCTCCTGAAGCAGGGAGGAAACCTAGTCATGAAATCCTTCCAGGGTTCCGAGTTCAATGACCTGGTCGACCTAGTCAGGGAAAAATTCTACTCGGTCCGAGTTATGCGTTCTTCCGCAACCAGAAGAGGAAGCACCGAGTGCTACATCATTGCCAAGAACTTCATTGGTGATGCACGTGACGACCGCATCAAACCTTCTGCCGAGGCAGAAAAATAACCCCTTGTTTTATACTCTTCTTTGACCCATATTATGGGATATGAAACCCATTCGTCTGCGGGATTTTGTTATGACAGAGGACAACTGCATCTATGCAGTTTCCGGTTATGAAAACGACGAGCGTGCCGAATGTATTCTGCGCTATGTTCCGACAGAAGACGGCGACCGTGTCTCTGCATTGAACGGCCTTCGCTACAAAAAATATGACTTCGGCGATGCATTTGCCTGGGTTAAGGAGCATAAGCCGCAGTATCTTGATCTGGTACACCGCGTACCGCTTTCCGATATTGTCCGCGTTCTGAAACCTGAAGAGCAGGCCCCGGCAATTGCACAGCGCAATGCTCGTGCCGGAAGACTCTTTGCACTCTTTGACCTGCCAGCAGGAACCTACGGTTCAACCGGATCTCTGGTTGCCGGTCTTGAGAACTCCGCATCCGATATTGACATGGTTGTCTACGGCTCGGAATGGTTCAAGGCACGGGAGAAGCTGATTCAATTGACCAAAGAGGGAAAGATTCCTGCTATGAGCGATGAAATGTGGCGCAAGGTCTACAACAAGCGTCAACCCGACATCAGCTTCGATGACTTTGTTCTGCATGAAGCACGCAAGTTCAACCGTGGAGAGTTCGAAGGAACTTACTTCGATCTTCTCTACTCCCGTGGATACGACAATCTGCACTCGGTTCCTCCAATTACGCTGGGACAAAAAACACATGCAACAACAATTGAAGCTAAAGTTACCGACGCTTCTCTTGCATTCGACTCTCCAGGAATCTATAAAGTCGATCACGAGGAAATCGACTATGTCTTTTCCTTTACTCACACATATATCGGTCAAGCATTTACCGGAGAAACCATTGAAGCAAAAGGCGTGATTGAAGAACACGGCGACCAGAAATGGCTCATCGTTGGAACCACCCGTGAAGCACACGGAGAATATATTGTATCCAGAACCCTTCTGGATGCCTGAACACTTTTTTTGCAGACACTATGACTGAAATGCGGGATATCAGACGGGCATTCAAAGCAGCCTTCCCGCATACCATACCGATTCTTGCCGGCTTCCTCTTTGTAGGTTTATCCTACGGATTGTACATGAACGCAGAAGGATTCCCCTTCTGGTACCCGTTTCTGATGGCACTACTCATCTTCGGGGGGTCGCTTGAGTTCATTGCCGCCTCGATGCTTCTCACACCGTTTGCCCCAGTTCAGATGCTCATTGTTGCGTTCATGGTGCAAGCCCGCCATCTCTTTTACGGCATCTCTATGCTAAAAAAATACCGGGGAATCGGGAAGAAGAAATGGTACATGATTTTCGGTCTCTGTGACGAAACGTTTGCAATCAACTATTCGACCGAGATTCCGGACGGAATTGACAAAGGATGGTTCTACTTTGCCGTGACCATTCTGGACCATTTCTACTGGGTGATAGGAGCATTGATCGGCGGTCTTCTCGGTGCAATCATTCCATTCAGTACAGAAGGCATCGAATTTGTGATGACGGCTCTTTTCCTTGTCATCTTCATTGACCAGTGGCGCAAAGAGAAGCGGCATGTATCAGCACTGGTTGGAATTCTTGCCTCGGTCGCTTGTCTTTTAGTGTTCGGTGCGGATTCGTTTTTGATTCCGACGATGCTTTGCATTGTTCTTCTGCTGACGGTATTCCGCAAACCGCTTGAAAAGAGGTGGCAGAAGAAATGACGATTACCGAGCAGATTATTCTCATCGGCATATGCGTTCTGGTAACGATGGCAACACGGTTCCTGCCATTTTTACTGTTCAAAGAGGGAAAGCCGATTCCGAAATACCTGCAGTACCTGGGGAAAGTACTGCCGACTGCCATCTTCGCCATGCTTGTCGTCTACTGTATGCGTGATGTGAGTTTCATCTCAGGAAACTTTGGTATTCCCGCACTGATTTCAATTGCCGTCGTGATTGGATTGCATCTCTGGCGCAAGAACATGATTCTCTCGATTGCAGCAGGTACAATTCTTTACATGATTCTTGTGCAACTAGTGTTCTGAGAAAAATACAAAAGATTTCAAAAACGTGATTATTAAGCCGTTGGAGGGATTTGAACCCTCGACCTGCTGATTACGAATCAGCCGCTATGCCGGGCTAGGCCACAACGGCAAAAGTACCTAATAATATTGTCTATGTGACATAAAAAGATTATGAGTATCCTTGAAGAGAGAAACCATTGGAGTCGTCTTTCTTCTGAGGGGCATGGGAGATTTCTCCGAACTTCGACTCATAGTCTGCGATGCTCTTTTCCAAAGCGGCAAGCAGTTTTTTTGCATGCTGCGGGGAGATGGAAACAATTGCCTTTGCTTTTGCCTGGTTCACGGACGGGAGTTGGTGAAGGAACATCATGGTGAATTCATCATCTTTGAAGGCAACCTGAATCATATTGCTGTAGACTGGATCTAAGGTCGGTGGAATCTGGACCTGTATTTCTGTCTGTTTCATATGGATAGTATTCGCCGTCAGTAAATAAAGAATTTAGTAAAAGTATTATAGATTCAATTAGAAAAGTAACTGATATAGGATACTATTTAGCATATGACAGTAGACCTTGCCGAAGACATACTTGAAGAGATGCTTAACCTGGGAAGAACCTGGATTACCCGTGACGACCTGTCGCGTCTTTCCTCCCGTGGGGTGAAAGAATTTATCGCAGCCCTCTCTCAACTGAAGAAAGACAAAGCCATCACCGAAGGCGAGAAAGGATTCAGTCTCACCGAACTCGGAAAACAGAAAGCAGAAACAATCGCACGAAAACATGCTGTTTTGGCAAGTTTCTTAACCGATGTGCTCGGTGCAAAACCGGAAGATGCATCGGAAGAAGCTTGCATTCTCGAACATACAATATCCAATGAAACCATCAATAAGCTCGATTCCTTCCTTGACAAAACCACGCCGGAATTTGTCAGTCACAAAGAACTGACCGCAAAGAACCCGATTGTTCCGTTGCTGGAATGTACCGAAGGATCGCTTTTGCACGTTGCAATGATTGAGGCGTTTTCCAAGCACAACCGGTTAATCGACCTGGGTGTTGTTCCAGGAGAACTCATCACGCTGAAACGCCGTCTGCACAACGATGCGGTCGTCATCAAAGTCAAAGGATGCGACATCGCTTTAAGCCCGGAAATTGCCTCCAGTATTATGGTAGAGCGGTGCAACACGAAATGAAGTCCGCAGTACTGATTGGAAATCCAAGTGTTGGCAAATCAGTCATCTTCAACGCGCTGACTGGTCTCGGCGTTGAAATCAGTAACTATCCTGGAACGACTGTAACCACCAAAAGCGGTGTTGTCAAGTTCGGAGACAGCGAATTCACGCTGACCGACCTACCAGGAATCTATTCACTCTCTGGCGATTCCACCGAAGAAACAATGGTACGGGAGTATCTCGTCACCGAAAATCCGGATTTATTTATTGCAGTTCTTGATGCATCGCACCTGGAACGCAACCTCTATCTTTTGCTGCAGATTGCAGACATCCAAAAACCGCTGCTTGTTGTTTTGAACATGATTGACGATGCAGTTGCCGCTGGTAAGATTATTGATTCGGCGAAACTCTCAGAGAAATTCGGTGTCCCAGTCATTCCAACCGTTGCTACCCAAGGAAAGAACCTGAACGAGATTGCAAAATATATCGTCGGTGACACGTTGCCGGCACCGAATCTTCTGACACGGTTCGACCACCACATCGAAGCGGCGGAGGTCAATCTGCAGAGATTCCACAACGTAACCATTGCAGAGGCACTCTTCGCTCTGGAAGGAGCGGAACTATCGACACTGAAACAGGAAGTCATCGAATCAGCATCCGCCATCGATGAAGAGATTAAAAAACGCCACGAGATGTCTTCAGAACAAATTATCGCAACCAACCGCCACAACTCGGCGAGGAAGATTGCTGATGAAGTGACATCTGAAGCCCCGAAAAAGAAGAAGATTCCATTTGACTCACTTCTCACAAAGACCTTTCCGGGAATCCCAATTCTGATTCTTATCATGGTCGGTATTCTGGTCATCGTCTTTTTAGTCGGTGGCTGGCTTGAAGAACTGATTGTCACGCTGATGACCAACTACATCCAGATTCCATTCGATTCTTTAGAACTGCATCCGCTTCTGACGACGGTCGGTGATGCGGTCATTCTTGCACTGATGTCGGGTCTCGGTATAGCGTTCCCGTACGTCTTCCTCTTCTACATTTTCATCTCGATTCTGGAAGACACCGGATACCTGACCCGTGCGGCGTTTCTTGCCGACCGGTTCATGCACAAGCTCGGTCTGCACGGCCAGGGACTGATTCCGCTAGTACTTTCCTTCGGTTGCAGTGTACCTGCCATTATGAGCACACGGCTTCTTCCAACCAAACGTGAACGGTTCATCGCATCGATTCTTGTTACGATGCTGCCGTGTTCAGCACGTACCGTAGTCATCTCGGGAATCGTTGCAGCGTTCATCGGATTCGGACCGGCTCTTTCAATCTACGCAATTGTCTTTGTTCTGGTCTTTGTTGTCGGTTGTATCTTATCCAAGGTAACACCGGGTGAACAGTACGGCATGATTTTAGAAATGGCGGAGATTAGAAAACCGATTCCAAAATATGTCATCAGAAAGTCGTGGATGCGGGTTAAGGAGTTCCTGTTTATTGCAATGCCGCTGCTTCTGATAAGCAGTGTCATTCTCGGCATCTGTCAGTACCTCGGCTGGGTTGACATGTTCATGAACTTCATCGATCCGGCATCGATGGCAGTTCTGGGCATCCCAGGTTTTGCTCTGACAGCACTGCTCTTCGGAATTCTCCGAAAAGAGATGGCATTTGAAACGCTCGCGGTCATGGCAGGAACAACAGAACTGCTTACAGTGCTCAGTGCAGGACAGCTTTACATCTTTGCCATCGTCTGTGTTCTCTTTGTCCCATGCATCTCAACCATAGCTGTTCTGATGCGGGAACACGGTGCCAAAAAGGCCCTTCTGATTGCCATGTTTACGCTGATACTCGGACTGCTAATGGGCTTTATCTTCAATATTATCTTCAAATTTATCTAGAGGACAACCATCTAAATATGCTCACAACAAATAGGTAAGATAATCATGCTGACATTTATCGGTCTCGGACTCTTTGATGAACTTGACGTGTCGGTCCGCGGAGATTATGCCATCCGCAATGCCGACACCGTTTTTCTGGAAGTGTATACCTCAGTTCTGATGGGTTCTTCTCTAGCAAAACTCGAAGAATATTACGGAAAGAAGATTATTCCACTCGTACGCGAAGATGTTGAGATACACTCAGATAAAATTATTGAAGCAGCAAAGATAGGGAATGCAGTCTTTCTGACTGCGGGAGACTCTATGGTGGCAACCACCCACTCGGACATCAGAATCCGTTGCGCAGAAGCAGGCGTAGAAACCGCAATTATTCACGGTGCATCGATCACCACTGCAGTCTGCGGACTCTCAGGTCTGCAAAACTATCGGTTCGGGAAATCAGTTTCAGTACCATTCCCTTACGGAAAATGGTTCCCAATGACTCCAATTGAAGTTATCTCGGAAAATCTGGCAAACAATCTGCACACACTGGTGTTCCTTGACATCCAAAAGGACAAGGAACGCTATATGAAAATTTCTGAAGCAGTGGAATTATTAGAAGAACAGTGCAGACGTTCTGGCAAAGAAATACCGCTCTACATCGGCATAGCACGTGCCGGATCTCCGCAGCCGATAGTGCATGCTGGAACCGCCGAGGACATGAAAACCTTTGACTTCGGCGGACCGCTTCATATCATGATTGTTCCTGCAGAACTTCACGACATGGAACGCGAATATCTGCAGAGGTTCGCCGGGTTATGCTGATAGATAACTTGCTTTCCCTCTATCGAAACCGTGCATCGTCAGCTCGGTCTTTGATGCCTGCCGGAAGTCTGCTCGATAAGACATCATCTGAAATTCTCGAGATGGTGACCTGCTATGCAGGGGACGCAAATGTCTTTTTTGAACGGGGCGACTTAGTCAATGCTTTTGCCGCCTCGGCCTACGGCTTCGGTTGGCTTGACGCAGGTGTTTATCTTGGCTATATTTCAGCAGAAGAAACACCAGAGATTGTTTTGGAGAAAAAATTCCCGTCTGAACTTCAAGAAAAGTTGGAAGAAAAGACACTAAGGTATCAGCGGATGTTAACCGAAGCACTTGCTGCAGTTTCGCCTGCACCGGATGCGGCGTGCGGTATCTATGCTGCAGTAAAGATGATTTTGCACGAAACAGAGAAAGGATTGAGAGAAGGTGCGGCATTTCTTCCGGACGACTACGTGAACTCCCTTGTCGAGTTTTCCTACGGATACGGATGGCTTGACTGCGGTGTCCGCTCGGGTCTTTTTTCCATTCATGGAAATCGTCATCTGTTTACCATATAAATAGACTGCATTCTTGTATACATCTATTTTGAGAGTCCTGACGGTAGATTAGTAACTGTTTTTTGAAAAGAACTGAGAAAAAAGTATTGTGTTGGAGAGCTACTAGTGAATTTACTCTTCAACGACGATTCTGACAGGGGTCGGAAGCTTCTGTCCAGAGTGGAGAAGAGCATCCTTTGCCTGATCAATGTACTGCTTGGAGGTCCAGATGGTGAAGACTTTCTGTCTCGGCTGGACACGTGCAGCAGTTCCGACAGCCTTTCCGAATGCAAGTCTCATACCTTCGGAAACACGGTCTGCACCTGCACCAGTTGCGTACTTGTGCTCACGTAAGACGTGGTGCGGGTAGGTTCTAATCTTTAAGTGGAAGTTGTTCTTACCAACAGTGTTCATTAAACGTCTGTTCATATTGATACGTGCAGCTTCCATTGCAGTGTGACGAATCTGACATCCTTCAATTGCTTCAAGGTGAATTGCAACTGGGAACTCTGCAGAAAGGTTGCCCATATCAAACTGAACAACCTTACATCCTGGGACACCACCCATGTATTCGCGACGGCAGTATGCCTTCTTTGCGAGGTGGTTATACATTCGTGCTGGTTTTCTTACCATTTTAAGTGACTCCTAGCTCTCTAAATGTGCATATTAGGTATGATGATAATCATATTAAATGTTCTGTTTCTCTTCCTGTAATCTTTCAATTTCTGCCAGTACATCACGGCGAATATGAGCAAATTCCGGTGTTGTTCTGTCTCGAGGACGCGCCAAATCGACGTTGTAGATTTTGTGAATAGTTCCCGGACGCGGCGAGAGAATCACAATACGATCTGAGAGGAAAACCGCCTCATCCACACTGTGAGTAACAAATACGATGGTCTTCTTCGTTTTCTCCCAGATATCCAGAAGTTGCAGCTGCATCTTGTTTCTGGTCTGTGCATCCAAAGCACCGAACGGTTCATCCATCAGCATGACCGCCGGGTCGGATGCAAGTGCACGGGCAACTGCCGCACGCTGGCGCATACCTCCGGAGAGTTCGTAAGGGTGGCGATCACCCATATCGCCGAGACCTACTAGGTCAAGACGTTCCTGCACCACTTGTGAGCGTTCTTCTTCCGGCACACCCATCATCTCAAGACCGAAACCAACGTTCTGTGCGATGGTTCTCCATGGGTAGAGAGAGTACTCCTGGAACACCATGGTCATCTTCGGAGACGGACCGTCAACGATTTTCCCGTCAATCTCGATAGTTCCTGAAGTTGGAACATCAAGACCGGAAATCATGCGGAGAAACGTCGTTTTGCCACACCCAGATGGACCGAGCAGACAGACAAATTCTCCATCGTAGATTTCCAGGTTGATATTTTCAAGAGCTACAGTGTCGCCGTTCTTTTTAGAATGGAAGACCTTTCCTGCCCCATCGGCTTTAACCCATACCTTATTCCAATCTGTTGTCATTTGTCAAGTACCTCCCATGCGAACTTCTTTTTCTGAACCAGTTTGAAGAATACATCCATGACAATTCCGATAATACCGATGCAGACCATGCCGGCAATGGAAAGACTCAGTTGACTATACACCGAGAATGATTCGTAAATCATATGTCCGAGACCTACAGAAGATCCTGGCATCATTTCTGCTGCGACAACACTCATCCAGGCAATACCGAATCCAAGACGAAGACCGTTCCAGATTGCTGGCATTGCTGCCGGGAGAATAACCTGAGTCATCACCTGACGACCATTTGCCTGATAGATTTTTGCCGTCTCAAGCCAACTCTTCTTAACCCGTTTGACACCATCGATAGTGCTCACCAGAATCGGGAATATACATCCGATAACAATAATGAACACGATTGAGGTCATGCCGATACCGAACCATGCAAGAGCAAGCGGAATCCAGGCAAGTGGTGGAATCGGACGGAGAATCTGAATCAGACCATCGGAGAAATGTTCCAAGAATGGATGACTGCCGATGAGAACACCAAGAGGGACTGCAATGACGCAGGCTATCAGGAATCCAAGACCAACACGCAGGATACTGATACCAGTGTTCTGGAGAATGCTTCCCATACCGTAGACATTGTCAAACGGAGCGAGGAACCATACGAAAACGGATTCTACCGTTGGAAGAATGAACGCATTATTGACGAGATGTGCTGCAATTTCCCAGACGATAAGAAGCACCGCGGGGAGAATCAGCTTAACATACCACTTCATAGTTTCAATTCCAAGTATCTGTATACTTCTCTATTGGGCAGATATCAAAGTATGCGAAAAAAGAGAGGGGCGTTCAGGCCTCTAAGGTCTGATACTTAATCTTAGCAGATTCCAGTGCAGACTTCAGCTGAACATCCTGGATGGAGTTCTTCTGCGGTATGGCAATCGTGACATTCTTTCCCTCTGCGGAACGCTTGATTGCCCAGTTAACGAATTCTTCCCAGTTGTTTGCCGGTGCATTGGCGGAGACCACCAGTGCGGAACCTTCGGTCATAATCGGGGACAAGATCTTCAAACCGGTCTGAATATCTATGGAAGAGAGATATGGAGGAGTGCCTGCAATTGCATACTGCAGTTTGTCCGACTGCAGAAGCGTCATCAGAGCTGGTCCGCCTTCCGCCTTTTCGAAGCTAACATTGCAGATTTTCTTACCGTTAACGTACAACTCAGCCTTTTCAACAAGACCGGATGCAGTTGATTCAGGCTTTAAGTAAGCATTACAATTATCGCGGAAGTACTCCCAGTTCTTTACCAGAACGAAGAGTGGAGCATCGTGATCACTTAAGAGGTAGCCGATGCTGATTCCATCGGAGACCGGAGTCGGAAGTGTCGCGGTACCGTTGACGATACTTTTTGCAGTGTTGTAGGCAGTGAAGTTGTAGATAATTTTTTCAGTATCTTCCTTGGACGTGGACTTCAGGTTGCCAGAGATGGAACCGAGGGAACGTTGAATTTCAAGGAATTCATAGTTGCTGGAGAGCCAGTTTTCACTTGCTTCAGTGTTGAACTTAATGGTTGGAAGCGAGTCGGTGAGAATCTGGACACCAGTAAGCGTCTTTCCTCCGTACTCGAGCGGGGTGTCTCCATACATCCAGTCAGCGACATATTTTGCTGCATTTGCCGGATCATCGGTGATGTACTTGTTTGCGACAAGCATCAGGTAGGTCAGAACCGTTGCAAGGTCTTTGTTTTCCACACCGGTTTTGTTGGCTCCGAAAACACAGCAAGTGTGTTCTGCCCAAGTTCCGTTATCAGAACGCGGGAGGTTCTGTGAATAACTGACGACCTTTCCGATACCGGAAACCGTAGCTGCGGAAACGTTCGGCTGCCAATTAATCATACCGTCAATCTGACCGAGTGAAAGCGAGTTGATCTGCATACCGGCTACAATTGGGATAACGTCAACAGTTGCAACATAGTCTTCTTGATTACCAGTGCCGGTAGTCGTGCACCCTGCACCAAAAATGGCTACAGCACAAACAACCATTGCAGCAATAACGAAGAGATACTTCTTTTCCATACTATTAGTTATAACATCACCAATATATTAACAAATTGTAACTTATCGTATAATTTTATACATCAATTTGTATAATATCTGAAAACATGTCATATTTTGTATAATCCGGCGTGCGACGTTTCGTGCCGGCGTTTATTAATGTCTGAAAGAATAACTAATACTGAACTGACATGACAGAAATACATCGTTCAGCAATGATTCTGGCTGGAGGCGAAGCGAAACGGGTCAACGGAAGAGAGAAGTATTTCTTTTCTTACAAAGGATGTTCATTTATCTCGCGTCTCGTTATGACCTTTACCGGCATTGTCGACGAAATCGTCATCGTCGCCAAAAACGAAAAGCAGACGGAACACTTCAAAGGCCTTCCAGACATTGTCCGCTGCACATGGGACAAGGAACCAGGGCTTGGTCCAATAGGTGGTATTGCATCCGGGATTGAAGAAGTAAAAGGTGAACATGTCTTTATTGCCGCCTGCGACATGCCGACCATCAATAAGTCCATCGCCGCCTACCTCTTCGAAAATATCGGCAATGCTGAAGCAATCATTCCACAGTGGGAAAACAACGACATGGAACCGTTGCATGCCGTCTACCGTGTGGATGCAATCAAAGAATATCTGAAGGAACATTCTGATGCATCTCTTCATGCGATGATTCACTCATTAAACACAAAACGAGTTCGATCAGAAGAGTTCAGAACAGTCGATCCGAAACTCGAAACCTTCAGAAACGTCAACACTTTAGATGAACTGCTTGCCATGGGCCCAGAAGCAAGCTACCGGGAAAAACATCCCTAACTTATTCTTCTTTTAGATCATCTTCGGTGACGCCGTATTCTTCCATCAGTTTTTCTGCACGGTAACGTGCCGAACAACCCTGATGACCGAACGGGGATTGTGATAATTTGCGGTATTTACGGATTTCAGAAAGAATCTCCGGATCTGCCATAAAAAGAGTATTGGAGTTATTCTCCGGTAACCAGTTTGCTTAAATCAAGCGGCATCAGAGACTTGCCATCTTTGAATGCACGCATGTTTCCACCCGAGATTTCATCAATTAAAACAACCTTGTCGCCGACTTTGCCGAACTCAAACTTGATATCGTAGAGTTCAATGCCTTTCTTGGCGAGTTCTTCTGCGACAATCTTGGTAATCTCCTGAGTTAATGCCTTCAGGTGCTCGTAATCGTCAGAAGTCATGACACCGAGCATAACAAGAGCATCTTTTGTAACCGGCGGGTCTTCACGGGCGTCGTCTTTGAAGGTGGTCTCAACGAAGTAGTCAAGCTTCTGTCCTTCGGTGCAATAGTCTCCGTAGCGGCGGAAGAAACTGCCAACGGCACGCAATCTGCAGATGACCTCAAGTCCCTTTCCAAAGGTCTTTGCCGGGAGAACGGTCATGGTTGCATTATCAACATCTGCATCGATATAGTGCGTTGGAATTCCCTTTGCATTCAGGATTTCAAAGAAGTATTTGGTCATCTTCAAACCGGCACGTCCGGCCCCGTCAATGGTAAGTCCAACAGTGTTCATTCCCGGATCAAACACGCCGTCTGCTCCAGTGCAGTCATCCTTGAATTTCAGGAAGTATTTGCCATCTTCAATCGAATAGACATTCTTGGTCTTTCCGGTGTATACAAGATTCATGGAGAAATATTCGAGAGGAGAAAATATAATGCTAATCCCCTTGAAAAAACAGCGGTTTTATTTGTGGTACGGCTCACCGTTTAAGATGCGAAACGCGCGGTAAATCTGCTCAAAAAGAATCAACCGACACATAGTATGCGTGAAGGTCAAACGCGAAAACGACACCTTTTTTCTGATGCTGGAGAGGAACGATTCCGAGAATCCAAGTGGACCGCCGATGATGAAACAAACGTTTTTCCCATCCATTTTTGCATCCCCGATAATTTTGGCAAACTCTTCGCTGGAAATAAGCGGAGACCTCACATCAAGAACCACCGGCAAGAATCCATCGCAGATGTTATCTAAGAGGAGGTTTCCTTCCTTCTCCTTAACTTGAGCTTCTTCTGCCGCAGATGCTCCCTGAGGAATCTTTACCTCAGCAAGTTCAGTTACGATAATGCGGGCGTAAGGGCGGAGCCGTTTTTCAAACTCGGCGATTCCATCTTGTAAAAAAGAATCTTTGATTCTTCCAACACAAAGGATCTGAATCTGCATTGTTTTAGTTGATAATCAATCCGCGGTATTTTTCACGATCTTCGTTTTTAGGATCAACTCTGATGGAGGATCCGAATGCTTCATCGTTACGATATCTGCGCTTCGGTTTTTCCTCCGGAACCGGGTCTTCTTCGACTACTGGAGCAACTTCTGGTTCTTCCGGGAAGATGGCATCTTCAGAGATTTCTGCATCAGGGTTTTCTTCCAGTTCCAGCATCTGCTGATAGGATTCGAGCGCCTCCTTGCGTTCGCCTAGGGCATCCTGAGCTTTGGCAATCAAATACCAAGCAAGTTTGTTGGACGGAGAAGTGGAGAGTACACGGGAAGCAGCCTCCTTTGCCAGGTCGAACTTGTTCTGGGCAAGGTAGATGAATGCCCGGGTGCAGAAGAGATCAGCATCTGCTACGCCGTTTGATTCTGCTTTATCCAGGAATTGCAGTGCTTCTGTCGGGTGTCCAGTTACATAGGAGAGGTAGGCGGCTCCTGAGAGGACAAATCCATTCTTAGGAAGAACCGAGACTGCCTCCTTCAGCTTTGCCACAGTCTGTGCAGGTTCACCGATTTTTGCCGCAACAAAGGCGCGTTCAAGGTATGCTACGGCATTACCCGGAAGGATGCGGATGATATTGTCATAAGCAACCATAGCACGCTGATAGTCACCGACACGGGTCAGGAGGTCGGCATAGGAGAAGAGTGCAGAGAGATTTTCGCGGTCGGCCTTCAAGATGGTGGTTAGCTCGGCAACCGCCTCGTCAGTTCTACCGAGATGTGCAAGAGATACGGCGTAATCCAGACGGAATCCATAATCGTCTTTGATTCCGAGTAGCTGCTCGCAGACTGCCGCAGCTTCGACATAGTTTCCGAGCGACATCAGTGCTTCTTCTTTCTGGTGCAGAGTGACAAGGTCGGACGGGGCAGCCTCCAGAATCATATCATATCCCGAAAGCGCCTCCTCATAGTCACCGCGCATACGGTAGAGGGAAGCGACTTTACGGAAGACACTAAGATTCTCCGGATTCACCTGCAGGTATTCGCCGTAGACGGCAAGCATGCCATCATAGTTCTGCTGACGTTCGTAGAGATCTGCGAGGGCAATTAAACTGGAGAGATTGTCCGGATCCTGGTTAAAGAGTTCCGTGTAGTCGGCAATCGCTTCTTCGTAGAGGCAGAGATTGCTTTCTGCAACCGCACGGTCGAGACGTGCCGGTTTATTCTCTGCATCTGCATTTAAGACTGCGGAAAGGAGCGGAATTGCTTCCTGATAGGAGCCGAGAGCGACATAACTGTGTCCAAGTGCGGCGGTGACAGCAGGATTCCCTGGAATGAACGACAATGCCTTCTGGTAGAATTTTGCTGCAGTATCGAAATCGTCAAGATGACAGGCCGCATTGCCTGCGAGTCGGCAGAGAGTAAAGCTTTCTTCACCACCAGCAATTGCTACTTCGACACCTTCAACTACATCGCTCCATCTACCGAGTTCAAAAGATAGCCGGGCAATTTCTCCTGCAATACCCTGTGACTCAGGATATTCCTGCAGAATACTTGCATAAAGGGAAAGTGCCTCTTCCAGTTCTCCGTTCTGCACGAGAGCTGCCGCCTGGTATCTGACCATACCCACGTTTTCGGCAGTGATCTCTGATGCTTTAACGAATGCATCTCTTGCTTCGTCATATCTTCCGAGGGCATCGAATGTTTTACCAAGGGCATAATAGGGGGCAGGAAGTTCCGGCATCAGGTTAACAACCTGCTGGAAGTACGCAAGTGCCTCATCATATCCCCCTGCCATGAACGAAGCTTCTCCTGCATTCATGAGACCGAACACATTGTTCGGCATCGCGGCAAGAAGGTTGTCAGCTGCGGATTTTGCTTCTGCATAACCGCCTACGCCGAGGGCCGACTGGATAATGCGCTGGGCAACCAATGCATTGCCTGGATAGTGCTCACGAAGGGATTCAAAGAGTTCAGATGCTTCACTGTAGTTACCCTGTAGAAGTGCAAGCGATGCATGTTCGAAGCGGATAGTGTAGTCATCAGGTAGTTGACCATCTATAAGACGGTAGACAACGGATGCGGCATCATACTGGCCCAGTGCTACAAGACAACGAGCATGCACAATCTGCATGTCGGTACGGTTTGGAGATTCGTTTAAGAGTGTGGTTGCTGCCTTGTCTGCTTCCATATAACGGCCGAGTGCTGCAAGACAGATTGCCTGCATGGAAAGAACGCCTTCGTTGATTTCTCCAGAGAAGACAACCGTATCATCTTTCTTTGGAGGTTCAATTTCGTCGAAGAGTTCCATGTCTTCAGAGGCAAACATTTCAGCGGAACCTGAACCGAGCGTGTCCATACGGGAGAAACTAACGATTGCATCCTCATACTTTCCAGAAAGGTACTCAGCACAGCCTTTCATGAACCACACAGTTCGATTTGTCTGGCTACTATGGAGGAACTCATCAAACGCCGAAATGGCAACCTCCATCGACCCTGTCAGGAAGGAGAGTGTTCCCTGCAGGTACCAGAGATCCGGCGACTCCATACCTTTGCATAGAATCTTGTTGAGAACAGAAGATGCCTCTTTCGAGTTTCCGCTCCAGAAAAGACAAAGAGCACGACGGAGGGTGAGAGACACCTCTTCTTCTGCCGTGAACTTCGTCACCATACTGTAGGATGCAGCCGCCTCCTTGAACTTGCCGATGGATTCTTCGAGGCGGGCACGGCGGTACCACCCGTTTGCATCCTCTTTGTCGAGGTTCTGATAACGGAAAAGAGCACCGTTCACATCGCCGAGCATTTCACTGCAGAACGCAGCTTCCGCAGCATATTTTCTGGCATCGCTTCCGGGTTTCTGAGAGAGAGTATCATAGATATCACGGGCCTCCGCATAAGATCCTGTGCTGCAAAGGAGAGTTGCATAACGGTAGAGGTTATAGGTATTTTCCGGCTCGAGAGATACAATCTGTTTTGCAACATCTTTGGCCTCGCGTTTTTCCTGCAGGATTTCAAGCCATTCGCATTTCTGAACCAGATAATGAATCCTATCTTTAGTAATCATGACATGATTCAGTGCCTGTACTGCATCCCGATAATTCCCAGAAAAACCGTAAAGTTGCGATAGGGCAATCCAGCAGTCTTCACGGGATGGAACTGCAGCAACGATTTTTTCATAAGTTGTCGTTGCTTCCGGATATTTTCCAAGATAACGCTGAGTTGCGGCAAGACGCACTTGGAGGTTGATATTGTCCGGCTCTGTCTCCAGTGCACGACTGTAGTAATTTGCTGCGTTTTCAAACTCTGCGTTTTCGAATGCCTGTTCGGCACGCGGAATCCACGGGTTGGTTTTTTCCCTGTTGAATAATCCTCCCATTGATAATACTCTCCTAAATGTGTAAACTTATCTCCCTGAAAGTATAAAATGTATCTCTTAGTGGGAAGAACGCCATTCAATGAACGGAAAGAACCTTGAAAGTACGCATTAAATAGGAATAACAGCGAATAGATTAGCATGGATAAGAAAGCTGAAGATCTCCCCTACGACCCGGATACGCTGAGGAGAATCAATGAACACCCGTGTTTCAGCCAGGACACATGCCATAAGTTCGGACGGTGTCACGTAGCCGTTGCCCCGAAATGCAATATCCAGTGTAACTATTGCGTCCGTGACTTTGACTGTGTCAACGAATCACGCCCAGGAGTCGCAAGCGAGATTCTGAAACCAGGAGACGCTCTGGAACGCATCGACATGGTTGTCGAAAAGATGAAGCACATCCGCGTGGTAGGTATTGCCGGACCAGGCGATCCGCTTGCAAACGAGGAAACTTTCGAGACCTTACGACTGGTCCATGAAAAATATCCAGATACCATCCTCTGCATCAGCACCAACGGCCTGCTTCTACCGGATAAGATTGACGAACTGGAAAAATACAACGTAAGAAACATTACCGTCACTCTCAATGCAATTGATGCAGCCATCGGTGAAAAAATCTACACATTCGTTGAATATAACGGCAAACGCCTCCAGGGTAGAGAAGCAGCCGAACTTCTGCTCGACCACCAGATGAAAGGTATCGAAGAAGCAGTCAAACGTGGCATGCTTGTCAAAATCAATACCGTCTACATCCCAGGAGTCAACGACCAGCACATTCCAGAAATAGCAAAGAAAGTCGGTGCTATGGGAGTCTTCAACTTCAATATCATCCCGCTGATTCCTCAGTATAAATTTAAAGACATTGTTCCGCCCACAAGCGAGGACAAAGCTAAGATGCACGAACTCTGTGCACCGTACGTCCGCCAGATGCGTCACTGCCAGCGTTGCAGAGCTGATGCAGTCGGTTTACTCGGAAAAGACGTCCAGGGAAGCTTTGGCGGATGCTCTGGTAAAGGCGATGGATCCGGTATGGGATGCGCCAAAGGCCTGGAAAAGAACCTTTAACTTCATTCTTTTTTTCATCTCATTCCAAAAGACCTATAGTAGTCTCTAACAAATATTATTACCACAACTGTTCAGGAGAACATAAAAATGAGCGATAAACCAGAAGGATGTGACGGTCACTGCGACACCTGTTCGTCCAAAACGGACAGCTGCCAACAGCAGAAGAAAGCAGATATCAATGTCAAACACGTTATCCTTGTCTTATCCGGCAAGGGAGGCGTTGGAAAGTCGACCGTTTCAGTCAATCTTGCCTACGCACTTTCAAACCACGGTTACCAGACCGGTCTGATGGATCTAGATATTCACGGTCCGTCAATTGCAAAGATGCTTGGCATCGAAGACCTGCGCCTGCAGGGTATCGGCAACAAGATAATGCCGATTAAGATGACCGGATCACTCAAGGTCATCTCTATGGCACTTCTATTAAACGAGACCGACAGTCCGGTTGTCTGGAGAGGACCAATGAAGGCAGCCGCGATTCAGCAGTTCTTAGGCGACGTCGACTGGGGAGACCTTGACTACCTTGTCTGCGATCTGCCACCAGGAACCGGTGACGAAGCGTTGAACATCGTCCAGTATGCACCAAACGTAGCAGGTGCTGTTATCGTAACCACTCCTCAGGATGTTGCAGTTCTTGACTCTACCAAGGCAATCAAGTTCATTGAAATGATGGAACTTCCAGTCCTCGGTATTATCGAGAACATGGCAGGACTCGTCTGCCCGCACTGCGGAGAAGTCCTCAACGTCTTTGGCGAAGGCGGAGGAAAGAAGGCAGCCGAAAAATACAATGTTCCATACCTCGGTTCCATCCCGCTTGACATCGAAATGAGAAAGGCAGGAGACGAAGGAAGGCCGTTTATTGTCAGAAAACCGGGAGAGACAGGAAGCAACGCATCCCGCGAAGCTGTGGACAAGGTTATGGAAAACCTCATCGCTGAGGTCGAAAAGACCGACTAAAATCCATGAAAGTACTCATTGCAGAATATACGATGTTCCATGAGCCATCCCTCTCTCCTGAAGGGAAGGCCATGGTTTCCGCATTGAAAAAGAGTTTCGAAAACTGTGGACACACGGTCGTGCTCCCAGATGCGAGTTCTGACTTCAATATGGAAATTGAACGTCTTGCACGAGACTGCGACTACGGCATTGTGATAGCGCCGGATGCGATGCTTTCCAAGTTCTCGTTTACAATGGACCGCAACACCCACAATATCGGAAGCGAAAGCATGCCGGTTGCTGTCTGCGCAAACAAGCGCTTGACTTCCAAACTGCTTGCCAATGTCGGCATTCACGTCCCACGCGAAGTTGATGCATCCTATGCCGGAAAACGGATTATCAAACCGATTATCGGAGAAGGTTCGCAGGGTGTCAGAATAGCCGCAGATGGTGAAGAGCCGAAAGAAGGCGAGATGTCCATTGAATATATCGAAGGAGAGCACTTCAGCGTCAGCATTGTCGGAAGCCGTGTCATCGGCGAAGCCTGCGGTTACTATAGCGGCCTTCCACCGGTCGTCCTTGCTGTTAACCGCCAGTTCTCCCACCCAGATGCTTCCGGTAAATTCGTCTACGAAGGCGGAGAAACTCCGGTTCATCCTGCAAAAGAGGAGGAGATGATCGAAGTCGCCAAAAAAACCATCGAGACACTGGGATGCCAGGGATACACTGGCGTTGACATGGTGGTCGGCGATGAAATCTATGTAGTTGACGTCAACACCCGTCCAACAATGAGCCTTGTCGGAATTGTCAATGTCATTGAAGAGGAAATCGCCGATGTTCTTCTGAAAGCAACAGTCGGACTTCCTCCGGAATGTGTCCACTACAATGGAAAGAAGGCAGTCTTCGACGCAGAAGGAAAGGTTACGGTAACATGATTGGAATCGACGTCGGCGGAGCCAATCTGAAAGTGGTTGACGAAGCGGGCGTCCATATCCACTACTGCCCGCTCTGGAAAGAATCACCACTTGAGGAGATTATCGCACAGTACAAAGATGCAGGTTCCGCCGCAGTAGTTATGAGCGGCGAACTTGCAGACGGCTTTTTTGACAAGAATGAAGGAATCTCCTTTATTGTTGATGCGGTAAAGAAAACATTTCCCGATGCTCAGTTTTACGGTATGGATGGAAAGTTCCACAATGGAGCATGCCGTGAACTTGCTGCAGCAAACTGGCTCGCTTCCGTTGCATACCTGCGGAAACAGTATCCGAACGGTCTTTTACTTGATATTGGAAGCACCACGTCTGACATCGTTCCGCTCAAAGACTTTGAGAAATTAATAGGTCTGACCGACACGCTCCGTCTTCAGCAGGGATATCTGGTATATACAGGAATGCTTCGAACTCCAGTTGCAACACTTGCCTCTTCTGCCACGATTAACGGTGTGCGTACGCCGTTTTCCACCGAGTACTTTGCGTGCAGTGGAGACGTCAACTTCGTGCTGGGACACATCTCAGCTGAAGAATACACAGCAGCAACTCCAGACGGAAAGGAAGTCTCCCGTGAAGCATGTCTTCGTCGTCTCGCACGTACAGTCTGCGCAGACTTAGAAGAAATCGGAGAAAACGGAGCAGTTGCCGTGGCCGATGTCTTCTGGGAAGCACAGAAGAAACGCGTATGCGAAGCAACCTTGAAAGCAAAAATTATCAACCGTGCGGATACCGTCCTGGTCGGCGGCATCGGTTCGAAGACCTTTGCACCACTAGTCGGGGGAATTGACCTGACCACTGCTCTCGATATTCCCGCCGATGCACTGCCTGCCTTTGCCGTCCGCGAAATAGCTTTAAAGAAATGACACGCCCGAAGATTCTCCTAACCAACGATGACGGCGCAAATTCAATCGGCCTTTGGGCGGCCTACGAGGCCCTGGAAGACTTCGCTGACATTGTAATATCAGCCCCTGCAGTTCAGCAGAGCGCTGCGGCACGCTCAATATCCATCTTTACGCCCCTTCGTATGAACGAAATCGAAATCAACGGCCATATCGCTCATGTCGTTGAAGGAAGACCTACCGATTCCCTGTTGCTCGGACTCTACGCTTTGAACAGCAAGCCGGACCTTGTTGTTTCCGGAGTGAACCTAGGAGAGAATCTAACCTGTGAGTCAGTGACGACCTCAGGAACTGTCGGTGCAGCATTTGAGGCGGCAAACCAGCACGTCCCAGCGATTGCCTTTTCGTACCAGACCGCGAACGATGGAGACAAGTTTATCGACCCACGTTCACCGAAAATCGACTTTACCGAGACCAAGCGTGTGGTCCGCGAACTGGTTCAGATGTTCCTGGAAAAAGGATTTCCTGCAGGAGCCGATGTCATCAATGTAAACATCCCCCACGGAAAAGTCAAAGGCTACCGAGCAACAACACTTGGGTCGCGTCTCTTCGATACCACAGTGGAAACAAGGATTGATCCGCGCGGAAAACCATACCACTGGATTTGTGGAGAAGAGATTTTTCTCGATGAAGAAGGAACAGATGTAAAGGCGATTCAGGAAGGATACGTATCCATTACTCCATTAACTATGGATAATACTGCCTACAAATCATGCAGCACGCTGGCATCCATGATACGGAACATGGAATAATAACCGCGTGCTTTTTTACCTACGAAAGACAATATACTAGGGTAATCAGGCGAGGGTAGCCAAGCCAGGCCAACGGCGCCAGACTTAAGATCTGGTCTCAAGGAGTTCATGGGTTCGAATCCCACCCCTCGCACTTTTCTTTTCTGATACTGGGATTCCCGTAGTGTAGTGGTCAATCATTCCGGCCTTTGGAGCCGGAAACGGCGGTTCGAATCCGCCCGGGAATACTCTTGATTTCTTGTTTTTCAAAGTTCGAGAAAAACAGATATACCATCTCTCATGATTATTCCTAATTTGGACGTAAGGTAAAAAAAGAGGATTTAGTACCGACGGAACGGTTTCCGGATACTCTTCTGCACAACGTCATCCGGATGCGCAACCGTTACGCGTACCGGTCTGCCGTGAATCATCTGTCCTTTCATCTTTTCAACAACCTTCTCGGCATATTCCATCGGAACTTCGACAAACGAGGCATTGTCACCGAGTTCGATTCTGCCGATTGCAGATCCCGGAACATCGCACTCGCCAGCGATGGTTCCGACAATGCTGTTCGGCTTGACTCCCTGACGCATGCCAAGCGACAAGCGGAATCGCACCATGCCGGATTCCGCTGCACCCGATGCCTCAAATGTTCCTTCCTGCACTGGTTCTTCAGAGAAGGTTTCCCTCGGTTTTTTGGATGGGAGGGCTACGGTAGCACGTATCGGTCTCCCTCTGACTGCCGCCTTGTTCATGACTTCCTTGAATATATCGGCATCTTCGAGTTTTACTTCGGCAAACGTCATGTCGCGGAGGATATCGATTTTACCAAGCGACGTCTTCGGGATTTTGTCACCGTTTAATGCTGCTGCAACGATATCTGCCGGACGAACGCGATCGCGGAACCCGACAGAGAGCATGAATCTGACAAAGCCATCTTCAGCCCCGCTATTCTCATACGTACCTTCAATAAATTCACGGCGTGCCGAACGCTTCGGCTGACCTGCTTCGTCATACATTTTCATGAAAACAGCAACTGCATCTGCTGCAGTCAGTTGAGTTTTTTCCAGAATCTTTTCTGCAACCGGGAGATATACATCATATCCTCCTGCAGAATACATCTCATCAAACGCTTCCAGAATCTTTCCTTCTTCAATAACAATAGAATCTACCATGCTATCAACACATCCAGGATGTATACCATAACCATACATCCTTTCTTATATGATTGATACGCTTTTTATCCGTTATTAGTTTTCTGTCGGGATGATTCAATTTTGGACGCCACGCGACAGAAACATCAATTAAAGAAATCATTTCCTTAACAACAATCCAGTATGACATATTATCGAAAGCTACTCCCGAGTTAAAACCTCATATAAGTTTATAATAACAAATCCCATTACAAGATAAGAACAGAAAACTGACAAACAACCCGCATAAAAAATATTACAAAAAGAAGAAAAATCAGAGATTTTTCGGTTTATGTGCTTCGTATTCAACTACAGCACCGATTCCTGCTTCCCGGAACGCACGTGCCACACCAGCCGGACCCAATTTAATCCCACCAAATATCCGAGACACCATTAGCATGTGCGATCCGAGATTGTGATGCTCCATCACTTCCAGCAGTGCACGTCCAGGGGAACCGACTTCGCCATCAGCACGGCTGTCGGAAACATTCCCGCAGACAACTGCATAGCAGTGATGTGCTGCTTTTTTGTAGAGTTTGTCGTGAATAGCACGAACCTCTAAAACATCATCCATGGAATCAATCAGATACAGATGCGCATAAAACTTCGACTTCTTTTCATCCAGACGGACAGCGGCAACTTCCTTCGCTGTCATGGACGATCCCTCATCTCAGTCAACGCACCACGGAACTCATCCAGATACCCCTGCATGGAAAGACTTCCTTCTGGGAACGGACAGTCAGCATCATAAAGTTTGTCAATAACCGGCTGTGTTGGATAAATCTCAACCGGAATTCCTGTCTCGGCAACAGCATTCTCCATCGCACGCCTGAAGAGTCCGATACAGTAGGCTATCCGGTACTTGTACGTAGAAGAAGTTTTCCTGAGATATCCGCACAGACGTGCGGTTTCAATCCGCACAAAATCATCTTTGATTTTCTGGTCTTTGACGTTCCCCAGCATATAGTGATAATGTGCAAAGGGATACATTAATTCAAGTTCCGCCGGAACGGTTCCACAGGTGCCGAAAATGACAATGTGATATTTGTTTGGAGATGGAAAGACCTCGTCAAACAGTTTGTGAAAGAGCTTGTGTGACGGGCTGGTACTGTACGGTTTCCGGACCGCACAGGGAATGAACAGACCGATGTCGCGCGGTGAAACCTGATATTCATTAATTATGTACTGATATGCCTCCTCAAACTGCGGAAGATAGAACGGCGGATCGGTCAAATCGTTTTCGTCTGCTGGCGGTTTCACTCTTTAACCTCGAAATCCGCATCAATTGTGTTGGGATCCAGTTTCTTCCTTGGTTCACCGAATGGAAGTTTCGCCATTAAAACTGCATATACAATCGGCATGATAAGAACACCGAACCGGAAACCCGGAATAAAAAGTGGTACGAGCGTCAGAACAACAAATGCGACACGGACTAACCAGGCGGGAATATTCAAATATTCAGCTATTCCTCCGCACACTCCGCCAAAGTAATGATATGTTCTTGAACGTGCCAGTTTTCTGGTAACCATGATTATTATTCTCCTATTTCTCGTCTATATACTTTCAGCCCCGGAACACACCGGACACCGCGGGCTTTTCTTCACAGCAAACGTCTCAAGCGAGTTCCGTGATGCATCATACAGCAGAAGCTTTCCCGCCAAGGTCGGCGAACCAATCAAAACGCGGACTGCTTCGAGAGCCTGAAGCGAACCGACAACACCGGCACAGGCACCAAGCGACGGGATCTTTTCATCAGATGTTTTTACTGCAGGGAAAATGCAGGAAAGACACGGAGTTTTGCCCGGAACAACAAGCGTCAGTTGTCCAGAATATCCCGAAACAGCCGCATGCAGAAGAGGAATGCCCAGTTTCTGCGAGGCACGGTTCAGAACATAACGAGCTTCAAAATTATCCAGACAATCAATTATCAGAGACGCATCGCCAATGAGACGCTCTGCAGAATCATCCGTTATCGGTTCAGCATAAGCAAGAACACGGCATGATGGATTCAGCAAGGTGAGCGTCTGCATCGCCGATGATGCTTTGTCCATGCCAACACGTTCAGCAGGATGCAAAATCTGCCGATTCAGGTTGGTTTCATCAATCCAGTCACCATCAGCGATGCGGATGCGACCGACACCAGCTTCTGCAAGATACATAGAAACCGGAGAACCGAGACCGCCTGCTCCAGCTATAAAGACCGTCGATGAAGCAAGTTTCGCCTGACCTTCTTCTCCGATTAGCGGAAGCTGGCGCAGATAGCGTTTAGACACAGGTATCCCTCACAAGAGCAAGGCATGCTTTCGCATCCTCATGTTTCTGATCAATTGCATTCTTTTTCACCCAAGCAAGAAGCGACGCCTTCTTTTCTTCCGACAAAGACGATTCTTTGATAACACGACGGTACGTGCGTTCCTGATAGTAAATTCCTTTGCATGTTTTGAGAAGTGCTGTCTCCTCATCTGAAGTCAGCACGCCAGACAAAACTGCTGACGTAAAAGTAGCACGGATGTTGACCATCGGGTCTGAAAGCGCCATCCCGGTTTCTGGATCGTAGAGCAGACCAACTTCATCATCGGCAATAATCTTGCCGGAACGGTACCACTCAAAAATCTGTCCGACACCAACCATTCCGAATGGCTCCATCTCATATGCCCGAAGTGCACCCATAGAGGATGATCCGAAACATTTCACACCAGTTTTCAATGCCGCAAGAATTTCCTTGTGCGCAACTGACTCGTTCTGGAAAAAGACGCCGTCGATAATCACGATAACGGAATAACCTTCGCTTACCGCTGTCGCGACATCCCCGCGTTTTACCGGAGGGCGAACCGTAGCAGACGGAAGATACGACTGAACTTCCTCTGTGGTTAGACTAGGCCCGACGAATATGATTGTATTCGGCATTTCTGCACCGTTCTCCGCGGCGTTCATTGTCAATCGTAAAGCATTCAAGTCCCGGAACCACAACGCGAACTACCGGAATCTGTAGAGACGGATCGGTCAAGTCAAAGACAATCACACGGTCAAGCCCAGCGGCGGCAATCCGCTCGACAATCAGTTCTACATCCTTCTTGAAGTCGTCTGTTGCAACCGATTGTACGGCAGAAGCCGATTCATATTCATCTCCGCGGAACCAGTAGGCATTCATCCGCTTCACACGGTCATATCCGATAACTTCACGGAGCTGGGCAATCGTTGCATCTTCTCGTGCTCCGTGAATCTGCGTTGCCCGGCTCTGTGCAACTTCTGACAATGCACGAATCATGGCAACTTCAGCGTTCGTGTGCGTACCCATTCCTATCATCATCAGACGCGGATCTTTCAGCTGCACATCATCAGCAACTGCAGCAATCGTCGGAATTCCAAGATCAGAGGTGATGTCGCGAAGGGTGACTTCTACACCGTTTTTCGTGAACTTCTCTGCCATCTCGGCAACCCGCGGGGGAAGATCCTTCAGTTTCTTTCCTGTCTGGCGAGTCGCTTCGACAAGCGACCATGAGTCACGTTCAATGACTTCCGTTAACGCATAGAAAATAGCTTCTTCTAGCGTGTTTCCCGATGCCACACCGTTTGAGCTGGAACGGAACAGTGACGGGAGATAGAACGGATTCGGGTGTACGACTGCACAGAATGGAACATAGATTTCCTCCTGGTGAATCAAATCCCATCCGGCAACCCAAGGAAGCGGCTGATTCGGCTCGGCACCGTGCGGAAGAATCAGATCGGTAGGGTTCAGAACTGTAAGTCCTTGACGAACAAGGTCCAGATAGGTTGCCTCTTTCATGTCGCGGGGAACTGCTTCTGCACTGTACCGTTCAATACCTTCCATAATTCCGGAGACGCGGGCCTCGGCTTCGGTTCCGCCTTTTCCGTTGTAGACAGAAATGGCACCGTCTGCAGCACCAGGGCGAATGCAGGAATAGACAGGAATGCCGAGACGGTCAAGATCGGTAATGTCGGCAACACGGGTAATGCCGGCCTCCATCGTAAATTGTTCAACTCTCGCGAGAGTCTCTTCCGGAGTACAGCTCCGCTCGGTCCAACTGTTATAGACCTTCGGAGATGGTTTCAGCTCAATCATTATGTACTATATTTCCGCGTAGAGAAGTATGTAGATTTCCCTCCAAACAAGAAGCCATCAGATAGTGAGATAGATATTGTTTCAACCCCAATAGGTACACTATCATGGTAAAGCTGCAGATACCGGATACGAAAATCGCCGGTGTAACGCTGAAGAACCACATGCTTTTGGCAGCAGGCGTTCTCGGCACCACCGCCGCATCACTCAATAGAATGCTCTCACTCGGAGCTGGGGGTGTCGTCACCAAGTCCATCGGACCTGAGGCAATCCCTGGTCACCACGGACCGGCGCTCATACCAATCGATGGCGGACTCATAAATGCGATGGGACTTCCGAACCCATCCAAAGATTTCGCAGAAGAACTGAAATCCATCCAGAAAGAAGGAATTGTCGTCAGCATCTTCGGCGGAACCGCAAAAGAATTTGGTACCGTTGCATCCTGGTTCCCGGATGCCGAAGCGTTCGAACTGAATCTCTCCTGCCCACATGCAGAAGGATACGGAGCATCCATCGGCGTTAACCCGAGAGTCGTAAAAGAATGCACTGAAGCAGTCAAAACATATGGAAAACCGACATGGGTCAAACTCACGCCGAACGTAACTGACATCAAAGTCATCGGAAAGGCAGCCGAAGAAGGCGGGGCAGATGCGATTGTTGCCATCAATACCGTCAAAGCAATGCGGATTTCCACCTCTCTGGGAAAACCCATCCTCGGCAACAAATTTGGCGGACTCTCCGGCAAAGCAATCTTTCCGATTGCAGTCCGCGCTGTCTACGACCTCTATGAAGCAGTCGAAATCCCAATTATCGGATGTGGAGGCATCAGCACCGCAGACAACGTGATCGAGATGATGATGGCAGGAGCACAGGCAGTCGAAATTGGAAGCGCGGTCTATGACTCGATCAATATCTTCAATGAAATTTCAAACGACCTCTACGCGGATGACGGAATAAAAGCAATAGAGATTGTGGGGTGTGCCCATGACTGAAGCAGCACTTCCAAAGATTGTAACCGTTACCAAAATCATTGACGAAACACCGACGGTCAAAACCTTTGTCTTCGATGAAATTTTCAACATCCGTGCCGGACAGTTTTGTATGGTCTGGATTCCGGGAGTCGATGAAATTCCGATGGCGTTCTCTGCAGCGAACTCCATCACCGTCATGAAAGCAGGAGACGCAACAAGTGCACTTTTCCAGTTGAAAGAAGGAGATAAAATCGGTATCCGCGGACCATTCGGCAACGGATTCCAACCGAAAGGAAAAGTGCTCGCCATCGCGGGTGGTATCGGCATTACCCCGCTCTTTACCCTTGCGGCTTCCGGCGAAGTCGACACCTTCATCCTCGGTGCACGAACCAAAGCGGAACTGATGTTCACCGATGACCTCAAAAACGTCACCGACCTCAAGATTGCTACTGACGACGGAACCGAAGGATACCACGGATTTGTAACCGGCATCATGGACACCTTGGATCTCGAATCCTACGACACCATCTGCGTCTGCGGTCCTGAAATGATGATGAAAGGTATCCTTGACCGGCTGAAAGCGAAAGGTATCGAAAACCGCGGACTTTTCTCAATGCATCGCTATATGAAATGTGCAATCGGCGTCTGTGGATCCTGTTGCATGGACCCAGACGGCTACCGTGTCTGTAAGGATGGACCGGTATTCTCCGGCGAAATCTTGGCACGCGGAGAGCTCGGCCAACACATGAGAGGAGCGAGCGGAAGGAGACAATAAATCATGAAACCGGAAAATAAAACAATCACCTGCCCAAAATGCGGCGCAAAACAGACGTTTACCTTATTCCCGTCTATCAATGCATCGAACCATGAATTACGCGAGAAATTCCTCGAAGGAAACCTCACTACGCTGGTATGTGAACATTGCGGATTCTCTGGCGTCGTTGAATACCCGATGCTCTACCACGATCTCGAAGAAAAGTTCTCCCTCTTCTTCCAACCGGATTCAGATGAACGCGTGGCACAACTACCGAATGTGCTTCCGGCACACTTATTGGGGGACATGCGACTGCGTCTTGTCCACACCCAGGATGACATGCGTGAGAAAATCTACCTCTTCCGCGACAAACTCGATGACCGGATTATTGAAGTGGTAAAAGACAACATCCTTCGTGAAATGGAGGCAAAGAAGGAAGAAAAGATTCCAGATGCTCTCTACTACGCCGAAGACCGTTTCGCCTGCGAAGGAAGAAGCCTTATCTTTGTTCCACGGAAAGGAACCGAGTACATGGAACCGATTAAGATTCCGTTCGATACCTACGAGAAAATTAAAAAGATTACCTCTTCCATCTGGGAAAGAAAAGTCGAAGGCTACGCAGTCGTTGACAAAGAATGGGTCAAAAACGTATGATGCCCGAAGACGAAATCGAAGACTCGATTATCTGCCCAGAATGCGGTCATGAACAGGAACTACATGTCATCCCCTCAGTAAATGTCACGCTTGATCCGGACATGAAAGATAAGGTGCTTTCCGGAGACATCTTCCTTTTCACCTGTGAAAAATGCGGATTCACCGGATTTGCCGGTTACCCGTTCATCTACGAAGACAAGGAAACGAACGGCGGATTTCTGATTTATCTGGAACCTGAGTGTGAAGACCGTGAAGTCGGTATCGACGGCGATGTCGCAGACCAGGTGCTCCTGCAGAACATGACCATGCGTCTTGTAACAACCGTCAACGAACTCAAAGAAAAAGTCTTCATCTTTGAAGCAGGTCTCGATGACCGCATCATCGAACTGTTCAAGACGCTGGCACTTTCCAAGATGCGGGCAGACAACGCAGAAGAAATTCCGGACGAATTACGATTTACCAGACTCGACGAGGTCAACGGAGAAATGAAAGTCTTCTTTGCAGCATTCCGCGAAGAAGAATACCTCGGCATCCTGGAACTTCCATACTCACTCTATCAGACCTGCTTCCTGACCGGGGAACCTATCTGGGATTATCCTGTCAACGAATGCGGAGCAGTCGACCAGCAATGGATTATGGACCGGTTGAAAGCAGAGCAGGAACCAAAAACATGTGACTGCGGTTGCGATGACGACTGTGAACACTGCCACCATGAGTGAACTGGAAATCTTCCGGCCGAAAGGAGTTGTCAGCGCAGATGAGATGCGGGCAATCGATAAAAATGCAGATGGATTCGGCAGCTTTGCATCCGACCGTATGGAGCGTGCTGGAAAAGCGTTAGCTGAAGCATTAAATACAGAAGGTGACAGTCACATCATCTTCCTCTGTGGTCCAGGAAACAATGGCGGCGACGGTTATGTTGCAGCACGATATCTGAAAGATAAGAAAGTCACTGTCGTTTCACTCGGCGCAAAGACACCCGAAGCAAAAGCAGCACTTTCCAAACTTAGAGACTCTGGAGTAGAAATAGAGACAGAAATCCCGAGACTCAACAAAGACGATGTCATCGTCGACTGTCTATTAGGTACCGGCGCAAAACCGCCTTTGCGTGAACCTATGAAGAAACTGATAGATGCAGTGAACGCATCTGGCGCACGGATTATTTCCTGTGACCTTGAGACCCCGGGCATCCACGCTGACCGCATTATCGCCTTCCACCTTGCAAAAAGCGAACGTGATGAAGTGTATCCAATCGGCATCCCGGAAGAAGCCGACATCTTCTGCGGCGAAGGCAATCTCCTGATTATCCCGAAAAAAGACGCAAATTCCCATAAAGGAGCTGGAGGTACGATTCTTGTCATTGGAGGCGGACCGTATCAGGGAGCTCCGTTCCTTGCAGGAATCGCAGCACTTCGGGGAGGAGCCGATATTGTCCGTGTCGCAGCACCGGTCGATGGCTTTATGCCCGACCTCATCCTCGAACGCCTGCCGGGAACAAAGATTACCAAAGAACACGAGGTAAAACTCATCGCACTCGCCAAAATGGCTGACGTCGTCATCGCAGGGCCTGGTCTTGGAACAGACGAAGAATCGCTCGCAGTCGCGCGTACAGTTGTCGCCCATGCAAAACGTGCTGTAGTCGATGCCGACCTCCTGAGAAAACCGTTGCCGAAAGCACAAGATGCAACCATCTACACACCACATAAAGGCGAGTTCAGCCGCCTCTTTGGAACACTCCCAGAAACACTGAAAGAACAGGGACTCGCAGTAATGGCGGCAGCAAAAGAGACAGGAGCTGTCATCCTTCTGAAAGGAAAAATCGACATCATCTCCGACGGGACCAAAGTTAAGTTCAATTCATCTGGGTGTGCAGCCATGACCGTCGGCGGAACTGGTGATGTTCTTGCCGGCATCACTGGAGGATTGCTTGCCAGGATGAGTGCATTTCCCGCTGCATGCGCAGCAGCCTACGCTGAAGGAAAAATCGGTGAAAAAGCAGCCGAAACACTCGGAGACGGACTCATGGCATCCGACCTTCTGATAAAAATTGCGGAAATTCTCTGGAAGAGATAACTCCGCCAACTATTTTATACATCTTCAACCCAATAATATAGAGTTTACAGCTATCCAGCTGGATAAACAGATCAAAAGGAATGTGGCCGACATACAGGGAAAACCTACGGCTGAACCTTGAGGTGAATTCACACATGTCTAAATCAATGTATGGATACGTCCGTGATGCATGGAAGAAACCAGCAGCATCCGGTGTCAAGAAACTCCTGTGGGAGAGAATGCAGACCTGGCGTAAGCAGGGATCTGTTGTCAGAATCGAACGCCCGACCCGTATCGACCGTGCACGGTCCTTAGGATACAAAGCAAAACAGGGCGTCATTGTTGCACGCGTTGCAATCCGCCGCGGTGGTCGTAGAAAGTCACGGTACATCCGTGGACGCAGAACCAACCGTATGGGAATGCGCAAGGCAACCCCGGGAAAGAACCTGAAATCCATCGCAGAAGAGCGTGCACAGACCCGCTACCCGAACATGGAAGTCTTAAACTCCTACTGGGTTGGCGAAGACGGCAAGTGCAAGTACTTCGAAGTAATCCTTGTTGACCGTGCAGCACCGACTGTACTCGCAGACAAGAACCTCGCATGGGTCTCCACCACTCGCGGACGTGTCTACCGCGGAAAGACTTCCGCAGGCAGAAAGGGACGCGGACAGCACCACAGAGGATACGGCGCAGAAAAGTGCCGCCCGAGCATCCGCAGTCACAAGAACCAGGGTAAATAACCCCGGTTCATCATTTTTCTTCAATTACCAATGATAACCGACGCAGGCATATTTGTAAATGAGTCGGAACCTTTTCTGCAAACACTTGACGCTCTCAAAACCGCAGGGTTTGCACGTGCTGTTGTATTCTCTGACATGAAAGGAGATACTACTCTCAACGGCATACGGATATCCGGACGTACCGCAAAAGAACTGACCGCTACATCAAAACGAGTGAATAAATCCACGATTCTTATGGTGGATGTCGGCGATAACAGTTTCAACCGCACGGCACTGACCACGAAGAACGTGAAGTTGCTTGCGGGTCTTGATGCACTGCCGAAAGCAGGATTCGACCACATCACCGCAAAAATGGCGCACGACAAAAACATCGGTCTTGTCATTGAACTTGATAAAATCATCCACGGAAGAACGAGAAGACAGGCCCTCTCGCACTATGCTGATATCCTGAAACTCCAGCGGAAATACCATTTCCCGCTTGTTATTGCATCGGGAGCAAAGTCCCCTCTCGAAGTCCGCAACATTCAGGAGACTATAGCACTCTGTAGCCTCTTCGGCATGGAACGTTCTGAAGTCTATCAGGCACTCAACGCACTGGAGGGGATTCTCACCCCAAAGAATGCAGTGGAGGTGGTAAAATGAGGCCACTTCCACCGACCCTCAGGGAAAACCGTAGATACATTCTCATAAAAATAGAAGGTGAAGGTGCCGAACCGACCCAGAAAGAAATCTACAAGGCAATTGCCGAATCTGTCACGGATCTTTTCGGCGATGTCGGTGCAGCCAAAATGCACCCGGCGGTCATCTGGTCAGAAGGAGCGTACGCCGTTGTCAGATGCAGCCGCGGAACCGAACGCGAAGTTACCGCAGCAATTGCATGCATCTCCCATATCGGCGGAAAACCACTCGTTTTTCGAACAGTACGCACATCGGGTACGATTCTCGGTGTGAAGAAAAGTATCACCAATTGAGAAGAGATATCTTATCCTACGCGAAATAATATAGAAGGTAACCATGCAGCCACAGCAATATCAGATGGGCGGATACGATCGTGCAATTACGATGTTTTCGCCTGACGGAAGGCTCTATCAGGTTGAATATGCCCGCGAAGCTGTCAAACGCGGAACCACTGCAGTCGGTATCAAATGCAAGACCGGCGTAGTCCTCCTCGTTGACAAACGCGTCGGCTCACGCCTGCTGGAACCATCGTCGATTGAAAAAATTTTCATTATCGACGAGCACATTGGCGTTGCATCCTCGGGTCTTGTCGGAGATGCACGCGCTTTAGTCGACCGTGCCAGAGTCGAGGCACAGATTAACCGCATCAGCTACGGCGAACCAATCGACGTAGAAACGCTTTCCAAGAAACTCTGCGATCATATGCAGACCTACACCCTCTTCGGAGGAGCACGCCCGTACGGTACTGCTCTTCTCCTTGCTGGAGTCGACAACACACCAGAAGGACCGCACTACCGTCTCTTCGAAACCGACCCGTCCGGAACTCTTCTTGAATACATGGCAACCGGTATCGGCATCGGAAGACAGGCAGTCATGAAACTTTTCGAAGACGAGTACAAAGAAGGACTTTCAGCAGAGGAAGCAATTCAGCTTGGTCTCAAGGCACTCTACACGGCAACTGAAGGAAAGTTCGACATGAAAACCGTCGAAATTGGTATCGCGGGAGAATACTCGAAGAAAAAATCCACCCCAAAGGTTTCCCAGACACCAGCAGGAACCACGTTTACCACACTCTCATTCAGAAAACTGAACGAAGACGAAGTAAAAGCGGCAGTCGATAAATTCTCCAAGTCAAATAAAGACAAGAAAGAGAACAAAGACAAGAAAGAGAAGAAGGAATAAGATGATTTCTCTTGACGATGCAGTTACCGCACGGCTGGAAACCCACGGCCTCAGATTCGAAATTCTGGTAGATCCAGAACTTGCAGACAAAATGCGCCACGGCGACGAATCAATCGTTTTGGAAGATGCAGTTGCCGCCCTCCACATCTACGAAAACGCATCCCACGGCGACAAATCACCTGATGAGGATTTGCAGAAGGTTTTCAAGACAACCAATTTCGAAGAAATTGCAAAGCAGATTATCCTGAAAGGGGAAATCCATCTGACCACAGAACAGAGAAGACATCTGACTGAAGACAAGAGACGCAGGGTCATTACTTACATCGCCCGCAATGCTGTAAACCCGCAGAGCGGACTTCCGCACCCGGTCACCCGCATCGAACTTGCACTTGAACAGGTCCGCGTCAACTTCGATCCATTCCGTTCGGTTGATGATCTCGTAAAAGAAACCGTCAAGGCCTTACGCCCGATTCTCCCCATCCGTTTCGAAGAGCGCAGAATCGCAGCCAAGTTCCCGCTTGACTTTGCCGCAAAAGCCTACGGAGCAGTCGCAGGTGCTGCCTATGTCAATCTGGAAAAAAACGAGTGGCAGAACGACGGGTCCTGGATTTGTGTGGTCACCATTCCGGCAGGTATGCAGGAAGAATTCTTCAACCTCTGCAACGGCGTTGCCAAGGGCGATGCACTGTTGAAGATTCTTGAATAACTTCTTTTTACGTGTGATGACACGTAACTCTTAAATTAACTAAGAGCGAATATTGATAGATATTTCTGGAGAAATAGAACATGGCATCCAAGAGCAAACATGTAGCAAAGGGACGCGTTACCGGCAGTGCCGGACGTTTCGGCCCGAGATACGGTCGCTTTGGCCGTAAGCTTGTCAATGAAAGCGAAAAAATCTCCCGTGCAAAGCACCTCTGCCCGGTATGTGATACCGTTGCAGTCAAGCGTGTTGGAACTGGTATCTGGGAATGTAAGAAGTGCGGATACAAGTTCGCAGGTGGAGCATACACCCCACAGACCCCATCCCTGAAGGTTGTCCTTCGCGCTATCGAGACGAAAGGAGCATAAGCCCAATGGTCAGTTACAAGTGCGCCCGCTGTAAACAGATGGTGGAAATCGACACCAACGTCCGTTGCCCCTACTGTGGTCATCGGATTCTTTTCAAGACCCGCGGGGCCGGCACGAAAGTACTGAAAGCACGATGACAATAGTCACCTCATCGCGCAAACCAACACCAGAAGTTCGGAAGCTGGCAAAGGAAATAGCATTTGCCTTAAGCTTCCCCTACGTTCAGCGGGGAAAAGCGGGACTTCGCGACTTTGGGGCTACAGACCCCAAAATTATTTTTCTCTCGGGTTCGAAGCGGAAAGGTCCGATCTTCGATCTGACAGTTAACGGAGACATCGTTTTTTCGATGCTGATTACCGACATAGTCATCACCGACCGCACAACCGAATTCCACAAAGGGTTTGTCACCCGTGAACAGGACCTCTATGACCTGCTTTCCCCACATCTTCCGATAACCCTTGACAAAGAAGCAGACGGCCCAATCTGCTTCTGCGGCACGCAGAAAAAGAACTATATGTTCCGAGTCATGGTATAACATGGACCACAGTGCAGAATTTACCTTCGAAACGCCGAACGCGGAACAGATATACCGAGCGCTTTCCCCGGAGCAGGGAAGCGACCCCGGAGAAAAATCCATGGTGCAGCTATCCTGCAACGGAAACATCTTGAAACTCTCTGTCCATGCAGAAGATGTTTCTGCAATGCGGGCATCACTAAATATGTGGCTGCGCCTCATCAATGTATCCAACGAATTATTGGAGTTATAAAAAATGGCAGCAAATCCCCAGGCGGGTCTTCCCCCGCAGATTCAGCAGCAGCTTGGAATGTTCCAGCAGCTTCAGCAGCAGTTACAGCAGATATCCTCTCAGAAGATGCAGTACGAAATGACCGTTCGTGAAACCAAACACGCAATCGAAGAGCTTGAAGGTGTCGCAGACGATGCAAAGGTCTTCTCTTCCATCGGATCCGTCATGATTCAGAAAGATAAGGCTGGTGTCTTAACAGAACTCAACGACAAAGTCGAATCTCTGGGACTTCGCATCTCCTCTCTTGACAAGCAGGAAAAGGCAATGACTGCCAAAGCAACCCAGCTCCAGAAACAGATTCAGGAAGCAATCAACGGCGCAAAAGGCGCCCAGTAATTTTTTATACCCCTTTTTTTCAAGAATACCGAATCCGCCCTCTCGGGAATGATTATCGGAGAATAGAATTGAGAATTACTCCAGCACAATTTTTACGTTTTTGAATAAAACTCACCACGTTCTCAAAAAACTGCTATCTTTCGTACTTACAACTGAGAAGACGGCATATGTATATCGATTTCATCTGGGAGTTCATCACAACCGCACAGTTTTCGGAGGAATTCAACGTACGCATTCAAATCTAACTCAGAAGAGGTAGAAAGAACTGAGAACATCACACATCCATCGGTGAAACTGCAGTTCATCTGAACAAATCCTAAACGCTCATAGAAGGCAATTCTTCTCAGACGAGAGTGATTGTCTTCGGCCAACTCATCGGGAGATTCAACATTGAGAACTATGGTTTTTCCCGGATATTGTTTCATCAGATGATTCTGAATAATCTCTGAACCGATACCTTTTGAACGGATTTCCGGATTCACCGCAAGGAAATAGAGGAAAAGAAACTGTTCTGTTTCAATCACAAAAGAAAAACCAGCATAGAATTTTTTCCCCAAAATTTCCTCAGCATAATAGGTGGTAACTTTTGCACCTTCCATATGAATGGAGTACCAAAACAATTCATCCGGAATCTGTTCCTCCGGGGGAAACGCAATTCTGTACAAAGAAAGGAAATCCTGAAACTCTTTCGAATTATCTTTCGCAACGATTGCAGTAAGATTCATAGTAAAAACACAAAAGCGCCCAAGTCGGAATTCGAATCCGAGTCGCAGCCGTGACAGGGCTGCATGATAGGCCACTACACTACTTGGGCATGAAACATCTCAGTCATTACACACAAATTGCTAGAAAAAGGAAGCGCCCAAGTCGGAATTCGAATCCGAGTCGCAGCCGTGACAGGGCTGCATGATAGGCCACTACACTACTTGGGCATGAAACATCTCAGTCATTACACACAAATTGCTAGAAAAAGGAAGCGCCCAAGTCGGAATTCGAATCCGAGTCGCAGCCGTGACAGGGCTGCATGATAGGCCACTACACTACTTGGGCAAATTTGTGCGTCATTGAAAATGGTCCCGACTCCCGGAATCGAACCGGGGACATCGCGGTAGCCGCGCAGTATGCCCGCAGGCATTTATCTTACTACAGCCGCGCACTCTACCTCCTGAGTTAAGTCGGGAATGACTGCTTTAATAAGAATGATGTCAGGAGATATAAACATATCGAAACACCAGATTAATACTTGGAAGACCTATTTTTATTCCATATGGGTGATACTGAAGGATTCGCAGTGGTCGGTTGCACCAAATGCAGACGCATTATGGTCGCTGACTTAACCTACGACACAAAGACCTGCCAGTGCGGTTACAAGATGAATCTGCACACAACAAAACTGCTCAGAATCTTTGCTTCCGCCGAAGAAGCGGGAGAATACGTTAGAAAACTGCAGGAATCAAAGAACACTGGATTCACCTGTGCTACTAAACTCATCAAATAAGATTCAAAAAAAAATATTTTTTCCGCTTAATCAAGCGGAATTGCTTCCAGTGTGGATGCAATTTCCCATACCCGAGTACGCGCATGCATTGGAATATTAGAGTCACTACTGACTTCATCAATCTTGGAAAGTGCAGATGCAGCACGCAGGCTGAGTGACTTCTTGCTATCGTTTAAAATCTTCAAAGTCTCGTCTGCTGCTCTGCGGATGTTCCGCGGAATAGTCGGATCGTCTATCATTGCCTGCAACATTGCAGAACACTGTTTAATCATATCTTCAGGGTTTGCCATATTCTTCCCATCCCTCTAAATGTCTTACTCATGTTAGAGTTTCACTCCTATAAATACTACCCTTCCGTTCTGACAACTATATCTATTCATGAGACAAACAGAATACACACAATAGGGTGAATACCATGACACGAACCCCAGATGAGATAATGGCCGAATACCTCTTAAACGGAGGTAAAATGCTGAACGAAATGTGTGCTGTCTGCGGAGCACCGTTATTCGAAGTGAAAGGCGTCAAGAAATGCGTTGTTTGCGCGGAGAATCCAAAACCGAAAGAACCGCAAAACGACAATGTGCATGTTATCATGCCGAAATATGCATCCGAGGACACCGGTTGTGCGCCAAACGAACTGACCTCAGAAATCGACAGTCTGATTCACTTATATTTAGAAAAAGCAAAGACCGAAGTGGATCCGGCCCGTTGTCTCACCCTCATGGAATGTGTCAGAACAGCAGCAGAAGCTAAAACTATCCTGGCGAGATTCAAATGAATGTCATAGGCATTGTCGGATATCCGGCAAGCGGTAAAGGAGAGTTCTCGAAAATAGCAGCAAGTAACGGAGTGCCGGTCGTTGTCATGGGCGACATCATCCGTGAAAAAACGACAGAAAAAGGACAAGAACTCACTGATGAAAACATCGGAAATACCGCAAAAGAACTGAGAGAAAAACTCGGAATGGATGCAGTTGCCATCCTTACCGCAGAACGAGTCAAAGTACTCGACGCACCGGTGGTCCTTATCGATGGTATTCGCGGTGACGCTGAAGTTAAGTACTTCCGCTCTGTCTTCAAGAAGTTCACCCTTATCGGCATCAAGGCAGCATTTTCCACCCGTCTTTCCCGCCTGAAAATCCGTGGAAGAACCGATGACGGTGCAACAGAAGAATTCCTGCACCAGCGCGATGCACGAGAAGACACCTTCGGTCTCGCTAGAGCGCTGGAACTTGCCGACATCGAACTTCAAAATGAGACGGAACGCAGAATGTATGAAATCAGCATCAGAAGAACCCTGGAGAAACTCGCATGAAAATCTATTTCGCATCTTCATCCAAAGTATGGGATAATCCTGCATGGGTTGCGGAAATCCCAGATGCAGGATTTGACGGGTGGGAGATATCCGCCGATGGAAACTACCGTCTTGACAAAAAAGAAACGTTTGATAGTGTGAAGAAGGTCATCGACGAGTTCTCCCTTGCGGTAACAGTTCATGCTCCGTTCAGTGATTTGAACCCGGCATCCGTGAATGACAAGATTTGGCAGGAAACGCTCAACGACTTGGACAATACAATCTTGAAAGCAGCGGAACTGACCGACACTGTAACCATCCACCCCGGGTACCTAAGTCCGGTCGCCCGCTACGACAGCCAGCGCGCCTGGCAGCGCCACAAGGATGCCTGCATCCACTTAGGAAAGACCGCCGAAAAAGCAGGCATCATCGCATGCCTAGAAAACATGCCGAAACTCGATGACTTCTTTGGCATGGACCCGTACGAAATTGACGGATTCGTGGAAGGAACCGGTATGAGACCCACCATTGATATCGGACACGCCAACACCAATGGCAACCTAGATCGGTTCTGTTCCGTCATACTCAAGAACGCATTTCACATGCATATCCACGACAACCATGGAGGGCATGATGAACACCTTCCACTTGGTGAAGGAACAATTCCCTGGAAGAAGATAATGCCAAAAATTGTAACGGAATACACCGGAAAAATCATCGTAGTGGAAGGACGGAAAACCGAAGAAGGGGCTAAAAGTCTTAAGTTCCTCAAGGAGTGGTTCTGATGGCGGGAGAAACACTATTTGTCCACTTCCTCGGAACAGCAGGTGCGCTTCCGACTCCTATCCGAAATCCGTCCTGCATCATGATTAGAAGAGGGAGTGACACGCTTCTTTTTGACTGCGGAGAAGGAGCGCAACAGCAGATGATGCGCCTTCGAACAGGATTTGTCGTCAACGCAATCTTCATCTCGCACTGGCACGCCGACCACTACCTCGGCATCTTCGGCCTGATTGAAACAATGTCGTTTAATGGTAGAAGCGAACCGCTCACTATCTATGGACCACGCGGTATCTCCAAAATAATAGAGGTCATCAGAACACTGACGCCAAAAATTCCATTTGAATTGAAAGGATACGAAGTCGCCGACGGAGATGTAATGATTTTTGACGGGTACGCCGTTTCCGTATTCAGAACGTACCATGGGATGGACAGTGTCGGATATGTCCTGGAAGAAGACATGAGACCGGGGCGCTTCGACCGAGAAGGTGCAATTGCACTCGGTGTAAAACCAGGGCCACTGTTCGGAAAACTGCAGCGGGGGCAGAACGTGGAAATCGAAACGGAAAACGGAACTGTAACCGTCACGCCGGAACAAGTCATGGGGAAGATGCGACCTGGAAGAAAAATCATCTACACCGGGGATACACGTCCAATCCGCACTGACAATGAAATGCTGATGGATGCCGATCTCCTGATTCATGAAGCTACCTTCGATGAAGAAGAAGGCATGGAACGTGCCAAAGAGGTATGGCATTCCACAGCAATGGAAGCAGGAGTTGTTGCCGCCACACTGAAGCCGAAAACCCTTGCTCTTGTGCACATCAGCTCCCGCTATACCTCTTCGGCAAATCATTTAAGGGATGCAAAAGAGACCTTTGACGGAGAGATAATCATCCCGAACGACCTGACCACGCTGGAAATCCCGTTCCGCGACAACTAACACCCTTTTTTGCTGATTCGCGAAAATTCATATTCTTAAAAAACATTTTATTAATTAGATTTTCTATGCCGGAAAGCGACAGCAAAAGTGAACTAGATTTGTATCTGCAGAACGGGGAGGTTACCATGGTTAGACACCCGGTACGCCTGCAAATTCTAAACATACTGAAAAGAGAGAAAGAGGTCCCTTTCCCTAAGATACTAGAAGAGACCGGTCTTACCAAATCAACGCTTTCCGGTTTCCTGAACTCTCTTCTTGATGCTGGTCTTATCGAACGTATTTCTTCCGAAAAAGATGGAAGACGTAAAATCTATCGATTGTCCGCAAAACACATCGGCATTATCACCCCATCATCCTATTCTGCAGCATCTGAATTCCGTGAACTCATCCGAAAAACCTACACCAATTACGATAAAATCAACTACCGTGACATGCTGCCGCATATCTTCCGTGTTGCCTTGGCTGAATCGGGAATCAGAATTGACCCGGTTCTTCAACGCGGCGGAATCATTCTCGGCCAGTCTGTTGCACCATTCCTTGTTGCTGACACCCTTGAAAAGACAGTCGAAAACATCAGTGACTTCTGGAAACGGTATGAATTCGGCGAACTCTCGCTGGTCTCGGAAAATCCCTTGAGACTTGATGTGAAAAACTGCTATGAATGCATGACGTTGCCGTCCCCCATACCCGGGGGGTGCATCATCTCAACAGGAATCCTATCTGCTCTCTTTTCCTCATTTTATGGGAAAGAAGTAACCGTGACAGAAATCGAGTGCATCTGCCACGGTGCTCCAGCCTGTCGTTTCGAAATCAACGTACAGACAACAACGGAATAACCCTGTTTTTTCGTCATCTCCCCATGGAATCACGTAGTGTTTAATGGTAAGGAGTGACAAACATAGTACACGCGTGAAGAGTACATTCGATGGCAGATACTGCTATGCTCCAGCAGAGGCAGTTACCTTGCATGAACAAAACGGTTATGGACGAGTAGAAAAAGACGGCAGACTCCGTCTTGATCTCCAGGAAGCACTCTATCTCATCGCACGCCAGAAGATAGAGATTCCAGGATATACCTTTGAAACATTCCTAGCCGAATGTTCAAAAATACCAGGATTCCTCAGAAACTACATAGTTTACCGCGACATCAGAGAACGTGGTTATGTCATTACCTCGGGACCTCAAGATTTCCGCATCTTTCCCCGGGGTCAACGTCCTGGCAAAGGAAACTCACGATTCCTCATGAGAATCCTTTCCGAGCGCGACCTTGTTGAATTCACAGAAATCATCCGCGATGCAAAAACTGCGGCAAACATGCGAAAGCAATTCGTCCTTGCTGTGCTCGACGATGAACACGAACTGACGTACTACGAAATCAGACAGACGGCGCTTCAGGAAAAAGATAAAGAGAAACTGTCAGGCGGAATCACCGCACAGCTTGTCGGCATACCCACATGTGTCATGGGAGATGCAGTTGAACCGCTCGTGAAGAACTGGTTCGGAACCATGCTTGACATAAGTCACCTCTTTCTCTCCCCTCTCGAAACATCCTGGCTTATGGAAAATGGATACCTTTCCCTTGACACAGGAATGACCGCAGAAGCGTACCGTGAACTGGCAAAAAGCGCGGACTCGGAATTCGAGGAAAAGTACCGACTTTACTGTTACTTCAAGAATCTCGGTATGTTCCCGCGATCTGGATATAAGTACGGCCATCACTTCCGTGTCTACACCGAATATGATGCACACTCGGAAATGCTTGCACAGGCAGTTCCAGCAGGAACGGAAAACCCGATGAGCGAAATATCCCGATCCGTCAGGCTTGCCCACAGCGTCAAAAAACGAATGCTTTTTGCAAGCATCGGGGAAGAAGAAATCATCTGCATCGAATTTGCACGACTCAAAATGTAAAACAGGAAACAATCATGGCAGAACAAATAAACCCGTGGTCAAGTACTCCGAAAGTCAACATCGAACGCCTGTTCGAAGACTTCGGTATTGACTCATTTGAACCACAAAAAGAAAAACTCGGGGAACTTCCGACCTTCATGCGGCGAAACGTCATCCAAGGTCACCGCGGATATGATGCAATATCCGACGCAATAGTAAATAAGAAACCCTTCCATGTCCTGACCGGATTCATGCCATCAGGCCATCCACACTTCGGCCACCTCATGGTTATGAAAGAAGTCGTCTGGCACATCAACCACGGCGGACGCGGTTTCATATCCATGGCAGACCGAGAAGCACACGCAGTCCGAGGCCTATCTTGGGAAAAGTGCGATGAATACGCACGAGAATACATGTCGTGCCTATATGCTCTCGGATTCAAAGGAGAAATCTACTCCCAGAGACGCAACAACACCCTGAAGGACTTAGCATTCGAAGCGGCAACGAAAATCAACTTCTCGAACCTTTCTGCAATCTACGGATTCGGACCTGACACCGAACTCGCTCATGCAGTCAGTGTTTCGATGCAGGTTGGAGATATCCTCTACCCGCAACTTGCAGGTGGCGTTGCACCGACCGTAGTTCCTGTTGGAATCGACCAGGACCCGCATATCCGCTTAACCCGCGATGTAACCAACGCTCTGCGCCAGTTCCTAGTGGAAGACCGCGGAACACATATCAGCATCCGTGCAAAAACGGCATCACCGGAAGCCATGACCGCTGTTGCCGCCGCATTCCCGGAATCCAAAAAATATGAAGGACATATCGACCTGCAACCGGGACATACCGTCGAAGAAGTCGATGCAGTGGTCCGTAGCATCGAACAGCAGTTCGGGGGATTTGGATTCCTGCTCCCGTCCTCGACCTACCACAGTTTCCTGATGGGTCTCCAGGGCGGCAAAATGTCATCATCAGTGCCAGAAAGTCTGGTCTGGTTCGACGATGAAGACAAAGACGTCAAGAAGAAGATTATGTCCGCCCTGACCGGTGGCAAACCAACGCTTGACGAACAGAAGAAACTTGGCGGAGAACCGGAGAAATGCGCCATCTATCAGCTGAACAAATTCCACATGATGGATGACGACCGCGAATTAAGCGAGATGTGTCAGAAATGCAAAGCGGGAGAGCTTATGTGCGGAACCTGTAAGAAGGAGACGCTGGAGCGTGTCCGTGCATTCCTTGCTGAATTCAAAGAGAAACGCGATGAGACTGCCCATATGGTGGAGTGGTAACAAATGGACTTAACTATCAATGAAAAACGTGTACTTGCCGCCCTTGCAGAAATAACCTCCTGCACGGATGCAGAACTGGCAGAACGCCTGGAAGCCCCGGTTGAATCTGTCATTCAGTGGTCGCACCTCTGTGCCGACCGCGGTCTGATAACCCTCGACAAGAATGTCAAGATTATCGCCAAGAGAACTGAGGAAGGAGAAAGATACGCACAGGAAGGTCTGCCGGAACGTCAAATTATCAGCAAAATTAGCGGCACCATCCCAATGAAAGAACTGACGGCACTGCCAATTTCAAAGATTGCCATTGGTTGGCTCCGCAAGAAAAACTGGATTGATATTGACAAGGGTTCAGTCTCCATCAATACTTCGGCAATTCTCGCAAAAGGAGAAGATGAATCGGCACTCGAATCCATGGATCCAAAAGCACCGGGATTCAAAGACATAGTCAAACGCGGTCTCGCAATTGTCGAAGAACACATAAAATGGAATATCACCATCACCGAAGAAGGAAAGAAAGTTGCTGCAGCCGGTCTTGACTTGAGAGAGGAAGTCGGAACACTCACCCGCGACCAGATTCTTTCCGGTGAATGGAAGAACCTGAACCTTAGAAAATATGATGTCTCCAAACTGCCGAAGCGCATCTACGGCGGACGTGTCCACCCGAATCAGCAAATTCTAGACGAAATCCGTGACCTCCTTTTTGAGATGGGATTCACAGAATTCCACGGGTCCATTGTCCAGAACTCTTTCTGGAACTTCGATGCACTCTATCAGCCGCAAGATCACCCAGCACGTGAAATGCAGGATACCTTCCACCTGAAAGAAGAACTCCCACTTCCAGAAGGTTGGGAGGCGATCCGCGACATCCACATGAACGGCGGAAACACCGGCAGTACCGGATGGGGAGGAGAATGGAATCCAGAAATCTCAAAGAAATGCGTTCTCCGTACACACTCCACATCGCTTTCCATTCAGCACCTCGCCAAGAACCCGAACCCTCCACTGAAAGCATTCTCCATCTCCCGTGTTTACCGCAGGGAGACCATCGACCCAACCCATCTGCCAGAATTCGAACAGTTGGAAGGCATAGTCATGGACAAGGGGCTGAACTTCGGTCACCTCCTCGGTTTCTTCAAGGAGTTCTTCGGACGCATGGGATTCGAAGAGGTCAGATTCCGTCCGGGATACTTCCCGTACACTGAACCATCAGTAGAACCGGAAGTCTGGGTCGATGGACTCGGATGGGTTGAACTTGGAGGAGCAGGTATCTTCCGTCCGGAAGTTACTGCACCGTGGGGCATCAAGTGCCCAGTTCTTGCCTGGGGACTTGGTGTATCCCGTGTCTCCATGCTTAGAATGGGATTGAAAGATTTGCGCCAGCTCTATAAGAGTGATATCGACTGGATTCGCAACAGTCCAGTCAGGAGGGTGTAATCATGCCGATTGTAAAACTCAATAATGAATATCTGGCACGCCTGACCAGAACCGACATCCAGACCATCAGAAATGAACTGCCGATGATGGGATCCGAAGTCGAGCGTGAAGAGGAGGAACAGACTGATGTCCAATACTTCCCGAACCGTCCTGACCTGTACAGCGCAGAAGGAACAGCACGTGCCTTACGTGGCTACCTTGGTATCGAAACCGGCCTTCCGACCTACACAGTCACCCAGTCCAAAGTGACATTTACCGTCGACCCAGGACTCAAAGACATTCGCCCGTATCTCGGATCTGCTGTCATCAGAAACGTCAACATGGACAATGCGATGATTGAGTCGCTTATGGGTCTGCAGGAATCGCTACATTGGGCAGTCGGCCGCGGAAGAAAGAAGGTGGCCATAGGCGTCCATGACCTCGACAAAATCGAGGGACCATTCCACTACATCGCGGCGGACAAGTCCACCAAATTCGTACCGCTCGACTACAACGTTGAGATGACGATGGAAGAAATCCTCGATGAACACCCGAAGGGGAAAGCATATGCAAAGATTGTCCGTGACTTCCCGAAGTACCCATTAATAGTCGATGCCAAGAACCGCGTCTGTTCCTTCCCGCCAATCATCAACGGAGAACTGACCCGCGTCACGGAAAACACACACAACATCCTCCTCGATGTTACAGGCATTGAACCACGTGCCGTCAACGTTGCAGTAAACATTCTCTGCGCCGCATTCGTTGAAATGGGTGCAACTATCGAATCAGTTTCTATTGACGGAAAGATCTCTCCGAACATGGAACCGTCGGAACGCATCGTTTCTGCCAGGGCATGCACAGAACTTACAGGCATTCCAATGACCTCAAAGGAGATGGCGGAACTCCTCGAAAAAATGCGGTTCGGCACAAACGTTGTCGATGATGACAAGGTCAGTGTCAAGATTCCATGTTATCGTGCCGATATCATGCATGACTGTGATATATACGAGGATGCAGCCATCGCCTATGGCTACGACAGAATAGAAGCAACACTCCCGCCGAGCTTCACCGTTGGAAAACCGCACCCGATTCAAGTACTCTACAGTACCGTCAGAAATATCATGATTGGTCAACAGTATCTCGAGAACACGCCGTTCACTCTGACGAGTGAGGAAGTCTCCTACCGCATGATGAACCGTCCGGAAAACCCGAAGGCACTGCATGTTATGCACCCAATCAGCGAAGACCAGACCATCATCAGAACCGACATCCTCCCGATGTTGATGGAATCACTCTCTATCAACCGTTCCCGCGAACTGCCACAGAAAATTTTCGCCTGTGGGGATGTCGTCGAAGAGCTCAATACCTACCCGAAGATGGCAGCAGCTTCCATCCATGCGGCTGCTGACTTCTCGGAAATCTATGCATCCCTTGACTCCTTCTGCCAGATGATGTCTATCTCCTATGAAGTAGTCGAAGGAAACGATCCGGCATTCATCCCGGGAAGATGTGGAGATATTTATTTCAATGGCAAAAAAATCGGTGTTTTCGGCGAGATCAGCCCAGCAGTCCTTACTGCATTCGGTCTCGAACAGCCAACTGCAGCATTTGAACTTGACCTCCGCGACTTTGTCCCGGAGAACTAAAAATCTCTTTTTTACGTGTTATTTCATTGTTTCCTCTGAGAGAAGAACACATAGTAATATACCCTTCAACGACCAACCTATACAAGTTATTTATTCGGGGTAAATATATGCTCGAAAACGAATACCAGCTTGATTTCTTTAAAGAAAACGGCTATGTCCGCAAAATCTGTAAAAAATGCGGAACTCCGTTCTGGACGCTGGACCCGAATCGTGAGATTTGCGGCGATGCACCGTGTGAACCGTATCAGTTCATCGGAAATCCAATCTTTAAAAAGCACAGTTTGTCAGAAATGCGTGAGGCATACCTCTCATTCTTCGAGAAAAACGGCCACACCAGAATCAATCGCTACCCAGTTGCAGCACGCTGGAGAGATGATATCTATCTAACCATCGCATCCATCGCCGACTTCCAGCCATTCGTCACCAGCGGAACCTGTCCGCCACCGGCAAACCCGCTGACGATTGCACAGCCGTGCATCCGCTTAAACGATCTTGACAACGTCGGTCGTTCCGGTAGACATTTCACCTGTTTCGAAATGATGGCACACCACGCCTTCAATACAGATGAGAAGCCGATTTACTGGAAAGACCGTTGCCTTGAACTCTGTGCAGGATTCGTCAACTCCATCGGAGGAGACATTACCCAGCTCACCTTCAAAGAAAACCCATGGTTCGGCGGAGGAAACGCCGGAGCATCCGTTGAAGTCCTGATGAGCGGTCTCGAAATCGCAACCCTTGTCTTCATGAACCTTTCCCGCAAGAACTCTGGAAAACCACAGGTTATGATTGATGGCAAGGACTACTATGAGATGCCACTCAGAATCGTTGATACCGGATACGGTCTCGAGCGTTTCACCTGGGCATCATGCGGAACCCCGACCGCATACGACGCCGTCTTCCCAGACATGATTCCACGCCTCTTGAACGCAGCAGGCATGGAAGACTACCTGAACAATGCAGAAATAGAAAACATCCTCGGAAAGAACGCACAGTTCGCAGGATTGATGGATATCCGCGGAGAGAAGATTGGTGAACTCCGTCAGAAAGTGGCGGCGGCAACCGGCATCTCGGTCAAGAACCTCGAGGAAATCATCGTCCCAATGGAGAACATTTACGCACTTTGCGATCACACCAGATGTCTCGCCTATATGCTCGGGGATTTAATTGTTCCATCCAACGTTCGTGAAGGATACCTGGCACGTCTTGTCCTCCGCAGAAGCATCCGCATGATGCAGGAGGCAAAGGTTGATGAAGACCTTGGAGACCTTGTTGTCGCACAGATGGAAGATATCGGACTCAATAAATTCGAGCAGAACCCCGCAATTGTCCGTGAAATCATCGAACGCGAAGTTGAGAAATACGACCAGACCATTGCAAGAGGTACACGTACCGTCCAGCGCCTCGGTCAGACCTATGTAAAGAAGGGCGAACCGATTCCATTATCGGAGCTCATTACTCTCTATGACTCCCATGGAATTCCAGTTGACCTCATGAGAAACACGCTCACCGAAACTGGTGCACAATTCGAAATTCCGGATGACTTTGACTCCCAGATTGCCGACATGCACTCCGAAAACGAAGGTGCAAAACCAGAATCTCCGTTTGCAAAGTATGCAGACCACCTGGAAAAACTCCCTGCAACCGTCAAAGCCTACTACGAGTATCCAGACAGAATGGACGGAGAAGGAACCGTTCTCGACATCATCGATGACACTTATGTGGTCTTGAACTCCACCATCTGCTATCCGGAAGGAGGAGGCCAACCGTGCGACCTTGGATTCTTCTCCTCTCCGAAAGGAGTTGCCAAGATTCTTGATGTTGTAAAGTACGGAGACATCATTCTCCACAAAGTGGAAAACAGCGGTCTGAAACGCGGTGACATCGTCAAGATTAACTTAGATGAAGAACGCAGAAGAGCACTGATGCGCCATCACTCCGGAACCCACATGATTATCCGTGCGGCAAAAGAAGTCCTCGGTCCGCATATCCACCAAGCCGGTTCACAGCTCGCCACTGATGTTGCACGTCTCGACATCAGACACTACACCCACATCACCGAAGACGAGATGCGTGCCATTGAACGCAAGGCAAATGAACTAGTCATGGCAAACCTGCCGGCGGAAATCAAATTCCGCCCTCGTGTTGAAGCAGAACAGGAATTCGGTTTTGCTCTCTACCAGGGAGGAGTTCCTCCAGGAAAAGAACTCCGTATCGTCAAATTCGGTCCAGAAGTAGAGGCGTGTGCAGGTACGCACTGTATTACATCAGGAGAAATCGGCCCGATTAAACTGCTCCGCTTAGAACATATCCAGGACGGTGTCGAGCGTATCGAATTCGCCTGCGGATTTGCAGCTCTTGATGCAATGCAGGAAATTCAGTCACTCTTAAACACATCTGCAAACACACTTTCCGTCCAGACCGAGAACCTCCCGGCAACCGTTGACAGATTCTTCAACGAATGGAAAGATCAGAGAAAGGAAATTGACCGCCTCCGTGCAAAGATATCTGAACTTGAACTTTCCAGACTTGAAGGCATTGATGTCAACGGTGTAGAAGTTGTCATCAAGGAAATCGACATCTCAAGAAAGGAGCTGGTTACCGTAGCATCTGCAGTTGCAGGACGCGGTGGAGTAGCCGTTCTCATTACCAACGCAGACGGTGTCGGTGTTGTTACCGCATCGGGTGCAGAGAAAGTACACGCCGGAAAATTAGTCTCTGAAGTCTGTGCAGTCCTCGGCGGTAAAGGCGGAGGAAAACCGAACATGGCTCAGGGAGCTGGAACCGATGCAACCAAAATCGGGGAAGCACTCGCTAAAGCCGAAGAACTTATCAGAGGAATGCTCTAACCAAGCATCCGTCTTTTTTTATGCTCTTCCTTGACTTCGCCAAAACCTGCAACGAAATAGAAAAAATCTCCTCACGCCTGGCGATGACCGACCTGCTTGCTGAAGTCTTTCCGACACTAGACGCAGAGGACCTCCCCATCTTTGTCCGGTTCACCCGCGGGAAACTTTTTCCCGACTGGTCTGCAGAAAAACTGAAGTTCGGACCAGCACTGCTCTATGAAGCGCTCGCCTACGTCATCGGAAAAAAGAAAGATGCCGTGATAACCGCAATCAACAGTTCTGGAGACATCGGAGCAGTCGTTGAAGAACTTCTCGAGAAACGAGAACAAACGATGTTCTTCTCCGAAGAACTGGAACTCTGTGACGTCTACAACCGCTTCATGGTAATGTCAAAAACATCTGGGCGCAAGGCTCAGCAAGAACGGTTGCGTTCCGCACAGTATCTTCTATCCAATGCATCCCCACTCGAAGGACGCTACCTTGCACGCCTGATGCTTGAAGAAATGCGTATCGGCGTCGGAGAAGGAGTTGTTAAAGACGCTATCGCCAAGGCGTTTTGTATTGATAGCGACGTTGTCAATCACGCCCATCAGGCATTGAACGATTTAGGTGAAGTGGCACTCCTTGCCAAAACAAATCCGGCAAAACTATCCAAAGTGCATATCACTCCATTCAAACCGGTGAAGATGATGCTTGCCCAACAAGGTTCCATCTCTGGGATGGTCGAAACCCATGGAATGCTTGCAGCAGAGAACAAGTACGACGGTAGCAGATTCCAATTCCACAAAGTCGGAACAAAAGGCGCCATCTACTCAAGAAGACTCGAAGAAATGACAGAGTCTCTGCCGGATGTCATCGACATGCTGCTTTCCGCAACTAACCACGATGTCATTATCGACGGGGAAGTCATCGCTATCCTGAATGGAAAGCCGATGCCGTTCCAGACGGTTCTCAGAAGAATTCGCAGAAAACATGATATCGACGAGGCAAAGGAGAAAATCGAACTGAGACCGTGCGTTTTCGATATTCTGGTCTGCGATGGAGAGACGTTAATTGACAAACCATTCTCCGAAAGAAGAGAGATTCTAACATCCATCATGAAAGAGTATGTCGCCCCGCAGTTCGTAAGTGACTCGGTTGAAGACATCGAGGCCTACTACCACGCAGCATTAGACGCCGGAAACGAAGGTATCATGCTCAAGGTCAGAGACTCTCCTTACATACCTGGAAACCGTGGGAAATACTGGATTAAAATCAAACCCGAAGTCGACACGATTGACCTCGTCGTCACCGGAGCGGAGTGGGGAGAAGGTAAACGGGCGAAAGTCTTCGGATCCTATGTCCTTGCTTGCCAAGATGAAAACGGCGAACTACTGGAAATCTCACGTGTTGCAACGGGTATCGATGATGCCATGCTGGCAACCCTCTACGAACTCTTCAAAGACAAGGTTGTATCCGAAAAAGGAAAGACCGTTACCTTTGAACCGGACGTGGTCTTCGAAGTGGGATATGCCGAACTTCAGAAGAGTACAAACTATCCGGCGGGATTTGCCCTGCGATTCCCAAGATTTGCACGGCTCAGAGATGACAAGGATGCAAGCGAAATCGAGACCATGGACAGTCTCATCCGCCGCTATTCCATGCAGAACAAAGAAGAATAACCTCTTTTTTTACCCCATTTAATATATCCTAAAAGATGCAAACATTATAACAATATTTATGGCTGAAAATACTGGGAATATCGGAAACTACGATGAAACGTACAAGACGTTCCACATCGATATTCCGAAACACTACAACTTTGCCTTTGATGTGATTGACGACTGGGCACGTAAAGACCGCAATCACCTCGCCATGATCTGGACCAACCAGAAAGGTGAAGAAAAGAAATTCACTTTCTGGGACCTTATGGTCCACTCGAACGAGGCAGCGAACATCCTGATGAAATTCGGTATTCAGAAAGGCGACCGCGTCCTTCTGATGCTTCCGAGAGTTCCAGAATGGTGGATAATCGTTCTTGGCCTAATGAAACTCGGAGCTGTCTTCTGTCCGAGCCCGCACATGCTGACAGTCAAAGATATTGCCTATCGTATGAAGGTAGGTAACTTCAAGATGGTTATCACCGACCGCGAGAACATGGAAAAGGTCGATGAGGTTGCAACGGAATGCCCGATGCTGCAGCACAAGATGATTACCGACGACGACCCGAACGAGCAACTTCCTTCTCAATGGGTAGGATACCAGCATGAGCTCAAATATCCGGCACCGGTCTCAAGAAAACTTATCCCGACCGCCGGTCGCAAAGTCCTCGCAACCGACCCGATGCTTATCTATTTCACGTCGGGAACCAGTGCAAACCCGAAAATGGTACTGCACGACTACGCACACCCGCTTGGTCAGACTGTTACTGCAAAGTTCTGGCATGACCTGACTGAAAAGGATGTACACTTCACCGTTTCCGATACAGGATGGGCAAAATGTGGATGGGGCAAAATCTACGGTCAGTGGATTTGCGGAGCATGTATTTTCGTCTACGACTACCGCAACAAGTTCCTTGCAACCGAACTCCTGCCATTAATTGAAAAGTATGGCATCACTTCCTTCTGCGCACCGCCAACCATCTACCGTATGCTGATTATCGCGGACCTGAAGAAGTTCTCGTTCACTGAATTACGTACGTGTACCAGTGCAGGAGAACCACTAAATCCGGAAGTCATCCGTATCTGGCGCGAAGGAACTGGCATCACCATCCGAGAAGGATATGGACAGACCGAGACCTGCTGCTGTATTGCAACCATGCCAGGCATGGAGATTAAACAGGGTTCTATGGGAAAACCAGTTCCGGGATGGCACATTCAACTCCACGACGATGATGGGAAAGAAGTCCCTCAGGGAGAAATCGGTCGTATCGCAGTCTCGCTTGAGCAGAGACCAGCTGGCCTTATCCGCGAATACGTAGACAACCCAGAAGAAAACGCCAAGATGTTCTGCAACGGTTGGTACTACACCGGTGACAAAGCGCGCATGGATGAAGACGGTTACTTCTGGTTTGTCGGAAGAAACGATGATGTGATTAAATCATCCGGATACCGTATCTCCCCATTCGAAGTTGAATCTACCCTTCTCGAACACCCGGCAGTGAAAGAATCCGCAGTCGTTGGAAGCCCGGACGACATTCGCGGCATGATTATCAAGGCATTCATTGTCCTTCACGACGGATATCAGCCGTCCGATATTCTGATTAAAGACATTCAGAACTTCGTGAAGAGAACAACTGCCCCATACAAGTATCCGCGTGCAATCGAATTCGTCGAGGAACTGCCAAAGACCTTCTCCGGCAAAATCAAACGCGGTGAACTGCGCGAAAAAGAACTGAAAAAACACACAGAAGAAAACTAACCTCTTCTGAAAAAATACATTTTTTTGAATAGTTTATTTCTGAGAATCTTCTTCCATTTCCTTGAGCGTATTTTCAGCAAGTTGATGCATTCGTGCTGGAATTCCGCGAGATGAGATGGTCTCAATTTCTTTCATCGCCGATGCAAGTTCTTCACCCAGCACAAAAATCGCATGTTTATGCTCGAGTTTGCTTCTGTTTACCTGGTCGGGAGTAATTTTTAAAGCAGTATATTGAGGGAACTTCAAATCAGGATTGATTGATTCATAGTAATCCTTGATGTCGGAAAAAATCTGATGGAGTTCCAGGAGTTCTTCCTTATGCATGTCTTAATTCATTCGTGCCGAAACAAGATAACTATTTGCTCCCATTAAGTAGGAAAAAAGATTAGAGAAGGTCAGAAGCTTTCACGAGCGCGTGAAGGGCAACCCCATCCTTACCGAGAAGGTCGGACGCTCCACCTTCTCTATCGACAACGGTGACGACAGCATCAACCACAGCGCCGGCCTTTCTCAGCTCGTCAACACCGTACTTGGAAGAACCGCCGGAAGTTGTAACATCTTCAATCAACATGACATGCTTTCCCTCGACATTACCGATAACCATCTGGCTCTTGCCGTGATCTTTGGCCGCGGAACGGATGATAGCACACGGCTTCCCAGATGCAAGAGAGACTGCAGTTGCAAGCGGAACGCCACCGACTGCAACACCGGCAATGACTTCAAAGTCATAGGTCTTTGCAACTTCTTCTGCAATTGCGCCGAGAAGTTCCGGACGCATGATTGCGGTTTTCACATCAACGTAGTATTTGCTCTTAGCACCTGATGCAAGAGTGAAGTCGCCGAACTCGACGGCTTTGTATTTGATTAATAAATCAAGGATTTTACTTACCATGGGACATCCTTCAGTTTAAACATGTATGCGATAATATTCGTTCCGCGGTGCATTAGCGGAGAGACTACAAAGATAGCGATAAGAACGGCAAGACCGAACACAATCTGTGGCAGAATTCCGAGTGGATCAACCAGGTTTGCTGTAAACCAAGAAGTTCCGCCAGAAATCAGCAGCACAATCACCATCAGAAGAAGTGAACCGACGACCATGTCGTACATGTCAGCAATCGGCCACTTGGAACCGCGCTCCTTTCCCACTCTGCGCTTGAAATAACTCTTGATAAGATCCCCAAGCAGTGCACCAATGGACAGCGGAATAATCGTCCAGAGCGAGTGTTCCGGGAGAAACGTCAAATTGAACGTGTAGTACAGGAACATCTGAAACAGACCGAAGAGTATACCGACAATGATTCCGCCAATCAGTCCACGCCAGGTTTTACCGTCGCCGAAGATACGGCGACCGTCTTTTGCGCACTTGCCGAAATCAATCGGTGTACCCCCTCCAAGAAGCGCCGCTGCGGGATTCGGAATATAGGCTGGAACCATAATCCAGAATGCCGAGAGGAAAATCATTCCTATTGCTGCAATAATTTCTACAACCATATGAATACCTATCTATTGGAGTTCTCCTCCTAAGATTCTTTCCGAAGGTATCTTCTGCAGATAAAACCAATCAAAGAAATAACGATATGAAATACTGGAATCGGATAGAACCAGATGCAACAGTTATCAACTGGGTTCAGCTTTCCCGATGCAAACGGAAAGGAGAACTCCTAGAAGAGCTCAAAACAGCAGGAGCGCTCTTTACTCCGGATGACTTGAATCTCATGATGATTCGCTACGACGAAAAAATCCGCCATCTTACAATGGTATATCGAGGAGAACTAGCAAAATACGCACGTATCCAGATAACCGACGGCTATAACGAACTGATGACCGCATCTCTCGACGATGTCCACAGATCCGAAAAACTTCCGAAACTCTGGAAAGAATATGCAACAATGTCAAAAAAGATTTGCCAGAAAGGAACGGAGGGGGACCGACTCCGCTCACTCAAGCATCTCATCGCCGCATTCGCAATCTTCATCCAGGAAAAACCTCCGCATCCAAACGGAATGCCCTTCCCCGGGGAACTCAGAGTCGAACGCTATGAAGGTGTCTACTACTGTCCGGTGAAATCCAAATGGGAAACCAACGAAGAGACATTTTGCCACTTCTGCCCGGCACTGCAAAGCAGAGTCCGCGACATGGAACTGGCGCCAATTGAGCGTGACGAACTCAGTAAGGAAGAGAAACTGAACAACTATTTCTACAATTTCAAGGGCTGAAACGCCCAGTTTCAACCACACTTTTTTAACTATCCGAGTTCAACGATAGTATTGCAATGAACAGTGGCATTTGCCCCAAATGTGGTTTACCAATCGAGCTCTGTATCTGCGAAGAAGTCGCAAAAGAGCAGCAGCGTATCAGTGTGAAAGTAAGCAAGAGACGATACGGAAAAGAAGTTACCGTTGTTGACGGTCTCGACCCGTATGAAATTGACTTGGAGGATCTTTCCAAATATCTCAAAGGAAGACTTGCCTGCGGAGGCACTGTAAAAGAAAACTCAATTGAACTCCAGGGTAATCACCGGGACAGAGTCAAGGATCTTCTGACCGCCAGAGGATATAATATCGATAATATCAGTTAAAGATATTATTTACAACAATTTTTCCTAATATTAAAAGAAGAAAGAGAGGACTCTCTCTATTAATTACTGCAGTTTTGCCTGGGCAAGCTGCTTATTTTCCCGTGCACGGTCAATCAAATCACGGTTTGTGTCTCCAGCAACAGAGAGGCAGGTATCAAACGCTTTGATTGCCTCGTCGTAGCGTTCCAGCTGAAGCAGTTCATATCCTTTATTGAAAAGAGCGTCTGCATTGTTCGGTTGTGCAATCAGCACACGGCGGAAACAATCGTATGCCCGTGCATGATCACCAAGCACGCTGTAGGAAAGACCCTTGTTATTCATAGCACCAACCATGGAACGTTCATACTTCAAGGCCTTCTCAAAAGATTCGACAGCTTCCTTATGGTTGCCCAGTTTTGCTAGAACATTACCACAGTTGAAATGGGCAACCGAGTAGCGTGGCGCAATTTGAATTACTGCACGGTAGAAATCGACAGCGGTCTCGAGCTTGCCTGCCATCACCATGAATTCGGCGCGGTAGAACCAGTGCTGAGCCACTCTCGGTTCCTGCTTACATAGACGCTCCATGATAGCATCCGCCTCTTTATAGCGCTTTACCTGGGCAAGATAGCGGGCATGGCTGGTCTGGAAAACCACATCATCGGGTTGTATCTCCAGCGCTTTTTTGAAGTACTTATCTGCTTCATCATAGTGTTTGAAGTAGAAGAGCGTATCTCCTTTGTTATGGTAGTATACAGCTACATTCGGCTTAAGTGAGATAGCCTTGTCATATGCTGCAAGCGACGACTCCTCGTGGTTAATCATCGCAAGCATACGTCCTTTCTCATGCCAGACAAGTGCATTGTTCGGATTTGCCGCAATCGACTTATCAAGGCAGTGTAGCGCATCATCGTAGCGCTTTTCGGCCATTAATCTCTGTGCTTCTGAAAACCAGCGCGAAGACTCAATGTCTGCGACGGCTGCCGGATCGGTCGTTTTTCTGAATAATCCCATTGTTAGTGCCCCCTGAGTTTCTGTTCTACTTTTTCGAAGAAGGTTCTGCCGACATCAACAAAAAGTGCTGGCTCCTTCGCCTTTCCGATGACAACCTCAGCATGGTCGGCAATCTCATACTGATCCTGTCCATCGATAGCAATTAGACCAGTCTTTACCGACTCAACTTCAATCCTGATTTCCGATTTGGTGTTGAAGATGTACGGACGTGAGGATAGCATGTACGGTGCAATCGGGACCAGAAGAATCGCTTCTACACCAGGGTCGACAATCGGACCGCCTGCACTCATCGCATAAGCAGTCGAACCTGTCGGAGTACTCACTATAACGCCATCGGCTCGGAACGAGTCAATCTTCCTGCCATCCAAAAAGATGGTAAAAGAGAGCATCTTGGACGGACGAGAGGTGACAATAACCGCTTCGTTCAGTGCTGATCCGAGATTGCGCTCATTACAGCTGACTGATATTCGCATGCGCGAATCTAACGCTATTGGCTGATGTAATCCTGAAAATACCGAAGAAAGCGTATCCTTTTCGAGATCGGTGAGGAATCCAACACGCCCCTGGTTGACACCAAGTACAGGAATCTGCTTCGTCATCAGTCGTACTGCGCGGAGAACGCTACCGTCACCCCCGATAACAAGAACCAGGTCCGCGGAAAGATTCTCCAAAGACACACCTGAATAACCAAGTTCAGCTGCAATCGAATCCTCATAGACAACTTCGTGACCTAGATTCGAAAGTTCCCAACCGGCAGACTGCGCGAGATCCAGAGCCTCGCGAGATTCAACTTTAGAAACAATACAAATCTTCATAGAGACCTCATCAATTCGGAAAGCAATGTATGCATAGGTTTGTTCGCGCCCAGAAGACAACGACCGCATCTGACATCATCGGGGAATTCATATGGTGTACCATCGGGGAAGGTGACGATTCCCCCGGATTCCTGAAGAACGAGGATAGCTGCGGCTGCATCGGTAATTCGAAGTGTTCCTCGAAGATCCAGGAAACCCTCAATTCTCCCGCAAGCAACATAACAGAGTTCCAGAGCGGAAGCACCGAACTTTCTACTTCTGCGACTAGAGTACCCAAGGTCAAGCATGCGCTTCATTTCCGGAGGACGTGCATAGACACTCAGAGCACAGGTTTCAAAAGAGTCCTTCTTTGATGTGCAGATGGGTTTTCCATCCACAAATGCACCTTTTCCTTTGATTGCCGTAAAGGTTTCATGTAATGCAAGATTTCGCACATAACCAGCAATCATTTCCTTTCCATTGGATAGCCCAATAGATAAAGCATAGAACGGAATGCCGACACCTGCATTGAAGGAACCATCTACCGGATCCAGATAAGCAATACCAGAATCTCCTCCGACATCGACCATACCTGCTTCTTCAGAAAGAATATATTTGCAGGCACGTGCCTTTCTGAACTCATCAAGGACGATATCCTCCGCAATCTTGTCAAGGCGCTCAGTTGGGGTGTTGTCCGCACCCATACAAAGTTCTTCAGCACCAAATTCCGTACCGATAATAGAAGCAAGCGCATCTTCAATCTGCAATGCAATTTTTCCGCAGAGATTGAGGAAATCATCCGGAGAAATCATAGTACATATCTATTGGTACGTTAACATTTTCAATGCTTGCCTTAGAGTGAGAAGAGTAACACTCTTAAAGAAAAACCACACATATATTATCAGATATACAATGAAGGAACAGACCGAAGTTGGAAAACTGAAAGAAGGCCGTTACGTTGTTGTTGATGACGAGCCATGTAAGATTATGAGCATTGCTGTTTCCAAGCCGGGAAAGCACGGAGCAGCAAAAGCAAGACTTGATGTCGTAGGTATCTTCGACGGTCAGAAGCGCTCTGTCGTTTCTCCGACCTCTGCAACTATCTACGCACCAATCGTTGAGAGAAAGACTGGACAGATTCTGACCATCGCAGGCAACGTCGTTACCTTCATGGACATGAAAGACTTCAACAACTTTGAACTCGTTGTTCCGGATGAAATCGTTGCAACCTTCCAACCGGCACAGGAAGTCCCATACATTGAATCTCTCGGCAAGCGCAAGCTTGACCTCTAAATTGAGAAGGCTGCAAAATACCTATGCAGTCCTTTTCAACAACTCTTTTTGCTGACGCTGAGAGTGAATACTTTGCGTCAAAATATGTCATCTTTGGTGTTCCATTTGACGGTACAACCTCCTTCAAAGCAGGTTGTCGTGATGCGCCTTGTGCAATCCGCCAAGCTTCCTACAACCTAGAGACATATATCCCGCGCTACGACTTGGAACTCGGGGATGCAGAACTACACGACATGGGAGACGTCTATGTCGAATGTCTTCCGGATCTGATGGTAGAACAAGTATCTGACATCATAACTGACATCAAAAAAGATGGAAAAATCCCGATAATGCTCGGAGGAGAACATTCAGTAACCATTGGTGCTGTTAAAATTCTGAAACCGAAATGGTATGTGGTATGCGATGCCCACTTGGATTCTCAAGATGAATATCGCGGATCTCGCTACAACCATGACTGTGTAACAACACGGATTTCCGAAGATGTGAAAAACATTGTCATCATAGGCGCACGCAGCGGATGTAAAGAGGAATTCGAAAACGCACGGAAGAACTATCATCTCTATACAGCAGATGATGTCCGTGAACGCGGCATGAAATCCATTCTCAATGAAGTAACTGAAATGATTGGATCAGATGATCTCTATCTTTCTATTGATGCAGATGGAATTGACTGCTGCTACACACCTGGACTTGGAACACCAGAACCATTTGGTCTGATGCCAATTGATGTCCGTGATATAATTGGACGCCTGGCACCAAACGCAATTGGATTTGATTATGTAGAAGTCCTCCCAAATGATAACGGTCAAACAGCAATGGTCGCAGCACACATGATTCGCGAATTCATTGCAAGCAATTTCACCAGCCATCAGTAAGACGGCTAAATTTCTTTTTTATAAAAAAAAACTACAAAAAGAGATTCAAAATATCAAAGAAAAATTTCACGATAGCTTTCGCTTTAGGTTATAATTAATCAAGAAAAGTAAGGGGGGTGCAGCGTTGACTATTTCCCGAGAACTCGCGTATCTGAG
>DALTWK010000012.1 GCA_029987115.1 Methanocorpusculum sp.
CTTGCCCCTTGCATGCCCCCCCTGCCCCCTGTTTCTTTCTTTGTTTATTTACCGGGGAGACATCTGATTTTTTAGATGATTATATCTAAATATGCATCTGAGAAATATAAGTGTTGCTGGGGTGCATCCTTCCATACCGGGGAGCACGGCAATCGCTGAAGCAAACTTTTCGCGGTTTTCCAGAATGATTTCTTTCTGCTGCAGTGTCAGCGGTGCGGCTCCCCGGGTGTGGCGAAATCGAGCATCTCTATTCTTGTAAAACGGCAGTGGACCTGTTCGAAATGCTTCAACTTCAGTTTGGCGCCAAGCGAAACCAGGTGCATTTCCTTATTCAGCGAAGTACGGATACTATTCTGCTAAACCTCGTCAGGCATACCGTTTCCATACTCGATTTCTCTGTCGGGACCGCGGAAAAAGAGGAATCGCTTTTGGAATCGAGAGAGAGTTTCTTACTACGGGCAACTTCACTACCCATATAAATCTATTGACGCGCCTTCAAAATGGCCTGATTTCTGGCCTTAATTGGAAAAATAATCGTAGAATATCGTTTTCCCCGGTGTGTAATGCAGTAGATGCGGTATTGTTTCTATCCACTTTAATAAAGGTATCTGGTTACCTATATCACAACTCATAACTGAAATGATAAGATACAAAATCCTTTGTTTCAGGTGTGTTATATATGCAGAAAGAAGAACTACTCCACCTCCATATGCTCATGGTACAAATTAAAAAGTACTATGAATTTGTCTCCAATAAATCAGTCCCAACTGAAGAATATGATGCGTTATCCATATCACCAATGCATATACACAAAAATAAGAATCTTCACCGAACCGCTCTTTTAACACTCGGAAACGAAATCGTCTCTCAAATGAAAGCAACCATGCCAAAGGAAACAACATCAGCAGTTTCTTCTGAAACATGGGCAGAAGTACCGGCTGAACACTAAATCATATTAATTTTTCATATTTGATATAAAATAAAGGGAATCACCGTTTCTCTCTTTTTCTGAAATTCTCCGTTTCAAAGCATACGTTTTTTGTTATATACTTCCCATATATAGAGATATGAAAATTCTTGTAGTTGGAGGGGGCGGACGAGAGCACGCCATTACCTCGGCACTGGTTAGAAATACCAGTGCGGAACTCTACAGTGTAATGGGAAAGAAAAACCCTGGAATTGCAAAACTTTCCCGTGAAGTATTCGTTCACGCAGAAACAGATGTAGCTACAGTAATCTCATTTGCAAAAGAAAAGCAGATTGAACTTGCTGTCATCGGTCCGGAAGCACCGCTGGAGGTAGGGCTCTCCGATGCATTATGGGATGCGGGCATACCGACTGTTGGTCCACGGCAAAAAGCTGCAAGAATTGAGACAGATAAAGGATTCTGCAGGAATTTAATGCACAAACATCAGATTCCCGGATGTCCAACCTATAAAATATGTAAGACCCCGAAAGAGGCCGCGGAATATATTGAAAAGTACCCCGGAGATCTTGCTGTAAAACCAACGGGATTAACCGGTGGAAAAGGCGTGAAGGTGATGGGTGAACAGGTTGATCGGGCAGGGGCAATCGAATATGCCATGACCTTGAAAGATCAGGATATCATATTAGAAGAGCGTCTTTTGGGAGAGGAATTCACGCTAATGGCATTTGTTGACGGTAAAACCCTTGTTCCGATGCCGCTCGTGCAGGATCATAAACGTGCATATGAGGGCGATGTCGGTCCGAATACCGGAGGAATGGGTTCTTATTCACTTGAAACCCATAAATTTCCGTTTGTAACCAGTACCGACTATGCCGCTGCATTTGAAATAATGCAGAAGACTGTTGCCGCTCTTGCTGATGAGGGATGTCCATACCAGGGAATTCTTTACGGTCAGTTTATGAATACCCGTGATGGTCCGAAAGTTATTGAATTCAATGCCCGGTTCGGAGATCCCGAGGCAATGAATGTTCTGAGTTTGCTCGACTCCGATTTTACTGTTATTGCTGATCACATCACGAAAGGAACGCTCTCACCGGAAGATGTGTCATTCAAGCCGTATGCATCCGTCTGCAAATATCTTGTTCCGGAGGGTTATCCTGAAAATTCTCATGCGGGGGACTCTATTACTCTCGGTCCGATGGATGGAACCCTTCTTTACTATGCAAATGTTATTGAGGAAAACGGTGTACTGAAAACGCTGACATCCCGCACAATGGCATTTGTCGGAATTGGAAAGAGTCTTGCTGAGGCAGAGGCATTGGCTGAATCTGCATGCAGACATGTGAAAGGAAATGTTAGATACAGAAGCGATATCGGAACTGCTCAATTGTTCGGTCGAAGAATCGCTCACATGAATGATTTGAGAAAATAATATGAAAGATTTTATTTCGATTTCTGATTTGAGTGCGGAAGATTATGAGGATCTTCTGACATTTGCAGCTGAACTCAAGAGTCTGCGAAAGAAACAGATTCCACACCCATACCTTGCCGGTAAAACATTGGGAATGATTTTTGAAAAGGCATCAACCCGAACACGCATTTCTTTTGATGTTGGAATGTATGAACTCGGTGGGCATGCGCTTTATCTGAATTCGAAAGATACTCAGCTTGGTCGTGGTGAAACTGTGCCGGACACTGCCCGTGTGATGTCACGTTTCCTTCAGGGCGTTATGATGCGCACCTATAAGCATCAGACAATTACTGAATTCGCTAAATACGCTACAATTCCGGTAATCAATGCCTTATCTGATAAAGAACACCCGTGCCAAATTCTTGCTGATTCCCTGACGCTGAAAGAAAAATTCGGCTGTCTTTCCGGACTAAAAATTGCTTGGATTGGTGATGGAAATAATGTCTGCAACTCGCTCATTATGGCATCGGTGCAGACAGGAATGGAAATTGCAGTTGCAACACCGAAAGGATACGAACCTGATCCCGAAGCTGTAGCTTTCGCACAGGAAAACGGTGGAAAAGTATCCTTGACGCATAATCCGGAGGAAGCTGCAACTGATTCTCATGCTCTCTTTACAGATACCTGGATTTCCATGGGTGAAGAAGATATCCGGGATCAGAAACTAAAGGATTTCAGCGGATTCCAGGTAAATCAGGGTCTATTAAAGAAAGCATCGGATGATGTGCTGATAATGCATTGTCTTCCTGCACACCGTGGGGAAGAAATAACTGATGATGTTATCGATTCCCGCTATTCCGGTGTATGGGATGAAGCTGAGAACAGACTTCACGCTCAAAAAGCAGTACTTGTCAGGTTGCTAAACCATGAACTCTGAAACGGTTGCAAAAGAGTTCACTCGTATTGGAAGACGTCTTTTCACGGAACATCTTGTTGGTGGAAACTTTGGGAATATGAGTGTGGTCACCCCTGAAGGTTATTTCATAACTCACACCGGTTCGTATCTGGATTCAGATCCAGCAGAGATTGTTCTCATGCCAAGAAACGGCAGAATGACTCCTGGAGCATCTAGTGAGTGGCGTGTTCATACTGCTGTTTACAATGCAACTGAACACCAAGCAATTGTGCATGCCCACCCTCAGTATGCAGTTGCTTTGTCTCTTGTGATGAATTCCATCAAAACAGTAGACAGTGAGGGACAACTCCTCGCTCCAGAGATTGCGGTCGTAGAAGGAGCATGCGGAACCCAGGATTTAGCTGACGCTGTGGCAGATGGTCTTACGAAATCTAAAATTGTAATTGCCCGCGGTCATGGTACTTTTGCAGCAGGTAAAAATCTTGATGAGGCATATCTCTATACATCACTTGCTGAACATTGTTGTAAAGTGTTGTATTTAACCCAAATGTTGAAAAAATAACTCAAATTATCTTTTTTGACAAATCATCTTTGTGCATTGTCTATTATTAAACGAAGAATACGCGAATTGATTTATTACGGCTAAAAAAAGAGAAAATTAGGCGATTTTATTGCCTGCGTTTGCTCCTGGCATGCAGGTGAAAATCTCCTTTACTGAAATAACAACAAGATCTTTACATGGATATGCTCCCGGTTTCTTTGCTTCAAGCATATCATGCATCTTCTTGTGTTCCGGGGTATCTTTCATGACTTCCGCGGTTCCTTTAAGCTGGAAACAGTTTCCGATTTCCTTGTTCCAGACAAGGACTGAAACCTGCGGATTTTCAAGGATGTTTTTCATCGTCTTGTTCATGAAGTTGTTGGCAATGAGGATGGTGTCATCTTCAATCATAACAGCACCCATTGGTGCAACGTTTGGAACGCCTGCTTTGGATGCAGTTGCTAGATGGAGAATGCCAACCTTGACCATTTGCTCTTTTAATTCAGGAGTAATTAATGCCATACGTATCTTTAGGATGTGCCGCGAGATAAAGATTTATCTAAAATTTAGAGGTTGTTCATTTATTTCTTGGAATGAACCCCGTTCGACAGTATTTATGATATAGTAATCTGCGTGGTAATTTTTGAAGAAATGAGAAAAACGGCGGGTATTGTTGTGTTGGATTTTAGGAGAAGAACGTTTTTTTCAATTCGTTATATTCAGTGGTTTCTGGATTACATATGGATACTTTAATTCTTCCGTTTGTCGCAAGACCTGTGATATGTACTGGTGTTCCTGGCTCTTCTTTAATCTCCCCTTGAAGAATCCACACTTCAGATGATGTTTCCAGTGCTAAGCCTTCTTGGCGGAGAACCAGTGTTCCAGATAATTCTATTGGTTCGCCCGCGTCTTCTGTTAGTCTCATGGCAGAACCATATCCTACTGATAGTTCAAGTCCCCCGAATTTTGCAGGACGTGCAACAGCGTTGATTACATCAACTGTATCTCCCGGCATTACCACAGTGTCTGCAGCATTTCCCCAAAGAACGACACCAATAGATGCCTTCTTTCCTTTAATTCTGATGTTTCTGACTTTAGATTCGATTCCCTTTTTCGTTGTGAAGGTTCGGGCATCTTTCATGCTTTCAACCGTCCCCCGAACGATTGGCATCTGTCCTTCTTCAACATCATCTACATCAAGGGTTAAAACATTGATGTCTGTTGTATGGGGCGATACAACAGCGGTATCAAGTGCTGCATATTCGACTAATTCATCATCTTCTTTTCGGGTAACGCCGGTTATGGAAACACTTGAACCTTCATCGACATCTGAGAATGTGTCTGGAGACCATGTGGTGAGACGTGTGGTTCCACTTTCATCTCCGACAAGAAATTCTTGAAGATAAGAGACACTGCCATCTTTCCGTTCAATCTCTTTTACTTCGTTTATCACGAGTATTTTGACGACAAAGGGTCTGTCCATGATTTCTGCAGTTGGCGGTTTTTTCGTTTCCACAATCTCTACATCGCTCTCACGAAGTGCAACAAATTTAATTTCTTTTTTATTCGGAATTGGTTGACCGATTACTTCAATCACATTTCCGATGGATAGTTCGGTTACTGCCCCTGCCCGTTCATCCCACAAAGTCATTTTTGTGGTTCCTGTCGGGTCTCCTAATATGATGTTTGCGACAGCTCCCGGTTCATCTTCACCTTCGCGTTTGAATTCTCTCGGTCCATCTATGGAAAGAATCTTCCCGAAAAAGCATACTATCTTGGATTTTGCTTTTGGTATGTCTCCTATTTTTACATGAGCACGTCCAAGATCTGCCACAACAAGAAGAGCTGCTGCTACTTCATCTAGGATTCCGTTGTACATTGCTGATTTTTTCTCAACCAGTCTGTCGAACTCTTCCTCGCTGATAAGGTCAGATACTAGGAGGTGGTGCATCATTTTATTTAGTGCCAGGATGGTTTGATAACAGAGGCTATCATGTCTTCGTAGGTTTCTGCCCGTCTCATCAGTTCTGCTTTACCGTTGTTGACCAATACTTCGGCACAACGTGGACGTGAATTATACTGGGAAGACATTGCATATCCGTATGCCCCTGCATCAAGGACTGCGATGATGTCGCCGGCGGTCACTTTGGGGAGTTTCCGATCAGCAGCAAGAATATCTCCAGTTTCGCAGATTGGTCCTGTTACTGTGTAGATTCCTGCATCAGATTCATCGGCTTTGTTCGCAACCATGACTTCATGCCATGAGTCATACATTGCAGGTCTGATAAGGATGTTGAATCCTGCATCCACGTTGACAAAAGTTTTGTGAACTTTCTTCACGGAATTGACTTTTGTCAGGAGAATGGTTGATTCGCCCACCATCCAACGTCCCGGTTCTACCCAGAATGCCGGGTTGATGTTGTTTTCTTTGCATGCATTAACAAAGACCGGCATCACGGCAGCAGCATATTCTTCCGGTGTTGGTGCTGCATCTTTTTCTTCTCCTCTGTGGTATGGAATGCCGAGTCCTCCTCCAAAATCAACAAATTCCAGTTTTACTCCGAGTTTCGTTATTTCAGAAGCGACCTTCATGATGACACCGCATGCAATTGCAAATGGTTCCACCTCTAATATCTGTGATCCAATATGGCAGTGCATACCGACAGGAATCACATATTCCATGCTTAATGCTTCCTTATATGCATCAAGAATCATATCTGCTGGAATCCCAAACTTGCTGTTTTTGATACCAGTTGCAATCTTTGGATGGGTTGGGACTTCAATCTCCGGATTGACGCGGAATCCAATTTTCACCTGTTTCTTCAGTTCCTTTGATATTTTGTCAATCTGTCTAAGTTCATCAATGGAATCAACGGATATCCTGATATTATTTGTAATAGCCGCTTTCAGATCATCTTCGGTTTTGGAGCTTCCGTTGTAAAGAAGTTTTTCAGCGGGCATTCCTGCTTCAAGTGCGGTACGCATTTCACCTAAAGAAAACAGGTCGGAACCCGCACCTTCTTTGGCGAGTGTTTGGAGAATCACTGGATTTTCATTTGCTTTTGCAGCATAGAGCAACTGGACATTGTCTGTGTATTTTTTCAGTGCCGCCTCGTATCTTCTGTAGTTTTCTATTATGTGAATTTCATCAGTTACGTATAGCGGAGATCCGAATTGTTCAATCAGTTCAACGCAATCTTTCCCACCACAATGAAGATGCCCGTTTTTGATGGTTAAGGATGTCGGGAGTGAAAGAGACATTATGCATCACGAATCCCGCAGTCCTGCATACGTTTAATTGCTTCGTTGATTCTTTCAACCGGGCGAGTAATGGCAAAGCGTACGTAACCTTCTCCATTCGGACCGAATCCATTTCCAGGTGTTACGACAATTCCAGCTTCGTTAATCATCTTCTCAGTAAATGCGGCTGAATTGTCAACTTTAACCCATACATAGAATGTTGCTTTCGGGATGCTGACATTGAATCCCAGTGACTTCAGTCCAGAAACAAGTGCATCTCTTCTTTCTTGATATATTGCACAGGCCTTCTTTACACAGTCCTGTGGTCCAGTAAGTGCGGTGATTGCTGCTTTCTGTACAGCATCAAATACACCGGAGTCAATGTTGGTCTTGACTCTTCCGAATGCTTCAATCAAATCTTTGTTTCCGCAGGCCATTCCTATTCTCCACCCAGTCATATTGTAGGTTTTTGAAAGCGAGTGGGTTTCGATTGCTACATCCATCGCTCCTTTAGCCTGGAGGAAAGATGGTGCTACATATCCATCATATGATATTTCAGAGTATGCATTGTCATGAACAACAATGATGTCGTGTTCTTTTGCAAATTCAACTGTTTCGTTGAAGAATTCAAGTGGTGCAACTGCTCCAGTCGGGTTATTTGGGTAACCGAGGAACATAAGTTTTGCATTATCCACGACTTCTTTCGGAATTGCACTATAGTCTGGAAGGAAATTGTTTTCTGCTTTTAATGGCATGAAGTGACATTTTCCTTCGGCAAAAAGTGTGGATGTCTTATAAACAGGGTATCCAGGATCTGCTGCAAGAACGTAGTCTCCAGGATTGACAAATGCCTCTGGAATGTTGGCTATTCCCTCTTTTGATCCAATTAATGCGAGGATTTCGGTTTTCGGATCAAGTTTGACGTTGAAACGTCTGTCATACCACTGAGCAACTGCTTCTCGGTATGCAAGCATACCAAGATAGTCTGGATAATGATGGTTTGCCGGATCACGGGCAGCTTCGCACAGGGAGTCAACAATATGTTCGGGGGTTGGTAAATCTGGGTCGCCGACACCAAGGTCGATTAGGTCCACTCCTTCCGCACGTTTTTGTGCTTTGATAGTATCGATACGGGCGAAAAGATATGGTGGGAGATTATCAAGTCGTTTTGCGTACATTTCTGTACTATATTGTTTATCTTACGATTTATAGAATGAGTTTAAATGGGTTATATTCTTCTCAGTTCAAACGGGATATTGATGTTTAATCGTTGTGTGCTGGTCAGACCGATATAATATGGGTTGATGGTTGCTTTGAGCATATTTCCGGAAACATGAAGAGTAACCCGTTTATCCTTATATGATCCGAAATACGATCCATCGTCCATTTTTTCCCATTTCAGGGAATCAATCTCATAATGATGGTCTTTTCCAAGGGCTTTAACATCTAAATGGGCAAAGGCAGTTCCGTCTTCCTCCGCAGTAACCTCTCCAATTCCTGATGCGATAAATGGGATTGCCTTACTACCGTACCATGTGCCAACAATAGAATCCATGATTAGAAATCGCGGTCCAACTATAAAGGATTGCAGGTGTAGCCATTTTTACTTCCTTCGTATCAATTGTAGTTTTCCAAGAAAATGAACTGATTATTCCTCTGGTTTTTTTGGTTAGATTTATTGAAAATGTCAGTGATTTTTTTGGAAAATACTCAGCAGAATTATATGTTGTTCTCTCTGGGAGAGGTCCCCTCATCAGGAAGTGAATCCCCCACATCTAAATACTCTTGAGTCCAATACTATTAACGCCGTGAGAGGAGGGTTGGATGAAAACTGAGGTTCTGAAAAGCATTAAAGAAACCGAAGCAAAAAGTAAATCCACAATTGAGGCAGCACAAGCAGCTGCAGAGAAAATTATCTCTGCCGCAAAGCAGGATGCAGATGCCCTGATTGCAAAAGCGACCGCTGTCGCTGAGGATTACAAAAAGCAACGACTTTTAGATGCACGGAATAAAGCATTAACGGAGCACGATGCCATTGTCGCACAGGGCAAAAAAGACGCTGAACAGCTGATTAAGGCCGGTGACAAAAAGTTATCGCAGGCGACTTCGTTATTTGTAGAGCGGTTTAAGGAGAAACTGCATGTTTCAGCCTAAGCCGATGACCCATCTGCTGATAGCAGCAGGCAAAGAGCAGATGGCGTCAGTTGTGACCGAATTATATCGTCACCGGGTATTCCACATCACTGATTTTGTTGACCAGGGAAAGGAAGGATACGAAGGTGTTAAGTTAGGAACTCCTTTAGAGGAAGCTAATGAGGCATCTGTCAATCTGCTGAAAATCAGATCAATAGAAAACGTATTCCAGACTTCTCCGAAGACGCAGTTCGATGTTCCAGTACGTCCTGCAGATGAAATTCGCGGCGCTATCAATAAAGAGCTTCCATCTATTGAGGCGGAAGTTAGCCAGCTCACGGCTAAGCGCACGAATGCAGAGACAAAAATCCGGGAATGCGAACAGCGTATTACGGAACTCAAACCGTTTGAACTTGTCCCGGTAGATCTTGATTTCTACCATGGATATGAATCTCTCTCTGTTTATGCAGGATACATCGACCACGATGTTGACTTCGATTTCCCAAGTGAGAAACATTATGTTTCCTCCAAAGAAGGAAATTTCATTGTCGCATTTGTCGAGAATTCCCATGCTGCAGATGCAGAGAAGTTACTTTCAGACGCCGGATATGCAGGAGTCACCCTCCCAACCGAGAGTGGTTCTGTCGCAAGCGCCGTTGGAAAGTATAACTCGACACTCACTGCCATGCAGGCTGAGTTAGAGGAGACAAACGTAAAGATTGGTGAGGCAAAAGCAAAATACGCAGACCTTCTTGCAGCATGCGATGAGGTTCTGTCGTGTGATGTTGAACGCGCTGAAGCACCGCTTCGGTTTGCAACGACCGAAGAAGCATTCGTTATAGACGGATGGGTGCCCGCAGACGAAGTTGCAAAAATTGACGCTGGCCTGAATCAGGCAACCAGTGGCAAAGTATACGTCACAGTTGATGACGAAGATGTCAACTATGACGAAGTACCGGTTGAGTATAAAAACCCAGGAATTACAAAACCGGCAGAAGTATTAATGGACCTGTACGCACGTCCGAAATACAAAGAATTAGACCCGACCATTATCCTGGGTATTATGTTCCCGATTCTCTTCGGTGTTATCGTCGGAGATGTCGGTTACGGTCTGATTTATCTTATCCTGACCCTTGTTCTCCGCAAGACGCTGCTGCGTCTTGGAGATATGGGAAAGAAAGCAGTCGGCATACTATTTGGTGTGTCCGGAACGACCATTCTCTTTGGTCTATTATATAGCGAATTCTTTGGTTTATCCTTCCCATGGGAGCCAATTTTATTCATGAGACACCTGCCAATCGGCGGATCCCACATCCCGCAGGTTATGGAAATGCTCGTCGTCTCTGTCGCACTCGGTATCATCTATATCTGCGTCGGAAGAGTCTTCGGCATGATTAACCATGCAAGAATGGATCCAAAGGGACCGCATCGGACAAAGGCAATCCTTGCATCTTTTGGATGGCTTATTATGTTCATAGGCATGCTTCTCTTACTCATCTCGGTTATTGACCTGAACTCTTTCTTCACACTTGCCTTCCCGCTTCCGTATTTATCTGGAATTGCTGGAACCATTGGTCTCATTGGTGGCATTGTGTTGATGGTTGCAGGAATTGTCTTTGTCGCGATGGAGAATCCGCTTGACCTTATGGAAATCCCGACCAACTTACTGTCACATATGTTATCCTTCTGTCGTATTGCTGCAGTTGGATTATCTTCCGTTGCAATTGCAATGGTTGTCAACTATCTTGCAACCACGTTCTTTATTGCACCGGCACTTGCAGACATAAGTGTTATGGGCGTCCTGCTCATTATCGTTGGAGTTATCGTACTGATTATTGGACACGCATTAAACGTCGCTTTAGGTGTAATCGGCGGTGCACTGCACCCGGTTCGTCTGCACTATGTTGAGTTCTTCACAAAGTTCTACAACGGCGGCGGTATTATCTACAAACCTTTCGGACTGAAAAGAAAATTCTCAGAGGAATAAAAAATGGCAATTGAAGCATTAATCAATCTTGAATCGGCAGCAGCACTGGCAAAGGGACTCGGCGGAATCGGCGCAGGTTTAGCAGTCGGTCTCGCAGGTATCGGTACTGGTATTGGTGAACAGGGTATTGGAGCAGCAGCAGTTGGAGCAACCGCAGAAGACCGCGGAATGTTCGGTCTTGCACTTCTGTTCACTGTATTACCGGAAACTGTCGTTATCTTCGGTCTCGTTATCGCACTGTTAATCATGTTCCTCTAAGCGGAGGCCGCTTACATGGGACTTGAGGTAGTAGTAGACGAAATCAAAGCGAAAGGCGATGCAAAGGCAGCAGCCATTAAAGCTGAAGCTGAAGCACAGGCAAAAGTAATCGTCGACGAAGCCAACGCACGTGCAGCCGAAATCAAACTTGCAGCAGAAAAAGATGCAGAAATTCAGTCTGAGCGGATTACCGTCCGTGAAGTCGCAAATGCAAATCTTGCTGTCAAGCGTGAGGCACTCAATGCACAGAAGGAGCTTCTCGATAAAGTCTATGCCAGTGCAGCAGAAGAGATTGCCGCTCTTCCAGCTGATGTTCACTCTAAAGCAGTGAAGGAACTCTTAAAAGAAGCCAGCAAGCAGATTAAGAAGGGAACCGTTTACTGCAATGCACGTGATCAGAAGGCTTTAGATGCAGCACTTGAATTAAAGACCCTTTCCGGATTTACGTTTGGAGGAATCATCGACATCGCCGGTGGCGTTGTCGTTAAGAGCACCGATGGTCAGCTTACTCTCGACTATTCCTATCAGACATTCATGAATGATGTATGGGAGTCGAGTTTGAAGGACGCATCGGAGATTCTGTTTGGATGAGGTAAAAAATGGCAGAGGTATCGAGCGGTTCGGCCCCATACATCTATGTTTCAACCCGTATGAAGGTACGGAAAGCGAAGCTAATCCCAAGAGAGGAATATCTTCGTATGCTGAACATGGGTCTTCCGGAGTTTACAAGACTCATTGAAGAAATGGAGTACAAACGCGAAATCGATGAACTTGCAGCTTCCTTAACGGGAGTTGACCTCATTGAAAGCGCAATGTCCTGGAATCTCTCTAAAGAGTACCAGAAAGTTATCAAACTGGCACCCGGTGAGATGAAAGGTTTTACCCGAGATTACCTTCACAAGTGGGATATTCAAAATATTCTGACTATCCTTCGAGGTAAGCAGCTTGGTCTTTCAGATGAGAAGATCAAGGCTGTACTTGTACCGGCAGGTCAGTTGGATGCAACTGCACTTGACCGCATGGTTGCAGAACAGTCTATCGAAAGAATCGTGGAGACGCTTCCGATTAAACCAATCGCCAATATTATTGGTGAGAAGCTCTCAGTTGCTCTCGAGACACACTCTTTCGGTGACATTGTTACTGAACTGTACAAGTACTACTATGCGACGCTTATCAAAGCAGCACGTAGTGGTATGAAAGGAGGGGACGCCTTCCTGAAATACGTTACATTCGAAATCGACGTGAAAAACATTACAACCCTTTTCAGACTTCGTGCAGAAGTTGGCAATGCGTCCGACACACATGCAATCTGGATTGAGGGAGCAACATTCAAACCGGAGGAACTTGAGCGTCTGAAGACAGTCGAGAATCTGGATGAAGTCGTCGATTCATTAAAGAAGAAAGTAAAAGTCGCCATCTTAAATGATGTGCTGGAAGAACTTCGCGAGAAGAAACCGGTTTATGCTGTTGAGAGTGCCTTAATCAGCGCACAGCTCAATCGTATGGATAAAATGTCCAAGCGTAGTCCGTTCTCAATTTCGCCGCTTCTGGTTTATCTTGAGAGGAAGAATTACGAGGTTTCAAATCTGAGAGCACTTGCCCGCGGAAAGCAGGCAGGACTTGATGCAGAGACCCTGGAAAAATATCTGGTGATGTAATATGGAGATTGCAGTTATTGGAAATAAAGAGTTCGTCGTAGGATTCCGGCTCGCTGGTATTCAAAAGACGTACTCCGCTGAAACCCCAGAAGAACTCGCCAACAATATCCAGAAAGTCATGGATGACGAGAACATCGGAATTCTTGTGCTGCAGAGTGCAGACTTGGAATCTCTTCCGCGTCGCTTGCAGGTAATCATAGAAAATTCCGTCCGCCCAACGATTGTCACCTTAGGCGGTCAGGAAGCAGGTCTCTCCCTGAGAGAGCGTATTAAACGTTCGGTGGGTGTTGATTTGTGGAAGTAAATAATAAAGCAGGTATACTCAAACGTATTGCAGGACCAGTTGTCACTGCAGTTAACTTTGACGCACATATGTATGATGTCGTCAGAGTCGGTAATGAGCAGCTGATGGGTGAGGTCATCAAGATCGATGGTGAGAACATCATCATTCAGGTCTATGAATCGACCACCGGAATTCGTCCGGGAGAGCCTGTCACAAATACCGGACTGTCCCTCGCAGTTGAGTTAGGTCCGGGTCTCTTAACCAGTATTTACGACGGTATCCAGCGTCCGCTGGAAGTCCTTATCCAGAAAATGGGTAACTTCATTTCTCGTGGTGTTTCCGCACCTGGTCTCGACCATGAGAAGAAGTGGGAGTTCAAACCGGTCGTAAAGGTAGGAGACGAAGTCAAGCCGGGTCAGATTTTCGGAACCGTCCAGGAAACCAAATCCATTCTTCATAAGATTCTGATTCCGCCAAACGCAGAAGGCGGCGTTGTCAAGAAGATTGAAGAAGGTTCCTTCACTGTTGATGATATTGTCATTGAACTTGAAAACGGCGAACAGTTCCCGATGATGCAGCGCTGGCCAGTTCGTGTCCCGCGTCCGTACATCACGAAACACTCCCCGAAGGTTCCGCTGTTAACCGGTCAGAGAATTCTCGATGGTCTTTTCCCGATTGCAAAAGGAGGAACAGCAGCAATTCCAGGTCCATTCGGTTCCGGAAAGACAGTTACTCAGCAGCAGCTCGCAAAGTGGTCCGATGCAGAAATTGTCGTTTACATCGGATGTGGTGAACGCGGAAACGAAATGACCGAAGTTCTTACCGAATTCCCAGAGCTGAAGGATCCGAAGAATGGAAACTCTCTTATGGAGAGAACTATCCTTATTGCAAACACGTCCAACATGCCGGTCGCAGCTCGTGAAGCATCTGTTTACACAGGTATTACCATTGCAGAATACTTCCGTGACCAGGGCTATGATGTTGCACTGATGGCAGACTCCACTTCCCGCTGGGCAGAAGCAATGCGTGAAATTTGTTCCCGTCTTGAAGAAATGCCAGGTGAAGAAGGTTATCCGGCATATCTGTCCTCCAGACTTTCTGAGTTCTACGAGCGTGCAGGATTAGTCGAGCCATTATCTGGTGGAAGCGGATCTGTTTCCGTTATCGGTGCAGTTTCCCCAGCAGGTGGTGACTTCTCCGAGCCGGTTACGCAGAACACTCTTCGTATTGTCAAAGTCTTCTGGGCACTTGATGCAACCCTCTCCCGTAAGAGACACTTCCCGGCAATCAACTGGCTGCAGTCCTATTCCTTATACCAGGGTCAGCTCGCTGAATTCTACGATGAGAAAGTCTCTCCAGAGTGGAACAAGCTGAGAGGATGGTTCATGGAAGTCCTGCAGAAAGAAGCAGAACTGAATGAAATCGTTCAGTTAGTTGGTTCCGATGCTCTTCCGGAAGCAGAACAGATTACTATCGAAGTTGCACGTATGATGCGTGAACTGTTCCTGCAGCAGAATGGTTTCGATCCAGTTGACACCTATTGTAACCTGGATAAGCAGCTTGACATGTTCAAGATGATTAGAACCTACGCTGACCACGCATATGCAGCACAGGCTGCAGGTGTCCCGCCGGCACAGATTATTGCAGTCAAGGCAAAGAACGAAATGCCGCAGATTAAATTCACCAAGGACTACAAGCCAGTTCTCGATGCAATTTACAAGGGCATGGAAGAAGAATTCAAGGCACTGAGGGCATAAACATGAAAGAATATAAGACAGTCTCTAAAGTTGCAGGACCGCTGCTTTTCGTCCAGAAGACAGAACCGGTCGCATATGAAGAGCAGGTTTCCCTCGTTCTCCCGGACGGAACCATGAAACGTGGTCAGGTCCTGGATACCTCTGAGGATCTTGTCGTTGTCCAGTGTTTCGAAACCACTACTGGTCTCGGACATGATACTGGTGTCAGATTCCTTGGTGAAACCTTCAAGATGCCGGTTTCCCAGTCTATGCTCGGACGTATCCTCTCTGGAGGAGGAAAGCCGATTGATGGCGGACCGGATATTGTTCCAGACAAGCGTCTTGACATCAACGGAGCTGCAATCAATCCGTATGCACGTGGATCTCCGAAAGATTTCATTCAGACTGGTATTTCCACCATCGACGGAACCAACACTCTTGTCCGTGGTCAGAAGCTTCCAATCTTCTCATCCGCAGGTCTTCCGCACAACCAGATTGCACTGCAGATTGCAAGACAGGCAAAAGTTCCGGGATCCGATGAGAACTTCGCAGTAGTCTTCGCAGCAATGGGTATCACTCGTGAAGAAGCAAACGCATTCATGGACGATTTCGAGAGAACTGGTGCACTGGAACGTGCAGTCGTTTTCCTGAACCTTGCAGATGATCCGGCTGTAGAGCGTACCGTTACCCCGCGTATCGCACTTACCACTGCAGAATACTTGGCATACGACTTAGGATACCACGTTCTTGTTATCTTAACCGATATGACCAACTACTGTGAAGCACTCCGTCAGATTGGAGCAGCACGTGAAGAAGTTCCAGGACGCCGTGGATATCCAGGTTACATGTACACCGATCTGGCATGTATCTACGAACGTGCAGGTATCATCAAGGGTCTGAAAGGATCTGTCACTCAGATTCCGATTCTGACCATGCCAGGTGACGATATCACTCACCCGATTCCGGATCTTACTGGTTACATTACTGAAGGTCAGATTGTTATTTCTCCGGAACTGCACCACAAGGGTATCTACCCGCCAATCAACGTTCTTCCGTCATTATCTCGTTTGATGAACCTTGGTATTGGTGCAGGACTTACTCGTGAAGACCACAAGAAGGTCTCCGATATGCTCTATTCCGGATATGCAGAAGGTAACGATCTCCGTGGTCTCGTAGCAATCGTCGGTAAAGATGCACTGTCCGAGCGTGACCAGAAATTCCTTGAATTCGCAGATGTCTTCGAGGACCGTTTCGTCCGCCAGGGTGCAGACGAGGACCGCACTATCGCTCAGACCCTCGACTTAGGATGGGACCTGTTCCAGGGACTTCCGGAGTCTGAAATCGAAAAGCGTATCGACCGTGATCTGATTAAGAAGTACCACCCGAAGTACCGGAAGTGATTCTCCATGGCGCTGAATGTGAAGCCTACCCGTTCTGAGTTAATCGGTCTCAAGAAGAGAATTGGATTGTCCCAGCGTGGATACAAGCTTCTGAAAATGAAGCGCGACGGACTCATCCTTGAATTCTTCAAGGTGTTAGCGGAAGCTAAAGATCTCAAGAATGAACTTGCTGAGAAGTATGCACGTGCACAGAAAATGATTGCAATTGCAGAAACCGTTGAAGGTACTCTTCGTATCAAAGCTGTAGCAATGGCTGCATCCGAGAATCCGGAGATTGACCTGAAAAGCAAGAACATCATGGGAGTCGTTGTTCCGAAAATCGAATCCAAGAGTGTCAAGAAATCCTTAAACGAGCGTGGCTACAGTCCCCTTGGAACATCTGCTGTAATTGATGAAGCAGCTGATGCATTTGAGGATCTGGTGGAGTGTATTATCCTCTCTGCAGAACTCGAGACGACTATGAAGCGTCTCCTGGATGAGATTGAAGGAACTAAGCGCCGCGTAAACGCACTGGAATTCAAAGTTATTCCGGAGCTTGTGGCTGCTCGTGACTTTATCAAGATGCGGCTGGACGAGATGGAGCGTGAAGAGCTCACCCGTCTGAAGAGAACGAAAGGTAAGAGTGCAGCAAAGGAAGCTGCAGCCTAATAACAATACGATAAGAGCAGGAACCTCAGACGTATCCCTCTAAAGGGATACACCCTTCTCTCTTTCGTTGAAATATAGGCATAATACTCTTTTAATTACCGTTAGGTATAGTTTTTTTATTGTTATTATAGGAAAAACAACATCATCTTTATCACCGAGTGATACGATTATTCAAAAATATGATGTTGTTCGAAGGACAGTACCCTCTCTTCTATCTATTCGGTATTATCCCCAGTATTGGTGTGTCTGGACGAATTTTCTTTCAGCTTTTAAAATTTCACGATAGAAATTGTCATCTTTTGCGAATGTTGCAAGAATACGAGCTGCAGCATCCGGGCCGACACCCCGTCCGGACAGTGCAATAACTGCTTTCTTACCACTGGACAACACCATATTTGCATTTTTCATCATGCGTTTTTCCGCATCTTTTTCTTCGGTCGAGAGTTTTTTCTTTTTCAGAGCAAGATACATCGGTTCTTCATATGGTTTGATAACGGCTATCAGCCGTGCTCCGCAGACAGGGCAGACTAGGTCGTCGGGAACACGCCCTGTCTTTGTTCGCGACTTCCAGCTCCGGCAGTGCATACAAGCGAGAACTACATCTGTTTCTGCCAAACGATGTTTTACTGATTCAAGAATTGCCTGATCTTCACCTGGTGGTGTAACCATGTCACGCTCTGAAAAGAGTCCTTGTGCGCCTATAATTGAGAGTCGACTGCACCGTGTTTCCATTTCATGATTCTGAATACGGCGTGCAACTTCTTTGGCACCTTCCGAATCCATACTGGAAAAGAATAATTCTCTGAACGCTTCTTTTTCGATGACAGTTCCATCGAAAAGTTCGAGGAGGCGGTTCATACTTATTTTCTCGTAATCAGCATCTGCATCAATTGCCCCAAATTTTTTTGCAACCTGCACTAGGCGCCATTTGTAAAGTGATGTCTTTTTCAGAGCAAGTTGCAGGATTCCTTCAATATGGTCAGGAGTTAGTGAAAGGAGAATGTCTTCAACATCTGTGGCACGCAGAAAATTCGGCAACCGTAAGTAAATGCGGTAGGCATTTGTCTCAATTCCAACAGCTGAACCATATCGTGCAGAAATGAGAATAGAGAGAACACGCCCTATAGCTTCATTCACTTTGTGTCCTGCACAGAGGTTTACCACAACACCCTCATCGGCATCCTCCAGCACTATGAGTTTGTCAGTGGCTGTAACAGTTCGGTTTTTACGCATATCACCCAATGTTTTTCGAGCGAAAAGAATGGATCGTGAATCTGTGTAGTAGTCTTCAAAGTTTTCCAGGCGTCTTAGTGCTCCTGCTTCCATTGCAACAGTAAATGGAACAGGAATTTGCTCTCCTTCCCATGATGGAAGTTCTCCTTGAGCATTTTTCGCAGGTTCTACCATGATTTTATTGTCTTCCAGTTCTAATACGCGCCATACCTGACCACGAGCAACAAAAACAGCTCCGGAACTAATCCAGCTTATGACAAATGATTCATCCAGTGTTCCGACGGGTTTCCGGGATATAACATCGAAAATAACACATTTTTTCTCATCGGCAATCATGGAGAGATTCTGTGACAAATATTTGCGTGCACGTGCCTTGGTAATGACTTGTCCATTTTCTGTCCGAATGAGGTAGTGTTTTTCCATTTGTTTAATGACTTCACGAATAAGATCCTTTGAATTTTCGAAACAGTAAGAACGCGTGATAATCTTTTCAATAGTTTCAATGGAAATCTCTCCGCGTTCTACGGCAAGTGCAGCTATCTGATTTGCAATGACATCAGCGGCATTGAAATGGATTCGAGCATTTTCTGGTTTATTGTCCTTTGCAAGACGTACAATAACCATGGACTCCAGAATATCATCAAACCCTGTTGCGAGTATTATCCCTTTCGAGGTTGAGTGAATTTGATGGCCCGCACGTCCAGTCCTTTGCATCAGGCGGGCTACTTCGCGTGGGGAGTTGAACTGTACCACGTGATCAATCTGCCCGATATCAATTCCAAGTTCCATGGAACTCGTACAAATCATACCTTTTGTTTTTCCTTCACGGAATCGGTCTTCAGCATCAATTCTTACTTCTCGAGAGAGAGAACCATGGTGTACATCAACATCCTCGCGGGAATTAAGTGCATTGCCAATCGCTTCTGCAACACTTCTGGTGTTGGTGAAGACAAGAGTTGATGTGTGTGCATCTATACACTTTTCAATGAGTTTGACTTGTTCCTTGAAAGACTCGCTTGCAAATATTACAGAAAGATCAAGTGATTTTGCAACTGGAACCTGGACTATCGAGCATGGTCGTTTTCCACAGAGGAATTTTCCTATTTCGTCCGGATTTCCAACAGTAGCGGAAATTCCTATGCGTTGGAATTCTCCGGATAGTTCTGCGAGACGCTCCAGTGCGACGGACAACTGTGCTCCGCGTTTGCTTCCGGCAAGTTCATGAATTTCATCGACGACTACATAACGTACTCCGGAAAGGTGTTTTCTCAGCACTTTTCCCATGAACATTGCTTGAAGACTTTCTGGGGTGGTAATCAGCAAATCAGGGGGATGTGTTGACTGTTTTCTCCGGTCATTCTGGGTGGTATCACCGTGGCGTACATCAATACGAATGCCAAGTTCTGATCCCCACCAGGTTAAACGTTTCATCATGTCGCGGTTAAGAGAGCGCAACGGTGTGATGTAGAGTGTGGTAAAACCCGGAGGGTGGGATTTGGTCAGCATATTGTGAAAAATTGGCAGCAGTGCGCTTTCTGTTTTTCCAGTACCGGTAGGAGCAATTAGAATGGCATTTTCTCCGAAAATAAGCTTGGGAATAGCTCTCAATTGAATTTCTGAGAATTCATCAAATCCCCGAATATCGAGAACTTTCTGCAGTTTGGGGTGAAGAATACATTTGAGTTCGTCGATTGCGTTGTTCATTATTTCACCTCCAGCGGGTCAGGTCGCAGTTCAGAGAACGGTGCAACATATGTTCCATCTTTTAAGAAAATTTCTGCAGTTTCCGTCTTGATGGCTTTTGCTATCGGAGATATTTTGTTTCCAGGAATTAGGCGCACATCCATACCTCCGGCAAACTCGTAAAAAGCCGGAACCAGCAGGACCCTCGTAGGGTCTTTAACTTCATCTTTTGTCCACGAGGAAATGTCAATTTCACTCAATAGATAGCCAGGTGTCCCGCGAAGTGAACAACCAACATCATCATAGATATTAACAACCGGGTGGTGGTGTCCACAGATAATTAAGTGACCGAAAAGTGATTCATCCGGAATCATATGGCCGTGGAAATAACCTGTTCCATCAATTATCGCACCGGATGCAGGTAGAAGTTCCCCTTTCTGTAAATAGTGTTCAAGACCAGTGTCGTGATTTCCCGGGGCGAGACGAAAACGTGTTTCTCTGCGGATTGCATGAAGGATTTTTGGCATCTCGATTTTCTCTTGATGTGTCACATAGGGAATCATATGTTTCAAGTCACCGAGAACAACTAAATAATCTGGATCACTCGTGTCTATGATGGAAAGCAGCCTGTCTAGTCGTACTTTGCTCTGACTTTCAAAGTGCAGACCATGGCGGTGAAGATCTGCTTCCACTCCGAAATGTGGATCTGCAATGACAAGAACGCGCTCCTTTCGTTCAATGAGAACGGCAGGTCCATTCGGATAAAATTCAGGTTCCATAATTCAAAGGACTTTCAGAATGTTTGGTTTTGGAGCGTAAAGATCTCCGTTTTCTACCAGGCGGATAATTGTTTCAAGAGCTTGTTGTTTCGTCATTCCACGTGTTTTCAAAGCATCTATCACTATCTCTTTTTTTGCACTTTTCCCTTCATAAAGCGACTGAACCAGATTTAAAACATCTTCGTCCGAGATAACAACCGTGTCTCTTGGTTTAGCGGTATCTACTGCTGAACGTATCTTTTCTTTGAATTCATTCGCATCACTTCTTCCGGATATTCTTAGAAGAGTTTCTTCCGCCGTTTTTAGAATCCATGCATTTCGCGTATCTTTCGAAATCGTTTTCAATATGCTTGCAGTAATCTCTGGTGTTATTTTCGCTTGTGCTGACAAACGCAGTGTTCCAAATACATACACAAATGAGGGAACATCCAGTTCTCCTGCCACTTCCTGTAGATGTGTTTTATCATGATTAAGTAATACAGTACATACTCCTGTAGGGTCACTGAGGCGAAGCGATGTAATTATCTCACCCGAGGTGCCCATGTCAGTTAATGTTCCGATGTAGCAAACTTCTTTGGAAAACGTTCCGTACTTCGTCTGAAAACACGTTGAATCAGTTTCTACTGATTTTGCCATCCCTAGTTCGTAGGCAAAAAGTCGAGTCGATGGTACGTACGGAGATGGACGATTCATTGATTATAATTGTGCTGGGAAAATGTATCAATTTGATGATATAAGAAAATGGAAAAACAGTGCATCGACCGGGACTCGAACCCGAGTTTAGGCGTTGGCAACGCCTAGTGATAACCACTACACTATCGATGCAAATACACTTATTAGAATGATGTGAAGAGATTAAAAGCATTCGGTTTGATAAGCGCCGAGAGGGAGATTTGAACTCCCGAGGGCTCACGCCCAGAGGCTTTCGAGGCCACCGCCCTTCCGGACTAGACTATCTCGGCATTGCCTGTTACCTTACTTTGTAAGGCGTAGAAAAATAAAAAGTATTGGGGTTATAGGATTAGTGGCCGCGAGCCATCTGTTCTGCGTTCTTGGAAACCATCATATCATCAACACGAATGAGGATGATTGCAGTTTCGGAGGAACTCTGGATTGCCTGGCGCTTGACTCTCTTCGGTTCAACAACACCGGCTTTCTGCATATCGACAACTTTTCCAGTGAAGACATCGAGACCTGCATATTTCTTACCGGTTGCGTGTGCCTGGCGAAGGTCGATTACCTTGTCAACAGTATCAAATCCAGAATTCTCTGCAAGTGTCTTCGGGATGATTTCAAATGCTTTTGCGTATGCTTCAATTGCCAGCTGAACACGACCGCCGACTTTGGATGCATATTCGCGGATTCTAAGAGAGAGTTCTGTTTCAACAGATGCACCGCCAATGGTGTAGTACCCATCCTCTACAACATCCTGAACAACGCGCTTTGCATCTTCAACTGCACGTTCGAGTTCGTCAACAAGGTGTTGTGCGGAACCTTTCAGAAGAATGGTGACTGCTTTTGCATTCTTGCATCCGTTGATGAAAGTCATTTCAAGTGCTTCATCCATCTCAAGGGATCCTGCAGTTCCGATGACATTCTCATCAAGGTCTTCCGGTTTGTTGACCATCTGTCCACCGGTCGCTTTTGCTGCGTACTTGACATCTTTTTCCGGAACGTATTCCAGTGCATAAATGCCGTGTGCGCCAAGATAGTACTGTACTGGGTCTGCAATGCCTTTGGTACAGAGGACAAGATTGACTTTTTCTGCAGCGAACTTATCTGCCATCTCTTTCAGGCGCGCTCTTTCAGATTCAGTGAAGGCATTCAGCATTTCAGCAGAGGTAATCTTGATTTTTGCCTTGGTCTGAGTCTTGGTAATCTCAAGTGGTCCGTCAAGGAATGCTGCACGAACACCTTTGATGCTCTTCGGCATAAGGGAGTCGGGGCGAATCTTGTCGATGACAACTCCTTTGACCAGTTCTGCACTCATGGTATCTGCACGCTTGGTCTTAACAAGGATATCTTCTTCGTTGACAACAGTCTTGTCGCCTTCCTTTTCTGCAACAGTAAGAACTGCGTCGACGATGACTTTTGCTGCGTCGCCCATAATGTTCTCAATGGACTTTCCGGTCATTGCGGTCTTTGCCATCTTGATGAGCATCGGTTTGTTTTCCGGTTTTACCTCAATTGCAAGGGTGTCAAGGATCTCAAGTGCCTTCTCCATACCAAGATTGTAACCTTTTGCAATGATAGATGGGTGAACACCGGTTTCGATGAGTTTCTCTGCCTGTTCCATCAGGGAGCCGATTAATACGACTGCTGTGGTGGTTCCGTCTCCGCACTCATCATCCTGAGTCTCAGCGACTTCTACAACGAGTTTTGCTCCCGGGTGTTCGACAGCGAGTTCATGAAGAATAGTTGCTCCGTCATTGGTAATGACGATGTCATCGCTTCCTTTGGCGACCAGCATTTTGTCCATACCGCGCGGACCGAGAGTGGTTCTGACGGTGTTGCCAAGGACTTTTGCGGCCATAATGTTGGAGCGGAGTGCCTCGTGTCCTGGCACATGCTCGACGTTATCTTTGAGAATAACGATTGGCTGATTCGCGTTGTTTGCCATAGATTATTGTTCTCCTATAGTGTGTTAAAAAGATGGATTGGACTTCTATATAAATATGTCGTATTTGTGTTTCCTTTCCATTAGTCAATGCGCTTTACACTGAAGAGTGGGTAAACTGGAACTCCCTCAATCTCTTTAACCCCGCGTTTATCAAAGAGTACGCAGATTCCGAGCGGGGTGCCTTTGTGGCTTCTGACGTATTTGATAGTTTCTGCAAGGGTGTTTCCTGTAGTGATACAGTCATCAATAATAACGCACTTCTTATTGGCGACTTTGCTGAAGTTTCCTGAGACAGATCCTCCGTTTCCTTCTGGGTTGTGTTTGGATGGGTGGAAGATGGCGAGATTCATTCCGTGTTCTGCTGCAATCAAAGTTGCCAGGGGAACTCCGGAGACAGAGAGGCCGACAACACAGTCGACGTCTTCGGCTTCTTCAACCTGTGATTCAAAGTTTGCCATCATCATTTCTGCAGCACCTTCAAGAAGTGTTGCATTGGAACTGACTGTGGTCCAATCAATGTGAACATCTTTCGGTGCAGTTTCTGAAGTATTTCTATCCTGGGTCAGAAGCCAGGTTACCGTGTCGGTAGATAAACTGAGTTCATCAGCAATCTGACCATCAGGATGTCCTTCTGCATGGAGGTCGCGTGCTCGTTTCATGAGCTCTTCAATTGAAGACATATATGTATTAATTTGGTGTATGTGGGGATAAAGCACTATGTTCGTTATATTTCTCAGGTTTGAGTTTTTTCTCGAAATGATGTATCCGTAGCTAAAAAAGTGTTGTTTGATCTTTTCAGAGAAAAGGAATTGATTCCAAATTTCCCGAAAGGATTATTTCCGCGGATATCTTTACCGCTTCTTTCACGTTTGATGAGAGTTCTTCTCCCGTTTCCAAAGAGGCGGGTTGTATTCCGAGGACGATAATTTGGGAAACATCTTCTTTTAGGAAAGTAACAAGAGTTGACAACGGCATCATATGGGTTCCAATCGCGGTGTCCTCAATTTTCTCGATTGGTATTCTTCTGATGCTTCCAGGCATTAGACCCATAAGTGAGGCATCAACGATAATCAGCATTTCCGGATTGATTTTTCGTACAATTCCTGTGAAGTTTTCTGGTGCAGTCCCGCAGTTAAATGCTTGAATTTTTGGATTTTTTCCCACAAGAGTTTCTGCAAGATAGGGTCCCGCTCCATCATCGGAATGAAGTGAGTTGCCGACCCCTAAAACTACTGCTGATGCTAACATGACGTACTCAGTAATGAGGATTTTTCAGAACATAAATGAATCGGATTCTGCGATGATGTAGAAATAAAGTGAAATTCGGCGTTATTTCTCCTCTCTATTCAGAGAGATATTCGAATTATTCGAATCCTTTATATGGGGACCATTAAATAAGTTATATCATACAATGGAAAGACAACAATGATGCATCTTATTGAATATTGGGTAATGGGTGACGATATATGACTCGTTTCACTTCCGCAGCACTAGCTGCATTGCTTGCTTTTATCGTCTATCTCATTCTTTCGGCGGGAACCGCGACGGAAATGAGTGGAATTCTTCTCTGGTCACTACCTGAGTTAATAATTGGTTTATTACTGGCGCTTCTGACTGGTTTCCTTTGTAGGAAATTCGTACCATCTTCTGCAGGTCGTATGTTAAATCCAAAACGCTGGCTTCTGCTGATTGTGTATTTCTTCCCGTTTGTTTTTGAACTCATCATTGCAAACGTGAAAGTTGCTTGGAGTATTATCACGGGAAAGAATATTCGTCCTGCTCTTTTGAAAGTGGAAAAACCGGTTGACACAGATTTCGGTTTACTCCTATTAAGTGCCTCTATAATATATCAACCCGGAACTGTTGTGATTGATGCTGATGAAAAGGACAAATCCGTATATGTTCATTTCCTCGATGGTGGTAAAAAACCGGAGAAAAAGGCAAATCCGAAAAAACTTTTCAATTTCATCAATCTCGCAGAATGGGTAAGGAGGATAACTCAATGATTGAATATTTCATGATCTCGGCAGTTCTTTCCGCGGTCCTTATTCTCATCACTCTATCTCGAGTAATCTTCGGTAAAACCTATGCTGATAAGATGGTGGCGCTTGATGTTATCAACATTCTTGTTGTTATTTCAATTATCATCCTGTCCATAGTCTTCAGTCAGCCAATCTTTGTTGATATTGCAATAGTCTATGCATTGCTGTCCTTTGTTGCGACACTTTATATTGCCAAACATGTTGCAGGAGGAACGAAATGATTGATATTGCAGTTATTATTCTGCTTGCACTTTCAGCCGTCTTCTGTATTCTTGGCGTTATCGGTCTCTTCCGATTCAAAGATGCTTATACCCGGGTGCATGCTGCAGGTCTTGTCAGCGGTCTTGGTTTCATCTTCGTTGTGGCTGCTGCTATTGTCTATGCGGCAAGTGAAATATCCGTTGGAAATACCGCATATGTGAGTTTTATATTCCATGTTGCCTTTGCATTCATTGTTGTCTTAATTACTGCAATTGTTTCGACGCATGTTATTATGAGAAGTGCTTACCATTCCGGAAATGTTCCTAAGGTAAAAGTTGATGCATTAAAGGGGGATAAAAAATGATGGATGTCCTTCTTGTTGTGTTGCATATTGTCTTCCTGCTATCAGCAGTTGTTTCTGCGGTTTCAGTGTTCTGGTTGAAAGATATGATTGCAGCAGCAATCTCCTTTGCAGCGTTTAGTTTCTTCTTAGCCCTGGAGTTTGTTGTTCTTCAAGCTCCTGATGTTGCAATCGCCGAAGGAGCTATCGGTGCTGGAATATCAACGGCAATTCTTATCATTGGAATCAAGGGAACCCATCGTAAGGAGGATGAGGAATCATGACAAAGGATTCTCTGTCCATAGCCAGGCCAGTTGCAATTATTGCTCTAATTGCTGTAGTTGCTATCATGATTATTCCTGCATTCACTGTTGATTTCGGAAATCCGGTTGAAACTGCAACAGATGACTACTATATTGATAATACTGAGGTGGAAACCGGTTCTGCAAATGCAGTAACCGCAATCGTCTTCGATTACCGTGGTTTCGATACATTGGGTGAAGCAACGGTTCTTTTTGTTGCGGTTTTGGGGTTGATAATGCTTTTTAGGAGGGCGAAGTAATGCCATCAGGACCAATCGCTAAAGTTGCTGCACGTCTGCTTGTTCCGATTATCTTTATCTTCGGATTCTATGTGGTCATGCATGGTCACCTGTCTCCTGGAGGGGGTTTCCAGGGAGGGGCCGTAATCGCAACCGGTGTTGCATTGCTACTTATTGCCTTTACAACAGTGCAGGCTGAAGAATTCCTTCCTTCTGTAAACAACATCAAACTTTTCGAATCTGCTGGATTGATTCTTTTCATCTGTACAGCTCTTGCAGGAATTGTACTTGCATCTGGATTCCTGGTGAACTGGCTGAATGGTGCAGGCGGTCTTTTCGGTAATGCCGTTGCATATGGTATTACGGCTGGAGATATCTGGACTGGTGGTGTCATTCCTGTTCTGAACTTTGCAATAGGTATTGAGGTTTTCGGAGCCCTGTCGGTTGTCCTGCTCTATATGTTTAAAGGTCTGCGGGAAAAGAAGGATGATGAGGAAGGTGAGGCAAAATGATGCCAATTCCGCTTATTGCTGTTGCTCTTCTGATAGGAATCGGGCTTATGATTCTTCTTCTGAAGAAAAACATGATCAAAATGGTTATGGGTCTTGGTATTGTCGAGGGGGCAGTGAATCTCTTCTTGGTAGCATTGGGATATCGTGAGAATGGCGTAGCGCCGATTTTTGTAAATGCCCCCGCGGATGCAGGTATGGTTCTTCCGACTGTTCAAGCATTGACTCTAACAAACATTGTTATCGGCGTTGCAACGACTGCACTTCTTATTTCTTTAATAATGGTAATCTATAAGAAATACGGTACAGTTAGTGCTGATAAGATGCGGAGGCTGAAGAAATGAGTATACTCATGGATAATCTTCCAGCACTCTTGATTGCTGTTCCTCTCTTTGGAGCATTCCTGACACCACTTTTTGGCAGATTTGTCAAGGTACTCCGGACACCATGGGTTATCTTAGCAGTTCTTGCATCAGGAGCTGTGGCAATAACAACAGCGATTAAAGTTTTTATTTCTGGACCAATTCTCTATGTATTTGGCGAACCTGCAGGAACTGCAGCAGTATCTGATTCTGCAGGAATACCAATCCGCATTATCTTCAACATAGATGCATTCGGCGCATTCATGCTTCTTTCTGCAGCCATCGTATCAATATCTGCGATTCTCTATCTGGTTGCATCACAGAAAGAGCGCACCGGAAAAGATGCCTTCTACGCACTCTTCCTTCTCCTCACAACAGGTATTTTTGGGATGGTTTCCACAGGTGATTTGTTCAACTTCTTCGTTTTCCTGGAAATCAATTCACTCGCCGCAGCCGCTCTTGTTTCTTTCCACCGAAGAGGAGGAATCGCTGTTGAGGGAGCAATCAAATATGCAGTTGTCAATACGATTGGCGGATTGATGGTGCTCTTCGCAATTGGAATTCTCTATTCTCAGTACGATACGCTGAACATGGCACTGATTGCTTCGCAGATTGCCCCAACTCCTCTGACTATCACTGCCCTCGTGCTCTTTATTGCGGCACTTGCGATGAAAGCAGGGTCCGTTCCATTCCATTTTGCAACACCCGATGCTTATTCAACCGCACCGTCCGGCGTTACTGCACTTATGATTGTGGCGAGCCAGGCTGGTCTTTATGGTATCTTCAGAATTCTTTTTACCGTCTACAACGGTGTATTCAACACGATTACTGTTGGATGGGTTCTGATTATTCTCGGATTACTATCAATGGTCATTGGAGTTACCATGGCACTTCCCCAGAAAGATGTGAAACGTCTGCTTGCTTACCATGCAGTATCGCAGACTGGATACATGTTGCTGGGTGTAGGTGTAGCAGTTGCTGTTCTTGGAGATGCAGGTGCTCTCAGCTCCTTTGGTATCACGGCAATGGAAGGAGGTCTGTTCCATATCTTCAACCATGCAATGTACAAGGGTCTGCTTTTCCTAGCTGTGGGAGCAGTAATTTATAGAACTCGTGTCTGGACCATCAGTAAACTGGGAGGTCTTGGTCACAATATGAAGTGGACGATGATTTTCTTCCTGATTGGAGCCCTCGCCATTGCTGGTATTCCTCCGTTCAACGGATTCGCGAGCAAACTTATGATTTATGAGTCTGTCTTTGCCTTCTCACCTGTACTCGCAATAATAGCAATGGTAGTGAGCATCTTAACCCTCGCATCGTTCATGAAAGTGTTCCATTCACTTTTCCTCGGTCCCAAACAACCGGAATTTGCGGAGGTGAAGGAGGCACCAAAACCGATGATAATAGCAATGATTATCCTCACCGTCTTTGTAGTCGGTCTTGGTATCTTCCCGGACTTCTTCGTCGACACAATTGTGTCACCGGCAGCTGATGCGCTCCTGAATAGCGGAACTTATCTGTCAACAGTATTAGGAGGTTCCTTATGAGTACATTAAGCACAGGATTTGGATTCTGGGATCCGGTAATCTGGCTTGTCGTTCTGGCAGTGGCCCTTATCATTTCCTTCCTCCTCCTCTTCTGTGGTAGAAAGGATTATGATAAAAATACAGAGCAGACGAAACCGTATCTTTCTGGAAACGATGAACCGTCTGCAGCGGATACCCATGTACGTGGCGGAAATCTTTACTATGGATTTACCGAAGCGCTGAAGGGATACTACAAGCGTCTTATTCCGCTGCATACCGGAATCTTGAATGATTATATCGGCTGGTTCTTGATAGGACTGGTTATCATATTCCTGGTGGTGATTTTCATATGAGCGCTCTTACCAAATCTCTCTGGGTATTCCATTTCAATGCAGGTTCCTGCAATGGATGTGATATCGAAATCGTTGCGACCCTGACGCCACGGTATGATCCTGAGCGTTTCGGTGTAAAACTTGTCGGTTCTCCGCGCCACGCGGATGTACTTCTGGTAACCGGACCTGTTACCAAGCAGATGGAGGATCGGCTTCGCCGGGTATACGACCAGATGCCATCACCAAAAGTAGTAATGGCAGTTGGAACATGTGCTCAGTCAGGAGGTGTCTTCTTTGACTCCTATAATCTATCAGGACCAGTGGATCAGGTGATCCCTGTAGATGTTTATGTTCCAGGTTGCGCTCCCAGGCCGGAAGCAATCATCAATGGAGTGGTAACTGCAATAGCGAAACTTGAACGACTGGAGGCGGAAAAATGACAGAGATATTAACTCCTGAACAACTTCTGAAGCGAATCTCCGAAAAACTCGGATCTGCCATTCTGGATTCGCGGATTCAGATTCGGACAGAAGGTGTGAAGAAGAAGGAAAATCGAAATATTTGGATTACAATTAACCGCAGTGCGGTTCACCGTGCAGTTGAAATCCTGATGGATATTTCTTATCCGCATCTTTCCTGTATTGCAGGTTATGATAAGGGAAAGGATGATGAAAATCTCCGTGTGCAGTATATCTTTTCTATCTATGGGGGAATTGAAGATTCCGAGACTATGGTCATTTTCTCACTTGATCTTCCGAAAGCAGATCCTGTTCTCCCAACCATTACTGATTTAATGGAAGGAACTGCATTTACAGAACAGGAGAAGATTGAGTACCTTGGCATAAGAATTGAGGGATTAACCCCAAGAGAACATCGTTTCTTCTTACCCCAAGATTTCCCGGAAAATGTATATCCGCTCCGTAAAGACGACAAGCGTATTCCTGATTCCATGGTAAAGAATCTGTGGGCATGCGGACGTCCCGAGAATCGCCCGCCAGCCCCACTCCCTGAAAAAGAAGAACCAAAGGAGGGTGCATAATGGCAGGAAATGTTCCCTATAAGGTACCTGTCGGTCCAATCCACCCGGCACTCAAAGAACCAGTTCATATTGAATTGACAGTTCTTGGGGAAGAGGTCATAGGTGCGGATTTCACACCAGGTCAGACTCATCGTGGAATTGAGTGGATGGGTCTTCACAGAAATCCAGTGCAGATTGTTCATCTGACAGATCGTATCTGCGGAATCTGTGGTGTCACTCACTCTCTTTGTTTTGCTCGTGCCGTGGAGCAAATTGCTGATATTAACGCCCCGGAACGTGCGGATTATGTGCGTACCATAATTGCCGAGTTTGAAAGAATTCAGTCTCATTTATTATGGGCTGGGGTTGCAGCTCATGAACTGGGATTCGATTCTCTCTTCTATCTCGCATGGCGTGTCAGAGAAGATGCTCTTGATGCTATTGAGGTCATAACCGGTAACAGGGTAAATTATGATATAATCCAGATTGGTGGTGTCCGCCGTGACATAACTGCCGATATGCTCCCAAAAATAAGGAAATGTCTTGATTCCTACAAGGAGCTTTTCAGCAAATTGCAGAAACTCTTCCTGGAAGATGCAGTCATTAAAGCCCGTTGCAAAGGATGTGGAGTTCTAACCAAAGAAACTGCTGCTGCTTACTCAACAGTCGGCCCAACATCGCGCGCCTCAGGCTTACCTGCCGATCTCCGTGTTGATTATCCATACTGCGCATACGGTGATTTGAAAATTTCGCCAGTTCTTCCGTCTGCATATGGAAAGAATGCTGATGGTGATACATACGACAGAATAGTTGTCCGTATTTTTGAAATTGCCCAGTCAATCGAAATCATCGAAGAATGTCTCGCAAACATGCCGGAAGGGCCTGTCCTTTATGAAGAAAAGGTTGCAAAGATTTTGGCACTCTGCAAAAAGGCATCTGGGGAAGCAGTTGGTCGTCACGAAGCTCCTCGTGGCGAAGCTCTGCACTATGTTGCAATGGGCAACGCCGAAGCTCCGGTTGCATGGAAAGTCAAAGCATCATCCTACAGCAACCTTCACGTTTGGCCAGTAATACTGAAAGGAGTACAGCTCGCAGATATACCAATCGTGGTAGCTTCTGTTGATCCATGTCTCTCATGTACTGACCGTGTCGCAGTAACAACCGAGGCCGGTTCAACGAAAATTCTGACGAAAGAAATGCTCTCGAAGATGTCATATTTGAAGACAAGGAGGATGATGGAATGAGTATTCTTCTCGAAGCAATCGGTGGTACTGTTGTTCTTGCAGTATTTGCAGTAATCTTTGGTCTTTTCCTTGCCGGTATCGACCGCATAGCTGTAGCACGTCTGCAGGCCCGTGTTGGTCCTCGTTTACGACAGCCATATACCGATGTAATCAAACTCTTTGGAAAACAGAATGTTGTTCCCAAGAACGCAGTATCGTTCCTTTTCAACCTGATGCCAGTCATAGCCTTGGCATCTGCTATCATACTTCTGCTTTATCTGCCATTTGGTTCCTTTGCTCCAATTCTTGGTGCCGCTGGAGATATGATTCTCGTGCTTTATCTCTTCATCGTTCCGTCTCTTTGTCTTGTAATTGGTGGATTTGCTTCAGGTTCTCCATATGCAACAGTTGGTGCCCAGCGTGAAATGGTTTCGATGATTGCTTATGAACTGCCACTTGCAGCCGTTGTGGTCCTAATTGCATGGAGATTGATGGTCTCCGGTGTTTCCGAGCCGTTCTCGCTTTTGTCGATGATGCAGACCAGTATTTGGGATGTTTGTGGGCCCCTTGGTATTGTCGGTATAATAATCCTGCTTTTCCTCTTTGCATGGATTACTCCCGGTGAACTTTCCAAGGTTCCATTTGACTCTCCGGAAGCGGAGACTGAACTTGCCGGGGGTATTTTGGCTGAGTACTCTGGAAGAAATCTCGGTATGTTCTCTATTGCTCAGTCAGTAAAGACTGTTGCAATACTTGCATTTGGTGTAGCATTGCTTCTTCCGTGGAACTTATCACCTTTATTTGGTCTTGCAGGTGCATTGGCGATTCTGGCGGATCTTGCTTTCTTTGTGGTGAAAGTTCTCGTTGTCATGTTAATCTCAGTTACACTTATTCGAACTATGATGGCACGGTTTAGAATCACTCAAGTGGTCAAACTTTACTGGTTTATTATGGGTGGTCTTGCCCTTGTAGCATTGATTCTCTTCCTGCTTGATGCATTTCTGATGGGGGTGATCTGATGCTTCCTATGCTTCCCGAAATACTCAAACAGTTCTTTAAAAAACCGGCAACGAATCTCTTCCCGTCAAAGTATCTGCCGAAGACGATTACTGGTTTCTTGGGAAAAGTTGGAGAAGGAAAAGCAGAAATTGTTCCTCCAGTTGACTCACCTGCTAATCAGCGGGGAAAACTTACTTACAACCGTGAAATATGTACCGGTTGCGGTCTTTGCATGAAAGTGTGTCCTGCACATGCAATTGAACAGGTTGTTTATCCAGCACAAGGTGATGAACGTCCGCAGAAACGTATTCGCATCTATGTAGGCAACTGTATTTTCTGCGGACAGTGCATTGATATCTGTGCGAAGAAGGCTCTTAATCATTCATCAGAATTCCTTCTGGCAGCAGAAGATCGATTTGCAGAATCACAAATAATAGAATAATTATGAGAATCTACACAGGATGCGATATCATACAGATTTCCCGGTTTGAGGGTCAACTGGAAAAACAGAAGTTCCTTGATCGTTGCTTTACTGCAGCGGAACAGGAATATTGTTTTTCAACATCCCGTCCTGCAGAACATTTTGCTGCACGATTTGCAGCAAAGGAGGCCGTCATCAAAGCGTTGCTTTGTGTTCAGCCTGATTTTCATGATATGAAGAAACTTGAGATTCAACGGATGGAAGATGGTCGCCCCTCTGTTGTCCTATTCACCGATGATGAACGGTTGAATTTGGCAAAAATTGAAGTCAGCATAAGTCACGATGGTGATTATGCAATGGCAGTTTCCATTGCTTATTTTGATTAAATCAATAAAAAAATGTTATAATACGTCCTTCAAGTAGAACTTGTAAGGACCAAGGTTTCCACCGTAGTTTCCAGCGGAGATTTTGACAACACCTGGGATAGTACATGCCGTCTGAATGCCGGCTTTCATAGCAGCTTTGATGGCTTCTTCGCTGACACCATTAATCACAATTTCAAAGACGGATTTAACACCTTCCGGAACGTTAGTAGGAAGACCTTTTGCTATTACTGCGTCACGAATAGTCGGGCAGTATTTTTCATTAGTAGATGCCGTCATGAACTTGTAGAATTTCGATCCAACTTTGGAGCCGGAAGAGACAACACCACCTGGGAATGGGGTGATGGTTCCTGGAACATCCTTGATAGCATCTGCCGCAACACGTGCTGCAGTGAGTGCTGCCATTTGTGAGTCTCCGAGGATGAAGAAGTTTCCTCCGGCGATTGCCTTGATGGCTCCGATTTCTTCTTCAATAACGAAGTTTCCTCCCATCAATGGGATGGACCAGCAGTCAATTCCTCCAACCTTAACCTGTTTTTCAAATTTATCGCCGAAATAATGCAGTTTAATGGGGAGTTTCAGTTCATCTCCGATATGTCCATTGAAGACAGCAGTGGTTGGAACTGGCATGACACAGTCAGATACTCTGGATAATACCTGCTCTTTTAATGCACTCTTTTTGGAACAGATGAGAATTGCGTATCCCGGCCGGTGATCTGGGGTTTTGTTCGGTGGAAGGTATGATTCAATACCTGCTTCGCAAGGACAGCGGATTGTTGAGGAGGCAAATCCTGTTGCTTCCCTTGCTGCCCAAAGAGCCCAGTCTTTGGTTGCAGCTGTAATAATAACACGTGCAGCCCAGACATTGAAGGCTTCTGCGTAGGTGTCGTCTATGGTGACGCCATTTATTTCCATGATATCTATGTATTTAGTACAGGAGATGTTAAGGATTGTTACCTATGGTTCTCTGCCATGTTTGTTTCTAGAACTCGATAATCAATTTTATTCATTTTTGTAAGTGGCATTTTTTCAATAATTCTGATTTCCTTTGGACAACTCCAACGGTTGACGTGTTCATAAGCATAAGAATTGATTAGTTCTTTCGCTTCATCTGGATTCATCGATGGGTCATTTAATGTTACAAAGAGTCTTATCCTCATATTGTTCTTGTATTCCATTCCAACAGCACAGACTTCTTTAACTAGTGGGCATGAGCTCATCGTATCTTCAATGACTGTTGGGTAGACATTAAATCCGTTTACTTTTATCATTCGTTTGTAACGGGATCTGAACAGAACATATCGATTTTCATCAATTGTCGCGATATCTCCAGTATGCAACCATAGGCGCCCGTCAGAATGTTTTCTTAGAACTGCATCAGTTGCCTCCTTATTTTGATAATATTCGGTCATAAGTGCTGGATTGATAAGACAGAGTTCTCCTTCTTCTGTATCTGGAATAACCTTGGTTGTACCTGGTTCAACGAGACATACTTCAGTTTGATTCATAGGTTTTCCAATACATCCATCGGGTAAATCTGAGGTATAGGTGTCATCGGTTAAAATACAGCAACCGCATGCTTCGGTAAGTCCATATCCCGGGCGGAATTTAGTATGAGACAATATAGCATTGTAACGGTCTGTCAGTTCTTTTGATACACGGTCTCCACCTGCAGCAATATTGCGGACAAATGACATGTCATGTCCTTCGAAGTAAGGAACCATCCGCTCTAACATAGTAGGGACTCCAGCAATTGTTTCCAGACGTTCTTTCAGGACGAGTTTTGCACATTCCTTTGCGTTAAATACAGGACGGAGAATCATACGCATACCTCCGGCAAGTGGTTCATGAATAACCAGTGAAAAACCGAATGCATGGAATACCGGAAGAACACTCAGGAATCCCATTCCAATATGAGGAATTCCTTCAAATATTGTATTCATCATATTGGTAGTAGATGCATTAATCGCGGCATTTGATAGTACAGCTCCTTTTGATATGCCCGTTGTGCCACCTGTGTACATAACTGCTGCTGTGTCTTCCCGTTTCATGGTATCTTCAGGAAGTATCCCTCCGTTTCTGAAAAATTCCTCGCCCGCTTTGTAGACTTTTGTATATTCAACAGCGTCAAATGCTTTTCGTGCTGATTTCATTCGGTGGTTGAACACTCTCTTCATCAAAATTCCCTTTGGTGTATGTGGGAAATAGGTTGGTGTTCTGCATCTGATGATTTTCGTACCAAGGCCAACACATAGCCCCTCATTTCCTTCAAATGCTAAAACAAACCGACTTTTAGTGAGAGTAATAGAATATTCTAATTCATCCCTCGATGATAATGGGTGAACTAGGTTACAGATGGCTCCTAGGCGATTCACTGCATAAACCGCAAATATGCACTGTGGTATATTTGGGAGAAAAATTGTTACAAAATCCCCTCTCTTTACACCCAATTCACAAAGACCCGCAGCAACGATGTCTACTATCTTCAATAGTCTGCCGTATTTGATACGGGTTCCATAATATTCAATGGCTTCCGCTTCAGGTGTTCCATGTTCAGCTCCGTAACAAAGCATGCTGTAAAGTGAACGTGTATTCTCTTTGGTGAATTCAAAGTGAGTTATGGATGGATTACGATATTCAGACATGATTTCTCTCTGGAATGAACGTAAAAACAGGTGATTGTGAAAATTTCTCGTATCGTCGAAAAGAATCGAACGGTTGTTTTTACAACTATTCTCAATAATAGTTCATTATTATTCTTGTGGTTGGTTATTTGTCGATATTTGCATTTGAACCACAAAGATTAATTCGGTACGTTTCGACAATTGTCATAGCGCAGAATTATTTGTCTCATACAAGTTCTGCAGTAATGCATCAATACGAATCTTCAATATTTCTGGTAAATTCGAGAAAATTGTCTAATATTTGACGTATTTCAAAATATGAAATTAATTGGGACTTGTATTCAGCTTGCGTCTATGGGTTCCTGATATCAACAGAGAGTACCGAAATCTCAGATTCCACATTTTTTTGCACAGACACCAGGTGTTATGCTGTATGAACCATTTCACGTCCAGTTCACGGTATTTTGTTTATTCTCTCTTCCTGACTAGTGTTGAGAATGATTTTTCAAAGAATCTTCTTCACTAAGATGTATAGGGCAGTTTTCTTCTTTCTTTTCTCCGTTATTAATTGCCCATTCAAGAATAGGTATCAGCAGTTCTCTCAGTTCCCAACCGGAAATCGTCAGAGAATATGAAACAGTTGGTGGTGTTCCCGAGTTTACTTTTCGTTCAATCAGATGATGTTTACCAAGTTCTTTTAATGTTGACGATAATGTTTTTGAACTGACATCTCCAAGAATATGTTTCAGTTCATTAAATCCAGTAGAACCGGTGTTTCCAATTGCGGCAATAACCAGCAAAGCCCATTTTTTACTGATTGTATCAAATATCCCGTGAAGCGGGCAGAAACAGAGGTGTGTATGATCAGGTTTCTCCAAAGTAATCTACCTTCTTTCCAGTTACTATTTAGTTTATGGTGATTTAAATTAAACACTAAGTATAAAAAGGAAACTTACTATGCAGAAAAAATACCGTATTCAAAATCTTTGTTGTGCAAATTGTTCTGCAGAAATGGAAAGAAAACTTCAGAAACTTCATGGTGTTTACTCTGCATCTATTGCATTCATGACACAGATGCTTTTCATAGATGCAGACGAAACAAAACTTCCAGATATTCTTGATGCAGCAGATGATATTATCAAAAAGATAGATCCAAACTGCCGAATTATCAGATAGAGTAGATTCTAAAATGATTTTGGGAAAAAGCTGAAAAAGGGGGCTGAATGTCTTATGGGTTTTCAGTTAACAAAAAAACAAAAGAGAAATATCATACGGATAATTATTGCAACGGTTCTTCTTATCCTAATCTCTTTACTACCGTTTGAAGGAGTATTCAGATTTTGTGCATATCTTATCCCGTATCTTATAGTTGGATCGGATGTACTATATCAGATGATACGAAGAATACTGCACGGAAAAGTATTTGATGAAAATTTCCTAATGGGTATTGCAACGATATGTGCATTTGTTCTTGGTGAGTATCCCGAAGCAGTTGCAGTTATGCTTTTCTTCCGTATCGGAGATTTATTTGAGGATATTTCTGTTGAACGGTCGCGAAATTCTATTGCATCTTTGATGAATCTTGTAGCTGATTCTGCAATGGTTCTGCGAAATGGTCATGAAGAAGAGGTCTCTCCTCCAGAAGTTGCAGTCGGAGAAACGATTATTATTCGCCCGGGAAACAGAATACCTCTTGACGGTATAGTACTTTCTGGAGAATCTACAATAGATACAGCATCTATTACAGGCGAAGCATTGCCGTCCAGAGTGTCCAAAAATGATATAATAGTAAGCGGATGTATCAACATTTCAGGGGTTCTTACAGTTAAAACAACAAGGACATTTGAAAATTCCGCCGTCTCGAAGATATTAGAGATGGTTGAAAATGCATCTGCAAAAAAAGCGAAGCAAGAAAAGTTCATAACAAAATTTGCCAGATATTACACACCTGCGGTATGTATCGCTGCACTACTTACTGCTGTTGTTCCGCCACTTTTTTTTGGAGAAATCTGGAGTGACTGGCTCTTTCGTGCACTCATATTTCTGATAGTATCCTGCCCGTGTGCACTCGTAATTTCAATACCTCTCTCATACTTTGGAGGAATTGCTAGTGCATCGAAACAAGGAATACTCGTTAAGGGAGGAAATTATCTGGAAACACTATCTAAATGTGATACCTTTGTATTTGATAAAACCGGGACAATTACAACTGGAAACTTTACCGTGACAGATGCTGATGAAAATGCTCTCCGGCTTTGTGCGTATGCTGGATACAGAAGCACTCATCCACTTTCTGTATCAATACGAAAAGCATGGGGTAAAGAAATTGAAGGAGATGCTGTATCTGACATTATTGAGTTCAGCGGGAAAGGAATTTCAGCAAACGTATCGGGAAAAGAAGTCCTCTGTGGAAGTGCATATTTTCTCAGTGAGAGGAAAATCAGTGTTCCGACTTATGAAAAAATGGATACTAAATCCGTTGTCTATGCTGCAGAAAACGGAAAATACGTTGGTGCGGTATATCTGGATGATATGCTAAAAGAAGGAGTTGCCTCCTCAATAGCCTCCCTTAGAAAATTTGGAATAAAACAGACGATGCTCTTATCCGGAGATAAAGAAGAAACAGTAAAACGTGTTGCAGAAAAAGTAGGAATTACTGAGTATCGTGCAGAACTTTTGCCGAATGAAAAAGTATCTGCTATAGAAGAACTGTTCACAAAATCATCAACCGTTGCCTATGTAGGAGACGGGATTAATGATGCTCCTGTACTAAGACGCGCTGATGTTGGGATTTCTATGGGCAATTTCGGATCAGACATTGCAATTGATTCGGCGGATATTGTCCTTATGAATGATAATTTATCTCAACTTTCCAATCTTATGCAGATTTCAAAGAAAACAAAACGTATTGTAATAACCAACATAATATTCACGCTTGGTGTAAAAGTGGCTATTATTTTCCTGGCAGTCTTTGGCTGTGCAAACATGTGGATGGCTGTATTCGCTGATGTGGGAGTATCTGTAATAGCTATCCTTAATTCGATGCGTTTGCTCACCACAAAAGGCATCCATAAATAACTCTGTATCAGAAATCAGATGATAAATGAAATCGTGTCTTGAAAATAATGTGATTTATCTTCCATAGATATGGAATAGTCCATTTACCATCAGTTTTTATAAAAAAGTTTTATTTGAAGAAGCCGCGCTTCTTCTTATCCTTGTCCTTCGAAGTATCTTTTGTGCTATCCGTGGGTGGCAGTTCACCATTATTTTCAATCTGCAAAATTTTCTCGTAGAGTTCTCGTTCTGCAGACGAAATTTTCTTCGGTGTTCCGATTACAATCCGGACGAGCAGGCTTCCATAACTGCCTCTCCGGCGCACTCCCTCTCCGGAAATCCGCAGGCGTGTTCCATATGCGATTCCTGCAGGAATTTTCAGGTTGACTTTTTTCTTGTCAATAGTTTCAATTTCAACCTCAGAACCGAGAACTGCCTGTGCCGGACTAATCTCATATTGAGTTACTAAGTTATCGCCCTCTCGGTCGAATTTCGGATTGGAGACAACATGGACTTCTATATAGAGATCACCGTTTGGTGCTCCGTAGTCTCCTGCTTCACCGTATCCTTCCATACGAAGACGCATGCCGGTATCAATTCCTGGAGGAATATTGACCGTGATTTTTCTGCGAATCTTCGTCTTTCCGCTACCTCCACATTTTTTACACGGCGTTTCCGGAATCTTTCCGCGGCCACCGCAGTCCGGACAGACAGACTGAGTGACCATCTGACCGAAAATGGAATTCCTAATCTGTTTGACCTGTCCTGTTCCGTTACATTTGCGGCAGGTCTTGGTCTTCTTTGTTGAACTACCTGTGCCATCACAATCCGGACAACTTTCGGTGTGCATAACCTCGATTTCTCGTTGTGCTCCGAAAACGGCATCTGCAAGCGTAATCTGAATCCGCATGAGCATGTCGTCCCCGGATCGAGGGCCGGACTGGCGTCTGCCGGACCCTCCAGTGAAGAAATCGAAGATATCTCCAAATCCGGAGAAATCAGCATTGAATCCAGCTCCCCCAGCACCCGAATAGTTTCCTTTCGATGCGTTAGTGAAGTTGTCGTGACCTAGTTGATCATACTGGCGACGTTTGGATTCATCGGAGAGAACACTGTATGCCTCGTTGATAGTTTTAAACTTCTCTTCGGCTCCCGGTTCTTTACAGACATCCGGGTGATACTTCTTAGCAAGGTTCCTGTATGCCTTTTTGATTTCATCTTGGGATGCATTCTTTGGCACACCAAGAGTATCGTAGTACGAGTCAGAACCCATTCTTTATCTCACCTGAAAAAAGGATGTTTAGTCCTTCTTTACTTCATAATCTGCGTCAACAACGTTGTCGTCGTTCTTACAGGAACCACAGTCACCCTGGCATCCTGCATCGCCATTTGGTGCTGCTCCTCCAGCTGCCTGTGCCTTCTGTTGTTCTTCCTGAATCTTCTGGTACATCTTGGAAGATGCTGCAAAGACAACTTCTTGGAGTGCATCCATCTTTGCTTTGATGTCTTCAGTAGTTGCGTCTTCTTTAGCAAGGAGTTCCTTAAGTTCGGCAGATGCTGCTTGAATCTTGTCTTTATCTTCCTGCTCAACTTTGTCTGCAGTTTCCTTATCGTTAATCAGCTTCTCAGCGGCATAGACTGCGTTGTCTGCGTTGTTTCTGATTTCGATTTCTTCGCGCTTCTTCTTATCGTCTTCTTCGAACTGTTTTGCATCGTTGACCATCTTTTCAATCTCATCATCTTTGAGATCTTTTCTGCCAGTAATGGTCATGGACTGCTCGTGTCCAGTTCCAAGATCCTTTGCGGAAACATGAACAATACCGTTTGCATCGATATCGAAGGTGACTTCAATCTGTGGCATTCCACGCGGTGCCGGTGGGATTCCGGTTAACTGGAACTTGCCCAAGCTGAAGTTATCACGTGCAAACTGACGTTCTCCCTGTACTACATGGATTTCAACGGATGTCTGGTTATCTGCTGCAGTGGAGAAAATCTGGCTCTTTCTGGTCGGGATGGTCGTGTTTCTCTCAATGAGTTTAGTTGCGATACCGCCTAAGGTTTCAATGCCGAGTGTAAGCGGGGTGACATCAAGTAAGACGACGTCTTTTGCTTCTCCAGTGAGAACCGCTCCCTGGATTGCTGCACCTAATGCAACACATTCATCTGGGTTGATGTTCTTATCTGGTTCTTTACCTAAGATCTTTTTGACCTCTTCAACGACCATTGGAACACGGGTTGATCCTCCGACTAAGAGAACGTGGTCAATATCATTTGCAGTGAGGTTTGCATCTTTTAATGCCTGTTTTACCGGTTCAACGGTCTTTTGTACAAGGTCATCGATGAGCTGTTCGAACTTTGCACGGGTCAGGTCAATATCCAGGTGTTTCGGTCCATCTGCTCCTGCAGTAATGTATGGCAGGTTGATATTTGCTTTCTGGAGCGAGGAAAGTTCAATCTTTGCTTTTTCTGCTGCATCTTTCAGACGCTGCATTGCAACCTGATCTTTCTTGAGGTCGATTCCTTCCTTCTTCTTGAATTCATCTGCGAGATAGTCGATGATACGTGCGTCGAAGTCATCTCCTCCGAGGCGGTTGTTACCTGCAGTTGCCTTAACTTCGAAAAGTCCATCATCGAGGGTCAGAATGGAAACATCGAATGTTCCTCCACCAAGATCGTAAACGAGAACTGTAATTTCATTTTCTTTGTCAAGACCGTATGCGAGTGCAGATGCAGTCGGTTCGTTGATGATTCTTAAGACATCAAGGCCGGCGATTTTACCAGCATCTTTAGTTGCCTGTCTCTGTGCATCGTTGAAGTATGCCGGGACGGTGATAACTGCCTTGTCAACTTTTTCTCCCAGGTATGCTTCTGCATCGAGTTTCAGTTTCTGCAGAATCATGGACGAAATTTCCTGAGGTGAGTATTTCTTGCCGTCAATATCTACAGAATAGTCAGTTCCCATGTGTCTTTTGATTGAGCTGATGGTTCTGGTCGGGTTTGTGATTGCCTGACGTTTTGCAACGTTTCCGACTAAACGCTCTCCATCCTTGGAGAATCCTACAACAGATGGTGTGGTTCTGAATCCTTCAGCGTTTGCAATTACAATCGGGCTTCCTCCGTCCATTACGGAGAGGCAGGAGTTAGTGGTTCCAAGATCAATTCCAATTACTTTTGACATAATTTTTACCTTATTCCTTTGCTGCTGATACAGCTACTTTTGCATGACGAAGGACTTTGTCATGTATCATATATCCAGAGATTGCAACATCCAGAATCTCCCCAGCTGGCTTATCCGATGGAAGAGCGGCGATAGCCTCGTGGAGATTCGGATCGAACTGCACTCCCTTTGCATTCATTGGTTCGATGCCGTTTTTCGCGAGTGTTCCAAGAAACATTTTGTGAATCTGTTCCAGGCCCTCACGAAGATTTTCGTCTTCACTTTTCAGAGCGCGTTCAAAGTTATCAAGAACTTCCAGCATGTCAAGGGCAAATTTCTCTGTTGCGTATCGGAGAGATTTTTCTTGTTCACGCTTGGTTCTTTTCTGATAATTTTCAAACTCGGCAGCAAGACGAAGATATTTGTCATTCGCTTCCTCGTATTTCTTAGTGAGGTCAGCAATGACATCAGTTTCAGGGACGGCATCCATGGTTTTTTCTGCAGTTTCCTCAGTAACAGGGGTTTCGATTTTTTTCTCGGCAGATTCTGCAGTAACTTCGTTTTTGTCCATGGGAATTCCTGTTTTATCTTGTTGCAATATAAAATTTGTATTGCAGTTCTATAAAAACATTCCTATATGTTATATTATATAGAACTGCTAAACAGGTTTCGTAGTTGTATTTGATATTTCATCACTGAAAAAGCGCATGAAACACACAAACCATATCTTCTCCAATGATTGATATGTATAGTATATGGAGAACAAAGAGGCAGTTCTACCTAACAGATGTAATAAGGACCAGTGCTCCCTCATCTCACACTGTGCAGAAACAGGAAATGCTAGTGAATGGAATGATCGTAGTGATTCGGCAGTTGTTGGGTGCGGTGAACTTGATGGTGCCGATTTCACATCCTTTTCTCTTGATGGCATTAATTTGATACAAAGTAAAATAGCAGGAACATGTTTCCATAATGCACATCTTGCAGGTGCTCTTTTCGAGTATTCAGATGGAAATCGCTCTTCTTTCTTTGGTGCGCAACTCGCGAAGGCTTCATTCCTGGGTGCAAAGTTGAAAGAAACTGATTTCCGAAATACATCAATGGATAATGCGGTGTTCACGGGAGCGGATTGTACAAATGCAAGATTCCAACTTGCCTCTCTGGAATCTGCCACGCTGAAAAAAGCAATTTTTACTGCCGTTGATTTAGAAAAGGTGAATTTGAAACGTGCGGATGCACGAGGTGCGGTTTTTACGGATGCCAATTTGAATGGTGGAAACTTGACCAATGCCGAGTTGCGGAATGCAGATTTCTCCAAGGCAAAACTGACTGGCTGTAATATCTCCAGTGCAAATTGTGCAGAAGTTGTTTTCAAAAGTGCAGATTTAACTGGTGCTGATTTGTCCGATTCAGTTCTAACTGGTGCCGATTTCACCTTTGCCGATCTCCGCGGGGCAAATCTGGACGGTGCTGATATCTCCGGCGCCAACTTTGAAGGTGCCGATCTTACCGATGCTCGTCTTCAGAACTGTAAAGGAGATGGGGCAAATTTCCATTCGGCAATCCTTCATATGGCAAAATTGAACGGTTCTGAAATTGTAAATGCCTATTTTTCAGAAGCTGTTCTGGTAAATGCTGAAGTTGCAGAAGCTGATTTGAGGGGAAGTGATTTCTCGTTAATTGCAGCATCCAATTCTAATTTTTATGGATCAAATCTTACCGATGCCATATTACGGGAAGCGGTCCTGACTAAGGCAGTTATGTGGAAATCCATTCTGGTTGACACAGATTTGACATGGGCAAACGTGAAGGATGCTGATTTTTCTGAAGCGAATCTCATGGGTGCTGATTTGTCCGAATCTTACCTTGACGGTGCAAAAATTCGTCATGCAGTTCTTCTCGGAACTTCTTTCCATCTGGCAAGTGTTGACGGAAGGACAGTGGTAACTGATTGTCTAATTGATGGAAATACCGATTTCACTGGTGTTGGTCTTGGTGGAATCAGAATTGATCCTCGTCTTCATGCCCGTTTGCAGAGAAACATCCGAAAAATCTGGTGGGATGAATGGATTCAGAAACGGAAATTAATTTCATGGTTCGAAAAATTCGGCGGAAAAATCCCCGAGATGGAGCCATTTCTGGAACATCACAAATATGTCCCGCGTACAGGAACAGCAGTAGAACGTCATCATGCGGCAAGGGTAAAGCGACAGGAACGGAATAAATTCTGGAAGAAAGAGTTTAAGGAGAGTGTCCCGAAAGCATTACTGAAAGGAGTTGCACAAATAATCGAAAGCATCTTCATAAACCTCCCTGTGCGTTTGTTCTGGAAGACATCTGACTATGGAAGCAAGACATTTCCTATCGTTCTGTCATTCATTATTCTCAATATCATATTCACCATCATCTACATGATACTCCCGGTTCTTCCGGGAATGGACCCCATAACCGCAGATATTCTTGGGACAGGTAACCCCTTCCAGGGTTTCATGCACACAACAATGATTATTTTCAGCGTAACCGATATGGCTACAATGAACCTTGGCGTGCTTCCCATGTTCTGTGCACTGGTTCATGTAATTCTTGGCTACTTCCTGCTGGCGGCACTTGTTACCAGATTTGCAATTATGTTCCAGAGTCAGAACGGATAAATCCCGTTTTTAAAAGATATTTATTATGCCTGTGAGAGATGAATCATCTCGTCGGTTGGTTTTTTAAAACATATTTGATGTTCCGCTAAGAGATGAATAACAGGAAATGTTCTCCCAAAAATATGGTGTTATTTTTTATACGCAACTTTGAAACCGGCTGAAAAAATCCGCTGATTTTCAGCCCCTCGTGTGATGCGTGCGGCAAAGTCGACATCTGTCACTACAAACCCAGAAAGTTCGTCTGCACCGAACTCAAAGAGTTGCGGTGCAAGCGGGGTTCCCGGTCCGACAATGGTTCTCTTTTCTGCATTTTTTGACAGAATGAGCATATGCTCCATAGTTTTGTCACTAAAACCAGCACATGTTAAAAATACGAAATCTGCTTCTGGAAGGAGATATTCGATAGCTGAATACGGATAATCTCCCTCTTCAGGATTCCACTCAATGATGCTTAAATCACAGACAGGGGCTATTAAGCTCTCTATGAAGGGAAAATGTCCGACTACTACAACTTTTTTTCCTTTAACTTGATTCTGGGATGCGATAAATGGATCATTCAACCGCTCTTGGACCTGTTTCCGTTTCATCACATCAATTCCGTTTGATGTAGCAATTTCTGGAGAATTGTACCAGGAACAGAGTGCTGCCTGTCCAATTGATGCCTCGATAAAGTTCCATGATTTGATACATTCTGCCATTTCACGAAGTGGCATTCCAATTCTGTTTTTCGTTATCTGTGGAGCACGCTGATAATACTCCCGGTATCCAGCATAGCCGAATCCATTCTCGCTGTTAATAACATATGTTGATTCACTGCCGACAGATACTTCTTTGACGGTAATATCAGCAGGTATTCCTTCAATCATTCTATCATATAATTCCCACATGATTAATTCTCTCCAAGCATTTCTTTTGTTAGATGTTTTCCGTAACGGAGGGCGTTTCGTTGTTTCTGTAGAACTGCATCCATTTTTTCCAATAAAACCAAGATTTCTTTCTCTTCCTCGGTTGTTTCCAGAACGGCAGAAATTCCGCCATTGGAAATTACAATCCGTTTATCTCCATTTAATGCGAGAATTGGATCGTGTGTTGACATCAGAACAATCTTATCCTTGCGAGATAACAATTCTAGCGCTTTTCTGCGGTCGATACCGGCATTTTCGATTTCATCAATCAGGATAATGGGTGAAGAGCTCATTAGGGCTGTGTCTGCAATCATTAGAGCACGTGACTGACCTCCAGATAGTTGAGTTACTTTAACATTTTCTGCAAATTTCTCTCCTGCCAAGGTATTTGCTGTTTCAAAACAATTTCTGGTTACTTCCTCGATATTAGGAATCATCCGGCTTTTTGCATGCATCTCAAGAAATTCTTTAACTGTAATATCCATCACAAAATTCATGTTTTGCGATACTTGTGCAATCAATCTCCCCTCCGTAGAGAATCTGGTGTTATCTCCTGGAATTATTCCGTTAATAAGAATCTGTCGCTGAGTTGGCGAGTCGCGTTGTGCAAGACATTCAATATCTTCAAGAAGCCTACTTTTTCCAGATCCAGTTGGGCCGACTATGCTTATGATTTCTCCTTTCCAGACAGTAAATTCAATATCCTCCGGCACTCCAGTTTTGTTTTTCCCACCGCATATCGTCAGCGATTCGATGGAAGATAATGGTATTTTTTCTGAAGTAAATGATGAAAGGAACGTTGAGAAATTCAAGAGAATGCTGTCTTTTGTATGGCCAAACTCCTCAAGAATTTCTTCATCAGCATCTCCTAATGCATCTAATAATGGGAGAGAATGGTCAAGTTTATCAAGACGCATGTTTGCAAAGTAATCTGTGGCATATGGGTACTTGCATAGCAGTTCTCCAATGGTGAGTTTGATAAGGTCGTTATTAAAGTCAGTCATCTCCGAACTCCATGCGTTTCAACATCCCCATCTGATAATTGTCTCCAATACGTGTTTCTCCAGTGCAGTACGAACAGATTGCAGCAGGCATGGTAAATCGGAGTTTTCTATCTTTTAATGTCTCTATCTCTATTGCCTCAGCCAGATATTTTGCAAGGAGTAGCGAACCCTGGCCGGTAATACCATTTACAAAAAATACCTTTGCAGATGCATTTACTTCGCGGATGTTGAAGGCAAATACTTCTCGTTCTGCTTGGGATACAATATCACCCTTTGTTACAACAATCACATCGGCGAATTTGAGCATAGGTCCAATTTTCCGTGGGGTGTTAACCCCTGATAGATTGTCAATTATACACACGGCGGGAATTCCATTAACATAAGGTGAACAGCGGTTACAAAGACCTGCACTTTCTGTAATTAAAAGGGAGAATCCTTTTCGTCTCCCCCAGGATACTGCCTCCTCAACATTGCTGACAAAATAATGATCTGGGCATGTCTTTCCTGCGAAACCGGTGATAACTGGAATCCCGTGTTCTTTATAGCGGATATGATCAAATGAGGTGAGTGAATCGAATTTGACAACACCAACAGAACCCTGTGGTAAACCAAGTGATTTGATTGCCTGCAGAATCACCGATGTTTTGCCTGATGATGGGGGGCCAGCAAATGTAACAAGCTTCATCGGTTATTCACTGTCCCGCGTGGGTTAAAATATGTTTTATTTCCGGCACAATGATTTCTTCTGTTGCAAGCTGACATGCCTTCGGAGAGCCTGGGATGCAGAAAACAGCTTTTCCGTTGACAACACCGGCTGAAGCACGAGATAGGATAACAGCTGTTCCTACTTGTGTTACACTTTTCATACGAAAGAGCTCGCCAAACCCAGCTAATGTTTTTTCAAATAATGGGGTGACTGCTTCTATTGTAACATCGTCTCTGGTAATACCAGTGCCGCCATTAACAACAATACAATTACCCTCCCCAGAAAGTGCTGAACTCACAGCTTCTGCAATTTTGACGGCTTCGTCTGAAACAAGAATTGGATTGGCACATTGCATATCTGCAGCTTTAAAGAGATTTTGAATAATCTTTCCTGACAAGTCAGTCTTTTCAGTGCGGGTTGTTGATACAGTAATGACAACCGCGTGGACTGCAACGTCGTGGTGATGCGAATCGGACATTTACTCCTCCGCAAAATGAATTAGGGCAGAACAGAGCGGGTCTCGAATGTTTGTATTAACATAAAGGTAGGACCCATTATCAAGCGGGATTTCCTGAATGGCTGGGGTTAATACAATTTTTTCAGAGATACACACGCCATGACACAACTTTTCTTCAATTAATTCAGCCGTTTTCCCCTCTCCGAAACGTACGCTGATTCCGAAACGTGCTGCATTTGAGATAATTTTTTCCATACCACTGGCATACTCACCGCCAATGAGAATTGTTTTTAGAAGTTCCTGTTCAGTAGCGTCCGCAACAGCAGTAATACTGTCCCCTGCAGAAACAGTTCCAAGCCCTCTTGGAATGTGGAGGTAGCAGTTTGCTTTGATTCCGTTTATCTGCGCACTTGCGGAGCGTACCTCAGGTAAGGCGACATACCTTCCTTCCACTATCGCTACCGCTCCGAATCTCAATTCATCAATATCAGATTCGGTCTCTACTGTAGAGCCTGCTACTGCAGATACTTTTGTCTGAACAGGACCTTTCATTCCCCAGTTCTCAAGCAACGGTCGAACGAACATCCGAAGCCCGGTTGCTACTGCGAGCGGAAATCCTGGGAGGCCGAGGACTGGTTTGCCAGATACGATACCGAGCATGCATGGTTTTGCCGGTTTCATATACACGCCGTGGAACTTTAAATCACCAAGATCTTCAATGGCTTGGGATGTGAAATCTTTTGATCCCATGGAGGATCCGGCAGAGATAAGAACAATATCGTTTTCGTCAACCGCCTTTTGAATCGCTTCGCGAATTGTCTCGCGTTCATCAGCAACTGGGGGGTAACATACAGCAGAAACACCAAATTCTTCAACAAATGCGGCCATCATTGCCGAGTTACTTTCAACAACCTGTCCCGGTTTTGGTTCGGTACCAACGGAAATCAGCTCGGTGCCAGTAGGGATAATACCAACGGAGATTGTCTGTACGGGAATATCAGTATATCCATATCCCCCGAGGGCTCCAATATCAAAAGCACGAATTCTAGCGCCTTTTGGAAGAATCATCCTTCCACTGGTTATATCTTCACCTGTTTGTCTGACATTTTTCCCCTTCTTTATCGGTGAGTGGATTGTTATCTCAGATGAGTGTTCGGATTTGTCAAATAGCACATCCTCAATCATAATGACCGCATCAAAATCAGATTTAACCACATTCCCGGTATTGACACGCTCAAAATTTCTAAGAGTTTTAGGATGTTCCTGCGATGCTCCCCGAGTTTCATTTGATGAAACAGCAAAACCATCCATTGCTGAAACTGGTGCTATTGGTACATTATATTTTGCATAAAGCGGTTCAGATAGAATCTTCCCTGCAGCATCATCAAGACAGACTACACGACTGGTCGAACATACCGGAATATTCAGAACCATTCTTAGTGCGCTCTGATATGAGATTTTTTGCATCATGTCATCCAGATATTAGGTTTTCCCGCAGATATAGGTATGGTTTTTTGTTAATATAGTTATATTTACTTGATTGATTTTTTATGCTAAAATCATATACAAAAAACACAAAATAGATAACATCACGAGGACCAAAGAATAGCAATGGATTCTGTTTCTCTTATGACTGATTCTTTTGGCAGAAGAATTACAGATGTACGTATTGCTGTAAACAGTTCCTGCAATCTTCAGTGTATCTATTGCCACCGTGAAGGAGAAGGAGATAACGGATGTGTTTCCTGTGGAAATGCAGGTGAATCTTCTGTCTCGGAAATCCACAACATAATGGCAGTACTCAGTGAACTCGGTGTCCGCACTCTAAAGATTACTGGTGGAGAGCCACTCCTCCGTCCAGATATTTTAGATGTAATTAGAGCGATTCCACCTGAAATTGAAGTGTCAATGACAACGAACGGAACATTGTTAAAAGAAATGGCCCTTTCCTTGAAAGTAGCTGGATTGACTCGCGTCAATATCAGCATTGATTCACTCCATCCGGAACGATATGCAAAGATAACGGGACATAACCTTCTCTCGAAAGTTTTGGAAGGTTTAGATGCGGCAGTTGATGCTGGGCTTACGCCTGTTAAAATAAACACCGTCCTTTTACCAGGAATTAATGATGACGAAATTGAGGATTTCCTGGAGTTTGTTCGCGGGAAAAATGATATTATTCTGCAGTTTATTGAATTGATGAATATGAACGGTTTTGGGGAAAAAGCAATCTCTATGGTGAACAGCACTTCTGAATTTGCACTTAATCTGGAAGAACGATTCAAACGCGAAGCTGAAGAAACAGTCACCAGAAGAATGCACCATCGAAGAAAATATAATATTAACGGTGCAATGGTAGAAATAGTGCGTCCGATGCACAATGCTGAGTTCTGTGCAAACTGCAACAGGCTTCGCATCACGTCTGACGGTATGTTAAAACCTTGTCTTCTCCGGTGTGGAAATGAGATTCCTCTGAAAGGACTTGGCAAGGATGGTATTATCGAAGCAATTCGGAAGGCAGTTGCCACCCGCGAACCCTACTTTACCTAATTATGACAGATATACTTCGGTTACAAAAAGAGGATATTGATATCGGTTCATTTCTAAAAGAGACGCGTTCTGATAATGATGGTGCACAGATTGTCTTTGTTGGGTGTGTGCGTGATGATGGATTGGAAGGGCTTGAAATTGAAGCATTTGTTCCTGTAGCTGAAGCTGATCTTCGAAAAATAGCTGATGAAGCCGAAACAATTCCTGGTGTGTCTTCTGTACACATCATTCACCGCTATGGCAGATTAGAGGTTGGAGAAACAATTGTTGTCACCGTTGTTTGTTCTGCTCACCGTGGGGAAGGGTATGATGCCTCTCGATTGATAATTGAACGAATTAAAGAACATGTTCCTATCTGGAAACAAGAAATCACAAAAAGCGGAAAAAAAGGGAAATGGGTGGAGAAACACTAATGCCGGAATTTACACATCTGAATGAAAAAAAAGAGGTCCATATGGTAGATATCTCCGAGAAAATTGATGTTTCTCGGGAGGCAACCGCGTCTGGTAAAATATACTTGAGACCGGAAACATTAGAGGCTATTTATCAAGGAACTGCCATCAAAGGAAATGTTCTTGCTACAGCTCAGGTTGCAGGAATCATAGCAGTCAAGAAAACAGCAGACATTGTTCCTATGTGCCACCCAATTTCGATTAGCAACGTTGAGATTTCATTTAATCATACACATGAATATATAGAGGTTGTTTGTTCTGCCAAAACGTTCGGTAAAACAGGAATCGAAATGGAAGCAATCACGGGGGTTCTTGTAGCACTTGATACTATCTGGGATATGGTAAAATCAGCTGAAAAAGATTCTAATGGACAGTATCCAGTTACAAGAATTACTGATGTTCATGTCTTGGAAAAGAGGAAAGGATAGTAACCTCAAAGCATACCCGTCCACGAATGTATTGAAAAATTAGGTGAAAATTTCCACACTTGCCGCTTTAAATGTGATTATAACAATATCCCCAACATCGAGATTTAAACGGTTAAGTGACTGTTCAGTTATTGCAGCAGCTAGCGGAATTCCGATATCAACAAAAACAAACACTTCTCCTGGGACGCTTGGAAGTATTTTGACAATCTCCCCCTCAAACACATTGATAGCGGATGATTCAAAACGCTCCCGTGAGATGATAATATTTTCCGGACGGATGGATACATTGACATCTCCTTCCAGCGTGGAGACAGTTCTGAAATCAACAGTTCCTATTTTTACATAGGTTGCTCCCGAGTTTTTTGTCCACAGCGTGCCACGGAACTGATTCGGATTGTCACCAGTGATAAACCCGAATTTTGGATTGTAAACAATATCCTCCGGTAGTCCGTTTTCGATAATATGGCCACGTTCGATGATGCAAATTCTGTCAGCAATAGCCAAAGCATCTTTTGCTGTATGTGTAACGATGATGCAGGGGATATTTTCCATATGAATTACACGGACCAGTTCCAAACGAAGTTTGTCCTGTGTTCTTGCATCAAGTGCCGAAAGTGGCTCATCAAGAAGGAGAAGCAATGGATGCGGTGCCATAGCTCGGGCAAGAGCAACCCGTTGACATTGACCGCCGGAAAGTCGTGTTATCGGTTGGTCAGCTATCTCTGTTAACGACAGTTTCTCAATCAGTTCATCTGCCCGTTTGTTCGCATCCTCCTTGGTAAATTTGTGCATTTTCAACCCATAGAGTATATTTTTACGAACTGTCATATTCGGAAAGAGTGCATAATTTTGAAACATGTATCCGATATTTCGCAGTTCGGCATCTACATTCCGCTTAGATGCACTGTCATAAATAATCTTGTTGTTGAGTTCAATTTGTCCATCGTCCGGTTTCATCAAACCGGCAATCATTTTGAGGATTGTTGATTTTCCCGATCCATTATCCCCAAGGAGACCAAGTGTTTCTCCGTCCGCTACCTCCAGCGTTTCAATATCAATATTAAAATCACGCAGTTTTTTCTTCAACGAGACTTTAAGCATATCTCTTCACCTCACGATCGCCAATGTATTTCACAATCAGAATAATCAAGAATGAGAAAAGTACCAGAATAATCGCGATGGCAATTGATACATCCATGTCGAAGTTCTGTGCAACATAAATTGCCATTGGCATTGTCTGTGTCACCCCTTCCATATTTCCTGCAAAGATCATCGTCGCACCGAATTCACCAAGGGCGCGGGAGAATGTCATGATGATACCGGACAAAAGTGCGCCCCGTGCTAGTGGTAACGTAACTTTGAAAAATGTCATCATAAAATTAGCACCAAGTGTTTTTGATGCGAATTCATACTCGGCAGGGACTGCTTCAAATGCAGAACGTGCCTGACGGATAAAAAACGGAGATGCAACAAAAATCTGAGCAATTACGACTGCGACAATTGTATATGAGATCCTGATACCAAATATTTCAAATAACGGTGCTCCTAACAACCCTTTCTTTCCAAAAGCGAATATAAGGGCAAGACCTGCTACTGTTGGTGGCAACACCATTGGGAGATCTGTTATTGTGTCAACAATATTTTTAAAACGGTAATTCACCCTGGCATTAAAATAGGCAAGTGGAGTTCCAAATATTATTACAATGATTGTAGCTATAGTTGCTGTTATTGCACTGATTTTCAGTGCACTTAGTGCTGTCTCGCTCGTTAGTGCCGCGAGTAAATCTTCAATGGAACAAGCGGTTAAAAGAGAAATAATTGGTACTGTAATAAAAAGTAAAAAGAGGATTATGAGTCCTCCCATGAGGAAAAATGTTCCATTGCGTGATTTACAATGTTGTCTTTCCTGTAACGTCCTGTAATTATTTAGATAACTCATTTTGCTTCACATTCCCGCGCAATCATCTCTGCGCAGTTACCTCTGATGATGTCAACAGCTTTTCTGTAGAATGCCATTTCCGGCGTCTCCATGATACTCCAGTCCAGACTCATATGCGGGCGGATTTTGTTATACCAGTCAGCAAATTCATTGAATGATCTGAACCGGGAGCGGTTCTTACGGAAGGTCTGGAAGAATCGTTCCACTTTTCCGTTCGTCTGAGGATGTTTTACTCTGGCGAGAATATGGGTAATTCCGTAATCTTCACAGAACGTTTCGAATAAATGATCTGTTTCCCCGAGGAAACTCCGGTTTGTTGCATAGAACTGAGTTCCGTGATCAGTAATGACTTCACGGATAGGGGAAATATGCTGATATTTCTCATAAGCTTCCTTGAGAAGGGAAACTGAGTGTTCTGCAGTCTGCTCACGGAATTCTCCACCTGACAGAATCATTCGGCTTGCATCATCGATGACTACACAGACGTGGGTTGCACCGTCGTCTGCCATATACCAGTCCATATGAACAGCAGAGAGACTATGCTCTCTTTCATAGCGAACCCACGGACGTCTGCGGTAACTTTTTGACGGATCTCTTTGTGTCAAGCCTTCCTCCAGGAGAACTTCATGAATACGATTGTTACCAATATGCAATCCCTGCTTCACACGAAGATAATCAGCCAATGCAGCGGTTCCAAGATTGAGACGTTTCTTGGCATCAATGATTATCTCACGTTCTCTTTCTGTGAGAACTTTGGGTTTGGGACCACGGGTGTGAATCACTGGATAAATACCGGTTCTCCGGTATTCAGTCAGGATTTGATAAACCCGTGAAGGAGAGACATGATATTCAAATGCGACTCTCTTGACTTCCCAATCCCACTCTTCGACCAAAGTTATGATTTGAGGGATTTGCGTGTTGGTAAGTGTCACAATATTTTTCGTCTTTCTTACTCTTAAATGTCGTTCGAATTTATTCAGGACAACACA
>DALTWK010000013.1 GCA_029987115.1 Methanocorpusculum sp.
AGATCAACGAGCTTAAGGCACGCGACCCAGGAGCATTCGGTGCAGATCCGATTGTAGTCCAGATCTCCGAGGGCGAAGAGGGTGGAAGCGAGGGTGCAAAAGTTGCATCTGCAAACCCGCAGTTCCTTGAAATTGAAAAGCGCTTAGACGCAATCGAAAAGAAGGTTGAATTCACCGACGCAGAAATTGCAATGCGTGTCGGTAAGAAAATTGGTCGTGACATTGGTGTCCTCTACGGTCTTACTGTCGGAACTATCCTGTTCCTGGCACTGTGCTTCGGCCTGACCATTTTCTTCCCATTAACTATGTAAAGAGGTACCAACATGTTCAAGTTTGAAAAAGAACAGCAGGTCTTTGACTTTAACGGAACGAAGATCGGTGGCCAGCCGGGAGAATACCCGCGTGTCATGTCCCCGTCTATCTTCTACAACAAGCACGAGATTGTCTTAAACGACAAGACTGGAGAAATCGACAAAGCAAAAGCAGAAGCACTCTGGAACCGCTGCCAGGAATTAACTGACATTACCGGTAACAAGTTCTTCCTGCAGATTCTTGCAGAACACGGAGAAGCATTCGAGTCCTACTTCAACTGGTTCGACTCTATCGATAACAAGACTGCATTCCTGATGGACTCTTCCGCACCGGAAGCACTTATCCACGCAACCAAGTACGTTACCGAAGTTGGTCTTGCAGACCGTGCAATCTACAACTCTATCAACGGATCTATCCTTCCGGAGAACATCCAGGCACTGAAAGAGTCCGATGTTAACTCTGCAATCGTCCTTGCATTCAACCCAGGAGACCCGTCCATCGCAGGCCGTGAAAAGACTTTAGTCGAAGGCGGTGTTGCAGGTCAGGCACAGGGTATGCTTCAGATCGCAGAAGAGTGCGGTATCACCCGCCCGATTCTCGACTCTGCAGCAACTCCGCTCGGACTTGGTGCATTCGGTTCCTTCCGTGAAATCCTTGCATGCAAGGCAATCCACGGACTGCCGACCGGTGGTGCATACCACAACATGACCGTTTCCTGGACCTGGCTGAAACGCTGGAGAAAGAACGTCTTAGCAGACAGATACAAGGAGCTTCCGCTTCTTGCAGAACAGATGGTCAAGCACCACTTCGGTGGAATTGACGGCATCCGCCAGGCAGCATGGACTGCACCGGATATCGGATGTAACATCATGGCAATGACCCTCGGTGCAGACCTTATCATGTACGGTCCAATCGAGAACATGGAAGGCGCAGCAACCGCATCCGCATTCTGTGATATTGTCTTAGCAGAGGCCTTCAAAGACTTCGGAGGAGTTCCGGCAGTCGAAGACGGTCCGATCAACAAGCTTATCTAAGTTTGGAGTACTACAACGAAGAGGGGGATTTCCCCCTCTCAATAATTTTCCATCTCTTTTCAGATACTGCCTTATTCTGCTGACACCAATATACTTGTATCATGGTGCGAACCTTCATCGCGGTAGAACCGTCGGCATCGGTCAGAAATGCCATTTTCTCTGCCGGAACCTCACTTCGCGGAACCGGCCGTCTGTCTCTCGTGCCGGATAATCAGATGCATATAACCCTGAAATTTTTAGGAGAGATTCCCGAATCATCAGTTGCCAAAGTATCTTCGGTGCTGGATACTCTGCCCAAGGGATCCTATCAGCTTTCAGCACATGGAGTATCGGTATTCGGCCGTCCTCCCCGCGTCATCAAAGCAGAAGTGCATGATGGCGGTCGCTCTGCAGAACTGGCAGAGGAACTGGAAACCAAACTCTCACGGATAGGATTTCCCCGTGAAGAAAAGAAGTTCTCCCCGCACATCACCATAGCCCGGGTAAAGGAGTATGTGCCGGAACTGAATGCAAAACTCGCCGCACTGAAGTCCCTCGACTTCGGGTCCTGCGAAATATCCGCTGTTCTTCTCAAGAAGAGTGTTTTAACTCCCTCAGGACCAATATATAGTACACTACACCGGGTGGAGTTATGAGAAACGAATACGAAAAAGCGGTTCTGGACCGGATTCTTCCCACTGAAGAGGAACGTGCCGAAGCCCACCGCATGGGTCAGAAACTGATTGATGCAGTAAAGGAAATCGCAGGCGTTCCCGCAATGATGACCGGTTCGGTTGCCCGCGGAACCTGGGTGCGGGGAGACAAAGATATTGATATTTTCATGCGCTTCCCGCCGGAGATGCCCCGGGAGGAACTGCAGGAAAAAGGACTTGAAACAGGATATGCGGTTGTCGAAAAGTTCGGCGGTACGGCAGAGGAGATGTATGCGGAACATCCGTATCTGAACGCCGTGATTGAAGGATTTGATGTGGATCTGGTTCCCTGCTATAATATTGCATCAACTGCTGAGATGAAGTGCGCTGTTGACCGCACGCCGTTCCACACCCAGTATCTGATAGAAAAGATTGCACCTCCCCGTGAAGACGTTCTGCTGCTCAAACAGTTCTGCAAAGGAGGAGGCGTCTACGGTTCCGACCACATGACCGGGGGATTCTCCGGCTATCTCTGCGAACTGCTGATTCTTAACTACGGCGGGTTCACGCAGTTTATAGAAGCGGCATCCAAATACCGCTACGGCGAAGTCGTCGATATCGAGCATTACTACCCGGATGCAAAGACGGCACGCAAACACTTTACCGAGCCGCTGATTGTCATTGATCCGACCGACCGCAACCGGAATGTCGCCGCATCGCTTACGCCGACCCGGTTTTCCGAGTTCATGGAACTTGCCCGCGACTACTGCGAAAAGCCGGGAGCATCCTACTTTGTGCCGGATGCACCAACGTTCATCTCGAAAGACGAGTTCAGTCAGCAGATTCTCCTTCGGAAAACTGCGATGTTTGCCCTGCGGTTCAAGACCCCAGATCTGGTTCCCGACACCGTTGTTCCGCAGCTCAGGAAAACGGTTGATACCATCCGCTCGATGTTGACTGCAGAAGAATTCCAGGTGCATCGTGCCGAAGTTGCTATGGGGCCGGAACACTCTCTGATTCTGCTGGAACTCTTTGTTGCTGAACTGCCCAACATCATCATCCGCGAAGGACCGCCGGTATGGGCGCACGAAAATTCCGACCGGTTCGTGGAAAAGTATCTTCCTGTCCGTGAGTTCGCCGGTCCGTGGATTGAAGAAGACCGCTACTATGCCGAGGTTCCAAGAAAGTACGTTACCGCCCGTGCACTCCTCGAAGACCGTGCCAAGATCTTTTCCGGCGCTCTTGGAAAACATGTCCGTCTCTCAATGGAAGAGGGCTACGAAGTCCTTTCCGGCGATGACATCTGGTCTGAAGAATTCTCCGGTTTCTTATCGGCATACTTTGCCCGCTCATCCCACGCGGTCCGGAAACTGCGTCAGTTATGAGCTCCCCCCTTTTTTCCGGCCCGGGTCTAGTTGCACTCTCCGGCGGTGTCGACAGTGCGGTTGTCCTTGCTCTTGCTGTTGATGCCGCTATCCCGGTAGAAGCGGCGACGATTGTTTCAGAGTTTACTCCGCAGCGGGAAATCGCTGTAGCAAAAGAGCTTGCAAAACGGTTCGGCGTTCCGTGGCACAAAGTCCCAGTCCGTCTGCTTGAAAACCCTGATATTGCAAAGAATCCGGAAAACCGCTGTTATCTCTGCAAGAAAACCATCATGTCAGCCCTGCAGAAAACCGCCTCATCCCGCGGTTTTTCTGTTGTCTATGACGGAACCAACAAAGACGATATTGCATCCGGCACGCGTCCGGGTATCGCCGCACTGCAGGAGTTACACATCAAAAGCCCGCTTGCAGCGATGACCAAAGACGAAGTCATAGCGGAAGCAGAAAAGCATGGAATCACGGTACGCCCGCCGTCCGCCTGTCTTGCAACCCGTATCCTGTTCAACACGGAACTCACCGTATCTGCCCTTACCCGCATCGATGAAATGGAAAATCAGCTGCGGGATGCCGGTATCACCGGAATGCTCCGGGTCCGGGCTGCAGATGCATCAGGAGTTGTCATCGAAGTCGAAGAGGGGATGCTTGAAGCAGCCAGACATGCTGCAGAAGACCTCGTTTTCGACGTCAGAGCAGTACGCGTGTATCACGCATAACTTTTTTTCAGACCAGACAACGTAGTACCAGAAGTGCCGCAAGAAGTGTCGGGACAGCAACTATTGCACCGTATCTAATGAACTTTCCAAAACTGAACTTCACACCGCTGTCTTTTACCAGTCCCATCCACATGATTCCTGCCAGGGCACCAATTGGCGTGAGGAACGCTCCAAGATTGGAACCGATAACGGCAGCATACATGGCTCCGGTCATCATTCCCGCCGGGCAGAAGCTCAGGATGAAGACATAGAGCACACTCATAGGAATATTGTTAATCAGGTTCGCCGCGGCAAACGAGGTCAGACCGTAGGTAAATATCGGATTTCCTGCATTGAGAATTCCGGCGACTGCTTCGGTGATATGCACATTCGAGAGTGCGAGGACAATGGCAAACATCGAAAGCAAGAAGGGGATGAACTGCCAGGGAACGCGTTTTGCGGTTATTCCCAGTTCAGACGGTTTCCGTTTCCGGAAGAGATTCAGGATGAGGATGACTGCAGCAAGAGTCAGAGCAAAGACCAGTGAAACCATCCACATCTCAATCCCAAGATAGGAGGAGACTGCAAGGAGCACGGTGCATCCGGCAAGAAGTGCAATACCGATGACAGCAGAAACTTTGTCGGATACGGTTACATCTCCTGTCTCGCAGTGCAGCGGTTCAGCAAGCTGTTTTCTGAAAATCAGCAGAAGCAGGAGGAATGCAACTGCCGATGCGACAAGGGTTGGAAGAATCATCACTTGCAGATATTCGAGGAACGTAACCCCGAACGAGGAGGCCAGATAGATATTGGTCGGATTTCCGATGATGAACGCCATGCTCCAGGTGTTAGCCGCAACGAATTCTCCAAAGATATAGGGTATCGGATTCACACCGGCATATTTTGCAAAGTAGCAGAGGAACGGTGTAAATGTCAGAATAATGACATCATTGGAGGTAAAGAGCGTGAGGACGGAAATCACCGCAAACAGCGCGGAAAAGAGCAGAAACTGGTTTTTCCCGGCAGCCTTTACGGTGCGGTTTGCAAGATAGCGGAAGAAGTTGATTTCATCCAGGAATACGGATAGAAATGTCATCGAAAGGAAAAGAATGAGGATTTTTATCGGATTGACCGGAGTGTCAGTAATCAATCCTTCGAAAAATGCCGATGGATTCAGCAGACCGCTTATGAGAAGAATCACTGCAGCAGCCGACGTGACAATCCAGTAGGTGTCGATTTCACGGGAGAGAATCCGCACCTTCGGTTTGAAGATGACGGCAAGAATCATCGCCGCACAGGTAAGAATCGCAAGTATTCCGACTACAATGGTGTCGACTGCCATTTTCTGCTATACTATTGCTTTTTCAAGTATATATTCTGGGAACAGCAGTAGTTTAATTATCTCCTCATCACTACTAATATACGCAAAAACAGCGGGGAAAAGCGTGCAGTTTCCCCGGGAATACAGCATGAATACTAAAGCAGTAATGGTTCGTATCGGGGAACTCTGGCTGAAGTCGGAACCGGTCAAGAAGCAGTTCATGAAGACGCTTATCCGGAATATCAAAGCGGCTCTTGACGGCGCTTCCCTGGAATATACCATAGAAGAGTTCCGCGGCCGCATTCTGATTTACGGCGAAGCGGAAAAGATTGCCTCTGTCGTCAGCCGTATCTTCGGCGTGGTTGATGTATCGGTCTGCCTGGTCTGCGGCAATACCAAAGAAGAAATCGCAGCGGCGGCTCTCTCCCTTGCACGGGGAAAACTGCACGCCGGCATGACCTTCGCTGTCCGCGGAAAGCGCCAGTTCGTGAAAGGATTCACCAGCCAGCAGCTTGCAGCCTATGTAGCTGATGAAATCTGGAAAGAGATTCCGGATTTCGCTGTCGACCTTGACAATCCCGAATATGAGATATTTGTTGAGGCACGCGACTTCGGCGGACTGGTATATGACGAACGTCTTCCGGGAACCGGCGGTCTTCCGCTCGGTACTGCCGGCCGTGCGTCGGTGCTGCTTTCTTCCGGCATTGACTCTCCGGTTGCCGCCTGGCTCATGATGCGCCGCGGAGTTTCCATGGTCGGCGTCTTTGCTGATGCCGGCTGCTGGGCGGGACCGGCAACCAAGGATCTTGCCAAAGACAATGCCAGAATTCTTTCCACCTGGTGTCCGGGACGGGCATTTCCGCTGTGGATTGTCAGTGTTGAACCGTTCCTGAACGCTATGGCTGAAACCTGCGACCGGCACTACACGTGTCTGTTCTGCAAGCGGTTCATGATGCGGGTGGCCGATGCTATCGGAAAAGCGAACCGGTTGGAAGGAATTGTCTCTGGAGAAAACCTCGGTCAGGTGGCATCCCAGACGCTGCAGAACATGGGAGTGATAACCGCTGCCGTCTCCACTCCGGTCCTTCGTCCGCTTCTCACCTATGACAAGGAAGAAACGGTCGCTCTTGCCCGCATGATTGGAACCTATCACGAGTCCCCGGGAGACACCTCCTGCCGTGCGGTCCCGGTCAAACCGGCAACCCGTTCTCCGCTGGACTATATCGAAGCCGAAGAGGCAAAACTTCCGATGGACGAACTGGTGCAGGAAGTCGTGAACAGCGCCGAACTCTGGGTTGCAAAGGACGGAGAAATCTATCAGAAAGAACGCCGCGAGATTGTCGCGGATTAACTCCTTTTTTTGAAAAAAAGAAAATATTGGAAGTGTTTTTAGAGCTGCACGAACTTTGCAGAGGTGATTCCTTCTGCTTCGGCAACTTCCTTCATGACTGCATCGGAGACGATGGTGTCGACTGCTAAGATCATCAGCGAGTCGGTTCCGACGTTTGCTCCGCCGACCTGCATGCTTGAGATGTTGACATTGTTCTTGCCGAGGATGGTTCCGACAACACCGATGATACCCGGCTTGTTGACGTGGTCTGCAAGGATGACGTTTCCTGATGGGACAAGATCGGTTGCGTATTTGCCGATGGAGACGATTCTTGCGCCGCCCTCTTTGGTAACTAATCCTGCAATCTTCTCGGTTCCTGCCGGGGTCTTGTAGGATAAGGTAACAAGAGACTTGTAGTCGCCTGCTTCACTGGAGGTCTTCTCGATGATGTTCATGCCACGTCCTTTTGCGACGAATTCGGCGTTGACGATGTTAATCGGTTCGTGGAGGACCTTTTCAATTAATCCCTTGATACCGAGTCTGGTTGCGTACTTCAGGTTCTGCTTGAGTTCAGAGACTTCACCGTAGTAGGCGAATTCAACTTCGGAGATTGGACCGTTTGCGGTCTGTGCTGCAAGAAGACCCATCTTCTCAACGAGTTCTGCCCATGCATCGACCTTTGCTCTGACTTCCGGTGCGACGAGCGGTGCGTTGACTGCGCTTTTTGCAGAACCGCCGTTTAAGACGTCAATGCACTGGTGTGCAACAGAGATTGCAACGTTCTTCTGTGCTTCAACTGTGCTTGCACCAAGGTGCGGGGTGACGATAACAGAGTCGAGGGTCAGAAGCGGAGAATCTGTCGGCGGTTCCTGCTCGAAGACATCGAGTGCTGCTCCGGCAACTTTTCCTGCAACGATAGCATCGTAGAGTGCCTTTTCGTCGATGATTCCGCCGCGGGCACAGTTGATGATTCTAACGCCGTCTTTCATGGTCTTGATGGATTCAGCGTTGACCATGTGAGTGGTGGACGGAATCAGCGGGGTGTGGACCGTGATAACATCTGCTTTGGTGAAGAGTTCTGCAACTGTCATCATTTCGACGCCCATTGCTGCACCGACCTCTGCCGGGATGAACGGATCGTAGGCGATGACTTTCATCTGGAGAGCCTGGGCACGCTTGGCGACTTCACGGCCGATTCTGCCGAAACCGACAACACCGAGGGTCTTGCCATTCATTTCGTTACCCATGAACTTCGAGCGTTTCCACTCTCCCTTCTTCAAGGATGCAGTTGCCTGCGGGATGTTGCGGGCGAGTGCCATCATCATACCGATGGTGTGTTCGGTTGCGGCGAGGGTGTTTCCTTCCGGTGCGTTGGAGACGATAATACCCTTCTTGGTTGCTGCATCGGTATCGATGTTGTCGACGCCGACACCGGCTCTGCCGATATATTTCATATTGTCCGCTGCTTCAATGATGCGTGCGGTGACCTGGGTTCCGGAACGGACGATGAGTGCATCATACTTTCCGATGATTTTTACCAGTTCATCTTCAGAAAGGTCGGCGATTTCGTCAACCTCGCAGACTTCCTTTAAGATATCTACTCCTTCCTTTGCAAGCGGGTCGGAGACAAGAACTTTGAATGTCACGATAATCGGTAATGTATTGGACGTCTTGGGATATAGGTGTGACGCAGTCTCTCTTGGTAAGAGAATGCAGAAAAAAGAAAATTAGAGGTTCGGTTTTGTCTGAACCGCGTGTTTCAGCAGGTCGATAGCGCCTTTGAGATCTTCAAGGTCGATGACTTCAACCGGGGAGTGGATGTAGCGTGCCGGAACGGAGACCGGAACAGACGGAATACCGCCGCGTTCAAAGTTGATTGCTGAGGCATCGGTGTTTCCTCCGTCGCCGACTTCAATCTGAATCTTGATGTTGTTTTTCTTTGCCGTCTTTTTCAGCCAGTCGACAACACGCGGGTCTGCCAGATGTCCGCGTCCGCTTGCAGAAACAATGACGACAACCGGTCCTTCTCCCATGAAGACTGGAGCTTTTCTGCGTTCAATTCCCGGGGAGTCTCCCGGAATGGTAACATCGGTTGCGATTGCGACATCCGGATCAACTGTGAAGGCGGACGTCTTCGCTCCTTTGAGTCCGACTTCTTCCTGAACGGTGAAGACAGCGTAGATAGTGTGCTTGGTCTGCATCTCTTTCAAGGCACCGATGAGCATGGCGCATCCTGCACGGTTGTCGAGGGCTTTTCCGGTAACGATGGTGCCGTTTAACGGTTCATAGGTGCGGTCGATGGTTGCGGTGGTGCCGACCGTGATTCCCATTGCTTCAACTTCTTCTGCAGAGTGTGCTCCGACATCGATGAAGAGGTTGGCGAGTTCAATCGGCTTCTTGCGGTCAGCTTCTTCCATAACGTGCGGAGGTTTCATGCCGAGAACGCCCGGAACATCTCCTTTTTCTCCGTGAAGGATGACTCTCTGGGATACGAGGACCGGATTGTACCAACCGCCGACAGCAACGAATCTGATGAATCCTTTCTCGTCGATGTACTGGACCATGAGACCGATTTCATCCATGTGGGCGGCAAGCATGATTTTGAAGTCGTCGCCTTTTTTCACGGCGATGAGGTTGCCCATTTTGTCGGTGGTTATCTCGTCGACATAGTCTTTGATTTCTGCTTTGATGACTTCACGCACCTGGTTTTCATGGCCGGAAATACCGTGTGCGTTGGAGAGTTTTTCGAGGAGTGCGTTGATTTCTTTCAATTCCATACTTTAGTTCACGACCTTTGCAATTCTTGTGAGTGCTTCTCTGATATTTTCCTGGGAGGTTGCGTAGCTCATGCGGGCGTATCCTTCACCGAGCGGGCCGAATGCAGTGCCCGGAGTGATGATGACATCGTTTTTCACGATTTCTGCAACGGTGTCTGCCGAAAGTTTCGGGAAAGCATAGAAGGCTCCTTCCGGCTGCGCAACTTCGATTCCGAGGTTCTTCAGTCCGTCAATTAAGATATTTCTGCGGGTTTCGTATTCCTGTTTCATGACCTTGACGCTTGACTGGTCGCCGGTATATGCTTCCAGAGCGGCATACTGGGCGATGGATGTCGGACAGGCGAGCGAGTACTGCTGGACCTTGACTGCCTGGCTGATGATGCTCTCGTCTCCTGCCATGAAACCGATACGCCAGCCGGTCATTGCGTAGGTTTTACTGGTTGCATTGATGGTAACGACATTGTCGCCGAATGCCGCTGCGGAATAGAACTTGGTGTTTCCGTAGCAGAACTTCTCGTAGACTTCATCGGAAAGGATGGTGACATTGCTGTCTTCGGCCGCTTCCACCACTGCCTTAATGGTGTCTTTTGTTTCGACCATGCCGGTCGGATTTGCCGGACTGTTTAAGACCATTACCTTGCATTTCTTGTCGGAGAAGTGCTCTTTCAAAGCTTCAACATCCAGGTGAAGGTCAGCTTTGAGCGGTACCGGATCCGGAATTCCTCCGGCAAGTTTGGCAAGTGCCCCGTAGGAAACGAAACCCGGGTTGTTGAAAACGACTTTATCGCCGTTTTCGACAAGGGATGCAATTGCTGCATGCAGTGCTCCGGAACCTCCTGCGGTAATCAGAACGTTCTTGCGTTCAAGGTTCTTCAGACCGTTTTCCGTTTTGAGTTTCTGTGCGACGGCGTCACGCAGTTCATCGATACCTGCATTGTTGGTGTATCCGGTCTTTCCGTTGTCGATTGCCCGGATTGCCGCCTGCTTGATATTTTCCGGTGTGTCGAAATCCGGCTGTCCGAGGCCCATGTTGATGGCATTCGGTCCTGCCGCTTCGAACATCTTTCTGATGCCGGAGATATCGATGGAAGTTACTCTTTGTGCAAAATCTGTCATGATTATTCGATGTTGGTGTGGCGTCTCTTGAGTTCGGATTCGTCAATCTTTTTCATGGTCATGATGGTTGAAATGACTGCGTCGCTGAAAATCAGGGACGAGGTTTCAAAGATGGTTCCAAGCGGTGCAAAGGAACGGTATGCGCCGAGCATCTGGCGGATTTCGTATTCATGGGAATCCTTTGCAATCGGATCTCTCTGCGTCTCAATCTTAATCATGAAGTCGGCAATCTTTCCGATGCGGGAATTTTCGTCGCTGGAAATCAGGGCAACCTTGACGCCGAAGTTCTTTGCGGTTTCTGCAATATCTGCGATGGTCTTGGTGTTTCCGGAACCGGAGAATGCGATAATCAGATCGCCTTGCGCAATTGCCGGGGTGATGGTTTCACCGACAACATAGGAGGTGAATCCGGTGTGCATCAGGCGCATGGCAAAGGATTTGGCAACGAGACCGGAACGACCGGCTCCCATTACATAGATTCTCTTTGCATCGAGAATTGCCTGGATGAATGCGGAAATCTGTTCTTCGTTGATTGAATTTGCAATTTCGGTGATGCGTCCGGCCATCAGACACATCATGTCATTGACAGAGCTGCCTTCTTGAGTCATGCTTGCTGACTATATTCGCGTTCTAAGGGTATTAAGATGCTATATCTCCTGCTGACTTCGTTTTTTCAACTCTCAAAAGAGATTTTTCAGGAGAATCACTAATAATAAAGTAAAATTGTTGAAGGCACAATTTTTCTGATTAAAAATCCTTATATTTCCAGAATAATAACGATATCTGAGAACAGGGAAAAGACGTCAATCAATCATCATCATCATCTGTCTTTTTCATCATATCCGTCCGTTCCGCCCGGGACGGGAATATCTAAATATCTTCCCTGTTCTTACTCTTACTTAGCCTGATATCCGGCGATGAGCACTTTTTCTGTATCATGCATATGAGATACAATCTCTTCCGGGCTCATGTCCAGTCTTCCCAGGAGCCAGTCTTCCAGAATATTTGAAATACCGCCGACAAAGAACCGCGTCAGATAGGTAATTGTCTGTTCCGGAAGTGAGAATTCCGCAACTTCTCCTGTGATGACCGTGCGGACGGCATCGTTTACTTCTGTTCCTACCAGATTTCTAACCGTCTCCCGGCCGAGAGCTGTGTAGGCGGAAAGACAGAAGTCGCGGTTTTTTCCGATATAGGAGAATATCTTCAGCATCCCCTCTTCCCAGGTCGCCGGCGCATTCTTTCCTCCCAGGTGGATATTCAGCTCCTGGTCCAGTGTCCACTTCAGAAGTGCATACATATCGGGGAAATGATAATAGAACGACTGCCGCCTGAACCCTGCAACTTCAGCAACTTCCGTGACGGAGATGGAAGGAAGCGGTTTTTCCTTCATCAGCTTCTTCAGCGCCTTGGAAAGCAGCACCTTTGTCATCAGGTTCTTTTGGGTTTTCGTCATCGTAGATTACTATTGGATGGGTAAGCATATCTATATTTTTGACACTGTCAAATAATCGTCAGATTACAAGGATGTTTATATTCACTGTGGGTCAACGTACAAGTATAGTATCGTCCTATGAAATACGCTGAATTTTTAACTAAACATCCCAAGAAGATTGTCGCGGTCATGCTGGTCATTACGGCAGTCTGTCTTGTCCTCTTTACCATGGTTCCGGTAAACTACAATGTTGCGGACTATATGGATAAAGCGGCGCCGTCGACGGTGGCGATTGATGTCATGGATGAAGCGTTTCCCGGCGGTGTGCCGAATGCCCGTCTCATGGTCTCCGGACTGACGATGGCTGAAGCACTGGAGCTCAAAGATACCATAGCCGCCATCGACGGTGTGACGGAAATCACCTGGCTCGATGATGTGTCGTCATCGGAAATCCCGATTGAATATCTCGGTGACGAAGCAACCAAGAACTATTACAAAGATGGAAATGTTCTCTACACGCTGACTTTGGATGGACACTTCGCGGTTCCTGCTGTGCGTGAGGCGGCTGTCGCCTACGCCGGAGATGCCAAGATGTCCGGTCTTCAGGTCAGTTCCTCCTATGCAAACGAGACCATCTGGAACGATCTGGCGAAGATTATGATTATCGCTGTCCCGATTGTTCTTGCCATCCTGATTGTTACGACTTCGTCGTGGCTGGAACCGGTCCTGTTCCTGGTGACCATTGGTGTGGCTATTGTAATCAATATGGGTTCGAACATCATCTTCGGAGAAATATCCTATATCACCTCCGGAGTCGCCGCACTGCTTCAGCTGGCAATCTCGATTGACTATGCGATTTTCCTGATGCACCGGTTCGATGAATACCGGCGGGCTGGTATGGGTGTCACCGAAGCTATCGGGATTGCGATGAAGAAATCATTTGCTTCTGTCTGGTCGTCAGGTATTGTTGCCGCCATCGGTTTTGTCGCGTTAGTTGCGATGCGTCTTGGTATCGGTCCCGACCTCGGCTGGGTTATGGTCAAGGGTATTCTCATCAGTTTGCTCTGTGTCTACTCGCTTCTTCCGGCACTTGTCGTGCTGACTTCGAAACTGATTGACAAAACCAAGCACCGGCCGTTCCTGCCGAGCTTCAAAAAGTTCGCCAAGGTTGCAAAAAAGATCTGCATACCGGTTCTGATTGTTGCCGTCATCATTCTGGTTCCGTCAGTTTCTGCGGTCTTCCACAATACCTACTCGTACTTCGATTTGTACAAGGATGACTCGACAGCGCTGGGAAAAGATACTCAGGACATTAAAGACAAATTCGGGGACTTCAGCCAGATGGTGCTGATGGTGCCCGACGGCTACTCCGGACTAGAAAATAAGCTGCTTGCAGAAATAGAAGCGATACCTGTGGTATCGGAAGTGCAGTCGTTCGGAAAGACTGTGGGAGCTGAGGTGCCCGAAGGATTCGTTCCGCCGGACTCGCGGGAGAAACTGATAAGCGGCGGATTTACGCGGTATGCGATTACGGTGGATACCACGACCGAGTCGCCTGAAGCATTCCAGGCAACGGAAATCATCCGTACTGCTGCAGAGAAGTATTATCCGGGCAGCTGGTATCTGGCAGGAGAAATTCCGACCTCGTACGATCTGAAGCAGGAGGTCACGGAAGATGATATCAAGATTGTTCTGATTTCTGTGATAGGAATTCTCTTTGTGCTGATGCTTGTCTTCCGTTCAGTTATCGTTCCGCCGATTCTGGTCATCGGTATTGAATCTGCCATCTTCATCAACTGCGGTCTTCCGTATTTCATGGGCGATGAAATGTTCTATATCACGAGGATGGTGATTTTTGCGATTCAGCTCGGAGCAACCGTCGACTTCTCGATTCTGATTGCAAGCAGATACTTTGAATACCGGCGTGAAGTTGGACGTGCTGAGGCAATTCAGGGAACGCTTGAGAACGCCACGGTTTCGGTTCTGACATCGGCAGGTATTCTGATGGCATCCGGTTTCATCATGGCTGCGATGTCGTCGAATCCGTTGCTTTCAGAAATCGGCATGTTCATCGGACGCGGGTCGCTTCTGTCGATTGTCGCTGTGGTGATAGTGCTGCCGGCGTTCCTGCTGATATTCGATAAACTGATTCAGAAACTGTCGCTGAAAATGAACTTTGTACCTGACCCCATGACGCTCAAGGAGGTCATCAAATCATGAATGTGAAAAAACTACTGACAATAACTGCCGCTGTGCTGCTGATTTCTGCCGTACTGGTTGGAGGAGCTGCAGCACTCGACAAAGAGGAGGTTGTCTATGTTAACATGGACGCTTCCGGAAATGTCGAAGATGTGTATGTTGTCAACATCTTCGAACTGGAAGAACCGGGATTCGTCGTTGATTACGGCGAGTACCAGTCGGTCAGGAATCTGGTGTCAACCGACACCATCATGCAGACCGGCGACGAGAATACGGTCTATGCCGACAAGGGCCGTTTCTTCTACCAGGGAAATCTGGGAAAAGCGGAGATTCCATGGGAGATTAATATTGACTTCTTCTTGGACGGACACCACATCAGCCCTGAAGATATTGCCGGAAAGTCCGGACGTGTGCTGATTCTTCTGGACATCTGCAGAAACGATGCGTTCAAAGACAAGTACTTCTATCAGAACCTCGGTATGCAGGTGTCGCTGAGTCTGAACGCTCACGACTGCACGGATATTGTAGCTCCCGGAGCAGTCATTGCCAACAGCGGAAAGAACAAACAGCTGACCTACACGATTCTTCCGGACAAGGGAGGCGTCTACAACATCACCTTCGATGCGGTCAACTTCGAGATGGATGCGATTTCGATTAACGGTATTCAGATGAACATGGATATCGATGTGGACCTAACAGATGCCAAAAGCATGATGCGGGCACTGTCGAGTGCAACGGCTAGCATAAATAGTGGTGCTCAGCAGGTTTCGGGGGGGAATTGCAACGGCAGTTAGTCTATTAGAAAATGCTTCTTTTGGAGAACAAAATTCGATTATGATGTATGTGGAAACTTCTGTTAAAAAGATCTGTAGCTCAGTTCCGGACATATCTTCATTATCATTAAGCAGGAGTAATTATTCAGAGAAATTAATTAATCTAAAAAGCTCGGCAACGGATGAGCAGAAGTTATATCTTGATAGTTCACTCAACCTTCTCAAGAAATTGGATGAAAGTATTGGACCGTCTGCAGGCCCGACATCTGGGATTACACTTTACGCTCTAAAGGAAGGAGCTGCTGCTCTCTCAATAGGAGCCGCTCAGCTCGCCTCCTCAACCTCCGGCATGGACAAAACCCTCGTCTCTATGGTCAATGAAATGCTCGAACCTATCACCGGCGGCGACGGCTACATCAGATCCTTCACGTCAGTCAAAAATGTCGACATCCAGTCCATCCAGTTTGCGATGCACACATCTGCAATCGAGATTCCGGAAGTTGTTGTTGAAGAAGTAGTGGAAGAGGAACTGAACTTCTTCCAGCGTATCCTGAGGCTCTTCGGTCTGTACTAACAGACCTAACCTTCATTCACATTCATGATTTCTATGACATACCGAACAGCACGCATATTCATCATTCTTCTGGCAGTCGCTGTCCTCTTCTGCACGGCAGCTGCAGCCGACAGCACCTTCCGCGGAACGTACACGGATAACGGCACGTTTACCTTCGACCGTTCCACCGGCGTTACCCAGGTTACACTTCCGGACGGTTCCGATTTCACCCAGGATGTCAAGTACACGTCACTTTCTGTCTACTCGTTCAAACTCGATGCTCCGGGATTCAACACCGAAGCCGATAAACCGGGGATGGTCAGATTCCAGGTTCCGCTTGACGCACTGGATGCAAAAGACGCTGCCCTGCGAGATATTGTTCTTACCAGCGGAAAAGAACAGCTAACCACCTACCTCTACGGCAAAACTTCAGAGCACGCTATCTATGAAGCAGAAATCACTTCTCCTGGAACCTTTACCATCATCTACTCCGAAGGAGGTTCTAAGAATCTGCCGATTCAAGCGGACCTGAGCAACCCGCTTCCAAAGACTGAACCGCCGAAGCCGCAGGAAGCAGCAAAATCTCCTGTGCCCTTCGCCGTTACCCTTGCAGCACTCGGAGCAGCAGTCGCGGTTATCCTCCGCAGACACTAACTTTTTTCAAACAAAATCCAAGACCGAAACCTATTCCCTATTCTGAAGCAAACAATGTAATTACCATGCAGCTTCTGGTATTCGATCCGTCCTTCGGCGCAGCAGGAGATATGATTCTCTCCTCGCTTATCGCGGCAGGAGCGGATGCAAATCTTGTCATGTCCGCTATCAAGGACGCCTCAGTTCCGACAATGGAAACCGTCACCCGTGCAGGAATCTCCGCACTTCACCTCGAAACCCACTCGGGTCCCGCACACCGTACCATTGATGAGGTTCTTGCTGTCATAGCCAAAGCGGATGCGCCGGAAGCTGCCAAAGCGCTCGCAGAGAAAGTGTTCAGAAGAATTGAAGCTGCAGAAGAGACAGTGCATCAGACGCATCATGTCCACTTCCACGAAGTCGGTGCCGACGATGCCATCGCCGATGTGCTCGGCTCCTGTACTGCACTGCTTTCCCTGCATCCGGATGCAGTATCTGTTCTGCCGGTTGCCGTCGGATACGGAACGCTTACCTGTGCGCACGGAACAATGCCGGTACCGGCTCCCGCAACAGCAGAAATTCTCAAGAACTCGAAACTGCAGGTCAAAGCCGGAACGTTTGAAGGGGAACTCTGTACTCCGACAGGTGCAGCCCTCCTTGCGACGTTCGTCGAAGAGTTCCCTGCAGAAAAGACTGCAGGAAAAATCACCGGAATCGGACGGGGGGCTGGAAAACGCAATCCGGACGACCACCCGAATATCCTGACGGTTTACGTGGAAGAAATCGCCGACGACGAACGCACGGTTGATGTTCTCGAGACCAATGTCGATGACATCACCGGAGAAGTACTTGCCGAAACCATTCAGGTGCTGATGGATGCAGGAGCACGTGACGCGTCTGCTGTTCCTATCATCATGAAGAAAGGACGCGGCGGATATCTTATCAGAGTCATCGCAAAGCCGGAGGACTCTGCCCGCCTTGCAAAGGTTCTCGCCCACGAAACCGGAAGCCTCGGCATCCGCTGTACGCCGATGGTACACCGTTTCGTAGCCGACCGCACGTTCTCCGACGAGTCAATTGAAATCAACGGTAAAATCTACACAGCATCGGTCAAGCATGCGGTAATGGACGGCAAAATCTACTCAAAGAAAGCAGAGTTCGATGACTGCAGAGCGATTGCTGCGTCTGCCGGCATCCCCGTCAAAGATGTCAAGCGGATGATTGAGGAGGAAGCATGGAAGCGCCGGTAAAGCTCCCGACCGGTTCTGCTGGCATGGATGAACTTTTAGGCGGCGGACTCGAGTCAAAGATGATTACGCAGTTTGTCGGAGAAGCAGGTTCCGGCAAAAGCACCTTCTGTCTTCTGGCTGCAGTTACCGCACTGAAGGAAGGCAAAGGCGTTATCTACATCGATACGGAAGGCTTCTCGGTTGAACGGTTCTCGCAGCTCGCAGGTGATCAAACCGACGAACTTGCAAAGAATCTCTTTATCGAAGAGCCGGCGACCTTTGAAGAGCAGGGAAAACTCATCGAGGATGCGGAAAAGATTCTGAAACTCGGCCGAGCCTCGCTGATTATCGTCGATTCGGCAACTGCTCTGTACCGTGTCGAACAGATTGAAACGAAAGACGCCCTCCAGCAGCTTTCAGCGCAGATGTCCTATCTGCTCTCCCTTTCCAAACGCTATGATGTTCCTGCCGTCATCACCAACCAGGTGTTCATGGATATCGACCATCACCGCTTAAACGGTCTCGGGGGAACAGCCCTTGCCCATATCTCCAAAGCAATCATCTCCATCGAAAAGCACGAAAAGTTCCGCCGGGCAACGGTAGTCAAGCACCGGTCGCAGCGGGAAGGAACCACCTACGACTTTACTATCGTAAACGACGGCGTCAGAGACTACGACTGAATTCTTTTAACCGTTGACGTCGAACAATTCTTACTTAATTATGCCAGAAGTCTCTCTCAAAGTTGACAGTGCCTATCCTGCTGACCAGGGTCTCGGACGTGCCCGTCTCGATCCAGGAATCATGCAGGAACTCGGGGTTGTTCCGGGCGATATCGTCACCATCACCGGAACCCGCTCCACTGTTGCAAAAGTCTGGCGGTCGCAACCGGGCGACTGGAACCAGGATAAACTGCGCATCGACAAATATACGCGTCTCAATGCCGGCGTCGATATTGGAGAACATGTTACGGTTTCCAAAGTTACAGAAGTCGTCAAAGCATCTGTTATCACCATTGTGCCGCCGGCTGAACTTCCGGAAGCGTTCATGAAGGAAGAAAACTTCGATCTGCCGGCGCTGATTAATCATGCCGTCGTCAAAGGTGATGTTCTTCCGATTCCGACGTTCGTTCTGGGAAATCCGGTTGTTGAGTTCCAGGTCAAAGAGATTGAACCGGAGAATGCTTGTCTTATAACCAATTCAACTGAATACGATGTCGGCGACAGTGCCGAGTTCCCGGGTGCAAAGAAGGTGACGTATGAGGATATCGGCGGTCTGAAGGCGGAACTCAAGCGGGTACGCGAGATGATTGAACTGCCGATTCGTCACCCGGAACTTTTCGAGACGCTTGGTGTCGAACCGCCAAAGGGCGTTCTGCTCTATGGTCCGCCGGGAACTGGTAAGACCTTAATTGCAAAAGCCGTTGCAAACGAGTCGGGAGCAAACTTCTATCCGATTGCTGGTCCTGAAATCATCTCCAAATATTACGGAGAGTCTGAACAGAAGCTGAGAGAGATCTTCGAAGAGGCACAGCAGAATTCTCCGTCCATCATCTTCATTGATGAACTGGATTCCATTGCGCCGAGACGTGAGGATGTGACCGGAGAAGTTGAACGCAGAGTTGTTGCACAGCTTCTGACCATGCTTGACGGCATCAGCGAACGCGGTCAGGTGATTGTCATCGGCGCAACCAACCGTCCTGATGCAATTGATCCGGCACTCCGCCGTCCGGGACGCTTTGACCGGGAGATTGAAATCGGTGTCCCCGGTGAAGATGACCGGTTCGAGATTCTGAAAATCCACACGCTTCACATGCCGCTGGAAGGTGCTGCGAACTATCGGAAGAAAGATAATCCGAGCGAGCGGGAGATGCTGCAGTACTATGGAAAACGGGACAACCTGATTGCATCGCTCGCCGCGTTATCCCGCGGTTTTGTCGGTGCCGATTTGGCATCTCTAGCCCGCGAGGCGGCTATCCTCGCACTCCGAAGACAGATTGATACCGAAAACCTTGATGAGACGGCGATTCCGGATACGGTCCTTCGCGGACTTGAGGTAACCAAAGCAGACTTCATCCAGGCGCTGCATGAGATTACGCCCTCTGCAATGCGGGAAATTTCTATCGAAACCGCCAATGTCAGCTGGAGTGACATCGGCGGCTGCAGAGAGGCGCTGCGTGATGTCAACGAGTCGGTAACCTACCCGCTGACCGACAAAGCACGATTCGAACGTCTCGGCATCCGTCCGCCCAAAGGTGTGCTGCTCTACGGTCCGCCGGGAACCGGCAAGACTCTGATAGCAAAAGCCGTTGCAAACGAATCGGGAGCGAATTTCATTGCCGTCAAAGGTCCGCAGCTTCTCTCAAAATGGGTCGGTGAATCCGAACGTGCAGTTCGTGAAATTTTCCGGAAGGCACGTCAGGTTGCACCGTCAGTCATCTTCTTTGATGAAATTGATGCCCTGACGCCGGCCAGAAACGGCGGAGCCGACCGTACACAGGAAAGCGTTCTGAATCAGATTCTGACTGAAATGGATGGTATTGAGGAGTTAAGCGATGTGGTGATTCTTGCCGCATCCAACCGTCCGGACATCATCGACTCCGCTCTCCTCAGAAGCGGGCGTTTTGACCGTCTGGTCTACATCGCTGAACCGGATGAAGAGGAACGCAAAGAGATTCTCTCTGTCCACACCCGTCTCATGCCGGTTGAAGGTTCTGTTCTTGAGGAATTATCCGAGGAGCTCGCCGGCATCACCGAAGCCGATACAGAAACGCTTGCAAAGAAGTTTGCCGGAAAATCGGCAACACCGAAGCAGATTCTGACTGCGGCAAAGAAGTTCCCGCGTGACAGCGATGCAAAACCCTATGAAATCAGAACCGCTCTGGTCAGAAACTTTGCCCGCAACCATGCGGAAATCAAAGATCCGGTTCGAAGCAAACTCATTGAAAAACTTGCCAAAGAAACCGCCGGCTTTGTCGGTGCTGACCTCGAAGGAATTGCCCGGGAAGCTGCGATGACTGCTCTTCGTGAAGGCCGCTTTGTTGTAACGGAAGCTGATTTCTTCGCAGCAAAGGCGAAGATTCATCCGACGATGAACGAAAACGTGAGAGAATACTACGAAAACATCCGCGACAAATTCAAAGGAGGTCTTCCCAAAGAAGTCCAGACGTACGTGGAGTATCAGTAACCCCTCACTAAAAACCCTTTTTTGCACTGAACACCCAATAAGTATGTAATGTTAGAGCGTAATCCGTACAATACCGAGATGGAATATCTCTACGCAAAATCGCTGATTCTGGAAAGCCCGTCGGAAATGGACAAAGTTCTCTACTTCTACTGGGTTGATGCCGTTGCTCACCTTGATTATACCGTCTCCGCACTGGCGCACAATATCGATTCAATCAAATGCTCCATGACGGCAGAATATCTCCGGTTCCGGGTTGACGTCAAGAAGAACGGCGACTATGCTCTGTTCCCGAAGTTCATGGTCTGGCTTCGCGACAATCATCAGGAAGACTTCGAAAACACGCCGATTATCTGGCAGCTTGAATATGATCCGGATGAGGCTGGAGGATACATAGGATTCCGCGTCGTTCTGAATCCGGATTCCAAGACGCCGCTTCCGCCGCAGTTCTTCCATGACATGGTTGATGACCTCTTTGCACCGGAACTTCTGAACTCACTCTATCCGAATGGCAGACTCGGAAAACTGTTTGCTGAATTCAAAGCAGGAACCAACTGATGGACGCAGTAAAGCTCTGTTCAGATCTCGTCAAAATTAAAAGCGAGAATCCGCCGGGAGATACGCGGGACTGTACAGAGTATGCCGGCGCATTTCTGGAAAGCATCGGTATTCCTGTTGCCTATACGGAAGGTCCGGATGGCAGGAACAATGTCTATTCGAAAAAGCAGGATGGAGATCTTCTTCTGCTGGGACATCTTGATGTCGTACCTGCTCTGCCTGAAGGCTGGGAGTATGACCCGTATTCCGGTTTGAACGACGGAACGTACATTCACGGTCGCGGGTCGTCTGATATGAAAGGAGGATGCGCAGCTCTTATGGCGGCTCTTGAAAAAGAGGTTGAACTGCATGACGACCTTCCTGTCTCCGTTGCTTTTGTCTGCGACGAGGAGGGCGGAGGAAGTTACGGGACCCGCCGGCTTATAGCTGAAAAGATTATCCATCCTGAAGATGTTCTGATTGCCGAACCGACGCCGGCACATGCACCGTGCATCGGTCAGAAGGGAATCTACCGCTACTCAGTCACCTTCAACGGACAGCCAGGTCATTCATCGCTCTATCCGAGGTTTGGAACGTCTGCAATTATGCAGGCAACCGAATTTCTGACCTGGCTTGCAACCCTGAACTCGCGTGAATATGTGCAGGATGCAAAATTCGAATCCATCATCGACCACTCCTGCAATATTGCCCGGGAGATTTACCACGAGGACTTCTCCTCCATCTACCGCCGGATTGCTTACAACCCGGGTATCATCTCCGGAGGAGAACGTGAAAACATCGTGGCGCAGAAGTGCAGCCTGGTTATCGATATGCGCCTCCCCTGGGGACTTACCGTAGAAGACATATCTGCAGAAATCAAGGCGCATCTTCCGCCGTCTGCCGAGCTCACCGAACGGGCACGTGCTGTCGCTTCAATGACTTCACCGGACTCATTTTTGGTGAAGTCAACCTGTTCCTGCATCAGCGAAGCATATCAAATTGAATCAAAACCGATGGTGCAGTGGGCGGCATCCGATGCCCGTGCCCTGCGCCTTGCCGGATTCAATGCAATCGAATATGGTCCGGGCGAACTGGAAACTATGCATGGTGTCAATGAACGGGTGAGAATTGATCAACTGAATACCGCATCCGGCATTTATGCACATCTTATCGAGAAATACTATGAACGAAAGACCGATTAAACCCCTTGCTTCCTGGAAAGGTCAGGACCGCTTCTTCGGAGATATCAAGCCGACGCTGACCGCTATTTTCCTTTCCGGCGGCTGTTCCTGGAACCGCTGCCGTATGTGCGGCTACAAAAATGATCGTGACTGCAGTCCGCGGGACGAACTAATTGAACACATGAAAGCTCAGGTCTCCTGGCTCGGCGACAACTATTCGCAGGATGAATATGAACTGGGGAAGATCTTCACATCCGGCTCGGTCTTTGATGCAAATGAAGTGCCGCTTGAGGTTCTTGACACCTTCGGTACCTTCTTCAAAGGAAAACCGCTGGTTGCCGAATCCAGAACCGAGTATGTGACGAAAGACGCAGTTGAACGTTTGTTAAGCACGCTGGATGACGGGCAGGAGCACCCGCTCACGGTTGCCATCGGTCTCGAGACAACCAACGACGCCATCCGCGAGAAATCTATCGACAAAGGAAACACGTTTGATGATTTCAAGCAGGCGGCAAAGATTGCCCATGATGCAGGTGCCGCAGTCAAAGCATATCTGATGATGAAGCCGCTGTTTCTGACAGAAAAAGAGGCAATGGAGGATATGGCATCTTCCATCCGTGAAGTTGCTCCGTATGCTGATATGATTTCGATGAATCTCTGTACGGTTCAGGGAAGAACTGAACTTGAACACTTCTGGCAGCGCAAGGCATTCCGTCCGCCGTATCTCTGGTCGGCAGTCAAAGTTCTTCTCGAAGCAGAGGTATTTGTCTCGTGTGATCCGGTCGGTGGAGGATTTGTCCGTGGTCCGCACAACGGCGAACAACAGCATGAAGGCTGCCTGGATAAAGAGATTGTCGCTGCAATCAACGATTACTCGCTGAATGCAGATAAAAAAGTCCTGCAGGCAGTCTGGGATGCCGGAGCAGACTGCCGCGAAGAATGGGAGTTCGTTTTAGAAAACGAAACCTCCTGGAATATGCCGCTCACCCGGTAACTTTCTTTTTTACGTTCTGAGAAACATCGACTCGAGTTTTTCTTTTTCCAGCTTGATAACGGTCGGGCGTCCGTGCGGGCAGGTATACGGTGATTCTGTCTTCATCAGCTGGGCTACAATCCGTTGCATCTGCGCAAATGAAAGTTCTGTGTTTCCTTTGATGACGGCACGGCATGCTGCTGTCTTTATGACTCTGTCCAGAACACGTTCCGGATTTCTGGCTGCTTCACCTGCTGCTTCCGAGATGATTTCATGAATAACTCCCGGGTCTCCCAAGGTTGATGAAATGACTGGAACCGAGCGGACTGCCCAGGTTTCCTGACCGAACGGTTCGATGACATATCCCGCGTCCCGCAAAGTTTCGGAGAGTTCCGGCATCTTTGCCGCCTCGGCACGGGAAAGTGAAATCGTGACTGGAACTATCAGTTCCTGTCCTGCACGTTTCTCTTTTACCTTCTGCAGAAGTTGGTCGTAGAGAATACGTTCATGAGCCGCATGCTGGTCGATAATCAGGAGTTCCCCGTCCCGGCTCCTTGCAAGAATGTAAGTTCCGGCAATCTGGCCGAGGATATCGGGGAGTTCCTGTTTCATTTCCTGAATGGCCTCCTTTAGACCCGATTCGGTACGGCGCAGCTGCTGTTCGGTCTTCTTCGGGGAGGAGTACGATGCTTTTGTCACCGGTTCACGATACTGCGGCTGAATGACTGGTGCATCCTGCTGCAGGGTTGTCTGCGCTGTGTCAACCGGTTTTGTTTCTTGGGGTGTTTTTTCAGTTGTCTCAAAAATCTCTTGGGTGTGCAGCGCCTGATAGACCGCATCCTGTACCTGACGTTTTACCTCGGTTTCCCGGGATAGGCGCACTTCGCGTTTGGTTGGATGCACATTCACATCGACATTGTGAGGGTCGATGACAATATCCAGATAAGCTGCCGGATACATTCCTTTCGGGAGGAGTGTGCCGTATCCTTCGCGGACTGCCCACTGAAGCTGGCGCGAGGTAATCTGACGCGAGTTGATGGTCAGATAGAACCGGTTCGCCGTACTGCGCATGTCGCATCCCGGTTTTGTAATCCATCCGTGGACTTCTGCAATCCCTCCGGTTGAAGATACTTCTATGAGATTCCCGGCATGGGTTGTTCCAAAGATAGCGGCGATGGTATCATGGAAGGAACCGTTGCCGAAAGTGCGGAACCGTTCTTTTCCCTGGTACTGCAGAACGAAGGAGACAGATCGGTGGGCAAGGGCTATCTTTTCCGTCATATCATAGATATGAGAAAGTTCCGTGGTTACGGAATGCTGGAATTTCTTACGTGCCGGGGTGTTGTAGAAAAGATCCTCTACAACGATAGTTGTCCCTTCCGGTGCGCCGGCAGGACCCGATTTGATGACCGTTCCGCCGTGGATGATGACTTGGAATGCTTCCTGTGCGCCACGGGGTTTTGTTGTCAAGGTAACTTTTGCAACCGTTGCAATTGAGGCGAGGGCTTCACCGCGGAATCCCATTGTTTCAATGGTCTCCAGATCTTTTTGAGTGCGGATTTTGCTGGTTGCATGCTGGCGGAAGGCAAGAACGGCGTCTTCAGCCGTCATTCCGACACCGTCATCGGAAATCGAAATACGAGTGATGTTTTTCGCATCGGATGCGATGTTAATAGTGACTTTCGCCGCCTTTGCATCAACCGCATTTTCAACGAGTTCTTTGACGACCGATGCCGCCCGTTCAATCACCTCTCCTGCTGCAATGTGATTGATGGTTTCTTCATCGAGAATCTGAATTGCGGTCATGATTTCCTCTCCAGAATCATTTTAAGTTCATTGATGAACATCAGCGCCTGCATCGGCGTCATATCGTCGGGGCGTGCATCGCGGATACGATTTTCCACTTCTGACTCCTTTGGTTCTTCTACAACGGGGTCCACCAGCAGCATCTGCGTGTAGTACTTCTGTCCGCCGGATGCCGCATCTTCCTGTAATGATGTTTTGAGAATTTCATCCGCACGTGTCAGAACCTTCTTCGGAACGCCTGCAATCTTTGCAACATGGATTCCGTAACTGCGGTCGGTCGCGCCTGGGATGAGTTTTCGCAGGAAGGTAATGTCGTGAGCATCTTCTTTTACTGCGAAATGGTAGTTTTTCACCCGTTTCAACTCTGACTCCATGGTGATTAACTGGTGGAAGTGGGTTGCAAAGAGCGTACGTGGTCCGGATGCTCCTTTACCGTGGAGATATTCCAAGACCGAACGGGCAATCGAGTAGCCGTCAACAGTGCTTGTTCCGCGGCCGATTTCATCCAGAAGAATCAGACTTTTGTCGGTTGCATTGTTCAGGATGTTTGCCAGTTCGAGCATCTCCACCATGAAGGTACTTTGTCCTCCGGCGAGGTCGTCTGATGCGCCGACTCTGGTGAATACACGGTCGACGATGCCGACTTTCGCGAAGCGTGCCGGAACAAAGCATCCCGCCTGTGCCAGAATGCAGATGAGTGCGACACTGCGCATGTAGGTGGATTTACCCGCCATGTTGGCACCGGTGAGAATCAGAATCTGATTTTCAACGGCGTTCATGTCGGTGTCGTTCGGGACATATCCTCCCGGAACCGAATCCTCGACAATCGGGTGGCGTCCGTCGCGGATAATCAGTTCCGGACCGAGACTCAGTTCCGGCCGGACATAGCCGTTCTTGATGGCAAGGTCGGCGAATGCCGCGGTCTGGTCGATAAGGCCGATGGCAGCTGCTGCGGTCTGCAGTTCAGCAACATGGTCTTTCAAGGTTGCAATCAGTTCTTCATAGAGTTTGATTTCAAGAGCAAGTGTGCGTTCGCCTGCCTGCGCCATCAGAGCCTCGCGTTCGCGGAGTGCCGGAATGGTGAATCGTTCCCCGTTTGCAATGGTCTGTTTGCGTTCGTATTCAGCAGGTACTTTGCTGAGGTTTGCTTTGGTGACTTCAATATAGTAGCCGAAGACTGCATTGTAGCCAATCTTCAGCGAGGAAATGCCGGTCCGCCCGCGTTCGGTTTCCGTGAGTTCAGCAATCCATTTCTTTCCGTTGGTTACGACATTGCGCAGTTCATCCAGGTCGGAGGAGTATCCTTCGCGGATGACATTGCCATTCCGGTACAGTGCCGGCGGTTCTTCCTGGATTGCGCTTGTAATCAAACTGGACAGTCCGGAAAACGAAGGGATGGAATCGAGGTTCTCTGCTATGATTCCGCCGGCATCCACGAGTTCAAGTGTGAGGTCGGGGACAGCTTCAAGACTTGCTGCAAGGGAAAGAAGATCTTTCGGAGATGCGTTTCCATAGGCGATGCGTCCGGCAATCCGTTCGATATCGGATAGGCGGGAGAGGGTTTCACGGACCGAGGAGAGAAGCACCGGGCGTGAGGTGAAGAATTCAACGCCGTCTAAGCGGTAGTTGATGGCGTCGGTGTTTGTAAGCGGGCGGGTGATGGTGCTTCTCAGCGTACGCGCTCCCATCGGCGTCTTTGTCCTGTTCAGGAACCCGAAAAGCGTGGTGTCGTTCCGATCTCCTCTTAGTGGAGTAAGAATCTCTAGATTTCTCAGCGTTACGCCGTCCAGAATCATTGCGTCAGCATCATATTTTTTCTGGAATCCGTGAATGTGACTGAGGGAGACTTTCTGGGTTTCTGTTACATAACGGACAGCTGCTGCGGCCGCTGCGAGACAGAGCGGTGAACTTGTATCAAATCCGTCAAGCGAAGTTACGCCGAACTGGGTACAGAGCGCTGCTTCAGCATCGGAAAAGAGCGTCGTACGGACAGGGGTAAGCACACGTCCCGTCTGGGTGAAAAAGGGAATCAGGTCTTTGGAAAGATCCTGCGGAATCAGGATTTCCAGCGGGGAATAGCGTTCGATTTCGGTTGCAACCGCGGCGCATCCGGAAGAAAGCTCAACTTCTTTGATGAAAAATTCTCCCGTTGTGATGTCCAGGAATGCCAGTCCTGCTACATTTTTCTTGGTATCAGGAGAAACTGCCATCAGATAATGTGCGGCAGTTCCGGTGATGATATCGGCATCGATTGCGGTTCCCGGGGTAACAACACGGATGACATCGCGTTTGACAACCCCTTTGGCGAGTTTTGGATCTTCAATCTGTTCGCAGATGGCAACTTTGTAGCCTTTTCGAATCATTCGCGGGAGATAGATGTCGACAGCATGATAGGGAATGCCCGCGAGCGGAACCGGCTTTCCTTCCGGATCCTTGGAACGTGAAGTGAGCACCAGATCAAGTTCTCGAGAACAGATTTCGGCATCTTCAAAGAATGTCTCATAAAAATCCCCCATGCGCATAAAGAGAATGCAGTCCGGATAGAGTTTCTTGAAGGTTTTGACCTGCTCCATTGCGGGGGTGAGTTTCTTTTCTGGTGCCATAGTATCTTAGAGATCTTTAAAGGTATTTTCGATATGCTCAAGCATTGTGTAGGAGTCGTATTTCTGTGAAGTCAGGTCGACATTGAATGATTCGCCGATTTCAAAAAACTGGTCGAATGCCTTGCGGACACGGGCTAACTCCTCTCTTGCAAGGTCTGGTCTCTTCTGCCGCAAGAAGAAGTTGAACCGGTCTTTCAGAAGAACACGGGTTTCCGCGTATGCATAACAGAGTTTTCTGTTGTAAACACGCTGAGCAGAGAGTATCTCTCCGTTCTTCTGATGTTCATGAACCTCTTCAATGCCGTTTTCCAGTTTCTGAATTTTGCGCTGGTAACGGTGCATATGAGCTATAGTAAACTGTCTGACCCCCATTGTATCTTATTTATTGGAGAGATTGGAATATACTTCTGCCGATGTACTGATTATATCGGGTTCATGGTTGTTATTATGCGGATACTATCAGCACGAATCTCGTTTTTTCACCAGCAAAATTGTCATTCATTCGCTTGCTTTATCAGGAATCCCAACCAATACTACATACATGTGTATTGCCGTACCAGCCGAGGTACTGGAGATTCGTGAAGGCAATGTCGCACTTGTCGATTACGGAGAACTCCAGCAGGAGGTCAAGATTGATCTCGTTGATGTTAAAGTCGGAGAATTCGTTCTGGTCCATGTAGGATTCGCTATCCAGCGCTTGTCCCGTGAAGATGGTCTGGAGACCCGCCAGCTCTTCAAGGAAGTCTACGGTGCGATGGGTATGAGCGAAGATGCCATAAAGACCGGCGGAATGTAAAAAATATGCACGAAGCAGGAATCGCCTACGATATTTATGCGACAGCAAAGCGTGCGGCGGAAGATAACAATGCCACACTTGTGAAAGCTATTCATGTTGATGTGGGTTCAATGGCCATGGTCAATCCGGAACAGGTTGAGTTCATGTTCGGAACCTACATTGCAGAAGATCCTATTTTCAAAGGCGCCAAACTGATTTTTAATACCGTTCTTCCCCTAGCGGAATGTACCTGCGGTTACAAAGGTTCTGAAATCTTTGTCTGTCCGAACTGTGGAAAACTTCCGCATATGATTCAGGGTAAGGAAATTCTTGTAACTAATATCGAAATCGAAGCTGATGATTAAAATGCCGAAAGATACTGAAGTAAATATGATGCATGGAGCAGGAGGCGAGGTCATGGGAGAACTCCTGACCACATTAACTGCATTTAAGAACAACAATGCCGGAGGAATCGGTCTTGAATCTCTGGATGATGGTTCCACCTTTGAAATTGGTGGAAAAACAGTTGTTCTTACAACCGACGGTCACGTTGTAAAACCGCTCTTCTTCCCAGGAGGGGACATCGGTAGAATAGCAGTTTCCGGAACTATCAACGATCTCTCTGTCATGGGCGCCCGCCCGATTGCAATGACCTGTGGAATGGTTATTGAAGAAGGGTTCCCGATTAAAGATCTGGAGCGTATTGTCGCCTCCATGGATGAAGCTCTCGGAGAAGTCGGTGCATCTATCATTACTGGCGATACCAAGGTTGTGGAAAAAGGAAGTCTTGATGGCATTGCAATCAACACAGCAGGTGTCGGTGTCATTGACCACTACGTAATCCGCGACAAGAATCTGAAAGTCGGCGATAAGATTATTGTATCCGGATTCCTCGGTGATCACGGCATGGCAATCGTTTCTTACCGTGAAGGATTTGACTTAGGCGACCAGCTCAAATCCGATGTTGCTCCGCTCTGGAAGATGATTGAGGGGGCTATCATTGCAGGCGGCGACGGTGCAATTCACGCAATGAAAGACCCGACACGCGGAGGATTTGCTGCCTGTATGAATGAGATGGCACGCAAGGCAGGAGTCAAAGTTGTTGTTCATGAAGAAGATGTTCCAATCCGTGAAAGTGTTGCCTCTGCTGGAGCACTTCTCGGAATCGATCCACTTCAGGTTGCAAACGAAGGCAAGTGTGTGATGGGTGTCGCACCGGAAGCAGCTGATCGGATTCTCGAAGCACTCCACTCTCACCCGTACGGCAAAAACGCCAGAATCATCGGTGAAGTTGTCGAAGGAAAGGGCGTTGTCATGCTAACCAGAATCGGCAGCGAGCGTTTCATCGAACCGCCGATGGGTGACCCGGTACCGAGAGTCTGCTGATGGCAGATTTGATTTTAAAGGATGTCCGCCTTCCCGATGGGAAGGTTACCGACATCGTTGTTGAAGAGGGTCGTGTTGTTCACATCGGCTCATCCAGCGGTTTTTCTGCAGAAACTGTTTTTTCCGGTCATAATCGTCTTATTCTCCCTGCAGCCACAGATATGCATGTGCATATGCGTGACAGCATTCAGGGAGCCAAGGAAGACTGGGGTACTGGAACCATGTCTGCAGTTGCAGGTGGTGTTGCAACGGTCGTTGATCAGCCTAACAGCATCCCCCCAATGGAGACCAAAGAAAATTTCCTCAATCGGATAGCCGTTGCAAAAGAGAAGGCTTTCTGTCGGTTTGCTGTCAACGGATCTTTAACAGAGAATGCCGATATCAAAGGACTCGCATCTGCAGGGGCACTTGCCTTCGGTGAGATGTTTGCCGGTCCTTCCAGTTACGGTTCGGCGCTTTCACCGGAAACGATTTCCCGTGTTACCAGAGAAGCGGCAGACCTCGGCAAGCTCATCACAGTACATGCGGAGACGGTAACGGGGGAGACCGTGAAATCCTTACAGGCGCACAGTGCATCCCGTTCAGGGGAGGGAGAAGCCGAAGCTGTTTCTCTGGTCAGGTCTCTCGCACCAGAACATGCACGTCTTCACTTCTGTCATCTGAGCAGTGTTGCTTCGATTGCTGCAGTCCGGGGGAGTGAGACTTTTGAAGTTGCACCACATCACCTTTTCCTGTCTTATGAAGATACAGGCTGTAGTTTTACCGACACGCACAAAAAGATGAATCCGCCACTTCGCTCCAAATCGGAACGTCTTCGGCTGATACAGAAGTTCGATATGATTCCAGTCATCGCATCCGATCATGCACCACACACAGAAGAGGAAAAATATGCGGAATTCAGTAATGCTCCGTCAGGTGTGCCGGGTGTGGAGACTATGCTTCCGCTTCTTATGAAAGAAGTCTTTGAAGGACGCTTCACGCTGGCATCTATTATTGAAAAGACGGTGACAAATCCGAATACGATTCTCGGCATCGAGTCTCCGGGATTCATCAAAGGGGCACGTGCCGACTTCGCCATCTACAATCCCTCTCCGGAAACTATCCGCGGAGAGAAACTCCACAGCAAATGCGGCTGGACTCCGTATGAAGGAATGCATGGTCTTTTCCCGGCGGCAACGGTTGTGTCCGGAGTTCTTGCATGGAACGGCAGCGAATTTTCACGTGAAGGTTCTGAACAAGTCTGAATCTTCAAAAATAGTTTTTCAGTGCTTCAGCGACTCCGTCACCGTAGGGTTTTTCGAGAATCATTGTTGCAGCACGTTTTGCCTCATCTGATCCGTTTGCCGGAACAACTGCTTCCCCTCCGAGTTCCAGCATAGAGACATCATTTATTGAGTCTCCGGCAACCAGGAAATCGCGGGTGGACAGATTAAGCATCTCCGCCATTTTCTCAAAGGCTCTTCCTTTGGTTATTCCCGGGGCATGGAGGTGAATGGCAAATCCGGTATCAACCGCTTCGAGATTCATTCCTTTAATGATATCACGGACTGTTTCAATGGTGGTGTCACGAGAAAAGGCAAAATCGGAGTAGCGAAGGTTCTGGGAGAACGGACGGAGTTCATCCCCTTTTGGCTGCAGTTCATCACATATTTTCTGGTACGCTGCGAGACAGTTTTCGCGGTTTCCGACAATCTGCAGTTGTCCAAGGTATCCTGCTCGATATGCTCCTCCATTTTCTCCAATGACATTACCATCGGTTCCAATCATGTGGGAGAGGGTATCCAGAAAACAGATGGTATTTCCCGAAGAGAGAATAATCGGGATGTCGGCATCAATCAGTCTGCGCATCTCTTCGACGGCGGAAGTAGACAGACGTCTGCGGTTGTCGGTAAGTGTTCCGTCTACATCAGTGATGAATGCCCTCAACATAGTAGATAGTATGACCTCTAAAGATAATTATTCTGTGGTTTCGTATGGATTTTGTGAAACTAGTTTTGTGCATAATTTTTGGGTTGTTTTCGATTTCAGTCAAATATTGGGAATATTGTATTTTTGAAAAAACAGTGGCGGGCACTTTCGCACCGCGCGGTCAGGGGTTTAAATATTCAGATTATAGATGTATTAGTATATCTGTGAGACAAAAGGAGACAAGTAGATATGCCAACATCAGAAATTGAAGATTTACCGGGGGTCGGACCGGCAACGGCTGACCGCCTAAGAGAAGCAGGATACTTAACCGTTGAGTCTATTGCAACAGCAAGCCCGGCTGATTTGTCGGAAGCAACAGAAATCGGAGAGTCAACCGCGAAGAAGATCATCAAAGCAGCAGGACAGCTTGCTGATATCGGCGGTTTCAAGACAGGAACTGATATTCTGGAACGCAGAAAGGAGGTTCTGAAACTCAAGACCCTTGTTTCAGAAATTGATGAGATGCTCGGCGGAGGTCTTGAGACTCAGGCGATTACCGAACTTTACGGTGAATTCGGTTCCGGTAAATCCCAGGTTGTTCATCAGATGGCAGTAAACTGTCAACTTCCTGTTGAACTCGGTGGTCTGAATGGTTCTGTCCTTTACATTGATACAGAAAATACCTTCCGTCCGGAGCGTATCGCTCAGATGGTTGAAGGTCTCGAGTTTTCCGAACTTCCGGATGGTTATGAGCTTCCGGATGTTGAGGAGTTCCTTGGAAATATCAGTGTCGCCCGTGCTCATTCATCAGATCACCAGATGCTTTTAATCGATGCAGCACGTGATCTGGCAAATCAGAAAGCCGCTGAAGGAAAACCAGTTAGACTTGTTATCATCGATTCTCTGACTGGTCTTTTCCGTGCGGAATATTCCGGTCGCGGAACTCTTGCAGGCCGTCAGCAGAAGCTGAACAGACACATGCATGATCTCTTTAAACTCATCGATGATCTGAATGCAGTAGGACTGGTAACCAATCAGGTCATGTCAAATCCGGCAGCTCTCTTTGCAGATCCAACTAAACCAGTAGGTGGAAATATCGTTGGACACACAGCAACCTTCCGTATCTACTTACGCAAGAGCAAGGGAGGAAAGAGAATCGCCCGTCTCGTTGACAGTCCGAACCTTCCGGACGGAGAAGCAGCTTTCGTTGTTGAAACTGCAGGTCTCAAGGAACTATAATCCCCCCATCCCCCTCTCAAATATTTTTTTAATTCAGTTTTCCAGAATTACTTTGATGAGTTCCGGTATCTGGCGCTCAAACTTGACACCGTACCAGTGCGTCTTATCGCTCAGAGTTGCATCGATACAGCGCACCGTAAAGTCTGCCGCAATTTTAGCTGCAGTATAGGCGTCTTTTCCGTTCATCAGTGCACCGACAAACGTTGATGCATAGACATCACCGGTTCCGTGACAGTTTCTGTCAATTTTTCGGTGTTCATAATAGGAAACCATGCCCCTGATAGAAATCATAACTCCGGTTTTTCCTTTTTCAAATCCAACGCCTGTCAGGATGACAGTATCTGCTCCCATTTCATGGAGTTTTTTCAGGAGCGTGATGATGTAGGCGTCGTCGTATTCTGTTATGTATTCAACACCAGTCATCATACAAGCTTCCGTGATGTTTGGAAGGATAATGTCAGCGATTCCGCAGAGTTTGGTCATTTCTTGGACATATTCCTGGTCAAATCCCGGATAGAGGATTCCGTTATCTGCCATTGCGGGGTCGACAATTTTCAGCGCATTGAAGGATTCCATGATGTCAATGACATATGAAACCTCTTTCTTGCTTCCGAGATATCCAGTGTAGATTGCATCAAACTTCAGGTCAAGGGATTTCCAGTGTTCAGCAATGCGGGGAATATCTTCAGTTAAATCGCGGAAAGTGTACCCGGAAAAACCCGTGGTGTGGGTTGAAAGTACGGATGACGGGATGACAACCGTTTCGATACCGCATGCTGATATAATCGGTAATGCCACAGTCAGTGAACACTGTCCGAAACATGAAATATCCTCGATTGTCAGTACGCGTTTGTCTTCCATTATCATCCTGGACGGAAAAACCGTTTATTGACTAACAGATTGAGACTACGAAGTAATAAATCCGACTTACGCAAAAAGATAAGTGAAGTATGCGGATTATCAATCTTGTAGGTCATTCTTGCAGTGGAAAGACCACACTTCTGAAGGAACTGGTGCCGATGATTGCTGAGGTGGCTTCTGTCGCCACCGTAAAGCATATGGGACATCATGTCTTTGAGTTGCCGAAAGGCAAGGACACAACAGTTCATTATGAAGCGGGTTCATCCTGCACTGCAGGCATAGATCAGGTCAAGTCTGTTCTGACATTGAAATCAATCGATCTTTACACAGTTCTTGACATCTATGACTTCCTTGGTTATGACTACTGTATTATCGAAGGATACAAGGAGGAAGGATTTGCCTGTGCTGTGCTCGGGGAGCTTGATGTAAAGAATGCCTTATTGATAAATCCAACCGCAGAAGAACTATTTGAAAAACGGGATCTTTTCCCCGTCTATCACCGAATCCATGTCAGAAAAACCGCGTGAAGCCCTGCATCACCAGGGATACAATTTCATCTCAGAGGAAAGTACTGCAGCCATCAAGCCGTGCATGTGGTGCAAGCGAGCTGTCCGTGGCGGAGAATCATGCTACAAGCACCAGTTCTACGGTATCGCCACGGAAAAATGTGTACAGATGACGCCGACACTGCGCTGTAACCAGCGTTGCATTTTCTGCTGGCGCTCTATTGAGCATGAAATACCCGAAGACCGCGAACTTTCCCCGGATGAAATCATAGCTTCAATTCCGAAACTCCAGAGAAAAGGTCTTTCCGGAGACAAACCATTTTCTGATCCGGATCTCTGGAGAGAGTCAACTTCGCATCCGACCCAGTTTGCCGTGTCGCTTTCGGGAGAACCGACGCTCTACTCGAAACTGCCGGAACTGATTGAAAAATTGAAAGACCGTAATCGCAGCGTCTTTGTCGTATCCAACGGCACGGTTCCAACAATGATTGAGAAAATCCGCCCGAGTCAGCTGTATATTTCACTGGATGCAACGTCGCCGGAAGAATACGAAACTATCTGCCGCCCGATTGGCGATGCATCTTTCATGTGGGAAAACATTCAAACGTCTTTATCGCTCCTGAAAAGCAAGGAGGCAGAAGGCGTAAGAACAGCGGTCCGCATCACTCTTGTCAAAGGTTGCAACGATTCCTCACCGGAAAAATTTGCGGAAATTATCCGCAAGGCAACCCCTCTATTTGTTGAAATCAAGGGATACATGTATTTGGGATACAGTCGAATAAGATTAACAGAAACAGCAGTGCCTGATATGGATGCAGTCAGGTCATTCGCGGCAAAGGTTGCAGAAAACTGTGATTATGACGTCATGGATGAAAATGTTCCGAGCCGCGTTGTCTGCTTAAGGAGAAAATCATGAGATTTGATATTGAAGAATTCAAAGAACGCCGTAAAACCGATTTTGAAGGTGCATGGCACGCCGGTCCCTCGGTCATTACTCCGCCGCCGTCGGCAAACATCTATCCGCGTTACACCTACCGCAGAGCAAAGGTCCACCCGATCTTCGACACTATTGCGCGCCTTCGCGCGGCATACCTGTCCATGGGCTTCGATGAAGCTATGGTTCCTGTCTTTATTGACGAATCTGATATCTACCGTCAGTTCGGTCCGGAGGCAGCAGCAGTTCTTGACAGAGTATTCTACGTTGGCGGTCTCCCGCGCCCGAACGTCGGTATTTCCAAAGAACGCCTGGAAAAGATTGCCGAGATTCTCGGTCACCCGTTGGAGGATGGAACCGACGAGAAACTGATGAAGTGTCTCCACCGTTACAAGAAAGGAAAGTTCGACGGAGATGACCTTGCCCATGAAATGGCAATTGCATTAAATGCCGATGACGGTGTTGTGGTACACGTTCTTGACTCTGTTTTCCCTGAATTCAAGGAACTCGCACCAGAATCCTCCCGCACCACGCTCAGATCCCACACCACCTCCGGTTGGTTCCTGTCTCTTGCACAGATGTGGGACAAACGTCCGCTTCCGATTCGTATGTTCTCGGTTGACCGCTGTTTCCGTCGCGAGCAGGAAGAGGATGCAACCCACCTGAGAACCTATCACTCTGCATCCTGTATTGTTGCTGGAGAGGATGTTACCGTTGAAGAAGGAAAGGCTGTCGCAGCAGGACTTCTCTCAGCATTCGGATTTACCGAGTTCCAGTTCAGACCGGATGACAAGCGTTCTAAATACTATATGCCGGGAACCCAGACTGAAGTCTACGGAAAGCACCCGGTACACGGCTGGGTCGAGGTTGCAACTTTCGGTATCTACTCACCAGCAGCACTCGCTGAATACGGTGTCGGCGTTCCAGTCATGAATCTTGGAATGGGTGTTGAACGTCTTGCCATGGTTCTGACCCAGGCCGAAGATGTCAGAAAACTCTCTTTCGAGCAGCTTTATCCTCCAGTATACTCCGACCTTGATGTCGCCCGTGGTATCGGTTTGAAGGAAGAGGCCCAGAGTCTGGATGGAAAGCATGCAGTTGATGCAATCGTGGCAGTTGCAAAAGAGAACGCCGCAGTACCATCACCGTGCGCATTTCCGGCATGGGAAGGAGAACTCTACGGAAGAAAGGTTATAATTGTTGTTGAGGAGCCGGAAGAGAACTCGACACTCCTTGGTCCAGCAGCATGCAACGAAATATTTGTCAGAAACGGTGCTATTCTTGGCGTTCCGGACACAGAGAAATTCAAGGACGTCAGAGAAGAAGGAACCTACACTGGTCTTTCCTTCCTGAATGCCGCGGCAAACCTTGCAGTTGCAAGAATAGAAGAGGCTGCCCGCTTGGGAGACACAGCAACAGTTCAGATTAAGATGTCTAAGCATCCAAGTGACATCAATATTAAGATTGAAGACTGGACCATGCGTTACATAACCGATAACAAGAAGAAGATTGATCTTCGCGGTCCGGTGTTCATGACCATCAAATCCGAACTTCTCTAACTCAGGGGTTCTCATGACCTCTCCTTTTTTTGACGTTATATCATCTCGTGTTGAAAGTGCGGTCCGTCTGGCAGAGACTGAACTTCCTGCTGATGTTTACCACGTTTTACAGACTGCATATGAGAAAGAATCCTCCCCGGTTGCCCGCGGAGAATTTGAAAATATTTTTGCCAATCTGAAAATTGCCAAAGAGAAAGGGGTTCCAATCTGCCAGGATACCGGATTGATTGTCATCTATCTAACACTTCCGCCGGAGATTCCCCTGACTGAAGATATCTATGAAGCATGTTATGATGGGGTGAGGAAAGCAACCGATTCGGTCCCGCTCAGACCGAATTCGGTTGATCCGTTAACTCGAAAGAACTCTGGAGATAACTGCGGTGCTGGACTTCCTGCTGTTCATATCCAGCCAGGCAAAGAATTGTCGGTAACTGTTCTTCCGAAAGGAGCCGGTTCGGAAAATATGTCTCAGATGAAGATGATGCTTCCATCAGAGACAAATAAAATTGCTGAGTTTATTGTTCAGGTGATCAAAGATGCCGGAGCGCGTCCCTGTCCGCCAATTATTGTCGGTGTTGGAATTGGGGGAACATTTGACACAGCCCCTGCTCTAGCAAAAGAAGCACTTCTGGAACCGGTTGATGTCATGGATGAATTCGAGCAGAAGATTTGTGATGAAATCAACAAGCTTGGAATCGGACCGATGGGTCTTGGAGGAACAACAACTGCGTTGGCTGTTAAAGTCAAGCGTGGTTCCTGTCACACGGCAAGCCTTCCGGTTGCAGTTAACATCCAGTGCTGGTGTTGCAGGAGGGCACGGTTGTGATTCACCTAGAAACTCCGCTTGGAGACGAAATTTTTTCGCTAAAGGCAGGTGACCGTGTGCTTCTTTCTGGAACGGTTTATACTGCTCGTGATGAAGCACATTTGAAAATTCAAAAAGATGGGTTTCCCTTCAATCCGAAAGGCGCAGTAATCTATCACTGCGGCCCGGTTGTCAGAAATAACACTGTAGTTGCAGCAGGTCCAACAACTTCAGCACGTATGAACGCTTTCACAAAACCGATGATTGATGCTGGGGTAACCGCCCTCATTGGAAAAGGTGGCATGTCGGCAGAAGTTGTTGATGCACTCAAAGGACGCGGAGTATATTTCGCTTTTACCGGTGGATGTGCAGCACTTGCTGCAGACTGTATGGCCCTTGTCGACTGCCATTATCCGGAACTTGGTATGGCTGAAGCTGTATGGGAAATCAGACTGAATAATCTCCCGCTTGTTGTAGCAATCGATTCTCATGGAAACAACTTATTCTCCCGCGACTGAGGCTGGTGTGGGACCAGTCCCGATTATTTTCATACCTGGAATTCTCGGAAGTCCACTCTACCTTCCCGAAAACGGTAAGAAGCTTTGGCTCTCTGCAAACTTTTTGAAAATGGCTGAACGTATGGCAATTGAGTATCCGCTTGATGTGAAAAACAATGATATTAATCAGCAGATGCTTCCTCCGTATCAGCGTGAAGGGGGGCACCTGAGAAAAAGTTTCATTATGATTGACAGACTTTGCCAGCGGTTTCCCAGTCGCCCCGTCTATCACTTTTCCTATGATTTTCGGCAGTCCTCGGAAGTTTCTGCAGATGCGCTAAAACAACATATTGATTATTCTCTCGCAGACTACTCTAAGGAAGTCGATCTTATTTGTCACAGTATGGGAGGGCTTGTTGCTGCGGCGTATATAGCGAAATACGGATTCTGCCATATCCGGAAAATTGTATTCCTTGGAACACCATTTGAAGGTTCTTCTCTGATAACAAAACTGCTCATCACCGGAGATATCGGTTCGACACCTGGTTCAGTTGCCGATTTTTTCGGGCTTTCCCACAATCTTCTTATGAGGTATCCTTCCGTTGCAGAATTGCTTCCTTCTGATGAGTATCTTTCCGTCTATCCATTGTACCGCGGTTCAGTTCCTTTTTCTCCGCAGGAAATGTATGCTTACTTCTCTGAATCCATGCCGGAAACATTCGAGCGTTCTCAGAAGTTTAGACGCAGGCTTCATGAAAAAGTTTATCCGCTTCTCCTGAAAGATCCACGATGCTTTTTTGGAATCGGTACTGGTAAGACAACACTCCGCACGCTTTCATTTGATGCAGAACGTTCTAATCACATTACCGAAATTGTCGATGATGGCGGGGATAGTGAGGTAAACAGTTATTCTGCGACCATGTGCGGAGCTATTGAGCATCTTGGAGTAACCCGATATAGATTGTTCTCCAGCGCTCATTCTGAACTGCTTCGAATCGATGAATCTCTCCACTGGGTTTTTGGTATTTTAGCTGAATAACTCTTTTTTCCCAAAAGTTCAATAGTGTAGTATGCAAAATCGGGACGAGCGCATGGAAAAAATATCGGAGGATGCAACACGCATCGCCAAAGAAAAATACATTCGCCCGATGACCCGCATCTTTCTTTTTACTGTTTCTGCCATTCTCCTGATTTTTGGTCTTGCGGTTCTGATTTTCGGAATTGAAACGGGCATCTCTCGGAATTTGATTGCCGGATGCATCATTAGTGCAGCTGGTGTCATTCTTCTTGCAGTCTCTATTATCTGGCATTTGAAAAACCGATAATAATTCCTGTTCTTTTTCCAATCCCAAAGGATTACTATTTGGAAAACCAATCTTACAGATACTATGAGCGATGCAAGTGCAGCCAAACGGGATGCAGGATTCCGTGCGGCAGATATGGTAAAAGATGGAATGATTGTCGGACTTGGAACCGGTTCAACTGTGTTTTTTGCAATGGAACGGTTAGGAGAACGCATCAAAAACGAGGGACTCAAAATCAAAGGTGTTCCAACTTCTAATCAGACAGCAATGCGTGCAGAAGAATATGGAATCCCATTAACAACTCTTTCGCTGAATCCGGTTCTTGATATCGCCATTGATGGAGCAGACCAGGTCTCTCCGGAAAAGAATCTGATTAAGGGACGCGGGGCAGCTCTCCTTAGAGAGAAAATTGTTGCCGACGCAGCAAAGAAGTTCGTTGTTGTCATCGATGAATCCAAGTCGGTTGCTGGACTCAATGCAGCAGTTCCAATTGAGATTCTTCCTTTCGCCTATGGCTCTGTCTGTGAGAAACTGAAGGAGCTCGGTGGAAACCCGGAAATGAGAAACGGTGTCAAGAAAGACGGTCCGGTTATCTCTGACAACGGAAATTACATATTCGACTGTGCATTTGGAGAAATCAATGATCCGAAAGCTATGGAAAAAGCAATCAATGAAATCCCAGGTGTGCTTGAGAACGGTATCTTTGCATCCATGAATGCCAAGACGGAAATCATCATTGGAAAGCCATGAAGCGCATTGCAGTACTTGCATCTGGACGCGGGTCGAATTTTCAGGCTGTTCTCGAAAACATCGCCGCTGGAAAGATAAACGGTGAATGTGTTGCTCTTCTAACAGATAACAAAGATGCGTATGCTATTGAACGGGCAAAATCTGCAGGTATTCAGGTCATTATTCACCATTATAAGGATTATCCATCAAAAGAAGCATACGAAAAGGATCTCCTCTCTTCTATGAAGAAGACGAATGCGGATCTTTTCATCTGTGCCGGATACATGCGTATTATCGGCAAAGAGATTGCAGAAACCTTTGCAGGAAAAATGATGAACATCCACCCGGCTTTGCTCCCCGCTTTCACGGGACTGCACGGTCAGAGACAGGCAGTTGAATACGGAGTGAAGATTGCCGGATGTACGGTTCATTTTGTGGATGCCGGTCTTGATTCTGGGCCGATTATCGTGCAAAAAGCAGTTCCGGTTCTCGATAATGATGATGAGGACACTCTTGCCGACAGGATACTTGAACAGGAACACATCGCCTTTTCAGAAGCAATCGCTCTCTTCTGCGAAGATCGCCTGAAAATTGAGGGGCGGAAAGTAAGAATTCTCCCCAAACTATAAAGATAATTAAAGTACCATAAGATAGAGCAAAATTCATGGCAAAGTTCGAGAAAGGTGCGTCGGCAAAACAGATTGCCCGCGAAAGAATCGGCATTCTCTTTACGGAAGCAAAAAAGAATCCGGAATTCGCTGACCGTTACGTCTCTCTTGCTCGTGAGATGAGCATGAAACAGCGTGTTCATTTCACAAAGAGTGAGAAGGCGCAGTTCTGCCGTACCTGTGGGGCATATCTCGTGCCTGGAAAGACGCTAACTGTCCGAATTCAGAACGGAAAAGTCATCCGAACCTGTCATGCATGCGGTTCTATTTCAAGAATCCCTCTTGAAAAACAGAAAAAATAGGTGAAATTATATCCGGTAGCGAGGAAAATTACATCCAAACCCTGAAAGCAACAATCTGGGTTGGGAAAAACGGCTGTACAGAGGATCTGGCTGAAGAAGTCAAACGCCAGCTTGAGGCACGCAAAGTAATCAAGGTAAAATGGCTTCAAAATGTCGAAATGACATCAGAAGATGTTGTGGCGTTAGCAAAACTTACCTCCGCCGATGTTCTCGCGTTCCGCGGAAAAATAGCAGTGCTGGGAGCAAAGAACCGCAAGAAATCAGAACCTGCCCCCCAGTCCAAAAAATCACAGCCAAAGCGAAGGATTGTGTCGAAATCTTCCCGCAGACAGCCTAAGAACGCTTACTGGCGTTGAATTCTGTTTATCCTTTCAGAGAACTCCTCTCTTTTTGTCTCCGTCAAGTATATTATCTCACAGGTTCAATGTGTAAAGACTGTTAATGTCATAGCTATGGGTATGCATCCATAGCAAATCGTACCGAAAGGTACGTGGCTTACAGTGAGGTTTGTCAATGACTACAGTATTTGACATCCCGGCAAACGCTCTGATCGAGAAGGTTGCAGAAGAACTCCACGGAGTTTCTGAAATCAAAGCACCGGAATGGGCAGAGTATGTAAAGACGGGAGTACACAAACAGATGCCACCAGAGAATCCAGACTGGTGGTATGTCCGTGCCGCAGCAGTTCTCCGCAGAATCTATGTTGACGGCCCGCTTGGCGTTGAACGCATGCGGACTGTTTACGGTGGTATGCAGGACAACGGTAGCAAGAAGTCCCACTTCAGAAAGGGAAGCGGTAGTATCGCAAGAAAAGTAATGCAGCAGCTCGAAGCAGCTGGCTTCATTGAGAAAGTTCCGGCAGGCAGAGCAGTCTCTGCAAAGGGACGCAAATTCCTCGACGGAGTTGCACACTCCTTAAAGGAAGATGCAGTCAAGGCCGCACCGGGACTTGAGAAATACTAATCTGATAATATTGGGTGAAAAGAATGGGAGAAGATGAGGAACTTGCAGAACTCCGCCGGCAGCGCATGATGCAGATGCAACAGCAGCAGATGGCAGAGCAGGAGCAGCTTCAGCGTCAGCAACAGATGCAGGCACAGATACAGTCTGTCCTCATGCAGGTAATGGAACCAGCAGCACGCGAGCGGTTGGGCACAATCAAGCTCACCCGTCCGGAAATTGCGGCATCCATCGAGCAGCAGATTGTTGCGCTTGCCCAGTCAGGACGCCTTCGTCAGAAAATCACCGATGAACAGCTTAAGGGCCTTCTGGCTCAGATTGTTCCTCAGAAAAAGGAATTCAACATCCGCAGGGTGTAATGAAAGCAGGTGTGCTCTACAGTGGGGGAAAAGACAGCAGTTTAGCTGCAGTACTTCTTTCCCGAGATTATGAAGTAGAGTTGCTGACCTTCGTTTTCGATGAACACCATGCAGTCCCATCCATTGAAGCGGCGGCAAAGGAGCTTGGTTTTCCCTGGAAGAAACTAACCTTTGCGTCAGGTTTCCTTGATGAGGTTGTAAATATGATTGTCCGTGACGGACATCCCGCAAACGCCATCAATGAAATTCACCGACGGTCTCTCTCTGCTGCAGCAGAGAAATATGAGGTGGTCGCCGATGGAACACGGCGTGATGATCGGGTTCCCATGAGAACAACTGCCGAAGTGCAGAGCCTTGAGATGAAGTCGGGTGTGAGTTATGTCCGCCCTCTTCTTGGCATCGGAAAAACAGAAATCATGCGTCTCGCAAATCGGTTCTTTGAAGTCGCCTACGGCGAAACGGGGACGATTGCAAATGGAGACTATGAAAGTGAAATCAGAACTGAACTGGCCCGGCGTGGAATCGACTTTAAGCCGCTCTTCCCGGTTAATCATGAACAGTCTCTGGTATTAAAGAAAAAAGAATGGTGAATAAACCATGAGCAAACTTACCAAAAGCCGCAAAATTCGTTTTGCAAAGGCAACCCAGCAGAACCGCAGAGTTCCATCTTGGGTCATGATCAAGACAAAGCGTAACGTTGTGTCTCACCCGAAGAGACGCAGCTGGAGACGCAGCACGCTGAAGGTGTAAGAAAATGGTAGAAGTACAGAAAGAACAGATCTACATTATCCCGCTTCGCGACGTCAAGCGCGTTCCGTGCTACAAGCGTGCAAACGCAGCAATCAAAGATATCCGTGGATTCCTCGCACACCACTTAAAGAGCGAGGATGTTAAGCTCGACAAATCCATCAATGAGGCAGTTTGGGCACGCGGATCTCAGAAACCGCCAAGACGCATCCGTGTTCGTGCAATGAAGTTCGAAGACGGTCAGGTTCAGGCAGAACTTGCTGAGGAGTAAATGGATCCTACCCTGTCGCTGAATGGAGACCCGAACATCGGGGTGTTTGCACGCGCCTTTGACGAGGTTGCATTCGTTCCGATTGATTGTCCGGAGGAGTTCAAAACAAAGATAGCTGAGCGTCTCGATGTTGACGTTGTTGAAACGTTCATCCAGGGGTCCTCGGTTATCGGTCTTCTGCTAACGGGCAACTCGAACGGATTCGTAGTATCCGGTCTTATTCAGGATTCAGAACTTGACCTCTTGCAGGAATACAATGATGTTCTGTTGCTAGGTGAAGAAATGAATGCTGCAGGGAATGTGATTCTGGCCAATGATTCATTCGCACTTGTGCACCCGGACATGTCGTCTGAGATGCGCAGAATCGTCGGTGAGTTCCTGAAGGTTCCGACTATTCCGATTTCTTTTGCAGGTGTCGGTACTGTCGGTATGACCTGTGCAATCAGCAACAATGGTATCCTTCTTCCGGCAAAGAGTTCCCCAGAAGAGATTGCAAATCTGGAATCTCAGATTCCTGTTGCAGATTTCCCAGTGGGAACTGGCTCGGTAAACATGGGTTCCAATCTAATTGGAGCAGGCATGATTATCAACAACAAAGGATACCTTGCAGGAAACACGACCAGTGGTTTCGAACTTGGTCGAATTGAAGATGTATTTGGATTTGAGTGAGGTGAAATAACAATGCCGAAATTCGAAGTTAAGGGCCTGTTCCGTAATGATGGAGAGATGAAGCCCTTCACAAAAGTAGTCGAAGCACCTTCCGCAAAACTTGCAGGTGAGTTCACACTCGCAACTATCGGAAGCAAGCACAGACTGGAACGCAAGTATATTGCAATCGAGTCCGTACAGGGTATCGATGGCAACTAATACCAATCAAATGTCCCTGGAGCAGGAAGTTCAGTCCCTCCAGGCATACGCAACTGAATATTCCGAGCAGTATACCATGCTCGCGGAACAGTTGAAATTTATCGAGACTGCAAAGGGTGAAGCATTCACTTCTATTGCAACTCTCGAATCTCTGGGCGCAACTGAAGGTGAGGTTACTGCGCTTCTTCCATTAGGTGGAGGAGTGTCTGTACCAGCAACACTTCAGGATGCACACAAGATGCTTGTCACAATCGGCGCCGGTGTAACCGTTGAAAAAACTGTTGAGGAAGCAGTAACTTATCTCCGCGACAGAATTACTGAGATGGACGCCTCGGCAAAGAGACTCTCTGAGAACATGACCAAGCTTCAGGGACAGATGCAGGCAGTTGACGCACGCATGCAGGAAATTTATGCATCCGTGCAGAAACGCCAGTAATCTTTTTTTATTTTCTTCTTCGAAATTTTGATTGTCGGCGCATTTGCTACTTTGGATTGCTGTTTTGATAATGAATAATTGAAAAGAAGCGCCGAGAGGGAGATTTGAACTCCCGAGGTGTTGCCACCAGAGGCTTTCAAGGCCACCGCCTTTCCGGACTAGACTATCTCGGCCTGATACCGTATCATATTATACCTCTCTCTAAAAATAGATTTTGGGACAACACCTCTCCATATATGACACCTTAATCTACTCTTCCATCCAATAGTTACAGTAATAATGACTGATGGGATTTCACTCGTATTTGATCCAATTGTTTGTGTCGCTATTTTTGGAGCGGCAGTTATGTCGTTCCTTTGGCTCCGTGATGCACGAATATTTGCACGTACTGCCCTCCCGGGATATCGGAAAGCCGCATATCAGGGGGTAATTTATACAGCAATTGCCTGGTTTGGGTGTGCACTCTGCACTCCGCTTTTAACCAATCAGGCATTCATGTTCATCGGTATCGGTGCAGTTCTTCTTGCACTCTACCTCCATTCAAGAGTCAAAAAGGAAGATGTCTGGACCGGAAGTGAAACAGCAATGCAGAGATTTTTAGGATCTGCTCCCAGGAGAAAACCATGATACAGAAGCCACGCGGAACACGGGATTTCTTACCAGATGAAATGGCACAGCGCCGTGAACTGGAACAGAAAATGCGCAAGGTCGCAGCATCATTCGGATATGGAGAAGTTGCGACCCCGATGTTTGAAGAACAGGAACTCTTTGTCTTAAAGTCAGGAGAGGGTATCCTTGGAGAAATGTATACTTTCGAAGATAAGGGCGGGAGAAAGATTGCTCTTCGTCCGGAACTGACGGCACCGACCATTCGTGCCTATGTAAACGAAGCGCAGGTTGCACCGAAACCGCTCCGCTGGTTCTACTTTGAAGAGTGTTTCCGATACGAACGCCCGCAGAAAGGACGCTATCGTCAGTTCTGGCAGTTTGGTTGTGAACTTATCGGCGCAGATACGCCTGAGGCAGATGCTGAAATTGTTGCCGTTGCCTACAATATCCTCAAAAGCACCGGCGTCCGTTTTGTTGTCAAGGTGGGTCACCTTGCACCGATGAAACATCTCCTGGCAAACTTTGATACTTTTGAGCAGAGAAAAGTCATGGCTGCTCTCGATAAACGCGATGAAGAAATCCTGAAGAATACGCTTTCTGAACTTGGAAAACCGGAACTCTTCGAACCGCTCATGGGACTAACTAAAGCCGAGTCCCTTGATGATGTCTTCAAGATTACTGGAGATATTCCGGAAAAGGAACGCATCATTGCAACTTTTAACTATCTCAAGGCGCTAGAAGTCCCAGTCATCTTAAACTTTGGTATTGCTCGTGGTCTCGACTACTACACCGGGATGGTTTTCGAAGGATTTGCAGACAATCTTGGTGCCGAGAATCAGATTTTAGGAGGAGGTGTCTACCGTCTTGCCCATCTCTTCGGAGGAAAAGACACTCCGTGTTGCGGATTCGGTATCGGTTTTGACAGAGTTGCAGTATCCATCGGTGAGTTCAAACCACAGAAAGGCGTCAACGTTGCTGTTGTCTGCACAAAGGAAAGCAGAGAGGCAGCATACAAAGGTGCAAAGGCATTCCGAGATGCAGGCATTCCTGCAGTAATGGATGTTCTCGACCGTGGGTTCGGCGCACAGCTTTCGTCCGCTATCAAAGCGGAGGCGACCCACGCGCTTGTCATCGGTACAAAGGAAGCGGAGAAAGGAACAGTCATGCTTAAGAATCTGGCAACTGCAGAACAAAAGGAACTGACGCTTTCAGAAGCTATCAATGAGGTACTGAATGGTATTAGCAGATGAACTAGCAAAAAATCAGAGAAGTATCAGTGTAGCCGAGTTCTTTGAAAAGAACAAGCATATGCTGGGTTTCGACTCTCCAACTCGTGGAATTATCACCACCGTCAAGGAAGCAATTGACAACTCACTTGATGCCTGCGAGGAAGCACAGGTTCTCCCAGACATTTTAGTATCCGTTCGCAGAATTAAGGAGGATATCTTCCGTGTCGTTGTTGAAGATAACGGCCCGGGAATCATTCCCGAGAAGATGCCATCGGTATATGCAAAACTGCTCTACGGGTCTCGGTTCCATCAGGTTCGTCAGACGCGCGGTCAGCAGGGTATCGGCATTTCCGCAGCGGTTCTTTATGCCCAACTGACAACTGGAAAACCGACAACAGTTATCTCCAGAACCGATGCCACGAGAAAGGCGCACAAGATGGCTATCTCCATCAAAACGGAAACCAATGAACCGGAGGTCATCTCTCACGAAGAAGTTGACTGGATTCTTCCGCACGGAACCCGTGTTGAATTGGAATTCAAGAGTAACATTGCCGCAAAGAAGAAACTTCTGGAATATCTGAAGTATACGTCTATTGTCAATCCACATGCAAAGTTCCGGGTAGAACTCGATGATGAAGCATTTGTCTTTGACCGTGTTTCTGCAGAAGTCCCGCCATGTCCAGTTGCCATTAAGCCACATCCATACGGTATCGAGCTTGGTGTTCTGAAACGTATGACCGCGGCTTCCGAACTTCCGCTCAAAGAATTCCTGACGGAGAGTTTCTCCAAGGTTGGACCAAAGACCGCAACGGAAATCTGTTCAAATGCACAGCTTGCCGAAGACCTGAAAGCATCGAAGATTACTCTTGAAAAACTCTCTGACCTGCTGAATGCAATGCAGACTACAAAGATTCCTGCTCCAACCGCATCTCAGTGTTTATCTCCTATTACTGAAGACCTGATTGTCAAAGGAATGGAAAAGGAGTTTGAACTTGATTTCATCAAAGCGCGGACTAGGCCAGGAAATGTCTATGGTGGTCATTCTTTCATTGTTGAAGCGGCAATCGGGTATGGGGGAAAACTCGAATCGGAAGGACAGGCAACACTGCTCAGATTTGCAAACCGTGTTCCACTTCTGTACCAGCAGGGAGCATGTGCTATTACCAATGCAATTCAGAGTGTTAACTGGAAGACTTACGGTCTTTCCCAACAGGGGCTGCCAGTTGGTCCGATTCTGATTCTGGTTCACGTTGCGGCAACCAATGTTCCGTTCACCAGCGAGTCCAAGGATGCGGTTGCATCGGTTCCCGAAGTGGAACGTGAAATTGTTCTTGCACTACAGGAACTCGGTCGCGATTTGAAGCTATTCCTATCACGCCGTGAAAAGAACAAACTTCAGGATGACCGTGCACGCGCAATCTGTGCAGTCATTCCGTTGATTGCTGAAAAGGTGGCAGACATTGTTGAACTCCCTGTTCCGGATACATCGCTTATCGAAGGTCGCATAATGCGCCGCGTTGTTCTGAAGAAGAAATGTACCGGTGGAGAAGTTATGATCCACATCGATAACTACACGACAAAACCGCAGGAGATTACTCTGTACGATATCTCTCAGGACAGCGCTGAAGATGCCACCGTTCCTGTTACGTTTGTTACCGAACTGGATGGAGAATACACTAAGATTTGGAAATTTACCCTTGAGGCAGGAGAATCGTTCGAAGTCACGTACAAAGGTCAGGGCGGGGGATTGATTCAGATGCAGGGTGTTGCAGAAAATCTGAAAGTGGAGGTTGATTTAGATGCCTGATATGAAAGAGATAGACCTTGCTTCCAAGCAGCGTCTGATGGAGATAGCAAAGGTCTGGTATGATCAGTTGGACAGTGGAACTATTCCATCCATTACGCTTCCCACTCGAACAAAACACAATCTCGCTTATGATGATGATGCTGCAGTCTGGAAATATGGCGATCGTGAATCCACTCGTGATGCGGGAACCGCAAAGTCAGCAATTCACATGCTGAAGATGGCATATGTCATCGATTTCATTAAGATGCAACTCACGGAAAATCGTTCTTCAACCTTGAGAGAAATGTACTACATCTCGGAAGGGTGGAAGCAGGCGGCATTCCACGCGCAGAATGAAAGTAACTATCTAGTTGAAGATTTGGAAATCATCACAAAATTACAGCGCGAACATTTCCACATGAGACCGGAAGAAGATGGTGCATCCATGTTCGGTCCGCTCCGTGTCCGGGAAAATACCCGTCGCGGTCCGAAGACGATTCACTGTCAGGATGATGTAGGAGAAGCCGGATACAACATTCCGAACAATGTTGAGACGGTTGAACTGGTTGATCATGATGCTACCTGCGTTATTGCACTTGAAACTGGTGGTATGTTCTCCCGTTTACAGGAAAACGGGTTCGATGAAGAGTACAACACGATTCTCTTCCACCTGAAAGGTCAGCCGACGCGTGCATCACGCCGTATGCTCAAGCGCATGAATGAAGAACTTGGCCTTCCGATTATTGTCTTCACTGATGGGGATCCGTGGTCCTACCGTATCTATGCATCAGTTGCCTACGGTTCTATCAAGACGGCACATATGTCTGAGTTCCTTGCAACACCGTCTGCAAAATTCATCGGGGTAAAACCGTCGGATATTCAGCGCTACAATCTGCCAGCAGACAAACTCTCGGATAAAGATGTGGAAGCACTCAAAGCGGAACTGACCGATCCGCGATTTGACAATGAGTTCTGGAAAAAAGAGATTAATCTACAGCTGCAGATGGGACTGAAGTCTGAACAACAGGCATTCGCAAGTCACGGTCTTGACTTCGTAACAAAAGAATATCTTCCGGAGATGCTCTCCGAAGTTGGCGTTCTGAAACGCTAAAAATTATTTTTTATTGTTGTGGTATTTTTTGGAGCGGTGCCGTCTCCTGGAATTCGGATTTGCTTTTTTGGGTGTATTTGATTTTCCCGGTTCTGGATCTGGCTGACGTTCCGGTTTACCAACTTTCGGAAATGCGGTTATTTCATTTGCGCAGTAGTTGAGTACTGTTTCCAGGCGTTCAGCACCAATTGCCGGTTTAATTGTTTCAAGCCAGAGATAGAAACCTACTCGGGACGGTGTTGGGCGTTCGTATTTGAATCCGCCGGTTGAGGCAGGCACCATCTTTAGATATTCGCGTTTTTTCCGTGGTTTCAGATAGACCACTGGTTCAATTTCAGGGAAATCAACTGCTACAATGACCTTCGAGTAATCAGTCATAATCATATCTACAGTGAGTTGAACGGATTTCAGACGGATGCCGTGATTCTGTATGAGTGATTTGATTGCTGATGGATACAGTCCGCCGCAGATAACTTTCTTCACCAGAGGTGATACCGATGGATTGTCAAAGAATTGGTTTGCTGTCAGGTCATGTTCTTCGGCAAAGTATAACTGTGCAAGTGCTTCGTCATGCAGTTTTTTGTAATCAAACGGTGTCGTTTGAAGGTCTTCAGCTTTAACCAGTTTAGGATGGTTTTCCTGCTGGGTTGGTAGATTCATGATGCGCAGGTTCATCAGACAGTTCTTCATACTTTCACAGCTGTTCGTGCAGATGAAGGCATTGTCAGGATCTGCTTTCAGACGGCGGACTGTTTGAGTGTTCGAGATGTCAACTGATGAGAAGAGAATAAATCCGACATGTTCCTGGCTGAAAAGATAACCGAAGAGTTTTTTCTTGTAAATGATTTCTTCTTCAAGTTCTTTCAGGTCAGATGGCGAGGTAACAATTTCACAGAAGACAACTTTGTCATTATTGTCGAAGAGAAGGAGATCAACTTCAGCAAGGTCTTGGCCATTTCCGCGGACTCTGATGTCTCCTTTGTCCGCGGAATATATCCCATTAAGACCAAGCTGATTCTTGATTTTCTTATGTTTGACATCGGCTCCTTTTCGGACAATCTTTTTGATAGTTTTTGTTTCGGATGCCGAGCGTAGTAGTTGCTCGTAGATGAGATATTCAAACCAATACCCTTCTGCAGTTCGCATCAGCATAATGTCTTCTGAGAAAAGTGATTTACGATCGGCAGGGCGCATATGTCTGAGGGCACGCAATGCTACTGATCGCTCCGGTTTGTAATTGTTGAATTGTCGGGAAATCCATTCCAGCATGGATTCTTTCTTCGGGGAGTTGTTCATATTTATTGCAGAACTAAGATACGACGGGTGAGGCTTTTGTGAACATATTGTTCATAGAAACCGGCTACTTCAAAACCTGCAGGTTCGGCAAAGGAACGAATGTCTTTGTGGGTCACAACGACGGCTTTTCGTCCTTTTTTCAGAACACGTCTGATTTCGTTAAGCGAGCCACGGTAGAGTGCATCGAGTGTGTCGGCGCCGATTCGCGTTGATTGCCCGTATGGCAAATCGGTTGCTACAGCATCGAAGCATTCGTCTGGGTATGGCATTTTTGTTGCATCGGCGCGAATTATGCAACCGTCTGGGATGTTCATTTTACATCCACCAAGCATCTCGGAATCATAATCGCCTCCAACCGCACGCACCCCCATTATGTGGCTTTCAAGAAGCATACCCCCCGTTCCGCAGAATGGGTCCAGAAGCAGTTCTCCTGGTTTGACACAGGTTAGATTAACCAGAGCCCGTGCCATCAGGGGCATCATCACTCCCGGATGGAAGTATGCACGCTGGCTAGGATTTCGTGAAGCATACCCTCCACGATCAATCGTGTAGAGTACACGTCCAAGCCAGCAATGACCGTCGCTGAACACTGCGCGATAGACAGTTTCCGGATTTTTAAAGGAAACTTTTCCAGTTATCAGCGATCCCATCATTTTCTCTAGTTCGAGCTGGGATGCATCAACGACAGCCGGATGAATCTTTCGAGCCCGACAGCAATAGGTCGTATCAGCAGTTATTGCAAGAGATTCAAGGAGTTCCTGCAGAGCATGATAGGTTCCGTCACATTCTCCGAGAAGTTCGGAGACTGTGTGAGTTTCAGCGAGCCGTGTTGTCTCTTTCGGATAAGGAGTATCAGCGACTGCGATGCCGTTTGCACGTGACGTCACCGTTCCGACACAAGCAATTTCGGCGGCAGAGAGTTCCTGATTCTCTCCGGAGAGTTCATACAGCAGATTCATCCGTCTTACATATGGGTTGTATCATCTATTAAATGAGTATCAAGAGAGAAGGCTTTGACAAAACGCTCTGGGTGATAGCGGCGTTTTGACTCCCGAAGACCAGGCTCTTTCATATCTCCTTCTCTATTAATCCACACATAACGCTCTTTGAGACGGCGTGCAGTTTCTTGATTGATGATTTTGAAGATGCCCGGGTAACGCTTGAGTCCTTTTTCATAGTGAATTAGTACCATATCTGTTTGGCTCGTTTCCCAAATCGATGCCGCGCCGATACATCCATCATCCATTCTGATGCAGATTCCTTCGAGATTCAAATCATCCCAATGTGAGAAGGAAATGGATACTGCTCTGGACTCTTCAGAGAGGGTATAGTTAGATTCGGCATTCTTATCTATACTCCAGGTACGAATCATCTGCAGTACCTCAGGGCGATTCTTAGAGGTAATGTTTTCAACAGTGTAGGTATATTCACGATGAAATTTGTTAATCTGTCCGCGGATACCAACATATTTTTTTCCAGGGAGATAGGCGAGAGTCTCTGATTTGTAGCAGTATTCAAAATAACCATCCTGCTCTTCAACGATAAGGTTTGGAAAGAGTTTGGAAATCGGCTCTAGCAGTGCCTCATCGAAAACGGAGATTGATGCATCAAGAGAATGGGCAAATGTAACGAGTTCTGAAACAAGATCTGGATTAAAATCTCCTATTGGAAAATGAAATGAATGTTTTCCATCATAGATACAGTCGATGATGAGGTGATTCTTATATTCGGCAAAATAACAGGGTGAATAATGTTCCCAACTGAGGATGGTAACAGGAGAATATTCAGAATGGAACTGAGGAAATGCTTCGAGGTATCTGTCAAGAATATATTTATTATCAAAGGTAATCGGCCTGAACAGATTGATATTCAGCATGATTATTCTTCCTTCAGCATTGGAGTATATTTATCCATGGCGGAGAAACCGGCGCGATTATAGAACTCTTCCTTCCCTGGGGCTGAGATAAGACCTATCCAGGTGTGACCAGTTGCAAGCGCGTATTTTTTAAGCGCTTGAACGATTCTGGTACCGACTCCCTTATTTCGATATTCGGGAAAAACAACAACATCTTGGATATAGCAGTCAGAGGAACCATCACTGATGAGTCTCCCCATACCAGCGGTTTTACCCGCGCGGTCGATTGCAACAATAACAAAGAAACTACCATCAATTAAGCGCGGAATTTGAGCTGAATCCCAGCCCATTTCCCACCAACCACCAGCACGGTAAAGTTCGACAATTTCATTTTCGTCCCAAGATTTCACTGCGTTTAGTGATATTTTATCGTATTCCGTGATAATTCACCTGAATTTCATAATGTATACGATGTAATTTCATATGAGGATAACGAAGAATTACAATTCGTCACGTTTATATTGGTCTGCATCTAATGTTGTTACCTCGAAAGTTCACTGGTTTCTGAGCCGGTGAATTGAGT